>NZ_JBSFSI010000023.1:0-112111 GCF_053589675.1 Streptomyces sp. NPDC003284
GGCGACCGCGACGCCGTACGCACCCCCATGCAGTGGACCCCCGACCGCAACGCCGGCTTCTCCTCCAGCGACCCCGGCCGCCTCTACCTCCCCACCATCATGGACCCCGTCTACGGCTACCAGGTCACCAACGTCGAGGCCTCCATGTCCTCCCCCTCCTCGCTGCTGCACTGGACCCGCCGCATGATCGAGATCCGCAAACAGAACCCCGCCTTCGGACTCGGCACCTACACCGAACTCACCTCCTCCAACCCCGCCGTCCTCGCCTTCCTCCGCGAAGCCCCCCCGAACGGGGAGGGAGGGGACGATCTGGTCCTGTGCGTGCACAACTTCTCCCGCTTCGCCCAGCCCACCGAACTGGATCTCAGCGCCTACGACGGACGGCACCCGGTGGAACTGATCGGCGGGGTCCGCTTCCCCGCCATCGGTGAACTCCCCTATCTGCTGACCCTGGCGGGACACGGCTTCTACTGGTTCCGGCTCAGCAGAGCCGCATCCCGGATCGGCCGACGAGTCTGACCGTGGCCGAGACGAAAGGAGGCGTGACCATGACGAAGACCGCATCCCTCCAGCCGAGCAGCGCGGGCGTCGCCGACCCCATGGCCTCGCTCGGGTCGCTGCTGCGCGAATGGCTGCCCGGCCAGCGCTGGTTCGCGGGCAAGGACCGGCCCGTCACCGACCTCAGGCTGCTGTCGATGACGGAGCTGTTCCCGGGATGTCTGCATCTGCTGGTCCACGCCGAACACGCGGGCGTCGGCGCCGGGAGCGGAGGCGTCCCCGCCCCGGCCGGCATCACCGCGCCGCCGCCCGCCGACTGCTACCAACTGCTGCTCGGCGTACGGCGGGAGCTGTCCCCGCGGCTGCACCGCGCCTTCATCGGCCGGCCCGCGCAGGGGCCGCTGGCCGGACTCGCGGTCTACGACGCCCTGTGCGACCCGCGCTCCGCGCAACTGCTCCTGGAGCGGCTGCGCCACCCGGGCAGCGCGGGCCCTCTGCGCTTCGAGGCCGATCCGTCCGCGCTCATCCCGGGCGGCCTCGCTCCCCGGCTGCTGGACGCGGAGCAGTCCAACTCCTCCATCGTGTACGGCGACGAGTTCATCCTGAAGGTCTTCCGCCGGATCCAGGCCGGGGTCAACCCGGACCTGGAGGTGCCGTGGGCGCTGGCCCGGCAGGGGTGCGGCCGGGTGCCCGCGCCCGTGGCCTGGCTGCGCACCAACCAGCCGGAGGACGCCACGCTCGGGGTGCTCCAGCCGTTCCTGCCCGACGCGTCCGACGGCTGGACCCTGGCCCTGCGGGCGCTGGCCGCCGGCGACGACTTCACCCCCCAGGCGCACCAGTTGGGGCAGGCCACGGCCGAGGTGCACCTGGCGCTGGCCGACGCCTTCCCGACCGGCGGCCACCGGGAGGTCGCCCGCACGGCGGTGGCGATGACCGAGCGGCTGGACGCGGCGGCGCACAGCGTGCCCGCGCTGCGGCCGTACGCCGCCCGGCTGCGCACCGCGTTCGCCGCGCTGGCCAGTTGCGACGCGGGCCCGCCCGCCCAGCGGGTGCACGGCGACCTGCATCTGGGCCAGGTGCTGCGGGCCGGACGCGAATGGTTCGTGATCGACTTCGAGGGCGAGCCGTCCCGTCCGCTCGCCGAGCGCCGTGTCCCCGAGTCCCCGGTGCGGGACGTGGCGGGCATGCTGCGCTCCTTCGACTACGCCGCCCGCCAGCGCCGCCCCTGGCGCCCGGAGTGGGCGCGCCGCTGCCGGGAGGCGTACTGCGCCGGTTACGCCTCCCGGGCCGGCTGGGACCCCCGTAAGAAACACGCCCTGCTGCGGGCCTACGAGACGGACCGTGCCGTGTACGAAGTGCTGTACGAGGCCCGGCACCGTCCCGACTGGCTCGCGGTACCGATGGCGGCGATCGAACGTCTCGCCGTGAGAGGAGGCTGAACCGGTGGCACTGCGCGACACGTCACTGCCCGAGCCGTCCGGTCCCGTCCCGCCCCCGGCGGAACGGACCGCGGCGGCGCCGCCCCTGGACCCGGGCGAGCGTGAGCGCCTGCTGTCCGGGGCGCACCACGATCCGCACGCGCTGCTCGGCGCGCATCCGGTACCGGGCGGGACCGCCGTCCGGGCGCTGCGCCCGTTCGCCCGCGCGGTGAGCGTACTGACCGCGGGAGAGCGCGTCCCGCTCTCCTCCGAGGGGGACGGGCTGTTCTCGGCCGTCCTGCCGAGCGCCCGGATCCCCGAGTACACACTGCTCGTCGAGTACGAGCAGGGGGAGCACGAGGTCCACGACCCGTACCGCTTCGTGCCCGCGCTCGGCGAGCTGGACCTGCATCTGATCCGGGAGGGGCGGCACGAGCAGCTGTGGCGGGCGCTCGGCGCCGAGCCGATGACCCACCAGGGCGTCGAGGGCACCCGGTTCACGGTGTGGGCGCCCAACGCCCGCGGGGTGCGGGTCGCCGGGGACTTCACGTACTGGGACGGCACCGCGTTCCCGATGCGCTCGCTGGGCGCGGCGGGTGTGTGGGAGCTGTTCCTGCCGGGCGTCGGCGAGGGCGCGCGGTACAAGTTCGAGATCACCTCGCAGTACGGCGGCCGGTTCCTGAAGGCCGACCCGATGGCGCGGCGCACCGAGGTGCCGCCGGACACCGCCTCGGTCGTGACGGCCGCGCATCACGAGTGGGGCGACGCGCGGTGGATGGCGCACCGCGGGGACACGCCCGTGCACGAGGCGCCGCTGTCGGTGTACGAGGTGCACCTGCCGTCCTGGCGCAAGGGCCTGACCTACCGCGAGCTGGCCGAGGTACTGCCCGCGTACGTCAAGGACCTGGGCTTCACCCATGTGGAGCTGATGCCGGTCGCCGAGCACCCCTTCGGCGGCTCCTGGGGCTACCAGGTGACGTCGTACTACGCGCCGACCTCACGGCTGGGCTCACCGGACGACTTCCGGTACTTGGTCGACGCCTGCCACCGGGCCGGGATCGGCGTGATCATGGACTGGGTGCCGGCGCACTTCCCGAAGGACGACTGGGCGCTGGCCCGCTTCGACGGGGACCCGCTGTACGAGCCGGGGAACGCGCAGCGCGCCGAGCACCCGGACTGGGGCACCTACGAGTTCGACTTCGCCCGTACCGAGGTGCGCAACTTCCTGGTGGCGAACGCCGTCTACTGGTGCGAGGAGTTCCACATCGACGGGCTGCGGGTGGACGCGGTCGCCTCGATGCTCTACCTCGACTACTCGCGCGACTCCGGGCAGTGGACGCCCAACCAGTACGGCGGGCGCGAGGACCTGGACGCGATGGCGTTCCTCCAGGAGATGAACGCCACCGTGTACCGGCGGGCGCCGGGTGTGGTGACCATCGCCGAGGAGTCCACCGCCTGGGGCGGGGTGACCGCGCCGACCGACCGCGGCGGGCTCGGGTTCGGGCTGAAGTGGAACATGGGCTGGATGCACGACTCGCTCCAGTACATGAGCAAGGAGCCGGTGCACCGCAAGTACCACCACCACGAGATGACGTTCTCGATGGTGTACGCCTACAGCGAGAACTACGTGCTGCCCATCTCGCACGACGAGGTGGTGCACGGCAAGCGGGCCCTGGTGTCGAAGATGCCGGGCGACTGGTGGCGGCGCCGCGCGGACCACCGGGCGTACCTCGGCTTCATGTGGGCCCACCCCGGCAAGCAACTGCTCTTCATGGGGCAGGAGTTCGCGCAGGGCGGGGAGTTCTCCGAGGAGCACGGGCCCGAGTGGTGGCTGCTGGAGGAGGGCAACTGCTCGGCGGGCGACCACCGCGGGGTGCGGGACCTGGTGCGGGACCTCAACACGGTGTACCGGGACACCCCGGCGCTGTGGCAGTGCGACACCCGCCCCGAGGGGTTCCGCTGGGTCGCCGTGGACGCCGCCGACGACAACGTCTTCGCGTTCCTGCGCCTGGACGCGGCGGGCACTCCGCTGCTGGCGGTGTCGAACTTCTCGCCCGTGGTCCGCGAGGGGTACCGCCTGCACGTGGGCGGTGACGTCACCGCCTGGTCGGAGGTGCTGAACACGGACGCGGCGCGCTACGGCGGCAGCGGCGTCACCGCACCGGAGCCGGCCGGGACCGAGGACGGACACGTCCGTCTCACCCTGCCGCCGCTGGCCACGCTCTGGCTGGCGCCGCACCCCGGCTGAGCCGTCCGGCCGGACACCCCGGCGGTGCCGCGGGGTGTCCGGCCGCCGTCCGAGGGCACCGGGAAACGTACGACCCGGCGCCCCGCCGGTGTCGCCGCGAGAGAAGGGCGGCGCGAGGTGCGGACGGTGGGAGTGGAGGAGGAACTCCTCCTGGTCGACCCGGACAGCGGCGAGCCGCGGGCGCTGTCCGGCGCGGTGCTCGCCCGGGTCGAGGCGGACGGCGCGGACACGGACCAGGACGTGTTCGAGAAAGAGCTGTTCGGGCAGATGCTGGAGTTCGCCACGCATCCGCAGACGGACATGGCGGCGCTCGGCGCGGAGATCGTGCGCTGCCGCCAGGAGGCGGCCCGGCACGCCGGGGAGATCGGCTGCGCGGTGGCCGCGCTCGCCACCTCGCCGCTGCCGGTCAGCCCGACCATCACCATGAACCGCCGCTACCGGTGGCTGGCCGACCAGTACGGCATCGCCACCCGGGACCAGCTGGTCTGCGGCATGCACGTGCATGTGGCGGTGCATTCGGACGAGGAGGGCGTCGCCGTCCTGGACCGCGTCCGCCCGTGGCTGCCCGCGCTGCTGGCGATCAGCGGCAACTCGCCCTTCTGGCAGGGGGACGACTCCTGCTACGACAGCTACCGCAGCCGGGTCTGGGACCGCTGGCCCTCGGCGGGTCCGACCGAGCTGTTCGGGTCGGCGGAGCGCTACCACCGGCTGGTCGCGGACATGGTGGCCACCGGGGTGATCCTCGACGAGAAGATGGCCTACTTCGACGCGCGGCTCTCCGAGCGGTATCCCACGGTGGAGATCCGGGTCGCGGACGTGTGCCTGCGCGCGGGCACGGCCCGGCTCGTCGCCACGCTCGCCCGCGCGCTGGTGGAGACCGCCGCCCGGGAGTGGCGGGCGGGCGGCGCACCGCCGGACCACGGGGTGAGCCTGCTGCGGCTGGCCGCCTGGCAGGCGGCGCGGACCGGGCCCCGGCAGGAGCTGCTGCATCCGCTGACCATGCGGCGGCTGCCCGCCGGGGCGGTGCTGCGGGATCTGCTCGGCCATGTCGCCGACGCGCTCGCCGACGCCGGTGACCTGGACGCGGCGCGGGAGGGGCTGGACACGCTGTTCGCGCAGGGCAACGGCGCGCGGACACAGCGTGAGCTGCTGGAGCGCACGGGGAGCCTGCGGAAGGTCGTCGCCGCGTGCGTGCGCCTCACCCAGGAGTGAGACGGCCGCGCGGGACGCTCAGCGGATCAGGACCAGGGCGTAGCCCAGCAGGCCCACCGCGATCAGCAGGACGAGCAGCAGGATCAGGGTGAGCGGGGTCGCCGCCCAGCCCCGGGAGGTGGCCCCCGGCTCCCGCGGCCCGGCCTCGGGCATGCTGCTCTCGGCGGGCGGTGTCTCGCCGGGCGGCACTCCGCCGCCCGGTTCGAGCCCGGTCGTCCGGTCCGGGTCGGGATCTGGATTGACGTAGCTCATGACCTCCGGGTCCCCACTTCCGCCCGCCCGGACGCGCGGCTGAGACGGGCGCCACGGGATGCCCACGCGTAGCCCCGGCACCCACGGGAACTAGACAGGAGGACGAAGGGAAGGACCGTACGACGACGCCCTGCGCACGCCGGGCAGGGAAGGCGAGATGCCAACCGAGCCGCATGGGGACGACACACTGGCCACCGAGGGGATACCGAGCCGAACCGCCCGCTTCGCGGGCGAGCTGCACCATGTGACGGGTGCGCGCCTCGCCGCGGAGGAGTTCCTGGACGATCTGGCGCGCCGGGCCCTGCCCGCGGCCCCCGAGCACTGGGACGACATCCTGCTGGTGGTCACCGAACTGGCCGCGAACGCCGTGCAGTACGCGCCGGGGCCGTTCGTGCTCTGTCTGCGGCGGACCTTCGACGGGGTGCATGTGACGCTGAGCGACACCAGCACCACGCCGCCGGCGCCGCGCCCGTTCCATCCGAGCCGGGGCGGCGGCGGGATCGGCTGGCATCTGATCCACACGCTGAGCGACCAGGTCAGTGTCGTGGTGACCGGCCAGGGCAAGGACGTCCACGTCTTCCTGCCCTGGTGAACGGTCGTCCCGGCCCGGATCCGCCCCGGGCCCGTTGGGGATCCTCAGGCGGGGTCGGGCTCCCGTGGCGGCAGGCCGTGGTAGTACTCCCCCACCCGGGTCAGATAGTCCCGGTCGAGGGTCTCGCTGTCGGTGCGGAACCGCGGCGCGTCCTTGATCTCCGCCCGGGAGCAGGCCACTTCGACCCTGCGCCCGGCCGGGTCGACGCGGCTCACCACGCCCGCGGGGACCAGCGCGCTGCGGCCGAACACCCACACCCCGGTGTCCACGACCAGGTGCCGCATCCCGAAGTGCTCCGCCTCCCGGTCCACATGGCCCACGGTGCCGTCGGCGGCGACGACGGTGAATCCGGTCAGGTCCGTCTCGCCGGTGCGGCCGGCCTCCGCCGGGTACGCCCAGATTCCCTCGATGGTCACGCTGCCCTGCCCCTTTCGCTCGGTGCTTCCACAGCAGCAACTACCCTGCGCCGACGGCGGCATTCGACGACCCGGGTCCGGGACCGGCACGTATGGCCGCCCGGTTCGGGGGTAGGCGCGGGTGCGCAGTCGCCCTTCGATGGAGGTACCCGTGTCCCATGCCCAGAACCCGCTGACCGTCGAGGTCACCCTCGTCCGGGAGGACGTCGCCCTGCTCACGGTCGAGGGGTACCTGGACGTCGACACCGCGACCGAGCTCCAGGCCCATCTGGCCAACCAGCTCCACCACGGCCGCCGGCACTTCCTGCTCGACCTGAGCGGGGTGCCCTTCATGGACTCCTCCGGCATGAACATCGTCCTGCGCGTCTACCAGGAGGTCCGGCGGCTGCCGGGCAGCGTGCACGTCATCGCGCCCGCACCGGCCGTCCAGCGGATCTTCGACCTCACCGGAGTGAGTCTCACGGTGCCGGTCTCGCGGACCGCCGAGGAGGCGCTGGCGCTGGTCGACGCACCGGTGGAACGGTCGGCCTGAGACCCGCGGGGGCGGGCCCCGCCGGGGCGTCCGGTGCGGCCGGTGCTGTCGTTACTGGTGCGCGGACGGCCCGGTGCGGGCATGGTGGTGATCGACACGTGTGTGCGGGCGCCGTGCCCGGCCGGCGGGAGGAGGCCCGGCGGCACGGCGGGAGCGACGAGGTGCGAAAGCAGCGATCCGGGGGCAAGCGCTCGACGCCGCGGCACGCCGCCGGAGCCGCAGAAGGGAAGAGACACCGTGACACGACCCAGGATCCTGGTGGTCGGCGCAGGTTTCGCCGGAGTGGAGTGCGTCCGCCGTCTGGAACGCACCCTCTCCCCCGGCGAGGCCGACGTCACCCTGGTGACGCCGTTCGCCTACCAGCTGTATCTGCCGCTGCTGCCCCAGGTCGCCTCCGGCGTGCTGACGCCGCAGTCGATCGCCGTCTCCCTGCGCCGCAGCAAGAAGTACCGCACCCGGATCATCCCGGGCGGCGCCGTCGGCGTGGATCTGAAGGCCAAGGTCTGCGTCATCCGCACCATCACCGACCGGATCGTCGACGAGTCCTACGACTACATCGTGCTGGCCCCCGGCAGCATCACCCGCACCTTCGACATCCCGGGCCTGACCGATCACGCGTTCGGCATGAAGACGCTCGCCGAGGCCGCGTACGTCCGGGACCATGTCATCACCCAGCTCGACCTGGCCGACGCCAGCGACGACGCGGCCGAGCGGGCCGCGCGGCTCCAGTTCGTGGTCGTCGGCGGCGGGTACGCCGGGACCGAGACCGCGGCCTGCCTCCAGCGGCTGACGCACGCCGCCGTCAAGCGCTACCCGCGGCTGGACCCGGCGCTGATCAAGTGGCATCTGATCGACATCGCGCCCCGGCTGATGCCCGAGCTGGGCGACAAGCTGGGCCGTGCCGCCCAGGAGGACCTGCGCAGGCGGGGCATCGAGATCTCGCTCGGGGTGTCCATCGCCAAGGCCGGTCCGGAGGAGGTCACCTTCACCGACGGGCGGGTGGTGCCCACCCACACCCTGATCTGGACGGCGGGCGTGGTCGCCAGCCCGCTCATCGCCACCCTGGGCGCGGACACGGTCCGCGGGCGGCTCGCGGTGACCGACGAGATGTGCCTGCCCGGGTACGACGGGGTGTTCGCGCTCGGTGACGCCGCGGCCGTGCCCGACCTCGCCAAGGGCGACGGCGCGGTCTGCCCGCCGACCGCGCAGCACGCGATGCGCCAGGGCAGGCGGGTCGCGGAGAACGTCGTCGCGGCCCTGCGCGGCGGGCCGATGCGCCGCTACGAGCACAAGGACCTGGGTCTCGTCGTGGACCTGGGCGGGGCGGACGCGGTCGCCAAGCCGCTGGGCGTCGAACTGCACGGGGTGCCCGCCCAGGCGGTGGCCCGCGGCTACCACCTGGGGGCGCTGCGCACCAATGTCGCCAAGGTCAGGGTCGCGACGAACTGGCTGCTCAACGCGGTCGCGGGCGACGACTTCGTCCGTACCGGCTTCCAGGCCCGCAAGCCGGCCAAGCTGAAGGACTTCGAGTACACCGACGCGTACATGACGGCGCAGCAGGTGCAGGAGTACGTCGAGAAGGCGCGTCCGCGGGCGCTGTGACGCCGCGCGGGCGGACATCGGCGCCGCGCACGGCCGGGCCGCTCCGGGCGGTCCGGCCGTGGCGTGCGATGCTGGAGAAACGGATCATCACGAAGATCCACGGCAAGGTCCACGGGGATCGGGAGAGAGTACGGCGGCGTGAGTGCAGCGGAGGGGTCGCTCGGGACACGGCTCTGGGATCGCGTCACGGCGTCCGATCCCGGGCTGCTGAGGCTGGCCGCGGGGTCGCGGACGGCGGGATCGATAGCGCTGACCCTGGCGGTGCTGACCGCGCTGCGGGTGCCGGTCCCGCATCTGGTGGCCGGGGCGATCGCCTCGATGGCGGCCACCTTCGCCATCCGGGAGAAGCAGCGCTCCCAGCAGGCGCTGACCCTGGCGCTGGGGCTGCCCGTGGCGCTGGCCTCGGTCACCCTGGGCGCCCTGCTGAACTCACGGGTGATCGCCGGTGACCTCTTCTTCGTCGTCCTGATCTTCTGCGCGGTCTACAGCCGCCGCTTCGGCGACCGGGGCAACGCGCTGGGCCTGATCGGCTTCCAGATCTACTTCATGTCGCTGTTCGTCGGCGCCACCGGGCACACGCTGCCCGCGCTGTTCGGTGTCGTCACGATCGCGTTCGCGGCCAGCGCGCTGGTGCGCTTCGTGATCGTCTACGAGACTCCGGCGGGCGTCCTGCTGCGGCTGCGCGAGGCGTTCCGGGTGCGGCTGGCCCAGTTGGTCTCGGCCCAGCTGGAGCTGCTGGACGCCGGGCCCGAGGACGCCGACAAGGCCCTGGAGGCGGTGCGCGAGGGTACCGCCCGGCTGCACGAGACGGCCCTGATGATCCAGGGCCGTCTGGAGCAGGGCACCTCCGACGAGTCCGTGGCCCGGCTGGTGCAGCGGCGCATCGCGGGCGCCGAGATCTCCGCCGAGCGGCTGGGGCTGCTGCTGCTGACCGCCCGCAGCAGCGAGCGGACCGACACGCTCACCCTCCATCTGCCCGGCGCGCCCGTCCCCTCGGGCGGCCGCGAGCCGGTGCGGGAGGAGGCCACCGACACACTGCGCCGGGATCTGCGGGCGCTGCGCATGCTGGTGCTGCGGCCGGTCGGCGAGGGCGGCGGCACCGCCATGACGCATGTGCGCAACCGGCTGCTCGGCTACCGCGACGAGGAGAACCTGCCGGCCGCCTCGGCGGCGGTGCAGGACGTCTTCCGCGGTATCGGGGAGGCCGCCCGCGCGGTGCTGGGGCTGCGGGTGGCGCTCGGCGGGCCGCAGGACGAGTCCGACGACTCCCCGGCCACCACCCGCTCCCGGGAGGAGCTGGACGCCGAGGACGCCGCCATCGAAGGCGCCGAGGCGGGCGAACAGGAGCTGGAGGAGCCCGCGACCGGGCTGCGCCGGCCCACCACCCGGGCCGCGGTGCAGGTGGCGCTGGGGTCCGCGCTGGCCATCGTGGGCGGTGAGTTCCTCTCCAGCCAGCGCTGGTACTGGGCGGTGCTGACCTGCTGGATCGTCTTCATCAACACCTCGTCCACGGGCGAGATCCTGGTCAAGGGCTACCGCAGGCTGCTGGGCACCGTGCTCGGCGTGGTGGCGGGCATCGTGCTGGCCGGGCTGGTCGGACCGCACACCTGGCCGGCCCTGGCGCTGGTGCTGCTGCTGGTGTTCGCGATGTTCTACACGGCGCCGCTGTCGTACACGCTGATGTCGTTCTTCGTCACGGCCGCGCTGGGGCTGCTCTACACGCTGCTGCACACCTACAGCCTGTCGGTGCTGGTGCTGCGCATCGAGGAGACGGCGCTGGGCGCCGCCTGCGGGATCATCGCGGCGGCCGTGGTGCTGCCGGTGCGCACCGACCGCCGGACCGACGAACTGCTGGGCACGGTGCTGGAGCGGCTCTACGACGTCACGGGCACCGCCGTGGACCAGCTCAGCGGCGGTCCGCAGGCGGATCTGCTGGACCAGGCGCGCGATCTCGACCAGGCGCTGAGCGATCTGCGCGGCGCGGTGCAGCCGCTCACGCACCCGATCACGCCCCTGCGGGCCCGGCGCGACACCGCGCAGTACCTGCTGGCGCTGCTGGAGACATGCGCGTACCACGCGCGGTCGCTGGCCGCGACGGCCGAACTGCTGCCGACGCATCCGTCGATAGCCGCCGATCCGCGGCTGCGGCAGGCGTGCCGCCGGATCACGCACAACATCGCGGCGCTCACCGCGCACGTGGCCGACGAGCCGGACGCCCCCGAGATCGAGACGGGTCCGAGCATCGCGTCGCTGCTGGAGTCGGGCGGCACGCCGGGCACGCCCCGCTACGGCCGGATCACCGACCGGGTGCTGCGGCATCTGCAACGGCTGGACGAGGGAGTGGTGGGCCTGGCCCGTCCGCTGGGCGTCCGGGTGCCGACGCCCAAGCGGTGAGGCGGGTCCGGGCGGGTCAGAAGTCCGTGGGCAGGTCGCTGGCGGCGGCGATGCCGCGCAGTTCCTCGGTCTCGCGGTGCCGGTCGCGGATGTAGTCGGCGATCTCCGTGAGGCGGGCCGGGTCGGCGGCGGTGGTCGCGTCGGTCACCACCCGGACCGGGCCGGTCTCCTCGATCTCCAGGACGACCAGCTCGTTGTCCAGCCGACCGGTGACCGCGGTGGCGATGACCAGGGCCGCCTCGTCGCGTATCTGCTGGGGCAGGCCCTGCGTCTGCGGCCCGTCCAGCGGGAAGTCCGCGGTGGGCACGCCCTGCTCCCCCTGTTCGTGGATGGCGCGCAGCACCGGGTCCACCACGGTGAGCAGGAGTTCGTAGTCGTCCTCTGGCATCCGGATCCGCAGGAGGTCGAGGTACACCTCCACGGCCCGGTCGTCGGGCGGAAACTCGTCTTCGCTCATTTGCTCCGTGTTCCCCGCCCGGCGTCTCTCAGACCCGGCACCTGCGATCGGCCGGTGCCCGCGCAGGCGCGCCGGGCGCACTCGCGCCACCTCCGGGCGCGGGGGTGCGCCGGGCGGTGGCGGGGGTGCGCCGGGCGGGGCCGGCCGGTCAGTACGCCTCGGGCCGGGGCCTGGCGGGGCGGCGGCCGGTCCGCTCGGTGAGCACCTCGTCGCGGACGCGGGCGCAGCTGCGGCTGATCAGCCGGGAGACGTGCATCTGCGATATGCCGAGGCGGTCGGCGATCCGGCTCTGTGTCATGTCCTCGAAGAAGCGCATATAGAGAATGGCGCGTTCGCGCTCGGGAAGGCGGCGCAGTCCCTCCTTGGCCGACTCCCGGTCGACGACGACGTCGTAGGAGGAGTCGGCGGCGCCGAGGGTGTCGGCGAGGCTGTAGCCGTCGGCGCCGGAGGACATCTCGGCGTCCAGGGACAGCGTGCTGAAGCTCTCCAGCGCCTCCATGCCGGTGCTGACCTCCTCCTCCGTGAGCCCGGTGTGGGCGGCGACGGCGGCGAGGGTGGGCTCGGGGCTGCCGGGGTGCTGGGTGAGTTCACGGCGCGCCACGCGCACCTTGTTGCGCAGTTCCTGGACCCGGCGGGGCACGCGCAGCGCCCACATGCGGTCCCGGAAGTGCCGCTTCACCTCGCCGGTGATGGTGGGGACGGCGTAGCTCTCGAAGGCCCCGCGGTCCGGGTCGAAGCGGTCGATGGCCTTGACCAGCCCCAGTGCCGCCACCTGGCGGAGGTCCTCGATGGATTCGCCGCGGTCGCGGAAGCGGCCCGCGATGCGGTGTGCCATGGGGAGCCACGCGGTGGCGAGCTCGTCGCGCACCGCGTCGCGTTCGGGCCCGTCCGGCAGCGCGGTCAGGCGCCGGAAGAGGGCCTCGGTCTCGGGTGCGTCGTCGTGCGGCCGCCGGGCGGGAGCGGCCTGTTCCTCAAGAGTGCGGGAACGGCTTGCCGATGTGTCGATGAGCATGCGGATTCGCTCCTGAACGGTGGTTTCAGGGATGTACCGCGGGAGGCGGGGAACTGCCGAGCCGACCTGGAGGGCCTCGGAGCAGCCATGCCGCTCCCGCTGGCGCGCCTCCGGTCCGAAGCACGGGGTTCCGTCTGCCCGGGGGCGGGAGGAACAAACTCCGCTTCTCCCGGATTCTTCGCGGCGGGCGGTCCGCACCGCCGCGGCGCAGCCCGGACCGGCCCGTCCGGGCGGGTCAGGTCAGCTCAGGTCAGGTCAGGTCAGGGAGACCATGGCGCTGATGCACTTGCCGCCCGAGGGCAGGTCGGACACCTGGACGTCCCGGGCCAGCCTGCACACGATGGGCCAGCCGCGCCCGCCGCTGCGGTAGCGGCCCTGCCGGTCCAGCGGGGTGCGGGACACCGGGAGCCGGTCACTGCGGTCGCTGACGCAGACGCGCACGTCGGGTCCGACGACATCGACATGGAAGTCGGTCACCCCGCCGCCGTGCAGGATGGCGTTGGTCGTCAGTTCGGAGGCGACGAGCTGGGCGTCGGACACGGCGTGCGCGTCGCACGGCGGATGGCCGGCCCGGCAGCATTCGGTGATCACGTGCGCCACTTCCCGCCGGGCGTCGGCCGGGCGGCACGGTCCGAGGTGGTCCGGGGCGGAGGCGGGCTCCGCGACGGGGGTGGTCCGGTGCTTCTCGCACATCTCCTCGCTCCCTGTGGCTGACGGCGGAGGCTCACGGCCTCTCTGATCCGGCTAGCCGCTGTGTGCCCGGTCAAACATCCGTGCGGGACGGCGTACGCCGGGTGAAACCGAGTGAAACCGGTCACTCGACCCGCTTCGGGCGCGGGAGCACGGTCCGCGGTGGTTTAAGGTTCATCCATAAGCGGTGACGGGGTCGACCCGGCTGAAGTCCCCCGTACATCGCCGCATACGGCCCTGGCTGGTCTCCCCCGTCCAGCCAGGGCTTTTTCATGTCCTCGTCCGCCGAGGTGCCCGTTGCGCGCGCAGCCGCCGACAATGGGCTGAGGCCCTGTCGTCACCTCCCCGCCCGCCGCACCGGCCCCGGACCCGGGTACCTCCGGTACGCGGGCCGGGTCACGGCACACCGGGAGCACGCACGCGGAGGCGGCGACAGGACCCAGGCACACGCGCCGATCCGGACACCACGGCGAAGGGCCAGGGGCCATGACCAAAGCGATAAAACTCCTCACCGCGCTCCCCCACAAGCAGCGCGAACGCCTCATGGAAGTCGCGCGGGAGGTCTCCTTCCCGGAGGACACCCGGATCTTCGAGCCGGGTGGCACCGCCGACCGCTTCTGGGTGATCAGGTCCGGCGCCGTCCACCTCGACCAGCAGGTCACCCCCACCCGCCGGGTCACCGTGGCCAGCCTCGGCGCGGGCGACCTGCTGGGCTGGTCCTGGCTCTTCCCGCCGTACGAGTGGGACTTCGGCGCCGAGGCCTTCAGCCGGGTGCGGGCCTACGAGTTCGACGCCTCGGCGGTGCTGGCCCTGTCCGTGGAGGACCCGCTGCTCGGCCTGTCCCTGGTGCGCACCGTCGCGGAGATCCTCGCCCACCGTCTGGAACTGACCCGGGGCAAACTGCTGGAGCAGTACACGATCCCCCGGCGGGGCCTGTAGCGCGGCGCGCCGCGCGCCTCAGATCCGGTAGCGGCGCAGCGCCGGTACGGCCGCCGCCAGGGCCAGCATCAGGACGACGACCAGGAGCCCGCCCCCGGCGACGGCCGCGCGCGGCCCGAAGAGCGAACCGGCCGTGCCGTGCAGCACGTCGGCCAGGCGCGGTCCGCCCGCCACCACGACCGTGAAGACGCCCTGCATCCGGCCGCGCATCTCGTCGGTGGCGGCGGACAGCAGGATCGCGCCGCGGAAGACCATGGACACCATGTCGGCGACGCCCGCCACGGCCAGGAACACCACCGCGACCCAGAGATTGCGGCTCACCCCCACCCCGGCGACGGCCAGGCCCCAGGCGGTGACCGCGCCGATGACCATCCAGCCGTGGCGGCGCGCCCGGGAGAAGGTGCCGGAGAACAGGCCCCCGGCCACCGCGCCCAGCGGAATGGCCGCGAACAGCAGGCCCAGCGCGAGGCCCTCGCCGTAGGGGGCGTAGGTCTCGGCGGCGAGCTGCGGGAACAGGGCGCGGGGCATGCCGAAGACCATGGCGATGATGTCCGCGAGGAAGGACAGCAGCAGCACCTTGTGCCCGGAGATGTAGCGGAAACCGGCGGCTATCTCCCGTACCCCGGCGCGGCGCTGGGCCGGGGCCGACAGGGGCGGCAGCGCCGGCAGCCGCCACACCGCCCACACCGTGGCGCACAGCGCCACCGCGTCGATCAGATACAGCTCGGGCAGCCCGATCACGGGTATCAGCGCACCGGCCAGCAGCGGTCCGGCGACCAGGCCGGTCTGCATGACCGTGGAGCTCAGCGCGTTGGCGGCGGGCAGCTCCTCCTCGGGGACCAGCCGGGCGATGGAGGCGTTGCGCGCCGGGGAGTTCAGCCCGAAGAACGCCTGCTGCGCGGCGAGCAGCACCATCAGCACGGCCACCGAGTCGAGCCCGGTCAGGGCCTGCGCCCAGAACAGCAGCGAGGTGACGGCGATCCCGCAGTTGGTCACCAGCAGCAGTTTGCGGCGGTCCACGGTGTCGGCGACGGCGCCGCCCCACAGCGCGAAGACCACCATCGGCACCAGACCGGCCAGGCTCGCGTAGCCGACCCAGGCCGAGGAACCGGTGATGTCGTAGATCTGCTTGGGCACGGCGACCGCCGTGAGCTGGCTGCCGACCGCGGTGACGATGGTGGAGGACCACAGCCTGCGGTAGGCGGGGATGCGCAGCGGACGGGTGTCCATGGCCCAGCGGCGCCAGCCCCGCCGGGCCTGCCCGGCCGGGCCGGGGGTGCCGTCGGCGTGGGCCGGGCTGCTGCTGTCGGTGCTCTCGCTGGTGTCCACGGGGTTCCTGGTTGCTCGTTACATCTTTCTGTCCGGGTTCACTATCGCAGCACAGGCCGTGCCGTTCGCACCCGTCCGCGGTACGGCCGGGGCCGCGGACACGGCCCCGGCGGGCCGATCCGGCCATGTGCGGATCGTGCGAAGGTCCGGCGGGTGCCGGGCGGGGCGCCGTTTGACGCGGCGGCGGCGGGTGACCCGACGGCGAGCACATACGGCCCGAGACACGGACTACTTTCGATCGCAGGTGACTTTTCTTCATGGAGAACTGGCGAGAACACTCCGCGTGCCGCCACGAGGACCCCGACCTGTTCTTCCCGATCGGCACCACCGGTCCGGCACTGGTGCAGACCGAGCAGGCCAAGGCGGTGTGCCGGCGCTGTCCCGTCCGTGAGGAGTGTCTGCGCTGGGCGCTGGACACGGAACAGACCATCGGTGTGTGGGGCGGGACGAGCGAGGACGAGCGGCGCGCCCTGCGGCGGCGCCGTGCCGTGGCCCGCCGCCGACAGGGCTGACCGCCCGGCCGGTACGACTACTCCCCCGCCGGGGAGGCCGCGGACCACGGGTCCCCGGCCTCCCCGGTGCGTACGCCGTCCCGCGCCCCGGGCTCCGTCTCGTCGGGGGCCGCGGGCAGCCGGAGGGTGAAGACGCTGCCCGCGCCCGGTTCGCTGGCCGCGGCCGCGGTCCCGCCGTGGGCCTCGACCAGCTGACGGACGATGGCCAGGCCGAGACCGCTGCCGCCGGTGCGGCGGCTGCGGGACTTCTCCGCCCGCCAGAACCGGTCGAAGACGTGCGGCAGGTCGTCCGGTGCGATGCCGGTGCCGGTGTCGGCCACCGTGAGGACCACCGTGCCGCCCTCGCGGTGCGCGGCCAGTGCGACGGTGCCGTCCGCAGGCGTGTGGCGCACCGCGTTGGAGACCAGGTTGCCGAGCACCTGCCGCATGCGGACCGGGTCGGCGTCCAGGCAGGCGCCGTCCGCGCGGTCGGTGCGCAGCGTGACCCCGGCGGCACGGACGGCGACCCGGTGGGCCGCCGCGACCTGGTCGAGCAGGTCGCGAGCGACGAGCGGCTCCCGGTGCAGGCGCAGGGTACCGGCGTCGGCGGCGGCCAGGTCCTGGAGGTCGTCGATGACCCGCTGGAGCACCAGCGCCTCGTCGTGCAGGGAGGACAGCAGGGCGGGGTCGGGGTCGACGAGGCCGTCGCGGGCCACCTCCAGCCAGCCGCGGATGTTGGTGAGCGGGCTGCGCAGTTCGTGCGCGATGTCGCTGACCATCGCCTTGCGCTGGGCCTCCAGGCGTTCGCGGCGTTCGGTCAGCGCGTTGAACGCCTGGGCGAGCAGCCCGGTCTCGTCCCGGGTGGTGACGGGCACCCGTACATGCTGGTCCGGGGGCTGGCGGGCGGCCTCGGTCAGGGCGCGCAGCGGGCGCACGAGCCGGCCGGCGACCACGGCGGTGACGGCGACCGTGACGGCCAGCACCAGACCGGCGGCACCGATGATCTTCGCCTTGTTGGCGGGCGACATGACGAAGCGGGTGGCGGCCCGGTCCCCGCCGCCCAGGAAGAGCTGGGCGGCGGGGGCGACATAGGGGTCGAGCTGGTCCCGGTAGGCGTCGTCGGCGCACTGCTGCGCCTTCTGCTGGGCCTTCTGCCAGCCCTCCCGCCGCTCCTTCGCGGTGGCATCGCCGCCCGCTCCCAGGGCGCCCTTGTAGAAGTAGCGGACGGCGGTCCTCGGGACGAGGTAGCGGCCGACGGGCCCGGGATCGAACTCCAGGGCGCCGAGGTCCGGGTCCAGGCCGGCCCGCCCGACGCAGGCGCGGGCCCGCCGGGTCACGTCGTCCAGGGCCCTGCGCTCGGTGGCCGTGGGGGTGTTGAGGGCGCCGTCGGCGCACTCCTCCGGCACCTCGGCGACACCGCGGGTCCCGTCGTCGGAGACCAGGTAGGGGCGTCCGCCCGGGGTGTACCGGACCGTGGTGGGCACGCCGTTGGCCGCGAAGCAGCTCCGGCGCTTGACCGCCACCTGGTCGAGCTGCCGGCGTTCACCGGCCGGCAGCGCGTAGGGGCCGACCGCCCGCGGGTCGATCCCGCTGAGCTGGGCGCCGCGCTGGGTGTAGGTGTCGGTGTGCAGGGGGTCGACGGTGGCGGCGGGGCTGGGCGGCAGCGGGCTGCCGGGCGGCGCGGAGTCGGCGACCAGGGTGCGGTCGGCGGTGGTGAGGGCGACCCGGCGGCCGGTCTGCGCGGCGAGCCCGCGGACGGTGGCCGCGACGCCGCTCCAGTCGCGGTGGGTGGCCGCGTAGCCGCTCAGCCGGGCCAGGATGGCGACGTCGTCGGCGAGGTCCTGGCCCTGCTCCTGCCGCAGGGCGCTGGTGGTGGTCTGCACCGCCAGCCAGGCGGTCGCCGCCACCGAGCAGCCGGCGATCAGGACGGAGGCGACCAGCAGCCGCACCAGCAGCCGTTTGCGCAGCGGTATGCCGCCGCCCGGCCCGGCCTTCTTCCTCACGCCGCCGCGCTGTTCAGCTTGTAGCCGACACCGAAGACGGTCAGCAGCCGTACCGGGCGGCGCGGATCGGCCTCCAGCTTCTTGCGCAGGTTCATGATGTGCACGTCTATGGCCCGTTCGGTGGAGGCGCGGTCCAGGCCGCGGGTGTGGCGCAGCAGTTGGTGCCGGGTGAAGACCCGGTCGGGTTCGCCGACCATGGCGAGCAGGATCTCGAACTCGGCCGGGGTGCACACCACCGGCCGCCCCTCGCACCGCACCTCGTGCCGCACCGGGTCGACGGCGAGCCCGGCGGCGCGCAGCACGGGGTCCTCGCGCCGCTCGGCGGCCCGCCCGCTGCGGCGCAGCACGGTTCGTATCCGCGCCATCAGCTCGCGGGGGCTGTACGGCTTGGTCATGTAGTCGTCCGCGCCCAGTTCCAGGCCGAGCAGCACGTCGTCCTCGGTGTTGCGGGCGGTGAGCATCAGCACCGGGACGTCGTCGTCCCGGCGCAGTTCCCGGCAGACCCCGAAGCCGTCGAGCACCGGCAGCATGAGGTCCAGGACGACCAGGTCGGGCCGGTGCAGCCGGGCCGCCTCCAGGGCGGCCCGGCCGTCGTGGACCACGGTCGCGGTGTGGCCCTCCAGCAGCAGGGACCGGCGGATGAGTTCGGCCTGCATCTCGTCGTCCTCGGCGACCAGCACATGTGCGCACACCTGGCGGATCCTAAGCGGTCGGCGGGCCGGGGACGGCACGGCGGTGGCGGGTGATCATGTGTCGACCATGGCCGACACATGTGAGGAACCCGTCAGGTCCGGCCGTCCGGCGTCCTCGGACCCGCCGCCGTCAGGGGGCGGCCGGCTTCCCCGCGGTCTCCAGCCAGGTGCGCATGAGCGTGCCCAGGTCCTTGCCGGAGATCCGCTCGGCGAGCGCGGTGAACTGGGCCGTGGTGCCGTGCCCGCCGCGGTGGTCCGTCGCCCAGGCGCGCAGGATCCGGAAGAAGGCCCGGTCGCCGACGGCCCGGCGCAGTTCGTGCAGGGTCATGGCGCCGCGGGCGTAGACGGGCGTGTCGAAGATGTTCTCGCCGCTGCCCGGGTCGCCGGGCGGGAAGGCCCACAGCCGGTCGGTGGCCGGGCGCGCGTACAGCGCGTCGAACTCCTGCTGGGCGCTGTCGCCGCCGTGCTGCTCGGTGTAGAGCCACTCGGCGTAGGTGGCGAAGCCCTCGTTGAGCCAGATGTCCTGCCAGCGGGTCAGCGAGACGGAGTCCCCGAACCACTGGTGGGCGCTCTCGTGGACGAGGGTGGAGAGGTCGGGCGCGGAGTCGTACAGGGGGCGGGTCTGGGTCTCCAGGGCGTAGCCGACGTCCGGGGCGTGGTCGACGATGGCTCCGGCGGCCCTGAACGGGTAGGGGCCGAAGAGTCCGCTCTCCCAGTCCAGGACGGCGGGCAGTTGCCTCACCACGGGCGCGGCGGCCTTCGCCTCGCGCGGGTCGACGGCGTTGTAGACCCTGATCCCGCCGCGGGTGGTGAACTGCTCGACGCGGAACTTCCCGATGGTGGCGGTGGCCAGATAGGCGGCCATGGGTTCGCTCTGGCGCCAGCGGTAGGTGGTGCGGCCGTGGGCGGTGCGGCTGCCCAGGAGGACGCCGTTGGCGACGGCGGTGTGCCCCTGCGGGACGGTGAGGGTGAAGTCGTACGACGCCTTGTCCAGCGGGTGGTTGTTCGCGGGGAACCAGGTCATGGCGCCCTGGGGTTCACCGGCGACGAAGGCGCCGTCGTCGGTGGGGATCCAGCCGTCCGGGGAGCCGTCGGGGTCGGTGACCGGGCCGGGGGTGCCGCTGTAGGTGACGGCGACCTGGAAGCGGTGGCCGGGGCGCAGGGCGGTGCGCGGGGTGACGACGAGTTCCTGGCCGTCGCGCCGGTAGGACGCCTTGACGTGGTCGACGCTGACCCCGGTGACCTTCAGGCCCTTGAGGTCGAGGTCGAAGCGGGTCAGCCGGGCGGTGGCGCGGGCGGTGAGGACGGCGGTGGCGTCGAGGTGGCGGGCGGCCGGGTCGTACCGCAGCGTCAGGTCGTAGTGGGAGACGTCGTAGCCGCCGTTGCCGGCGAGCGGGAAGTACGGGTCGCCGGCGCCGGGTGCCCCGGCCGCGGCGGGGCGGGCGGGTGCGGTGCCGTGGGTGACGGGTCCGGCGGCCGCGGGTCCGGCGGCCGCCAGCAGGGCCGCGACGGCGACGGGGACGGTGGCGGTCACGGCGCGGGGGACGGGCTGCTTCCTGGGGGGCGTCACGGTTCTCCTCGGAGGATGGGCGGCGCATGATCAAACGCCCTCAGGGTAGAGCCGGTACGGCGCCGGTTCGCCCTGCCGCGGGTCAAGTCGCCCGCGGGCCGGGCCCGCCCGTCCCCACCGGGCGAAGAGGGCGGGCCCGCCGGGCCGTTCAGGCGGTCTGTGCGGCCGCGGCGCGGCCGGCCGCGCGGCCGGAGAAGAGGCAGCCGCCGAGGAAGGTGCCCTCCAGGGCGTTGTAGCCGTGCACACCGCCGCCGCCGAACCCGGCCACCTCGCCCGCCGCGTACAGGCCGTCGACGGGTGTGCCGTCCGTGCCGAGCGCGCGGGAGTCGAGGTCGGTCTGGATGCCGCCGAGGGTCTTGCGGGTCAGGACGTGCAGTTTGACGCCGATCAGCGGGCCGGCCTCGGGGTCGAGGATGCGGTGCGGGGCGGCGACCCGGCCGAGCCGGTCGCCGATGTAGCGGCGGGCGTTGCGGATGCCCTGCACCTGGGCGTCCTTGCTGTACGGGTTGTCCAGCTGGAGGTCGCGGGCGGTGATCTGGCGGCGCACCTCGGCGGCGTCGAGCAGGGGCCGGTCGGTGAGCCTGTTCATCTTCTCGACGAGCTCTTCGAGGGTGGCGGCGACCACGAAGTCGGCGCCGTGCCGCAGGAAGTCCTGGACCGGTCCCGGCGCGCCCTTGCCGAGCAGCCGGTCGCGCAGCACCGCCTTGCGGTCCTTGGCGGTGATGTCGGGGTTCTGCTCGGAGCCCGAGAGGGCGAACTCCTTCTCGACGATCCTGCGGGTGAGCACGAACCAGGAGTGGTCGTGGACGGCGAGGTCCTCGGTGGTGCGCAGGTGCCGCAGGGTGCTCAGGGTGTCGTAGCCGGGCAGGCAGGGGTCGGGCAGCCGGCGGCCGAGGGCATCGAGCCAGACCGAGGAGGGGCCGGGCAGGATGCGGATGCCGTGTCCCGGCCAGATCGGGTCCCAGTTGCGGATCCCCTCGGTGTAGTGCCACATCCGGTCGCGGTTGACCAGCCGGGCACCGGCGGCGGCGCTGATGTCGAGCATCCGGCCGTCGACGTAGGCCGGGACACCGGTGACCATGCGGGCGGGCGGGGTGCCCAGGCGCTCGGGCCAGTGGCGGCGGACGATGTCGTGGTCGGCGCCGATGCCGCCGCTGGTGACGATCACGGCCTGGGCGGTCAGTTCGAAGGCGCCGCGCTCCTCGCGGCTGGAGGCGACGCCCCGGGGTGCGTCGTCGGGGGCGAGGAGGGTGCCGCGCACGCCGCGCGCCGCGCCGTTCTCCACGACGAGTTCGTCCACCCGGTGCCGGTGGTGGAAGGTGAGCAGCCCGTCCTGGGCGGCCCGGTGCGCGTACGCGGCGAAGGGGGCGACCACGCCGGTGCCGGTGCCCCAGGCGATGTGGAAGCGCGGTACGGAGTTGCCGTGGCCGTCGGCCCGCAGGTCGCCGCGCTCGGCCCAGCCGACCGTGGGCAGCAGGGTGATGCCGTGTCCGGCCAGCCAGGAGCGCTTCTCCCCGGCCGCGAACTCGACGTAGGCGCGGGCCCAGCGCATGCCCCAGCTGTCCTCGTCGTCGGGCCGGTCGAAGCGGGCGCTGCCCTGCCAGTCGTTCCAGGCGAGGTCGAAGGAGTCCTTGACGCCGAGGCGCCGCTGCTCCGGGGAGTCCACGAGGAACAGCCCGCCGAAGGACCAGTACGCCTGGCCGCCGAGGTTGGCGGCGTTCTCCTGGTCGACGAGGGCGACCTTGCGGCCCCGGCTGGTGAGTTCGTGCGCCGCGACCAGGCCGGCGAGGCCAGCTCCGACGACGATGACATCCGCGTCCATGGGGGTCCCTTCTCAGTGCGTCGGTGCGGCGGTGCCGCCGTCGGTGAGCAGTGCGGTGAGCAGGTGCCGCAGCCAGGCGCGGGCGCCCTCGACGTCCTTGTCCAGCAGGAGTTGGACGGTGACGCCGTCGTAGGCGGCGACGACCGCGCGGGCGGCGCCGTCCGCGCCGCCGAGGACCGCGGGCAGCGGGGTGCGGCCGTGCGCGCGCTCCAGCCGTTCGGCGATCGCGCCGCGCAGCCGGGCCCGGTGCCGACGCAGGGTTTCGGCCACGGCGCCGTCGCGGGCGGCGTGCACGAGGAAGTCCGTCTTGACCAGCAGCCAGTCCACGTCCAGCAGGAGGACGTCGGTGACCCGGTCGACGGCGGCGGGCACGTCCAGGTCCGGTCCGTCGAGGGCGAGGGCCCCCGCGACCTGGTCGGCGATGAGTTCGGCGCGCTCGCGGTAGAGGGCGAAGAACAGCTCGTCCAGGGTGGTGAAGTTGGAGTAGAAGGCGCCCCTGCTGTACCCGGCGGCCTCGCAGACCTCCTCGATCGAGACCCGGCCGAAGCCCTTGGCCGCGAAGACCCGGAACGCGGCGCCGAGCAGATCGGCCCGGGTGCGCGCCCGGCGCCTGCTCAGGCCGGGCGGTGCCGCGGACTCCCGCGGCGGCTCCTGTGTCATGGCTCTGCCACCCCCTCGTGGATACATGAATGTATCCGATACGGCGATGTATCCACAGGGGTGCGGGCGGGCCCATCCGCTGTGGCGAGCCTCACATGTGACGAGAAGTCGGAAATGGGCGCCGAGTGACGATAAGCGCGTCAACGGACCGTCGGCTTCCGATTAATCTTTGATCTTCCTTCACGTTCCCTTGACCAAGGAATGACGTTTTCATGAACATAGCTCCGCCGGGCCGTTCGGCCCGACGAGCACGCGGGACCACCGGCACGCTGCCGCGCGCCGCGGTCCTCGCCCTCTCCCTCGCTCTGCTCGGCACCTCCGCCGCGGCCGCTCCCCTGACGCCGGCCCCGGACGCGCCGTCCCGCCCGGCCGCCGCGCCGGGCCCCGCGGCCGACGTCCCCGCCGCGCTCGCCGCCGCCCGGCGTCTCGACGTGGCCGGTGAGCCCGAGGGCCCGGTCGAGGAGACCCCCGAGGAGCCCGTCGAGCTGGACGCCGAGGGCTTCCCCGTCCAGGCCCCGCAGGCCGCGGGCGCGATGCTGCGCGCGGCCCAGGTCAGCGGTTCGGGCACGGCCGACTGGGCCTCGCGCAACCTGGGCGCCAAGTGGGAGTACGGCCAGGACTGCACGAACTTCGTCTCCAAGGCCCTTTACCACGGCGGGAAGATGAAGACCCGGGCCGGCGGCCGCAAGCACGACCGCGCCTGGTGGCAGCAGTACTACTTCTTCGGCACCGTGAAGAACAAGAGCTACACCTGGTCCGGCGCGGAGAACTTCCGCCGCCACATGATCAACTACCGCAAGGCGCAGTTCGTGCACGCGCACACCGCGCGCGCCGGTGACATCGTGCTCTTCAAGTGGAAGAAGGAGCGGGCGTACAACCATGTCGCCGTGGTCTCGGCCAACCGGCACGGTGTCCAGCTCCTCCAGCACGGCGGAGTGGGCCGCACCAGCCTGGCGGCGGCCATCGCCCGCTACCGCAAGAGCAGCAACTACATCGAGCGCGTCATCATCCTTCGACCGAGGTCCCGCGGCTGATCATGCACAGTGCGAAGAAATGCCTGGCCCTGGCCCTGCTGATGGGCACCGGCCTGTCCGTGACCGCGTGCGGCGCCGACGGGACGGACGACTACCAGGGCGACTACTCCCGCCACAAGCCGCTGCACGTCGTGGGCTATCCCTCCCGGGGCAGCCTGGAGACGGTGCAGCGGACGGTGTGGCGGCTGGCCGACCGTGACCCGGAAGGGCTCGCCGGCCTGGCCGTCACCGGCGGCACGGCCGCCGACACCACGGCCCGCAACTGGGTCGACGCGTTCGGCGAGGCCGCGGGCGGCGAGGTGACGGCGGACTTCTACGACGAGGGGTCCACCCGCCAGGTCGTGGTGCTGTACTTCACCGGCGGCCGGAAGAAGGAGGTCGAGGTGCGCGTCGGCGAGGACGACACCTGGGGCGTCACCCTCGACGAGAGCGACCCGGCCGAGGCGGCACGGGCACCCGGCTGGGCCCCGGCGGCCCCCGGCGGCACACACTCCCGCTCCACCGCCTCCTGACCCCTCCGCCGCCCGGAGCGGAGCGCCCGTGTCCCCGGCCCACAGGCCGCCGGACACGGGCGCTCCGGCACCCCGCCCGCCGCCCGGCCGGGGCTCCGGTCGCCGGGGCGGCGACCGCGTCTGCTTTGCTGTCCCCCGGCACCAGCCATCCACGACTTGGGGAGACCGATGCGGGCGGACGTGCGGGAAGTGGCCGACGGCACCTATCTGGTGCACGGCACCAACACCAACTGGGTGATCCTCACCGAGGGCGACGCGGCCACCCTCATCGACACCGGCTACCCGGGCGACCGGCAACTGGTGCTCGACTCGCTGGCAGCGGTGGGCAGTTCGCCGCAGGCGGTGGCGGCGGTGCTGATCACCCACGCACACAACGACCACCTCGGTTCCGCCGAGTACCTGCGCACGACGTACGGCACCCCCGTCCAGCTACACGAGGCCGAAGTGCCGCACGCGCGGCGGGAGTTCCTGCACCAGGTGAGCGTCGGCACGGTGCTGCGCAACGGCTGGCGGCCCGGGGTGCTGCCCTGGGCGGTGCACTCGCTGCGGGCCGGCGGCACCGCGCACCTGCCCGTGGCCGCACCCGAGCCGTTCCCGGCGGCGGGCGCGCTGGACCTGCCGGGCCGCCCGGTGCCCGTGCACACCCCCGGGCACACCCGCGGCCACACGGTGTTCCACCTGCCCGCGGCGGGCGTGCTGGTCTCCGGCGACGCCCTGGTCAGCGGCCACCCCACCTCACGGATCAGCGGACCGCAACTGCTGCCCGACATGTTCCACCACGAGCGCGCCCAGGCACTGGCCTCGCTGGAGATACTCGAAAGCCTCGACGCCGACGTCCTGCTCCCCGGCCACGGCCCGGTCCACCGCGGCCCGGTCAAGGCGGCCGCCCGCCGGGCACGGGACCACGCGCTCTAGTACCGCGACGGTGTCTGCCGTACCTGGGCCTCTCGCCCGGCGCAGGCCGGACGAGAGGCCCTAGAGTCTCCGTCATGGCTTTGCAGATCAGCGCCACCAACCCGGAGCATCCCGCGCTCCTGCTCGCACTGCCCTGGGAGACGCCGCTGGAGGAGTGGCCCGAGGAGTACCTCGTGCCGCTGCCGCGCGGCATCTCCCGGCACGTCGTGCGCTACGCCCGCGCGGGCGAGGAGGTGATCGCCGTCAAGGAGCTGGCCGAGCGGCCGGCGCTGCGCGAGTACGAGCTGCTGCGCGACCTGGACCGGCTCGCCATCCCCGCCGTCGACCCGCTCGCCGTGGTCACCGGGCGCACCGACCGCACCGGCGCACCGCTGGAACCGGTGCTGATCACCCGGCACCTGGGCGGCTCGATGCCGTACCGGTCGATGTTCGAGACGACCCTGCGGCCCGCCACCATGCACCGGCTGATGGACGCCCTCGCGGTGCTGCTGGTGCGGCTGCACCTGGCCGGGTTCGCCTGGGGCGACTGCTCGCTGTCCAACACGCTCTTCCGGCGCGACGCGGGCGCGTACGCCGCCTATCTCGTCGACGCGGAGACCGGCGAGCTGCATCCGCGGCTGAGCGACGGGCAGCGGGACTACGACCTCGACCTGGCCCGGGTGAACATCAGCGGCGAACTGCTCGACCTGGAGGCATCCGGCGCCCTGCACCCCTCGGTGGACCCGGTGGACTTCGGCACCGAGATCTGCGCGCGCTACGAGAAGCTGTGGGCGGAGCTGACCCGTACCTCCGTCTATCCGGCGGGCAAGTACCACTACATCGAGCGCCGGATACGCCGGCTCAACGACATGGGCTTCGACGTCGCCGAGATGCAGATCGAGCACTCCTCGGGCGGCGACACGGTCACCTTCGTGCCCAAGGTCGTCGACGCCGGTCACCACCAGCGCCAGTTGCTGCGGCTGACCGGCCTGGACACCGAGGAGAACCAGGCGCGGCGGCTGCTGACCGACCTGGAGAGCTGGATGGCCACCCAGGACGACTACGCCCCGGGCGACCCCCTCTCCGCCCGCCCCGAGGTGCTGGCCCACCGCTGGGTGCGCGAGGTGTTCCGGCCCACCGTGCGCGAGGTGCCGCCCGAGCTGCGCGGCTCCATGGACCCGGCCGAGATCTACCACGAGCTGCTGGAGCACCGCTGGTACCTGTCCGAGCGCGCGCAGCACGACATCGCCCTGGACACCGTGGTCGAGGACTATGTGCGCCATGTGCTGCCCAAGGCGCGCGCCACGCTGGAGCCGACGGAGCCGGAGGAGGACCCGGCGCCCGCTCCCTGAGGGGGCGCCGGGCTCCGGCTCACTCGTGCGGGACGACCGCCACCGGGCATCCGGCGTGGTGCAGCACGCCGTGGGCGACGGAGCCGATCCGCGCGCCCACCGCGGTACGGCGGGCGCGGCGGCCCACGACCACGAGCTGGGCGTGTCCGGCCGTCGCCAGCAGCACCTGCCCGGCGCTGCCCATCTCCACGTGCTCGACGACGGGGACGTCCGGGAACCGCTCCCGCCAGGGCCGCAGCGCCTCGGTGAGCGCCTTGCGCTCGTACGGCTCCAGGCCGCCGGCCTCGTCCAGGAGCTTGAGCGAGCCGGGGCTGTAGGCGAAGACCGGCGGCAGCGTCCAGGCGCGCACCGCGCGGATGGTGGCGCCGCGGGCGGCGGCCGTCTCGAAGGCGAAGCGCAGCGTCTCGGCGCTGTCCTCGGCGGTGCCGTGCTGGCCGACGACGACCTCGCGTCCGGCGGCCTCGGCGGCGGGCTCGTCACCGGCCCGGACCAGGACGACCGGCCGGCGGGCCCCGGCGATCACCTGCTGTCCCACGGAGCCGACCAGGAACCCGACGAGGGCGCCCTGCCCGCGCGAGCCGAGCACCAGGGCCTCGGCGTCGGCCGCCGCGGCGGTCAGCGCCGGGGCGGCCTCGTCCTCCACCAGGTCGGTGGTCACGGCCAGGCCGGGGTGGCGGGCGGTGAGGTCGCGGACCGTCTCGTCGGCCATCTCGCGCACCCGCTGCCGCTGCGCGTCGCGGTCACCCAGGTCGAAGGCGTCGTGCACCTCGAAGTGCCAGGCGTGCACGACACGCAGCGGCAGTCCGCGCCGCTCGGCCTCCCGTCCGGCCCACGCCAGTGCGGCGCGGCTCTCCTCCGATCCGTCCACGCCTGCCGTGATCGGCCGTGTCATGCCGTCCGCCTCCCTGCGCCGTGGGCCCGGGGGCGGGCCCGCCCTCACGCGTCTGCGCTTGCCCGGGATCCACCCGGACTCCCCCGGACGATCCTGCCATGCCGCGCCCGCCGGTCCGCGGTCAAGGGGTCCGGGCACGGACGCGGGCCCGGACACACCAGAGTGTGCCGGTGTCCCCGGCTCGCTCGGGCGAACCCGGGGCAGCCCACCTACGATGGCGCACGTGGGCTCGAAGACGGGAGGCACCGGGCCGCCCGTCGCGACCGCTCGGGGTGGGAGACCTATGACTCAGGCCGCCGAGGCCGTGCGGACCGTCATCCTGACCGTGGACGACGATCCGGGGGTGTCCCGGGCCGTCGCCCGTGATCTGCGGCGGCGCTACGGCGAGTCGTACCGGATCGTGCGGGCGGAGTCGGGCGAGTCCGCGCTGGGCGCGCTGCGCGAACTGAAGCTGCGCGGCGACCTGGTCGCGGTGATCCTGGCCGACTACCGGATGCCGCACATGAACGGCATCGAGTTCCTCGAACAGGCCCTGGACGTATACCCGGGCGCCCGCCGGGTGCTGCTGACCGCGTACGCGGACACCAACGCGGCGATCGACGCCATCAACGTGGTCGATCTGGACCACTACCTGCTCAAGCCCTGGGACCCGCCCGAGGAGAAGCTGTACCCGGTCCTGGACGACCTGCTCCAGGCGTGGCGGCGCAGCGACCACCGGCCGGTGCCGAGCACCAAGGTGGTGGGGCACCGCTGGTCGGCGCGCTCCTCCGAGGTGCGCGAGTTCCTGGCCCGCAACCAGGTCCCCTACCGCTGGTACTCCTCCGACGAGCCGGAGGGGCGGCAGCTGCTGGGCGCGGCCGGCCAGGACGGGCAGCGGCTGCCGCTGGTGGTCACCCCGGACGGCACGCCGCTGGTCGAGCCGGAGGTCCCGGAGCTGGCCGCCCGGGTCGGTCTGGCGACGACCCCGGCCGCCGACTTCTACGACCTGGTCGTCATCGGCGGCGGCCCGGCCGGTCTCGGCGCGGCCGTGTACGGGGCGTCCGAGGGGCTGCGCACCGTCCTGGTGGAGCGCTCGGCCACCGGCGGGCAGGCCGGGCAGAGTTCACGGATCGAGAACTACCTCGGCTTCCCGGACGGGGTGTCCGGCGCCCAGCTGACCGACCGGGCGCGGCGCCAGGCGGCGCGGTTCGGCGCGGAGATCCTCACCGCGCGCGAGGTGACCGCCCTGGAGGTCAACGGCGCGGCGCGCACCGTGCGATTCTCCGACGGGTCGGCCGTCGCCGCGCACAGCGTGATCCTGGCGACCGGGGTGTCCTACCGGCAGCTCCCGGCGGCCGGCGCCGACGGCCTCACCGGCTGCGGGGTGTTCTACGGTTCGGCGCTGACCGAGGCGCCGTCCTGCCACGGTCAGGACGTGTACATCGTGGGCGGCGCCAACTCGGCGGGACAGGCGGCGATGTACCTGTCCCGGGGCGCGAAGTCGGTGACGCTGCTGGTGCGCGGCGCCTCGCTGTCGGCGTCGATGTCGTACTACCTGATCCAGCAGTTGGAGGAGGCGCCGAACATCTCGGTGCGCACCGGCACGGTCGTGGAGGCCGTGCACGGCGCGGACCATCTGGAGCAGCTGACGCTGCGCGACGTGGTCGGCGGGGAACGCGAACGGGTCGACGCGCAGTGGGTGTTCGTGTTCATCGGCGCCGCGCCGCTCACCGACTGGCTGGAGGGGACGGTGCTGCGGGACGAGCACGGGTTCATCCTGGCCGGTCCCGACCTGACCGGGGACGGGCGGCCGCCGGCGGGCTGGGAGCCGGACCGGGCGCCGTACCACCTGGAGACCAATGTGCCCGGGGTGTTCGTGGCGGGCGACGCCCGCGCCGAGTCGGCCAAGCGGGTCGCGTCCGCGGTCGGAGAGGGAGCGATGGCCGTGATGCTGGTGCACCGTTATCTGGAGCAGTCATGAGCGGGCGCGTGGTGCCGTGCAGCCCCAAGGAGATCGGTTCGCTGTTCCTGTTCGAGGAGCTGTCGGCCGAGCAGTTGGGGCGGCTGTGCAGCGACGGGCGGGTGGAGCTGTTCCAGCCGGGCCCGGTGTACCGCGAGGGTGATCCGGCCACCTGTTTCTTCGTGATGATCGAGGGGACGGTGGTGCACTCCCGGCGGGTCGGCGACGACGACGTGGAGATCGCCCGGACCTCGCAGCGCGGGGTGTACTCGGGCGCGGTGCAGGCGTACATCGGGGACCGGGTGCGGCAGGTGTACCAGAACTCGATGCGGGTGACCGAGCCGACGCGGTTCTTCGTGCTGCCCGCCGACACGTTCGCGAGCATCATGCGCGAGTGGTTCCCGATGTCGGTGCATCTGCTGGAGGGGCTGTTCTTCGGTTCGAAGAACACCCAGGCGGCGGTGGGGCAGCGCGAGCGGCTGCTGGCGCTGGGCTCGCTGTCCGCGGGGCTCACGCACGAGCTGAACAATCCAGCGGCCGCGGCGGTGCGGGCCACGGCGGCGCTGCGCGAGCGGGTCGCGAAGATGCGGCACAAGCTCGCGGTGATCGCCGAAGGCCCTTTCACCCCCGAGCAGTTGACGCATCTGATCGAGATCCAGGAGCGCACGGCGGAGCGGGTCGCCAAGGCGCCGGTGCTCAGTCCGCTGGAGACCACCGACCGGGAGGACCTGCTCACCGACTGGCTGGAGGAGCACGGCATCGACTACGGCTGGCAGCTCGCGCCGGTGTTCGTGCAGGCCGGGCTCGACGTGGACTGGCTGGAGCAGGTCGTGGCGGCGGTCGGCGAGGACATCCTGCCCGGCGCGGTGGGGTGGCTGTCGTACACGGTGGAGACCGAGCTGCTGATGGACGAGATAGCGGACTCCACCACGCGGGTCTCCCGGCTCGTGGACGCCGCCAAGCAGTACTCCCAGCTCGACCGGGCCCCCTACCAGGTCGCCGACGTGCACGAACTGCTGGACAGCACGCTGCTGATGCTGTCGGGCAAGACGGGTCCGCGGATCAGGGTGGTCAAGGAGTACGACCGGACGCTGCCGCGGATCCCCGCCTATCCGGCCGAGTTGAACCAGGTGTGGACCAATCTGATCGACAACGCCGTCTCGGCCATGGGCGGCGCGGGCGGCGAGGGCACGCTGACCGTGCGGACGGCACGCCAGGGCGAGCAGTTGCTCGTGGAGTTCCGGGACACCGGTCCCGGAGTGCCCGCGGAGATCCGGGACCGCATCTTCGACCCGTTCTTCACCACCAAGCCGGTCGGTCAGGGCACCGGGCTCGGTCTCGACATCTCCTGGCGGATCGTGGTCAACAAGCACCACGGGAGCCTCGCGGTGGAGTCGGCGCCGGGCGACACCCGGTTCGCGGTGCTGCTGCCGCTGAACGCGACGGACGGCGACGGCAGGGCGCTGCGCCCTGCGCAGGAGGCACAAGGGACACGAGGGGCAACAGAGGGGACGGGATGAGCAGAGGCGCCGGTCCGGATCTCCGGGTCGACCCGGAGGTCCCGCCGAGCGGTCCGGGCTGCGCGGAGTGCGAGGCCGCGGACGGCTGGTGGTTTCATCTGCGGCGCTGTGCGCGCTGCGGGCACGTCGGCTGCTGCGACGACTCCCCCGCACGCCACGCCACCGCCCACTACCGGGCCACCGGCCATCCGGTGATCCGCAGTTACGAGCCGGGCGAGGACTGGTTCTGGGACTACGCGGCGGACGAACTGTACGAGCCGGGCACCGACCTGGCGCCGCCGCTGGCGCATCCGGCGGACCAGCCCGTGCCGGGACCGGCCGGGCGGGTACCGCCCGACTGGGCGCGGATCCTGCGCTGAGCCCGGCGGATCCTGCGCTCAGCCTGGCGGACCCTGCGCCGAGCCTCTGGGGCCGGGGACGCGGATGCCCCGCCGGGGGCGGGGCATCCGGTGCTGCGTGCGGGTCCGTGTCAGGGACGGGCCGCCGGGGTGTTGGCGGCGGTGACGTTGACCGCCGCCCACGACTGGTCGACCGTCCGGTACTCGGTGCTGTTCGCGCCGTACAGGTCCTTGGCCGCCTGGAGCGTGGCGAGCCGCGCGTCGTGGAAGTCGGTCGTGGAGACCATGTAGCGGGTCAGCGCCCGGTAGTAGACGGCGGTGGCCTTGGCCCGGCCGATGCCGGTGACCGACAGACCGCCGTAGGTCGGCGAGTCGTAGGCGACGCCACCGATCGTCTTGCGGCCGCTGCCCTCGGCGAGCAGGTAGTACGCGTGCGAGGAGACACCGGAACCGGCGTGCACCTCGGTGTAGTACACCTCGGGCGACCAGTAGTCGATGGCGCCCTCCAGCTTGTCCAGGGACGGGTGGTCGAGGCGGCGCAGGAACTTCTGCGCCAGGCCCAGCTTCTCGCCCAGCAGATAGTTCGGCGGGTTCTTGGCGTTGTTGGCGAAGAACTCGACGTTGGAGCCGAAGATGTCGGCGAGCGACTCGTTGAGCGAACCCGGTTCGCCGTACTGGTTGCCCGCCGCGTCCACGCGGGTGGGCTCCAGCCGGGCGGTGGAGTCCACCACGCCGTGCGTCAGCTCGTGACCGGTGACGTCGAGGGCGACGAGCGGCTGCTTGAACGTCTGGCCGTCGCCGTCACCGTAGAGCATGCAGTCGCACGTCGGGTCCCAGAAGGCGTTGCCGATGCGGCTGCCGAAGTGCACCATGGCCTTGGCGCCCTTGGAGTTGTTCTCGATGCCCTTGCGCCCGAACGTCTTCTGGTAGAAGTCCAGCGTCTTGGTGATGCCGTACTGGGCGTCGACGGCGGCGGTGGTGCGGTTGGACACCGCCCCGTTGCCCCACCGGTTGGTGGTGCTGGTGATCTTCGTGCCGCGCGCGAAGTTCTCCTGGAGCTGGTTCTTGGCGTCCCGGGTCTCCGTGCCGTAGCGGCTGGGGTCGGCCAGGACGAAGCCGGTCCGGGAGGTCTGGGTGGTGGTCAGCGCGACCGGCCCGACGAACAGGGAGGCGCCGCTGCCCGTCGAGGTGCGCGGAAAGCGCCCGGAGGAGGCCGAGGTGCGGCTGAGGCTGCCGAGCGAGCCGGACGGCGGGAGGCTGCCCGTCGCCGGGAGCTGACCCTGGCGGCTCAGGGTGGCGCGCAGCGCGGGCGACACGAACTCGTCGCTGTCGGGCGTGTTGCTGCGCACGGCGCCGGTGGCGGCGTCGATGACGACGGTGCGCGAGCGGGCGCCCTGGGTGGTGGCGCTGTGGGTGACCCGCACCTGGTAGGCGAGTGCCGTGGCGCCGCCGCGGGCGTCCACCACGAGCTGTGCGGTGCCCGCGTCGCCCTCGGCGACGGCGGCCGCCTTCGCCGCGGCCTGGCCGGGCGTCACCGCGGCCTTGGTGGTGGCGGGCCTGACGGCCCGGTCGGCGGCCCGGGTGACCCCGGTGTACGCCAGGGTGCGGGCCAGGTGGACGACGAGGTCGCCGCCGAGCACCGGCAGGCCCTGGTGGGTGCGGACGAAGCGGACGTGGCGGGCACCCTCGGGGTCGGCCAGTACGTCCTGGGCGCGCAGTTCGTCCCCCGGGACGACACCGGTCGCCGACGCGTGGGCGAAGGCGGCGGCGCGGGCCGCGGCCACCACCGCCGCGGTGGAGGTGCGGGCGGCCGACGCCGTACGGTCCGGCCCCTTGACGGGGGCGGCCAGTGCCGGGCCGGCCAGGCACGTGACGGCCGTCGTCGCGGCGACGGCGACCGCCACGCTGCGTATGTGGGGTCTGTGCACTCTTGAGGGATCCTTCGTGGGTGAAGGCGGCCGGGATCGCCAACCGCCCCGACGCATGGCGCGGTTGCGCCATGAGGGCTGGTCGGGCCCCGGAAAGAAACCCTTGTGGGCAAGCCATGCACATGTAAAGCGCGAATGATCCATTCCACGCCGTTCATGGCAATCCTTTGCCAATTCCGTCCCACACGGTGATCGACGAGTGACCAACTGTGTGTCGTCGGTAGAGATGTGACACGGTGCGAGATGGTTGCGCTGCCTGAATGTGATCAACCTCGCACGGGCCGCGCACCGACGCTCGCGTCCCGCGGCCCGCGCCCCGACGACGACGGGAGCCGGATCGTATGGCCGCACGGAGGACGATGTGCACGGGCGCGGTGCTCGGGTCACTGGCGCTGAGCCTGCTCGCGGGACCGGCGCGGGCGGCGGGCGGCCCGCCGGAGGCCCGGCCCGCGCCGCCGCCCGCCCCGGCCCCGGCCCACGCCCGCGGCACCGCGCCCACCCCCGCGCCCGCACCCGACACCGCCGGACTGGACGCGCTCCTGCGCACCGCGCTCGGCCAGGGCGCGCCCGGCGCCGCGGCACGGATCGACGACCACCGCACGTCCTACGACGGCCCGGCCACCGCGCACCGGCTCGCCGAGGGCGTCGCCGACCGCGCGGACGCCGAGGCCATGGACACCGCGGACCGGTTCCGCATCGGCAGTGTCACCAAGACCTTCTCGGCCGTCGTCCTGCTCCAGCTCGTCGCCGAGGGCAGGCTGCGGCTCGACACCTCCGTCGACCACTACCTGCCCGGCCTGCTGCCCGACGCGCGGATCACCGTGCGGCACGTGCTCGGCCACCGCAGCGGTCTGTACGACTACACCGAGGACCTGTTCGCCCGTACCGTGCCCGGCTTCGAGGCGGTGCGCACCAAGGTCTTCACCCTGCGCGAGCTGGTCGCGCGGTCCCTGCGGCATCCGCTCACCGGCACGCCCGGCGCCGCCTACTCCTACTCCAACACCAACTACGTCGTCGCCGGGCTGCTCATCGAGAAGCTGACGGGCGAGCCGGTGCGCACCGCGTACGAGGACCGGATCATCGGACCGCTGAAGCTGGCCGACACGTTCTACGTGCACCCCGGCACCGCGATCCCCGGCCGCCACGCGCACGGCTACCTCACCCCGGACGAGCCGGGCGGCGCCCTGGTGGACGCCACCGAGCAGACGGTGTCGTGGGCCCAGAGCGCGGGCGCGCTCATCTCCTCCGCCCGCGATCTGAACACCTTCCTCTCGGCGCTGCTCGGCGGCCGGCTGCTGCCCGCCGCGCAACTGGCCGAGATGCGGCGCTGGTTCCCGGCCGGCACCGGTCAGGGCTACGGGCTCGGGCTGCGCCGCCGCGACCTGTCCTGCGGGATCTCCGTGTACGGGCACACCGGCGCGGTCCAGGGTTTCTACACCTATGCCTTCACCGGCGAGCACGGGCTGCGCAGTTACACGGCGGTCGTCAACACCTCCAACAACGGCGCGGTGCAGGCGACCATGCTGCGCACGCTGGAGCCGGTGTTCTGCGGCAAGCGGGCCCGGGTGCGGTGAACCCGTTGCCCGTCGATCTTGGCGGAGGCACCTGTTCCGGGCCAGGATGCCCCCATGCAAGGTGACCTTTTTTCGCAAGAGCACGTGGTGCGGCCCGCGACCGCGCCGGGCATGTCCGTCGAGAACGCCAAGTGCATCCGCTATGTGGTGAACGGGGAGATGCTGGCCCGCCAGGGCGCCATGGTGGCCTGGCGCGGCAGCCTCCAGTTCGAGCGCAAGGGCCAGGGCGTGGGCGGCATGCTCAAGCGCGCGGTCACCGGGGAGGGCCTGCCGCTGATGTCGGTGCGCGGGCAGGGCGAGGCCTGGTTCGCGCACGAGGCGCAGAACTGCTTCCTCATCCGCCTCGACGGCGGTGACGAGTTCACCGTCAACGGGCGCAACGTCCTGTGCTTCGACGCGTCGCTGGCGTACCAGATCAAGACAGTCAAGGGCTCGGGCATCGCGGGCGGCGGGCTGTTCAACACCGTCTTCACCGGGCAGGGCACGCTCGGTCTCGCCTGCGAGGGCAACCCGCTCGTCATACCGGTCACGCCCGAGCTGCCGGTGTACGTCGACACCGACGCGGTCGTCGGCTGGACCGCCCGCCTCCAGACGTCGCTGCACCGCTCGCAGTCCATCGGCTCGATGCTGCGCGGCGGCTCCGGCGAGGCCGTGCAGCTGATGCTCCAGGGCGAGGGCCATGTCATCGTGCGGCCCAGCGAGGCGACCCCGCAGAAGGCGCAGCAGCACTGAGCCGCCCCGGGCGCGGGCGGCGGCGGACGCCGGTTGACCTGCGGGGCCCCGGCGGGTGAGGGTCGGGGTGGCGCGGACCCCGGCCCTCCCCCGCGCCGGAAGGTGGACCGCCGTGATCGGCATCTCGGAGATCGACAGCGCGGCCGAGCGGATCGCCGCTCATGTGGTGCGCACCCCGACCGTGCCGAGCCCGGGTCTGTCCGCGCTGCTCGGTGCCCCGGTGACCGCGAAGCTGGAGCTGTTGCAGCGCACCGGCTCGTTCAAGGCGCGCGGCGCGACGGCGAAGCTGCTCTCGCTGAGCGAGGCGGAGCACGCGGCGGGCGTGGTGGCCGTCAGCGGCGGCAACCACGGCATCGCGCTCGCGGTGATGGCCGCCGCGCTGGAGGTGAAGGCCACGGTGGTCATGCCCCGCTCGGCCCCGGCCCGCTCGCTGCGCATCGCGGAGGAGAGCGGCGCGGCGCTGCGGCTGACCGACGGCATGGACGAGGCGTTCGCGACGGCCGCGCGGCTGCGGGACGAGGGTCTGACGCTCGTGCACCCCTTCGACGATCCGGTGGTGATCGCCGGGCAGGGCACCGTGGGCCTGGAGTTCGCCCAGGACGCCGGTCCGCTCACGGACGTCCTGGTCAGCGTGGGCGGCGGCGGGCTGATCGCCGGTGTGGCGACCGCGCTGCGGGCGCTGCGGCCCGGGGTGCGGGTGTGGGGCGTGGAGACCGAGGGCGCCGAGGCCCTGTCGCGGGCGCTGGCGGCGGGCGGTCCGGTGCCGGTCGCGCTGTCCTCGGTCGTCACGACGCTGAGCGCCCCGGCCGTGTCGGAGCTGACGTACGAACACGCGGCGGCCCTGGTCGAGGAGGTGCTCGTGGTGCCGGACGCGGAGGCCGTGCGAGGCTGCCTCGAACTCGCCGAGCACGCCAAGGTGTGGGCGGAGCCCGCGGCCGGCTGTCTGCTGCCGGCCGCCCGGCAGGTGCGCGAGCGGGTCGGCGCCGACGCCCGGCTCGGCCTCGTGGTGTGCGGCGGCAACGCCACGACCGACGACATCATGGCCTGGGCCGACCGCTTCGGGCTGCGCTGAGCGGGGGCGGAGCGGGCCGTTTCCCGGCCACTGCTTTCCGTGGCCGCGCTCCCGGGGTCACGCACCGTACGCGTGGAGCGTGCTGGGCGCGGGCGAGAACCTCAACGAGCACGGGGGCGGCGGCGCTGGCCCACCGTGGACGTACGGCACGAGCGTCTCGAAGGGGCCGTCGGGATCATCCGGGCGCTGTTCGGGGGCGGTCAGCTGACCCGGCACGGGGCGCACTTCGGCGTGGAGCCGGCCCGGCTGTGGGACCTGCCGGACCAGCCGCCGCCCGTCGGTGTCACCGTCTCGGGCGGGCGGTCCTGCGAGCCGGCCGGGCACGGCGGGCAGGGCAGGCCGCGTGTCGGACCGCTCCCGGTCTGCCACGACACCGACCGGGACGCGGCCGTCGCCGTACCCGGACTCGGACTCGGACTCGGAGGCCGGGTTCACCGATCCCCGGCGCCGCCGTGCCGGAGCCGCCGTACGCGCCGGGCGGACCCGGCGCGTACGGCACCGGTGGCTACCAGCGGCCTTCGACCTGGTCCTTGATCCGGTGCTCGTACAGGTCGCGGATCGCCGTCAGGGTCTCCTGCGGCAGCGGCGGGAGCTTGCCGGCGGCGGCGTTGGCGCGGGCCTGCTCCGGGGAGCGGGCGCCGGGGATGACGGTGGTGACGCCGGGCTGCTGGACGATCCAGCGCAGGGCGAGCTGGGCGGGGGTGCAGCCCTCGGGGGCCAGCGCGGCGAACTCGGCGGCGGCCTCCACGCCGGTGGCCCAGTCCACGCCGGAGAAGGTCTCGCCCTGGTCGAACGACTCGCCGTGCCGGTTGAAGGTGCGGTGGTCGTTGGCGGGGAAGACGGTGTCCTTGGTGTACTTGCCCGACAGCAGGCCGGAGGCGAGCGGGACGCGCGCGATGACACCGACGCCCGCCTCCCGCGCGGCGGGCAGCACCTCGTTCAGCGGCTTCATGCGGAACGGGTTGAGGATGATCTGCACACTGGCCACGTTCGGCCGGGCGATCGCCGTCAGCGCCTCGGCGCAGGTCTCCACGCTGACGCCGTACGCGGCGACGCGCTCCTCCTCGACGAGCGTGTCGAGCGCGTCGAACACCTCGTCGCGGGAGTACACGGGCGTCGGCGGGCAGTGCAGCTGCACCAGGTCGATCCGGTCCACGCCGAGGTTGCGGCGCGAACGGTCGTTCCAGGAGCGGAAGTTGTCCAGGACGTAGTTCTCGGGGATCTGCTCGACGCGTCGGCCCATCTTGGTCGCGACCAGGACGTGCAGATCGGGGCGGGAGCCGAGGAAGGTGGCGATGGTCTGCTCGCTGCGTCCGTCGCCGTAGACGTCGGCCGTGTCGAAGAAGGTCACCCCCGACTCGGCCGCCGCCTCCAGTACGGCGAGGGCTTCCTTGTCGTCGACGTCGCCCCAGTCGGCGCCCAGTTGCCAGGTGCCCAGCCCGACGACCGAGGCATGCTGGTGCGACCTGCCGAATTCACGTTCGTTCATGGCGTCAGTCTGTCACCCGGCCCGGCGGACCGGCGGCTCCCGCCCGGCCCGGTGGACCGGCGGTTCAGCGGCTCAGGGAGCGCGCCTGCACCGTCCGCGCGAGCCGGGGCCCGAGCCACCGCTTGAGGCGGCGCAGCGCCGTCAGCCGTCCGGCCGCCTTGTCCAGGCCGTAGTAGAGCTGCGGCGGGACGTACGGCAGCAGGGGCGAGTGGCGCTGGCCGAGCAGCGCGAACATCCGGTGCGGGGGCAGGTGGATGTAGCGGGGCAGGTTCTCGTACCACTGGGCGCTGTGCCGGGCCGCGCTCTGCACGGGCAGCAGGGCCGACTGCCGTTCGCGCTGGTAGGCGGCGAGGGCCTGCGGGAGACCGGGGTGGGTGCGCAGCGCCCCGGCCAGGCAGATCGCGTCCTCCAGGGCGAGGGTGGTGCCCGCGCCGACGGAGTAGTGGGTGGTGTGGGCGGCGTCGCCGAGCAGGACGAGGTTGTCCCGGTACCAGGTGCGGTTGGTGAGGGTGCGGAAGGTGAGCCAGGGGCTGTCGGCGCCGTCCGTGCCGCGGCCGGTCAGCCGGTGCCCGTCGAGCACCCCGGCGAACAGCCCCTCCAGCAGGGCGAGCGCGTCGGCCTCGGCGAGCCGGTCGAGGCCGAGACCGGTGAAGGTCTCCGGGGCGCACTCGACGACACAGGTGCTGTGCGTGGCGCCGTACCCGTAGCCGTAGCACCAGATCCAGCCGTGCGCGCTCGGGACGAAGGCGAAGGTGAAGGCGTCGAAGACCTTGGTGGTGCCGAGCCAGAGGTAGCGGTTGCGGCCGAGGTGGAGGCGGGTGCCGAAGTGGTCGGCGTGCCGGTCGCGCAGCGCGCTGTGCACGCCGTCGGCGGCGACCACCAGATCGGCGGCGGGCGGGTCGGCGGCGGTCACCCGGCTCTCGAACTCGACCCGTACGCCGAGGGCGCGGGCCCGGTCGGTGAGGATCTCCAGGAGCCGGTGCCGGCCGATGCCGAAGCCCTGGTCGCCGCGGTGCCGGGTGGTGGAGTCCCCGATGTGGGCGACGCCGTCGCGCCAGCGGACGGAGTGCGCCTCGACGGCGCGGGCCGACTCGGGGTCGTGCGCCCGCATCAGGTCGAGCAGGCCCTGCCAGTAGGTGACGCCCCAGCCGTAGGTGGAGCCCTCGGGGCCGCGTTCGTGGACGGTGATGTCGTGGGACGGGTCCTGCCGCTTGAGCAGGACGGACAGATACAGGCCGGCGGGCCCGCCGCCGACGCAGGCGACCTTCACGCACACCCCTGAGGACTACCGAGAGCGGTCGATGGGCAACGAAAGGTAACAGAGACGGTGCGTGCGATCACGCACCGTCATGGGTCCTCTCGTGGCCCGCGCCGCTCACACCTGCACGGTGCGGCACTCCGGGTGGCCCCAGCCCTGGTCGTTCTTGGCGATGGACTCACCGGCGGCGTAGGAGCGTCCGCACAGGCAGCGGCCGGGGAACTTCGCCTTGATGGTGCGGGCGGAGCCGGAGGAGGCGCCGCCGCCCGCGGTGCGGCGGGCGGGTGCCTTCCGGCGGGGCGCGGCCTTGGGGGTGTCCGGCGAGGCCGGAGGCTCCGGGGAGCCGAGGGCGCTGCCGGCCGGTTCCTGCACGCGGGCGGCCTGGCTGGCGGCGCGGTCGGCGAAGTCGTTGAGCGGGTCGCCGTCGACCTGGTGGGCGGGCACGTAACGGAACTCGACCGGGCGCCCCTCCAGCAGGGTGTCGATGCGCACGACCAGCTCCTGGTTGGCGACGGGCTTGCCCGCGGCCGTCTTCCACCCGTTGCGCTTCCAGCCGGGCAGCCAGGTGGTGACGGCCTTCATCGCGTACTGCGAGTCCATGCGCACTTCCAGCGGCACGGCCGGGTCGGTGGCCGCGAGCAGCCGCTCCAGCGCGGTCAGTTCGGCGACGTTGTTGGTGGCGGTGCCGAGCGCACCGGCCTCCCAGCGGACCGCGGTCCCGGCGTCGTCGGAGACGACCCACGCCCAGCCCGCCGGTCCCGGATTGCCCTTCGAGGCCCCGTCGCACGCGGCCACCACTCGTTCACGCATGGGCTCGATGATGCCACGGTCCGGACCGGCCCCGTGCCGTCGCCCGTGGACCGTCTAAGAAGCGTCCTCGACCTGCGGCTTCTCCCCCTGGGTGCGGGTGATGTCGATCACGGAGAAGTGGGCGCCCTGGGGATCGGCGAGCACCGCGAACCGGCCGAAGGGGGTGTCCGTCGGGCCGAAGCGCACCGCGCCGCCGAGGCGGGTCGCGGCGGACACCGCGGCGTCGCAGTCGGCGACCGTGAAGTACACGTTCAGATAGGAGGGCACCTGGGGCGGGAAGTCGTCGGTCATCCGCATCCGGCCGAGCACCGTCTCACCGTTCAGGTCGTAGACGCTGAAGTCGATCGCCTCGTCCTCGATCCGCCGTGCGGTGTAGCCGAAGACGGAGGTGAGGAAGGCGTCCGCCTTCTCCGGCTCGCGGGTGAAGAGTTCGGCCCAGCAGTAGGCGCCGGGGACGCCGGTGGCCCCGAAGCCCTCGTGGGTGCCGCTCTGCCACACACCGAACACGGCGCCGCTGGGCTCGCGGGCCAGGCACATGGTGCCGAAGTCACCGACCCGCATCGGCTCCAGGAGCACGTCGCCGCCGTGTTCGCGGATGCGGCGCGCGGTGGCCTCCGCGTCGGGCGAGGCGAAGTACAGGCACCACTGCGCCTGCCCCTCCTGGCCGGGCATCGGCGGGACGACGGCCGCCACGGCCCCGCCGTCCGCGTACGCCTGCGTGTAGTGGCCGAACCGCGCGGAGGACTCGCCGAAGGTCCAGCCCAGGACCTCGCCGTAGAAGGTCTTGGCCGCCTCGACGTCGCTGAACATCGCGTCGGCCCAGCAGGGGGTTCCCTCAGGTCGTACGGGCATGGCTGCCGCCCTCTCCGGTTCGGTGACGGGTACGTTTCGGTGACGGGTGCGTGCGCGGGCGCACGGGCACGGGCGCGTGGGCGCGCGTGCGTACGGGTTCTCACGCTAGCCAGAGCGGCGGTGGGCCGCGCGCCGAGACGGCCCGCACCGCGCGGCCGACGGCTACTCCCCCGCGTGGGCCCGCCGCAGGGCGGCGATGTCGAGCTTGCCCATCGCCAGCATGGCCCGGGTGGTGCGGGCCGCCTTCTCCGGGTCGGGGTCGCCGATCAGGTCGACGAGCCCGTCCGGCACGACCTGCCAGGAGACCCCGTACCGGTCCTTGAGCCAGCCGCACGGGCCCGCTTCGCCGCCGTCGTCGGTGAGCCTGGACCAGTAGTGGTCGACCTCCTTCTGGTCGGCGCAGTGGATCTGGAAGGAGATCGCCTCGCTGAACGTGAACTGCGGGCCGCCGTTCAGCGCCAGGAACCGGTGGCCGTGGGCGATGAACTCCACGGCGACGACCGAACCGGCGGGGCCGGGCCCGGCCTCCGTGGAGCGGCTGATCCGGCCGATGCCGGAGTTCTTGAAGACCGAGACGTAGTAGTGGGCGGCCTCCTCGGCCGTGCCGTCGAACCAGAGGCAGGTGGTGAATCCTTCGGTGCTCACGGGTCTCCTCCTGGGGGTGCGGGAACGCGGTCGTCTGTATCGACCGTGCGGCATCCCGGAACTCATCGCTCGGCCGGGACATCTTTGCGCCGGGTCCTCCGCCGGGCCCGCGCCGCGCCGCACCGGGCCGGCCCGGCCCGGGTCGCTCTGTCCGGTCCGCGCTGTCCGGTCCGCTCTGCCGGTGGCGAATCTGCCACCGGCAGAGAAAGGGCCGCCGCGCCCCGCCCGCGGCCGACAGTGGAGCCGACGGCATTCCCCACCACGAGGAGGAGACGCGATGACTCCGCGCACCGCCCCGCCCCCGCGCGCCCAGGACGGCGAGACGCCGCCCAGCCGCTTCGACGACCATCTGGCGAGCCTGCTGCTCGCGCAGCGGATCGTGTTCCTGGGCACCCAGGTCGACGAGGTGTCGGCCAACCGGGTCTGCGCCCAGTTGCTGCTGCTGTCGGCCGAGGACCCCCGCGCCGACATCAGCCTGTACATCAACAGCCCCGGCGGGTCCGTCAGCGCGGGCCTCGCCATCTACGACACGATGCGGCTCGTCCCCAACGACGTGTCGACGCTGGCCATGGGGTTCGCGGCGAGCATGGGGCAGTTCCTGCTCACCGTGGGCACGCGCGGCAAGCGGTTCGCGCTGCCGCACGCACGGATCATGATGCACCAGCCGTCGGCGGGGATCGGCGGCACCACCGCGGACATCGAGATCCAGGCGCAGAACCTGGAGCACACCAAGCGGACCATCGAGCGCCTCACCGCCGAGCACTCCGGGCAGAGCGAGGAGACCATCGCGCGGGACGGCGACCGGGACCGCTGGTTCACCGCGGAGCAGGCCAGGGAGTACGGGATGGTGGACCAGGTGGTGGAGTCGCTGGCCGACGTCCGCCCCGCCGCGCGGCGACGGGCCGGGTGGTGACCATGGGGTCGTACACGGTTCCGTACGTGGTCGAGCGCACCGCGCAGGGCGAGCGGTCCTACGACGTGTTCAGCAGGCTGCTGAACGAGCGGATCGTCTTCCTGGGCACGGAGATCGACGACGGTGTGGCCAATGTCGTCATCGCGCAGCTGCTCCATCTGGAGTCGGCGAACCCGGACCAGGAGATCGCGGTCTATCTGAACTCGCCCGGCGGCTCCTTCACCTCGCTCATGGCGATCTACGACGCGATGACGTTCGTGCAGTCGCCCATCTCCACGTTCTGTGTGGGGCAGGCCGCCTCCACGGCGGCGGTGCTGCTGGCGGGCGGCGACCCGGGGCGCCGGTTCGTGCTGGAGCACGCGCGGGTGCTGCTCGGGCAGCCGGCCAGCGGTGGCAGGCAGGGCACGGTCTCGGATCTGGCGCTCCAGGCCAAGGAGATGGTCCGGATCCGCTCCCAGGTGGAGGAGGTGCTGTCCCGGCACACCGGCCACGACGCCGCGTCCCTGCGCGCCGACATGGACCGCGACAAGGTGTTCACCGCCCGGGAGGCGGTGGCGTACGGCCTGGCCGACCAGGTGCTGACCCGGCGCCTCGCGACGGTCTGAGGCGCCGGGCCGGGCGGTGGGACCGGACGGTCAGGCCGCCAGGCACAGCCCGTCGACGCGCGGGGCGGGCGCCGCGGACCCCGCGGACGCCGAGGTGACCGACGTGACCGAGGTGACCGGCCGGGCGGCGGTGCCCCGGCCGCGGCCCGCGGCCCGGGAGGTGAGCCGTACCAGCTCGCCCTGGGTCCGGGCCAGCAGCCCGCCGAGGCCGAGGCCGAGGGCCTGGGCGGCGGCGGCCAGCACCTCCGAGGACGCCTCCTTGCGTCCGCGCTCGATCTCCGACAGATAGGGCATGGAGATCCGCGCGGCGTCGGCGACGTCCTTGAGGGTCCGCTCCTGGGCGAGCCGCTCGCGGCGCAGCACGTCGCCGACGAGGTCGCGCCAGAGCGGTTCGCGGGCGGCGGCGGGCTCGGGCCGCCCGGCCGGAGCCGGCCCGGCCGGACGGCCGGGCACCTGGCGGTCCGCCGCCGGGCGGTCCGCTCCCGGACGGCCGGGCGCGGGGCGGCCCGGCGCCGGATGCGCGGCGGCGGGGCGGCCGGGCAGGGCGCGGGCGGTCGCGGGCCGGGCGGCCGCCGGGTGCGCGGCCGGCGGACGCAGCGGGACGACACGGGCTTGGTTCGGCGCTTGGTCGGTCACCGCTTCAGCCTAGGAGCCCTGGCCGTCCGCGGAAGGGGGCGGCATTTCGCCCTGGGTGAATCACCGGCCCACAACGGGAGGAGAACGGAACGAAGGGGGACGGACCGGGCGGCCGAGGTCCGTCCCGGTTCAGTCGTCTCCGAGGCGCACCACGGCCCGCACCCGCTTGCCCACCGGGACCCGCTCGGCGCCGACCTCGGCCGCGAGGGCGTGCACGATCTCCAGACCGTGCCGCCCGATCCGCTCGGGGTCGCGCGGATAGCGCCGCGGCAGCGCGGCGCTGCTGTCGTACACGCAGACGGCCACCGCGCCGTCCGTGCCCTCCAGTTCGAGGATGTACGGGCCCTGGCTGTGCCGGTCGGCGTTGGTGACCAGCTCGCTCACCACCAGCAGCAGCGCCTCCTCGCAGCGGCGGCCGATCTCGGCGCACCACTCGTTCCTGAGCTGGTCGAGGAAGAGCGCGGCGAAGGAGCGCGCGTCCGCGATGCAGCCGGGTTCACCGGTGTAGTGGGCAGCCCGCCGCAGCGGTTCCACGGGGATGTCGACACCAGTGGGTATCACTGCCCCGCCCGGGTCATCGATCATGCGTTTCTCTCTCGGAAGCCGGTACGACCGGACGTTACTGCATCAGTGCTGATACCCAGTGCCGCGCCCGCCAGTCTTCACCGCGCGGTCCGGACCGCGCGGCGACGCGGACGGACCTTCCGGGGGGCGCGCCACCGGGGCCGCTGCTTAGCGTGGCACCGTGAGCCCGCCGCCGTCCTCCGTTTCGCCGGCCGCCCCCCGTCACGGCTGGGCGGCGGCTCTCGCCGTGGTGCTGGCCGCGCTGGTCTCCATGCTGGTGGTGGCCGCGCTGGGGCTGTGGGCGGCGGGCGCCGCCGGGCTGCCCGACAACGCCTTCGGCCGGGTGACCGCCGCGACGGTGGTGGCGGCGGTCGGCGGGAGCATCCGCCTGGCGGGGAACGCGGGCGCGCTGGCGCAGACGCACGCCGGGGTCACGGTGATGCCCCTGTCGGTGACCCTGGCGGGCGCGCTCGTGCTCGGCGCGGGCTTCCTGCGCCCGCTGCGCGGCCGGGCCGCCGTCGGGGTGCGGGAGGCGGCCGGCTGGGCGGTCCGGATCGCCGTGCTGTGGCTCGCGGCGCTGGCCGGTCTGGCGTTCGCCGCCCGGCAGCGGTTCGCCGTGGACCTCGGGGACGGGGTGCTCGGCGAGGTCGGCCGGCTGTTCGGCGCCGAACCGGAGGTCGGGTTCACCACCCGGGTGCTGCCCACCCTCGGTTTCGGGCTGCTGTGGCTGGCGGGTGTGCTGGCGCTGGCGCTGCTGGCGGCCCGGACGGCGCCGGTGCCCGCGCGGCCGCCGTGGTTCGCGGCCCGGGTCCGGCCGGTGGCGCACGCCCTGGTCGCGCTGCTGCTGGTGTACGTCGCCGTGGCGCTGGTCGTCGCGCTGGTGGTGGCGGGCACCCGGGGGCATCCGGCGCGGACCTTCGCGCTGATCCTGCTCGGTCTGCCCAACCTGGCCTGGCTCGCCTTCACCCTGGGGCTGGGCGCCACCTGGAACGGGCGGGTGGACGGGCCGTTCGGGCTTCCGGTGCCGCGGGTGCTGGAGGAGGTGCTGCGCACACCGGACGTGTCCACGCTGAACCTGGGCACGCTCGCGGAGCACGACGGCCGTGTGTGGTGGCTGCTGGTCGCGGACGTGGTGCTGCTGGCGGCCGCCGCGTTCCTGGCGGCGTATCTGTCCCCGGATCCGCCGGGGGCGTGGCAGCACGCCCTGCGCATGGCGGCCGGTCTGGTGCTGACGGTGCTGACGGTCTGCCTGGCGGGCCGGGTCTCGGCCCACTACGGGCTGTCCCTGCTGGGCATCGGGGACGTGGGCGGCGGGCTGTCCGGGGAGCTGCTGCTGCGGCCCCGGCTGTGGGGCGCGCTGGGTCTGGCCGCGCTGTGGGGCCTGGCCGCCGGGTTCGCGGGCGCACCGGCGGCCCGGTGGGTGCGGCGCCGCGGGGCGGGCGGGCCGGACCGGGGGCCGGACGGCGGGCGGGCGTAGTCCGGGTACACCTGCTGCGCGCGGGCGCCGCCGGGTGCGCGGCGGCCGGTCAGCCCATCGGGAGCAGGAGCGCCGGAATGGTGCGCTGCATGCGCAGGGCGTCCACCGACTCGGCGAGCAGTTCGTACTCCGTGGTCTCGTCGCCCGCGGCGATCCGCACCAGGCGTCCGCCGGCCAGCTCGTCGGCCACCTGCTCCTGCCGGAGAGGATCGGCGCACCAGGCGCGCAGGATCCCGGGGACGTCGGGGACGGTGTCCGGCACCGGGACGAGGGCGCCCGGCGGGACGTACGGGGTGGCGCCGGGGAGGGGGTCGAGGCGTTCGGCGATCCAGGAGGCGCGGTCGCGCAGCCACCACAGGGCCAGGGCCAGGGTGGGGGCCCGGTAGGTGCCGAGCGGTACGCCGATGCGGCGGCCGCCGCACACGCCGTACCCGGTGACATGGCACAGGAATTCGTCGTGCACTGCTCCTCCCCCGTCGGGTGGTCCGCGTGCTGTTCTTGCCTGGCTCCCCGTACGGCTCCTGTGCGGTGGTGCGCCCCTGAGGTCGAGTATGTTGACTCCTGAAACAGTGTCACCACGACTTTTTGGCCAGTCTCCTGGCATATTCCGCGTGTCGCATGGCCAGAATCGCGCGCCCTCGCCGCCGCTCCGGCATGACCTCCCGGGTAATCGACCGCTGCGCCGCAGACCGGGCAGGGTGGAGCCATCGGACCACCGGTCACCGGGGTCCGGGTCCCGACCAGAACCGACGCCCTCGATGGAGGCTGATTTCCCATGTCCGCGCAGACCGACCGTTACGAGAGCGCCGCCGCCCGTTACCTGGAGGCATGGAACGCGAGCGGGCCCGAGGCCCTGGGCAAGGCGGTGGCCGCCGCCTGGACGCCGGACGGCAGCTACACCGACCCGCTGGCCGAGGTGCGCGGCCACGAGCAGATCGCGGCCCTGATCACGGGGGCGCACGAGCAGTTCCCCGGGTTCGTCTTCCGGCTCAGCGGCGCCGTGGACGGGCACCACGACACGGCCCGCTTCTCCTGGGAGCTGGTGAGCGAGGCGGACGGCTCCGCCCCGGTCGCCGGGTTCGACGTGGTCACCCTGGACGGCGAGGGCCGCATCAGGTCCGTGCTGGGCTTCCTCGACCGGGTGCCCGCCGGAGCGTGAACGGCGTGCCGGGAGCCCCGGCACACGGCGCGGCGGCCGTCCGCCTCCGGGGAGCGGACGGCCGCCGTACTGCACCGGCGCGCTGCGCGTTACGGGCGCACGATGGCGTCGATCCGGGCCAGTTCGTCCGCGTCGAAGCCGAGGTTGCGGGCCGCCGCCACGCTGTCCGCCAGCTGCTCCGGGCTGCTGGCGCCGACCAGCGCCGAGGTGACCCGGCCGCCGCGCAGCACCCAGGCCAGCGCGAGCTGGGCCAGCGTCTGGCCGCGGGAGGCGGCGATCTCGTTCAGCGCGCGGAGCCTGCCCACCAGTTCCCCGGTGACCGCGTCCGAGTTCAGGAAGGGGCTGTCGCTCGCCGCCCGGGAGTCCTCGGGGATGCCGTCGAGGTAGCGGCCGGTGAGCAGGCCCTGCTCCAGCGGGGAGTAGGCGATGGAGCCGACCTGGAGCTCGTCGAGCGCGTCGAGCAGGCCCTCGTCCTCGGGGCGGCGGTCGAGCATCGAGTAGCGGGGCTGGTGGATCAGCAGCGGGGTGCCCAGCTCCCCGAGGATGCGGGCGGCCTCGCGGGTCTGCTCCGCGGAGTAGTTGGAGACGCCGACGTAGAGCGCCTTGCCCTGCTGCACCGCCGAGTGCAGGGCGCCCATCGTCTCCTCCAGGGGAGTCTCCGGGTCGAAGCGGTGCGAGTAGAAGATGTCGACGTGGTCCAGGCCCATGCGGTGCAGGCTCTGGTCCAGCGAGGACAGCAGGTACTTGCGCGAGCCCCATTCGCCGTACGGGCCGGGCCACATCAGATAGCCGGCCTTGGTGGAGATCACCAGTTCGTCGCGGTACGGGGCGAAGTCGGCGCGCAGCGCCTCGCCGAGCGCGCTCTCGGCGGCGCCGGGCGGCGGACCGTAGTTGTTGGCCAGGTCGAAGTGGGTGACCCCGAGGTCGAAGGCGCGGCGCAGGATGGCCCGCTGGGTGGCGGCCGGGCGGTCCGGTCCGAAGTTGTGCCACAGGCCGAGCGACAGCGCGGGCAGCTTCAGTCCGCTGCGTCCGGTGCGCCGGTAGGGCAGGTCGGCGTAGCGGTCGGGGTGGGCGGTGTACAACACGACTCCCTGAGGGGTGGGGCACGGGGCGACCGGTTCCTCCGGGTGCGGAGCTTCCTTCGGGCGCGGAACCGGAATCCCACTCTCGCGCGAGCGGCGGGCAGCGGTCCAACAGGAGAATCCGATCGGATTCAGCGATTACGCTTCTCAGTCATGGAACTGCGCCATCTCCAGCACTTCGTCGCCGTCGCCGAGGACCAGCACTTCACCCGGGCGGCGGAGCGGCTGATGGTCTCGCAGTCGGGCCTGTCGGCGTCGATCCGGGCGCTGGAGCGGGAGCTGCGGGCGCCGCTGTTCGTGCGCACCACGCGCCGGGTGACCCTCACCGAGGCCGGGCGCGCGCTGCTCGGCGAGGCGGAGCGGATCCTCGCACAGGTCCGGTCCGCGCACGAGGCGGTGGCCGCGGTGCAGGGCGTGCTGCGCGGCACGCTGTCGCTGGGCACCGAGCAGTGCATCGCCGGGGTGCATGTGGCGGGGCTGCTCGCCGCGTTCCGGCGGCGCCATCCGGATGTGGAGGTCCGGCTGCGGCAGGCGGGCTCCGGGGCGCTGGCCGAGGGGGTCGCGGCGGGCCGGCTGGACCTGGCGTTCGCCTACCGGACCCAGCCGGAGGACGACCGGCCGCGCGCGGTGCCGCTGGCCGGTGAGCCGATGACCGTGCTGTGCCACCCCGGCCACCGGTTCGCGGCGGCGGGCGCCCCGCTCACCCCCGAGGAGGTGTGCGGCGAGGTGTTCGTGGACTTCCACCCGGACTGGGGTCCGCGCCGCACCACGGACGCGGCCTTCGCCCTCGCCGGTGTGCGGCGCACGGTGGCCCTGGAGGTCAACGACGTGCACAGCCTGCTCGACCTGGTCGACGAGGACCTGGGCATCGCGGTGGTGCCCCGGCACTTCCGGCACAAGCGGCCCTCGCTCACCGCGCTGCCGTTCGAGGGCGCCGAGGGCACCCGGTACGAGACGGTCGCACTGCTCCCCGCCGAGCAGGCCACGAGTCCGGCCGCCCGCGCGCTGATCGCGCTGCTCGGTTCCCCGGGAACAGGGGGGCTGGCTACACCCCCGACGGGGTTCCAGCCCTCCTGATCGCACCGCCGCCGCACGACAGACTCGGGAACGTCCCTTCACCGCAACGGCGTTCAGGAGCAAGGACGATGGCGGAGCACACACGGCGGAACGTACTGCGCGGCGGCGCGGCGGTCGCGGCGACGGCGGGCCTGCTGGGCACACCGGGCCTCCCGGCGGCTGCGGCGGCCGCCGCCGACCGGCAGCCGACGGAGCGTCACTTCCCCTTCCTGGAAGGGGCGTTCACTCCGGTCACCGAGGAGCTGACGGCCTTCGACCTGCCGGTCACCGGCCGCATCCCGCGCGAGCTGAACGGGCGCTTCCTGCGCAACGGCCCCAATGTGCTGGGCCTGGAGGACCCGCGGGCGCACCACTGGATGCAGGGCGAGGGGATGGTGCACGGGGTGCGGCTGCGCGACGGACGCGCCGAGTGGTACCGCAACCGGTGGGTGCGCTCCTCGCAGGTGGCGCGGAAGCTCGGTGAGCCCTATCCCGGGCCGGTGCCGCCGGACGACTTCCCGTGCAACACCCATGTGATCGGGCACCGGGGGCGGATCCTCGCGCTCCAGGAGGGCGGCCCGCTGCCGTACGAGCTGGACGGCGAGCTGAACACGGTGGGGACCTACGACTTCCGCGGCAGCCTGGAGGGCGCGTTCGCCGCGCACACCAAGTTCGACGCGCACACCGGGGAGCTGCACGCCATCGCGTACTACCCGACCTGGGACCATGTGCGGCACCTGGTCGTCGACCCGGCGGGGCGGGTCTCGCGCACCACGCGGATCCCGGTGGCGGACGCGCCGATGCTGCACGACTTCGCGCTCACCGAGAAGTACGTCGTGATCATCGACGCGCCGGTCACCTTCGACCCGGCGGGCGCCGAGCGCGGCGACCTGGTGCCCTACATCTGGAACCGGAAGCACCCCATGCGGGTGGGCCTGATGCCCCGGGCGGGCGGAAAGGTGACCTGGATCGGGACGGACCCCACCTACTACTCGCACACGCTGAACGCCTACGACGAGGGCGGCCGTGTGATCGTCGACCTGACGGTCTATCCGGCGCCCTTCCATCCCGCCGGGCTCGGCTCGGGCGGTCCGTACGGGGCGGGCCACCCGGTCCTGGAGCGCTGGACGGTCGACCCGCACCGCGGCGAGGTGCGCCGGGTGACCGTGGACGGCAGGCCCCAGGAGTTCCCCCGGGTGAACGAGGCGCTGGTGTCCCGGCGGCACCGCTACGGCTACTCGGCGGCGGCCGCCGACATGACGCTGGCCTACGAGACGCCGGACGGCAACCCGCCCGACCGCGCCTTCTCCAACGAGCTGATCAAGCACGACCTGCTGCGCGGGTGCACCCAGGTGCACCGGCTGCCGACCGGCGCGGCGGCGGGCGAGGCGGTGTTCGTGCCGCGCGACGCGGCGGACCGGCGGGCCGCCGAGGACGACGGGTACACCCTCGCCTATGTGCACAACCCGGACCGGGGCGCCGCCGATCTGCTGATCCTCGCCGCGCAGGACTTCACCGGCAAGCCGGTGGCCCGGGTGCACCTGCCCGGCCGGGTGCCGCTCGGCTTCCACGGAAGCTGGGTCGCGGACGCGTGAGAGCGCCGGATGCGCCATGGTGGACGTATGCATGCCAAGGACATCCTCATCGACGGCCACAGCCGCATCCGGGAAGAGGTCCACGCGGTCCTCGACGGTCTGACGGAGCAGCAGCTCAACGCGCAGCCCGCGCCCGGCGCCAACTCCGTGGCCTGGCTGCTGTGGCACCTCACCCGGGTCCAGGACGACCATGTCGCGGACGCCTTCGGCCTGGAGCAGGTGTGGCTCGCCCAGGGCTGGGAGCGGCGCTTCGGCCTCGGCCTGCCGCGCCTGGACACCGGCTACGGGCACAGCCCGGAGCAGGTGGCCGAGGTCGAGGTGGCGTCACCGGACCTGCTGGCCGGGTACTACGACGCCGTGCACGAGCAGAGCCTGGGCGCGCTGCGCGGCCTGGCCGCCAAGGACCTCGAACGGGTCGTGGACGAGCGCTGGGACCCGCCGGTCACGCTGGGCGTGCGCCTGGTGAGCGTCCTGTCCGACGATCTCCAGCACGTCGGACAGGCCGCCTACGTCAAGGGGCTGCTTCAGAGCGCGGACGCGTAGCCGGGCAGGATCACGTCCTCGATGAGGGCCTTGCGCTCGTCGTACGGGAGGAACGCGCTCTTGACGGCGTTCACCGTGACCGTGCGCAGGTCCTCGACGCCCCAGCCCGCCTCCTCGACCAGCAGGGACATCTCCCGGGTCATCGTCGTGCCGGAGACCAGCCGGTTGTCGGTGTTGACGGTGACCCGGAAGCCGAGGTCCTTCAGCGCGGTGATCGGGTGCCCGGCGATCGAGTCGGCGGCGCCCGTCTGGAGGTTGGAGGTCGGGCACATCTCCAGGGCGATGCGGCGGTCGCGCACCCAGCCGGCCAGCCGGCCGAGCTTGCCGTCCACGATGTCCTCGGTGATGCGCACGCCGTGCCCGATCCGCTGGGCGCCGCACACCTGGAGGGCCTGGTGGATGCTGGGCAGCCCGTGGGCCTCACCGGCGTGGATGGTGAACGGCACGCTCTCGCGGCGCAGGTGCTCGAAGGCGGCCAGGTGGTCGGCGGGCGGGAAGCCGTCCTCGGCCCCGGCGATGTCGAAGCCGACGACGCCCGCGTCGCGGTAGGCGACGGCGAGGTCGGCGGCCTCGGCGACACGGTCGAACATCCGCATGCCGCACAGCAGGGTGCCGACCCGGACGGGCGTACCGGCGGCGGCCGCCTTGGCCATACCCGCGGCCAGGCCCTCCTGCACGGTCTCCACGACCTCGCGCAGGCTCAGCCCGCCGCTGGTGTTCAGCTCGGGGGCGTAGCGCACCTCGCCGTAGACGACGCCGTCGGCGGCCAGGTCGAGCACGTACTCCTCGGCGGTGCGCAGCAGCCCCTCGCGGGTCTGCATCACGGCGAGGGTGTGCTCGAAGGTGGCTATGTAGCGGACGAGGTCACCGGAGTTGGCCGCCTCGACGTACCAGGCGGCCAGTTCGTCGGGGTCGGTGGTGGGCAGGGTGTGACCGGCCGCCTCGGCGAGTTCGACGACGGTGGCGGGGCGCAGGCCGCCGTCGAGGTGGTCGTGCAGCACGGCCTTGGGCAGGCTGCGGAGGGTCTCGGTGTCGATGCGCGCGGCGGTCATGGGCGGTCTTTCCTCGGCGGGTGCAGGGCGGGTGAGGGGGTGTGCGGGGGTGCGGGGCAGGGTCACGGGGCGGCGGGCTGGAGCAGGTCCCAGCGGTTGCCGTAGAGGTCCTGGAAGACGGCGACGCTGCCGTACGGCTCGTGGCGCGGCTCCTCCAGGAAGGTCACGCCCGCCGCCCGCATCCGGGCGTGGTCGCGGGCGAAGTCGTCGGTGTGCAGGAAGAACCCGACGCGTCCGCCGGTCTGGTCGCCGACGCGGGCCCGCTGGGTGTCCCCCTTGGCGCGGGCCAGCAGCAGGGCGCCCGCGTGGTCGTCCTCGCCCGGGGCGACGACGACCCACCGGGAACCGTCCGGGCGCGGGGCGTCCTCGATGAGGCGGAAGCCCAGGGCCTCGGTGTAGAAGCGGATCGCCTCGTCGTAGTCGTCGACGACGAGGGTGACCAGGGCGAGGCGTCTCATCGGTGCCTTTCGGAGCGGGCGGACCACGGTGGCGGTGGCCGGTGGCGGACCACGGTGGCGGATGACGGGTGAGGTTATACGTAAAACCCACCGCCGCGCCAGTCGCCCCGGCACGGTGGGGCGGAAGGCGGCGGAAGGCGGCGGAAGGTCAGCGGGACGCTTCGCCCTGGGCGACCTCCACCCGGTGGTGGACGTCGAGCGCCCCGGTGGCCGAGGCGCCGAAGGACAGGGCGGCGCAGGCCAGCAGCAGCGCGGCGGTCCGGGTCGCGGCCCGGCCGGGGACGTGGGGGGCCGCCAGGAGCGCGGTGACCCGGCGCGGCACCGGTCCGGAGCCGGCGGCGGGCGCGGAGCGCGGGCGGGCCGAGCGGGACCGCTGCCCGGCGAGCGCGGCGCGGGCGACGGCACGCGCGGCGAGCCGCCGGTCCCCCACGGCCGCGGCGGCGGCCTCGTCGGCGGCCCGCTCGGCGGCGAGCCGCACGGCCTCGCGCACCGGGCGCAGCGCCGGATGGCAGTGCGCGGCGAGTTCGGCGGCGGCCAGGAACCAGTGGTGACCGCCGCGGTTGTGCGCCCGCTCGTGCGCGAACAGCACCTCGCGCTCGGCGGCGTCGAGGCTGCGCAGCATCGCGGTGGTGACGACGATGCGGTGCGGGCGGCCGGGCAGGGCGTACGCGTCCGGGTACGGCGAGTCGAGGACGCACAGGTCACCGGCGGCCGGGACGCCTCCGGCCGCCGCGCGGGCCGCGCGCAGCGCCCGCACCTCGGCGCGGACCGTACGGACCAGCGCGCCCGCGCACACGGCGAGCGCCCCGGCGGCGGCGACGGCGGCGGGCGCGACCACGGCGTCGGGAGCGATGCGCAGCGGGTGCACCAGTTCGCCCAGGGCGGCGAAGAGGGGCAGCTTGAGCAGTCCCGTCAGGACGAAGCCGCCGAGCGCGGCCGACGAGCAGCCCGCGAGGACCACGGCGGCGGTGGTGAGCACCCACAGCGCCGCCCCGGGCGCGAGCCGGTCGCCCGCGCGCCGGGCCAGGGCCGGTGCCGCGCACGGCAGCAGCAGCGGCAGGAGCAGGAGCAGCGGCGCGGTCATCGCTCGTCCGGTTCCAGCAGATCGCGCAGGATCCGCTCGTCGTCGGGGCTGAGCTGGGCGACGAAGCGAGCGAGCACGGTCTCGCGGTCGGTGTCCCGGTCGAGTTCGGTGTGCATACGGCGGGCGGTCAGCCCGTGCGCGTCCTGCACCGGGTAGTAGGCGTAGCCGCGTCCCTGGCGGCGCCGCCCGACCACGCCCTTCTCGTGCAGCCGGGTCAGGATCGTCGTCACCGTGGTGCGGGCCAGGTCGGCGGCCAGGCTCTGCTGGACCTCGCCCGGTGTCCGGGGCGAGTCGGCGGCCCACAGGACGGCCAGCACACCGGCCTCCAGCTCACCGGCCGGTCTGCGCTCGTCCTTCGCGTCCGTCATGGGAAGGTCCCTCACCCCGTTCTCGCCTGCACTCCAGTGAACCGTCTACACAAGAGTAGTCAAGCGAGTGGCGGCCGCGCCCGCGGGCCGCGCCCGGAGGCGCGTACGGAGGCGCGTACGGAGGCGCGTACGGAGGCGCGTACGGAGGCGCGTACGGAGGTGCCCATGGAAGTGCCTTCGGGCCGGAGCGTGCCGCGCGGCCGCGGCGGGGTCAGCTCGCGGCCGCCGCCTCCACCGGCCCGCCCTGCCGGGCCCCGGCCGGGTGCCGCCACAGTCCCTCGGCGGCCAGCAGCGGCAGGACGCCCTCCCCGAACCAGTACGCCTCCTCCAGATGCGGATAGCCGGACAGGACGAACTCGTCGATGCCCAGGGCGTGGTACTCCTTGATCCGCTCCGCCACCTCCCGGTGGCTGCCGACCAGGGCCGTGCCCGCGCCACCGCGCACCAGTCCGATCCCGGCCCACAGGTTGGGGTGGATCTCCAGCCCGTCCCGGCCGCCGCCGTGCAGCGCCAGCATGCGCCGCTGGCCCTCCGACTCGCTGCGGGCGAGCCCGGCCTGCACAGACCGCACCGTCTCGGGGTCGAACCCGGCCAGCAGGCGGTGCGCCTCGGCCCAGGCCGACTCGGCGGTGTCCCGGGCGATGACGTGCAGCCGGATGCCGAAGCGGAGGGCGCGCCCGTGCCGGGCGGCCAGGTCCCGGATCCAGGCGATCTTCGCGGCGACCTGGGCGGGCGGCTCGCCCCAGGTGAGGTAGACGTCGGCGTGCCGGGCGGCGATCTCTCCGGCGACCGGCGAGGACCCGCCGAAGTACACCTCGGGCACCGGATCGGGCAGCCGCACCAGCCGGGCGTCCTCGACCCGCAGGTGCGCGCCGCTCAGCCCGACCGTCCTGCCCGCCCACAGCTCCCGGACGATCTCCAGGAACTCGCCGGTGCGCCGGTAGCGGTCGTCCTTGCCGAGGAAGTCGCCGTAGGCCCGCTGCTCCTGGCTCTCACCGCCGGTGACGACGTTCAGCAGCAGCCGCCCGCCGGAGTGCCGCTGGAAGGTGGCCGCCATCTGCGCGGCGAGCGTCGGGGAGACGAACCCGGGCCGGAAGGCGACCAGGAACTTCAGCCGCTCGGTGTGCCGGCTGACCATGGCGGTGGTGAGCCAGGCGTCCTCGCACCAGGCCCCGGTCGGGGTGAGCGCACCGGCGAAGCCGAGGTCCTCGGCGGCGCGGGCGATCTGGCTCAGATAGGCGACCGTGGGCGGCCGGTCCTGCCCGGCGGCCCCGCCCGGAGCACCGTGGCCGCCGCCGACCACATGGCGGCTGTCGCCGTTGGTGGGCAGGAACCAGTGGAAGGTGAGGGACACGGGGTCTCCGTTCGCGAGTGCCCGTACGGTGCGGGGGTCCGGGGCGGGGGCGTGCGGCGGTGCGGGCGGGCGGGCGGTGGTCAGCTCGCCGCGGCCAGCAGCGGGACGCGGCCCAGGGCCAGCGAGAACTGGTCGACCACCTGGGTCAGCGCCTCGCTCGCCGCGGGCGCGACGGTCAGCGTCCCGTCCTCGTGCACCGTGATGTCCTTGTCGAGGGTGAACCAGCCCTGCACGATGTGGGTGGCGCCCATGGAGTTGAGGACGGGCCGCAGCGCGTAGTCGATGGCGAGGACGTGCGCGACGGAGCCGCCGGTGGCCAGGGGCAGCACGGTCTTGCCGGTGAGGGCGTACTGCGGGAGCAGGTCGAGCAGCGCCTTGAGGACCCCGGAGTAGGACGCCTTGTAGACGGGCGTGCCCACGACCACGCCGTCGGCGCGGGCGAACAGTTCGGTGGCCTCCACTATCGCCGGGTGGCGGAAGTCCGCGCCGAGGAGGGCCTCGGCGGGGACGGTGCGGATGTCGAGCGGGACCACCTCGTGGCCCTGGGCGGTCAGCCGCTGGTCGAGATGGCGCAGCAGACGGTTGGTGCGGGAGGAGGCGGAGGGGCTCCCGGAGACGGACAGGACGGTGGCCATGGGTCCTCTTTCTGGCACGGCGGAGCGAGCGGCGGCCGACGGTCCCGGACGGTCCGGGAATCACCGGACCGGAACACCGGGGAACGCGTCGGCGACCGCGGGCGGGAATACGCGCGGAACGCTCACGGGGAAAACAAGAAAAGAGACGTGAAGAGAGGAGAAGAGAGCGGAGAAAGCGGAGTAGGCAGAGGAAGTGGAGAAAGCAGAGAAAGCGAAGAAGGAGCGGAGAAGAAGCCGAGAAGAAAGGAAAACGCGGCCGCCCGGTGGCTCACGACGGGTGCGCGGCTTCAGCGTGACGGGATGCGCGGCGCGGTCGGGGCGTCGTCGGCCGGACGGCTCGGTGCGCGGGGCGGTGCGGCGCGGACGAGGCGCGGCGGCTCAGAGAGCGGGGCGACAGGAGGCGCTGGAGACACGGGCGAGGTCGACATGGCGTCGCCGCGTGAGGTCCGGTCGCGTGTTCATGTCGACGATCCTGACACCCGCCGGTGGGGCAGTCAAGAAGGACCCGGCAGGTCTCGTATCGCGGACCTCCGGCGCGATACGCGATCCCCGTTCATTTCCCTTCGTTCGTCCCGTGGACGGGTTCCGTCATTCCTCTTCGCGGGCGGGCGTCACCACGAGGAAGGCGTCCGTGCGCAGATCCATCACCACGGTCGCGGAGCGGCCCTCGGCCCTGCGGCGCGCCGCGTACTCCTCGGCGGGCCAGGACCCGCGCGGACCGCCCGCCGGGAAACGTGCCAGCACCTTCGCGTCCATGGTGTGCTCACCTCCGCGCCGGGCCGCCGGGAGCGGCGGCGTGTACGACCGTCTCCTCCTGCGCCTGCCCCGTGCGGGCGTGCTCATGTCGGCCGAAGGCAGGTGACGGCCCGGGGGGAGTGTCCGCGCGTCCAGCGGGCATCCGGTCAGCGCGGGGACAACGACCACCACGGCACGGAGAGGCGAAGATGGAGATCAGCGGCATCATCAGTGCCATCGTCATCGGCATCATCATCGGTGTCCTGGGACGACTCGTCGTTCCGGGCCGTCAGCACATCGGGGTCATCTGGACGATCGTCATCGGCATCATCGCCGCGCTGATCGGCGCGGCGATCGCCTCCGCGCTCGGCGTCGACGACACCAAGGGCGTGGACTGGATCGAGTGGCTCATCCAGATCGCGCTCGCCGCGGTGGGAGTGGCCGCGCTGGACCGGGCCAAGTCGCCCGCGCGCTGACTCCGCGGGAACCGCCCGGGGCGGGCCGGCGCCGCTTCCCCGCGCGCCGGCCCGCCCGCGTACGCCCTGACCCCGGCCCGGGGTCAGGGCGTACGGCTGTTCAGGGCGTACGGACGTACGGCGTCGTCGTGGTCAGCGGTTCGAAGCCGAGGCGCCGGAGGATGGGGCGGCTCTCGTCGGAGGCGTCGACGTGGAGGTACGCGTAGCCCCGTTCGGCGGCGATCCGGGCGCGGTGGGCGACCAGGGCGCGGTAGATGCCGCGGCCGCGCCAGCCCTCCACGGTGCCGCCGCCCCACAGACCGGCGAACCGGGTGTCCGGCAGCAGTTCCGCGCGGGCCGAGCTGACCGGTTCCCCGTCGGCCAGGACGACGAACGCGGCCAGGGTGTCCGGGGCGGTGGAGAGCTGGGTGAGGACACGGTGGCACAGGTCCGCCGGGTCCGAGCCGAACGCCTTCGCGTGGGCCTCGCCCATGAGGTCCACCCCGGCCTCGTCGGTGACGGCGTGCAGGCTCACGCCGTCGGGCAGCGCGGTGTCCAGGGCCAGCCCGGCGGTCTCCGCGACCATGAGCGTCTCCGGCGGTTCTGCGGTGAACCCGGCGGCCGTCAGCCGCTGCCCGAGGTCGGCGGGCCGGTCGTGTCCGTACAGCTTCCATTCGAAGGGGTGGCCGAGCGCGCCGAAGTGGGCGACCTGCGCGGCGATCTCCGCGTCGGCTCCGGCGTCGTCCAGCGCCGACCACAGCACGCCGTTCCAGTCCTGTGCGCCGCGGCCGGTCTGCCGCACCACCTTTCCGGCGCGCTCGACGCGCGCGGCGGGGCTGTCGGGGCGCGCGTGCTCGCGCAGTTCCCGGTCGTAACGGGCGAGAACAGTGGCGTGATCCATGCGCCCGACCTCATCAGAGCCGGCCGCCCGGGGCAACGGAATTGACGTCCGGCCGCCGTGCGGCCACCCCGGCCGCCGTGCTGCTACCCCAGTTCCAGGGTGGTGACGCCGAAGACCCGTTCACCGGCGTACGGCCGCACCGGGCCCGTGTACATGCGGGCGGTCTCGAAGGACGGGGCGAGACCCGCCTGTTCGGCCAGGGCGACGCCCGCCGTGCTGGTCGCCGGGACGTCGAGGGAGACCTGGCGGCCCGGGACGTCGGCGCAGAGCGCGTCGAACAGGGCCCGCGCGTCCTCGGCGGTGTCGGCGAAGAGCGGCCCGATCCGCACCCCGTCGCGGGCCGGGCGCAGCACGCCGTAGCCGGTGACACGGCCGGCGGCGCGGCGGACGAGACCGCGGTGGCCCGGGGTGCTCAGCCACTGGGCGACGAATCTCGGCCGGTCGGCGGGGTGGCAGGCGGCGTCGTAGGCGGTGATGTCCGCGAGGTCCGCGGCGGCGAACGCCCGGATGCCGCCAGGGGCGGTGGTGGCGGGCGCGGGGCCGGTGTAGCGGACGGTGCGGTGGGCCGGGCGGAAGCCGGACTGCCGGTAGTTGTCCTGCTGGGCGACGACGCCGTCCAGCCCGACGGTGCGGCTTCCGGCGTGCGCGAGGCCGGTCTTCCAGGTGGTCAGGCCGTGGCCCCGGCCGCGCAGGTCGGGGCGGACGAGGTAGCAGCCCAGGAAGGCGAAGTCCGGGCCGTGGTTGACGACGGAGATCGCGGAGACCGGTTCGCCGCCGATGCGCCCCAGGAAGAAGCCGTCCGGGTCCTGGGCGAAGAAGGCCGGGCCGTCGGACAGCCCGGGGTTCCATCCCTCGTCGGCCGCCCAGCCGCTGATGACCGGCCAGTCCTCCAGGGTCGCCGGGGTGAGGACGAGGTCGTCGTGGGCCTCCGGGGCCATCGGTGCGCTCCATTTCCGTGGGGGCGGGTGCGCGCAGCATCCTTCCGGATCACGGGCGGGCGCGCCACGGCCGGATCAAGCCGCGTGCGGCGCCCGGCGGGTGCGCGGGCCGCGCGGGCGGGTGCCGGGGGTCCCACCGGTGGGGGGAGCGGCCGACGGCCGCGGTGGGACACTCCCCTGTGTCGTCCTGGCCCGGGTCAGCGGGCCGCCCCGGGCCGGAAGCGCCGGTAGAGGACGGTTCCGCCGAGCAGGAGCGCGGCGCTCGCGGCGACGGCGGGCATCGTGTGGTCCGCGCCGGTGTGGGCGAGGGACACCTCGGTGTGCGGTACGGCCGCGGGCGCGGGGTGCGTGACGGGCCGGGGCGCCGGGCGCGGGGTGGGGCGCGCGGGCGGGGTGACCGGGTGCGGGACGGGCCGGTCGGTGGAGGTGTTGACGGACGTGTTGCCGGTGGCCGGGTTGCCGATGCCCACCACGTTCACGCTGTTGCCGCTGACGTTCACCGGGAGGTGCACCGGGAGCTGGACGCCGTTGCCGGAGAGCACGCCGGGCGAGTCCTTCGCGCCTCCGTGCGCCGCGGCGCCGCCGCCGGACTGCGTCCCGTGCGTCCCGTGACCGCTGGAGGCGGCGGCGGAGGAGGTGTTGGCGCAGCGGTTGCCCGCCGCGGGGTTGAGCAGGCCGACGACGTTCACCGTGTTGCCGCACGCGTTCACCGGGACGTCCACCGGGAGCTGGACGCCGTTGCCGGAGAGCAGCCCGGGTGAGCCGGCCGCGACGCCGTCCGCGTCGGCCGCGAACGCGGCGGACACCGGCACCGCCATCGCCACCGCGCCGGAGGCGGCGAGGGCGATCACACCATTTCGGGTAACCCGTTTCATAGGTCCTGTGCCTTCCAGAAAGGGGCGCGGGCACGCGCCCGCACCGGGTAGAACGCGGGTCGGCCATCCGAGTTATGGCTTGTGCGGCTTTCACCCCTTCGGGCGATGCGCCCGGCCCGGTTCCGGGGCTGGGACTCGAACGGCGCGGCACCTGTCGTACGTGCGCCGCAACGGTCCGGCACCGGGAGGCGGGGGGCTCGGGGCCCGCTTATGGTGGGCGAGGGCGTTGTCCCGGTCCGCGGCACGGCGCCTCTGGAGGCGCCCATGCCGGTCAAGCCCTCGACGCGGTCCCTGGCGCGGCGCTGCGCCTGCTCCGGAGCCGTCACGCTGGCCCTCCTCGGCGCGTGCCTGCCCGCGGCCGCGGCGGACGGCGGGCAGCCGGGTCTGGACCGCTTCTACCGGCAGAAGGTGACGTGGTCGGCGTGCGAGGCGGGCGCGCCCAAGGACCTCCAGTGCGGCAAGGTCACCGTGCCGGTCGACTACTCCCGTCCGGGCGCGGGCACCCTCGATCTGGCGCTGGCCCGCTACCGGGCCACGGGACACCGGCAGGGGTCGGTGGTGCTGAACTTCGGCGGGCCCGGCGCTCCGGGGGTGTCGGAACTCGCGCTGAGCGGCAAGCAGTTCATGGACCTGACCGACGGCTACGACGTGGTGAGCTTCGACCAGCGGGGCGTCGGCCGGTCCTCGCCGGTCAGCTGCGGTGTCGACGCCGGTGACGCGCAGGAGGGCGGCTCGGGCGACGCCGTCGCCGACCTGGGCGACGCGCGGGCCGCGCGCAAGGCGCTGGCCGAGTGGAAGCGGGTGTCGGCCGAGTGCGCCCGGCACTCCGGGCCGGTGCTGCCCCACATAGGCACCGTCGACGCGGCCCGCGACCTCGATGTGATCCGCCAGGCGCTCGGCGACCGCGGGCTCAACTACCTGGGCTTCTCCTACGGCACCCGGCTGGGCGCGGTGTACGCCGCGGAGTTCCCCGGCAAGGTGGGGCGGATGGCCCTGGACGGCGTGGACACGCTGACCGAGTCGTCTCAGCAGCAGGGGCTGGTGGCGGCGCAGGGCCAGCAGACGGCGCTGGACGACTTCCTGGACTGGTGTGTGCGGGACATCGCCTGTCCGTTCGGCCAGGACCGGCGCCGGGCGGGCGACCAGGTCGTCCAGCTCGTCCGGTCGCTGGACGAGAACCCGGTGCCGACCGGGCTGGGCGGACGGCTGACCGGCCAGCAGCTCGTGGGCGCCGTCGGCCAGGCGCTGTACAGCAAGGCGCTGTGGCCGTCGCTGGAGCGCGCGGTCGCCTCGCTGGTGCAGGACGGCGACACCCGGCCCGTGCAGTCCCTCGCCTCCGGCGGCATCGCGCTGCCGGTGGCGCGCGGCGGGCCGGTCCGGGCGGCGGGGCAGGCGTCCGGCGGCGGCCTCACCGACAACGGGGCCGTGCCGCTGGACAACCTGCCGGCCGCGATGATGGCGATCAACTGCGCGGACGACCCGGACCGCCCGGACGCCGAGCGGCTCGTCCGGGACCTCGGCCGGCTGAGCGCCGAGTACACGCAGGTCTCCCCGGTCTTCGGCCGCTACCGGCTCAACGAGCTGCTGATGTGCTACGGACGCCCCAGGGGCACCGACTTCGTCCGGGAGCGGGTGAAGGACGTCGACACAGCGAAGATGCTGCTCGTCGGCACCCGGGGCGACCCGGCGACCCCGTACCGCTGGACCGTGGAGACGGCGCGGCGCCTCGGCTCCTCGGCCGTGGTGCTCGACAACCGGGGCGAGGGGCACACCGGGTACGGGTCGTCGCGGTGCGTCCACCGGAAGGTGGACGACTTCCTGCTCTACGGTTCCCTGCCCGCCGACGGCAGTTCGTGCCCGGCGGACCGGGAGCCGGACACGGGCGGGTGAGCGAACCGGCCACGACGACCGGTTCGGGTGGTTCGGGCGCGGGGACGCAACCGGACGGCTCCCTGGGTGGTCCCACTGAAGGGGTGGGCGGGGCGACGGCCTCGGGGCCGGTCGTCCGCCGCTCCCGTACGCGACCACGACCGTCTCTGGGGGAACCATGCGTATCCGTACCGCCGTCGCCCTGTCGGCCGCTCCGGCCGCCGTCGCCGCCCTGCTGCTGGCCGCCGCGCCCGGTCAGGCGGCCCCCGCGCCCGCCGCCTGCGCCGCCTCGCAACTGACCGTCCGGGCGCGGGCGGTGCCCGCCGAGCCGTCCGTGGTCCGCCTCCAGGTCACCAACCGGGGGCGGGTCTGCGCGGTGGACCGGATTCCCACGGTGACCTTCGGGGACCTGGACGGCGCGGCGACCCCGGTGCCGCCGGGCGAGAGCGGCCCGTACCGGCTGGCCGCCGGGGGCACGGCCTACGCGGCGGTGCGTACCGTCGCCGACCCGGCGGACCCCGAGGCCCGCCGGGTCGCCACCCTGACCGTGGCGGCGGACCCGGCGCTGCCGGGCCGGACGTTCACCGCCTCGGAGCTGGGCGCGGGCGGCTCGGTCCGGGTGTGGGAGCCGGTGACGACCTGGTGGCAGGCGTCGGCCGCCGCGGCGGACCGGGCGATCGGGCTCAGCCGGTGACGATCTCGGGCCGGTAGAGGTCGAGCCAGACGGCCAGGTCGAGGGTCTTCTCCAGGCTGCGCCGCGCCGCCTGCGTGCTGACGGGGGTGTCGACGTGCGCGGCCCGGCGCACCCGCTCGCGGTCGACCAGGTCGAAGACCGGGTGGCTCGGCCGGGCGAGCAGATCCTTGACGTGGCCCTGGAGGGCGAGCGCGTACGCCGGGTCCTGGGTGGAGGGGTAGGGGCTCTTGACCCGGTCGTACACGGACTTGGGCAGCACGTCCGCGGTCGCCTCGCGGAGCAGGCTCTTCTCCCGTCCGTCGAACGACTTCAGGGACCAGGGCGTGTTGTAGACGTACTCCACGAGCCGGTGGTCGCAGAACGGCACGCGGACCTCCAGGCCGACCGCCATGCTCATCCGGTCCTTGCGGTCGAGCAGGACCCGGACGAAGCGGGTCAGGTGCAGATGGCAGATCCGCCGCATCCGGAACTCGAAGTCGCTCTCCCCGTCGAGGCGGCGGATACCGGAGACGGCGGTGCGGTAGCCGTCCGCGATGTACGCCGGGAGGTCCAGGACGCGGGTGAGGTCGGGGCGCAGCACGTCGCTGTCGTCGCCGAAGTCGCGGCTGAAGCGCACCAGCCACGGGAAGGTGTCGGCGCGGCGGGCCTCCTCGTCGAAGAACTGGAGGTAGCCGCCGAAGACCTCGTCGGCGGACTCGCCGGACAGGGCGACCGTGGAGTGGTCGCGGATGCTGCGGAACAGCAGGTACAGCGAGGCGTCCATGTCGCCGAAGCCCATGGGCAGGTCACGGGCGCTCAGGACGCGCGCCCGCACCTCGGGGTCGGCCAGCGACTGCGCGTCGAGCACGATGTCCTGGTGGTCGGTGTCGGCGGCGCGGGCCAGGTCGTGCACGAACGGGGTGTCCGGGGTGCCGCGCAGTTCGTCGGCGACGAAACGGTCCGTCTGGCCGACGAAGTCGACGGCGAAGCTGCGCACCTTCTCGCCCTGCTCGGCCAGTTGCCGGGCGGCCAGCGCGGTCATCGCCGAGGAGTCGAGGCCGCCGGAGAGCAGGGTGCAGCGGGGCACGTCGGCGACGAGCTGGCGGCGCACGATGTCGTCGAGGAGCGAGCGCACGGTGGCGATGGTGGTGTCGCGGTCGTCGGTGTGCGGGCGGGTGTCGAGCCGCCAGTAGACGCGGGTGTGCAGGCCCTCGCGGTCGACGGTGACGACGGTGCCGGGCTGGACCTCGCACATGCCGTCCCACACGGCGTGGCCGGGGGTCTTCACGAACGTGAACAGTTCACGCAGGCCGTCCAGGGTGACCCGGCGGCGGGCCAGCGGGTTGGCGAGGATCGCCTTGGGCTCGGAGCCGAAGAGGACTCCGTCGGGCGTTCGATAGCAGTAGAAGGGCTTGATGCCCATACGGTCGCGGATCATGACGAGCTTGTCGTGACGGCCGTCCCAGATCGCGAAGGCGTACATGCCGTTGAGCCGCTCGGCGACGGCGTCGCCCCATTCGAGATAGCCGCGCAGCACGACCTCGGTGTCGGAGTCGGTGGTGAAGCGGTGGCCGCGCGCGGCGAGGTCGGCGCGCAGTTCGGTGAAGTTGTAGGCCTCACCCGAGTAGACCATCGCCACGGTGCCGTCCGGGGTGGTGGCGCTCATCGGCTGGCGTCCGCCGGGCAGGTCGATGATCGCGAGCCGGCGGTGTCCGAGGGCGACGGGGCCCTGCACCCACGTGCCCCGGTCGTCGGGGCCGCGGCAGGCCATCGTCTCCGTCATCGCGTCCAGTGCCGCCGCCTCGGAACGCAGGTCGCGGTCGAAGGAGACCCAGCCGGTGATACCGCACATGTCCCTACCTCCAGGCGAAGCAGTTGTAGCAAGCACCTATATGACGAGCGTGTTTCACGCACCCCGGGCCGGTCAACGCGGCCGTCGTCCGGGCGGCCGGGCCACCCCCGCGCTTTCGGCCGGACTTTGCCTTCGCGAGGCCCGCCGGTACACGTGCCGCCAGGGGTGGTCCACCGGGAACCGGCCACCGGCAAAGACTTCTCCAACGGCGCCCTCGGCCGGCCGCCCGTATGCGATCCGGCGGACGGCCGGGCAAGCGGGAGCCCGGAGCGACGAGTTACCCCCGACCGGCACCTGATTACTCCAAATGCCCGATACGTGAATCGGCCCTATGGTGCTGTCATGGAGCACGATCTGAGTCCCGCGACCCTCGCCGAGCTGCGGCGCCCGCGCAGCTACCCCGCCGTGTCCGTGCTCACGCCGACACACCGCAGGGAGCCCGACAACGCCCAGGACCGGGTCCGGCTGCGCAATGCCGTGGCCGAGGCCAAGAAGCAGCTGGAGACCGATCCGGCGGTCACCCGGGAACGCCGCGCCGACGTCGAACGCCAGCTCGACGAGGCCCTGGCCGAGGTGGACCTGACCTACGCGGAGGACGGACTGCTGATCTTCGCCGCCCCCGGGGAGCACCAGGTGTGGTCGCTGGGCCGCAGCGTGCCGGAGCGGGTGGTGCTCTCGGACACCTTCCTCACCCGCAACCTGGTCTCCGCGAACGCCGCCGGGAGCCCCTTCTGGGTCCTGTCGGTCTCCGCCGACCGGATGACCCTGTGGAGCGGCGGCGGGGGCCGGGTCGCCGAGGCCCGCACCGGCGGCTTCCCGCTGACCCGGGACCTCACCGAGAACTTCGACGCCGAGCGCCAGGAGCGGACCGGCGACGCGCCGAGCACGTTCCGCGACGAGCGCACCCGCCGGTTCCTGCGGGAGGCGGACGCCGCGCTGGGCGCGGTGCTGCGCGCGCGTCCGCGCCCGCTCTACGTCACCGGTGAGCCGGGCGCGCTGGCGGTCCTCGACGAGTGCGGCGGCGTCGCCCGGCACGCGGTGCACGTCCCGCACGGGGGGCTGGCGCACGCCACGCCCGAGGCCGTGCGGCGCGCGCTGCAACCGGTGCTCCGGGCGCGGGCCCGCGAGGAGACCGACGCCGTCACCCGGGAGCTGGAGGCGGCCCGCGGGCGCAAGGAGTTCGCGGCCGGCGTCGACGAGCTGTGGCGCAGCGCCCGCGAGGGGCGGGTGCGGCTGCTGGTCGTCGAGGAGAACTACCGGGTGACCGTGCGCGACGACGCCGGGGACCATCTGATCCCGGCGGCGGGCGGCGACCTCGACGCCCGCGAGGACATCGTGGACGAGATCGTCGAGCAGTGCCTGGAGACCGGGGCCGAGGTGCGCTTCGTCCCGGACGGCACCCTCGGCGAGGAGCAGCGCATCGCCGCCGTGCTGCGCTACTGAACAGCGGCCCCGGGCCACCGGACCAGCGGCCCCCGGCTCCCCTCAGAACCCTCCTTGAAGGCGTCTACGCTACGGCGGAATCCGCCGACAAGCGCCGACAACGGCCGACAGGGAGGGAGCGCACATGGGCGAGCTGCTGGGGGTGGCCGTACTGGGTGCCGGACACATGGGCGCCGATCACATAAGGCGTCTCGACCGGGTGGTGAGCGGAGCCAGGGTCGCCGCCGTGGCCGACCCCGACACCGCGCGGGCCGAAGCGGCACTGGGCGGCATCGGGGGCGCCTCGGTGCACGCCGAGGCCGAGGCCGCGCTGGCAGCGCCCGGGGTGGACGCCGTACTGATCGCCTCACCCGGTCCGGCGCACGAGGAGGCGCTGCTCGCGGCCTTCGCGCGCGGTCTGCCGGTGCTGTGCGAGAAGCCGATGGTGCCGGACCCGGCCGGAGCCCTGCGGGTGGTGGAGGCGGAGGCGCGGCTCGGGCGGCGGCTGGCGCAGATCGGCTTCATGCGGCGCTACGACACCGGCTATCTGCGGCTCAAGGCCCTGCTGGACGGCGGGGAGTTGGGCCGCCCGCTGATGCTGCACTGCACGCACCGCAACGTCTCCTCGCCACCGCACTTCACCAGCGCCATGCTGATCAACAGCTCGGTGTCGCACGAGATCGACGCGGCCCGCTGGCTGCTCGGGCAGGAGCTGACCGCCGTGACCGTGCTGCGTCCGGCGTCCTCCGCCCGGTCACCCGAAGGGCTGGCGGACCCGCAGTTCGTGCTCTTCGAGACGGAGCGGGGCGCGCTGGTGGACGTCGAGGTCTTCGTCAACTGCGGATTCGGCTACCAGGTGCGCTGCGAGGCGGTGGGCGAGACGGGCTGCGCGCGGATCGGCGACGACCACGGGATGCTCGTCACGGCGCGGGGCCGGGCACACGAGGAGGTGCCGCAGGACTATCTCGTGCGCTTCGCCGACGCCTACGACCGCGAGGTGCAGTCCTGGGTCGACGCCACGCGCGGCGGACGGGTCACCGGTCCCGGCGCGTGGGACGGCTATGCCGCCTCCGTCGTCGCCGAGGCGGGCGTCCGCTCGCTGGAGAGCGGCGGCCGGGTGCCGGTCGCCCTCGCCCCGCGCCCGGGACTGTACGGGCCGGGCGGCCGCTGAGCGCGGGCACGCCGCGCGGGGGCGCCGCGCGCTGCGCGGGCACCGCGCTGTCCGGCGCGCCTCACACCGCGCCGAACAGCGCGGTCAGGCCCCGGTCGACGGCCGCGCCGACGTCCTCCTGGCCGGCCGCGACGACGGCGTAGCTGCGCAGCAGGAAGCGGTGGAGCGCCGGGGTGTCGAACTGGAGGAGGGCCATGCCCGACCTGGAGTGCAGTTCGACCGCCGTACGGGCGTCGCCGCAGGGCCAGAAGTGCACGTCGCCCGCTCCGGCCGGCTGGCCCAGCCCCTCTTCGAGCAGGGTGCGGGAGAAGGTCCAGGTCACCTCCTCCCCGTCCAGTGACGCCTCGGGCGGGAAGTCCACGTGCACGGCCAGGGGGTCCACGGAGGCGTAGCGGAGCGTGGCGGGGACGGGGAGTTCCTGCCCGTCCGCGGTGATCAGACGGGCGCGGGCGGACTGTTCGAGGGTGATGTCCATGGTCGGTCTCCCCTGCGGGTCGGAGGTCGGCCGTTCTGCCGTGTGTTCTTAGGAGCCCGTAGGTGCCGTTCGCATTACGCCTGACCGCCCCCCAATTCATGTGACCTGCGTCACTCCGGCCGTGCCGGACTCCCGCACGCCACCGGCGGGGGGTGTCGAGCTGTCGAACGCACACACGAACGGCGCCTCCGGCAGCTCGACGGTCCGTCAAAAGACGTAGACGGCATACGCTCCAGCCATCGGATGCAGTACGCGGACGACGGAGGCCGAGCCGCTCCGAAAAGACAGTGGCATATGCCAGAAGCACCACCGTATCGGGTGTCGCCGAATCCCTTACGGGCCGCCGTCCGCTGTGCCACAGTCGTAGCGGGTCCTTCTCTTCGCGGGCCCGTCGCTTCCCGCGCCTACCGTCTCGTCACGTCTCTTTCCGCTCTTCCCGCTCTTCCCGCTCTTCCCGCGCGATCCCCGCCCCCGCATCGGAGTGCGCCATGCCGTCCCCCCTGTCCGCGGACCGCTCCCCCGGCCCACCGCCGGGGGAGCGCCCGGACCGGCGAGGGACGGGAGGGCGCCCGGCGGTACCGCACGCCGGACGCACCCTCCGGCCGGGCGGCCAGGGGTCGGCGACCGCCGGTACCCGCGCCGCGGTGCGCCGCCGCGCGCGACGCACGGCAGCGCCTGCGGGCGGTCCCGGAGGAGTCCGGCGCGAGCGCGCGCGAGGACGGCACCGGTGTGCTCGCCGCCCGGACGACGTCCCGGCCGGCGTGACGGTGGTGGGATCGGTCCGGCACCCGCCCCTGCGGCGGACGCGGCCGGGCCCGTGCGCTACACCGGCGTGCCGCCCGCGCCCTTGCCCCGGGGCCGGGGCATGGCGAGACGGATCTCCTCGCGCAGCTCATGGATCCCCGGATATCCGGCGTACTGGGCGGTGAGCCGGTACATCTCGCGCAGCCGGTCCCAGGTGCGCCGCGAGGAGTTGGACCCCATCGACATCAGGGCCAGCCGCGCGTAGCGGTCCGCCTGCTCGGGGTCGTCCGCGATGAAGCAGGCCGAGGCCATGGACAGATGGTCGAAGATCTTCGACCGCTCACGGCCGTCGATCCGCAGCGCGAGCGCCTTCTCCGCGTAGTGCTGGGCGTGCACGGCCGCGCCCGGGTCGAACTCCGCCAGGGTGCGGTAGGCGAGCGCCTGCATCCCGTACAGGTCCTCCGCCTTGAAGGTCTGCATCCAGGGCAGCGGTTCGCCGTCGCCCCTGTCGGCGACGAACAGGTCCTCGGCCCGGCCGAGGGTGCGGCGCATGGCCTGTCCCTTGCCCATCGCGGCCTGCGCCCAGGCCTCGATGGTGTGGAACATCGCCTTGGTGCGCGGCTGAAGCCGGTCACCGGAACCGGACTGGGCGAGCTTCATCAGGTCCAGCGCCTCGTCGGGCCGGCCCAGGTGCACCTTCTGGCGGGCCGCGCGCGACAGCGCCTCGCCCGCGCGGGGCCGGTCGCCGCCCTCGCGCGCCGCGTGGGTGGCGATGACGAAGTACTTCTGGGCGGTGGGTTCCAGGCCGACGTCGTGCGACATCCAGCCGGCCAGGACGGCGAGATTGGCGGCGACGCCCCACAGGCGCCGCTGGAGATGGGCGGGGTGGCGGTAGGCGAGCATGCCGCCCACCTCGTTGAGCTGGCCCACCACCGCCTTGCGCTGGAGGCCGCCGCCGCGGGCGGCGTCCCAGGCGCGGAACACCTCCACGGAGCGTTCCAGTTCCTCGACCTCCTCCGCCCCGACCGGGGCGGCGTCGTAGCGGTCGAATCCGGCGGGGTCGGCGTTGAGGGGGTGGTCGAGTGGGGGGGCGTCGCCCGTCAGGGCCGGTTCGGTGTGCAGCCAGTCGTGCAGGGCACCGCTGAGTGCTGATCCCGCGGTGAGCGCGGCACCCGCGCCCACCAAGCCGCGTCGGTTGAGCATGAGGTCCATTCCCGTGAATTCGGTGAGGACCGCGGCGGTCTGCTCGGGCGCCCACGGCATGCCGTCGGGATGTTCCGCTTCCCCGTCGCCCTGCCGTCTCCCTGTGCGCCCGTGCCGTACCAGACCGAGATCCTCGATGGTCACGACACGGCCGAGACGCTCGGTGAACAGGGCCGCCAGCACCCGTGGCACGGGATCGCGCGGGATCTCTCCCATGTCGATCCAGCGCCGTACCCGGGAGGTGTCGGTCGCCAGCTGGGGGTGGCCCATGGCCGCCGCCTGCCGGTTGACCAGCCTCGCGAGCTCCCCCTTGGACCAGCCGGCCAGGCCGAACAGATCCGCGAGACGGGCGTTGGGTTGTCCTGTCACGTCAAGCCCCCAGGTACTCGGCTGAGTTGACAGTAGCCCCGGTGAGAGTTGCCGGGCGACTATTCGCCAGGGTTCGCCAGGGCACGCCACATGGTGTGCCACGGGGCGACCGGTGTCAGGTAGGAAAGCGCCACCCCGACCCGGTCGCCAGGGACATTCCCCAGGGTGCACCCGGGCGTCCGGGCCGGGCAGCGCACTTCGAGCAGCAGGCACACGAAGGGATCTGTCTCGCCCATGTACGCAGCATCGTCCTCCGTGTCCGCCCCGCCCCGGCCGCTGCGTCCCCGTCCGGGCGTCGGCGGCCCCCTCCTCGACCCCGCGCGTCCGGCGGCCCCCGTGCTCGGCGTGGGCCGGCCGCGGCGCGCCGCGGGGCTCGGCACACCACCCCTCAGCGGGAGGCTCGACCTGTCCGGCCCGCAGGGCGCCCTCCTGCGCACCGCCCTCGCCTCGGTGCAGCGGATCTGTCCGGAGTTCGCCCCGGTCCAGGTGCTGCGCCGCAGCGGCCGCTCGGTGCTCCTGGTCGGCACGACCGGGCGCGCCACGGCGGTCGCCAAGTGCTTACTGGACCCGTCCCGCGAGTGGGCCGAGCGGTACCGCCACGAAATAGCGGTCTACCGCTCGTTCGTCCGGCACCGGCCCCCGGTCCGTGTGCCCCGGCTGATCGCGGCGGACCCGGACAACTGCACCCTTGTCATCGAGCGCGCGCCGGGCCGGGTGGCCGCGCTCCAGCGGCACCCGTCGCAGACGCCGCCGCGGGCGGACATCCGCGCGGCCCTCGGCGCGCTGTGCCGGCTGAACACCTGGCGGCCGCCCTCGGGGACGTTCGACGCCCCGCTGGACTACGGCGCCGAGATCGCCCGCTTCCACGAGCTGGGCCTGCTCACCGACCGCGACATGGGCGACCTCCAGAAGCTGCTGCACGGCATCGCGCACGCGGCGGGCCGGCAGGGCATGGCCCAGTTCTGCCACGGCGACGCGCTGCTCGCCAACATCCTGCTCTCCCCGGCCGGACCGGTCCTGGTGGACTGGGAGCACGCGGGCTGGTACCTGCCGGGCTACGACCTGGCGACGCTGTGGTCGGTGCTCGGCCAGGCGCCCGAGGCCCGGCGGCACATCAGCCAGTTCGCCCAGGCGGCCGGACCGGCGGCGCGGGACGCCTTCCTGGTGAACCTGATGCTGGTGCTGACCCGGGAGATCCGCACCTACGAGACGGCCGTGCAGCGTTCGATGCACGACCCGGCCCCGGCGGCACCGGGCCTGCCCCACCCGGCCGCCGCCCCGGCCGGCGAGGAGCAGCGGCTGCTGCTGCGGCGGCTGCACGACGACTGCCAACTGGCGCGCCGGGCCGTGCGCGCCGCGGTCGGCACCCGCTGACAGCGCACGAGGGAGGTCCGCGGCACCCCGTCGGGACGGGCGTGCCGCAGACCTCTTTCGTGTGCACAGCGGCACAGGTGTACGCCGATCACAGGTGTACGCCACTGACGCGCCGCAGGCCCGCGCGGCGCCGCGGCGAAACTCGCCGGGCCCCGGCCTGACATGGGAAATCGCCTCCTCGCGCGCATGATTGACGGATCGTCGGCCAGCCGGTACCACTGACCCACGCCGGCCCCGCACGCCCCGTCACGCACGCCCGAGCGCCCCAGGAGGCAGCATTGCGAGGATCCGTCAGCGACTCCGACGTCACCAGGGGCCGCAGAGCCACGCCGGGGCGGGCCGCCGCGCGTACGGCGGGCGGTGCCCTCGCCTGCGCCGCGCTGCTGCTGCCGCTGCTGGGCGCCCCGTCCGCGGGTGCCGCGGACGACACCGGCCGGCTCCAGCGGGCGTTCTCCGCCGCGGCCGGGCGCTACCACGTGCCGCTCAGCGTCCTGCTGGGCGTCTCCTACCTCCAGTCCCGCTGGGACGGGCATGCCGGGGCGCCGAGCGTGAGCGGCGGCTACGGCCCGATGCACCTCACCGACGCCCGGACGGCGCTGGCCCGCGCCGGGGAGCACCACGGCGCGGGGGACGAGGACCCGCGCGGTGACGGTGCCCGCCCCGCCCTGCATCCGGCGGCGCCCGCCGCCGTACCGGCGGACTCCGCGCTGCCGGACCGGCTGAAGACCCTGACCCGGGCGGCCGTCCTGACCGGGACGCCCGCCGAGCGACTGCGCGCGGACGCGGCGGCGAACATCGCGGGCGGCGCCGCCCTGCTGGCCGACGCGCAGCGGCGGCTGGGCGAGCCGCTGAGCGCGGACCCCGCCGCCTGGTACGGGGCGGTGGCCCGGTTCTCCGGCGCGCAGGACAGCGGCACGGCGGCGGCCTACGCCGACGACGTGTACTCCGTGATCCGCTCCGGTGAGCGGCGTACGACGGACGCCGGGCAGCGCGTCGTGCTCACGGCCCGGCCGCGGCTGGCCCCCGACCGGGCCCTGTTGGCGCGGACCGGCCTCGCACCGGAGTCCTCGGCCGGGACGGAGTGCCCCGCCTCGGTGTCCTGCGAGTGGGTCCCGGCGCCGTACCAGGAGTTCGGCACCGACGACTACGGCAACCACGACCTGGGCGACCGGCCGAGGTCCGAGCGGATCCGGTACATCGTCATCCACGACACCGAGGGCCGCTGGGACGGCGTCCTCAATCTGGTCCAGGACCCGACCTATGTGTCGTGGAACTACACGCTGCGCTCCACCGACGGGCACATCGCCCAGCACGTGAACAACAAGGACGTGTCGTGGCACGCGGGCAACTGGTACGTCAACGCCACGTCGATCGGGCTGGAGCACGAGGGCTTCCTCGCCGACCCGGACGCCTGGTACACGGAGGCGATGTACCGCTCCTCGGCGCGGCTGGTGCGCTATCTCGCCGGGAAGTACGGCATCCCGCTGGACCGGCAGCACATCCTGGGGCACGACACGGTGCCGGGGACGACCGCCGGGACCATCCCGGGCATGCACACCGACCCCGGCCCGTACTGGGACTGGCGGCACTACTTCGAGCTGCTGGGCCGCCCCTTCGTGCCGACCGCGGGCAGCGGCGGCGGTCTGGTGACGATCCGCCCGGACTACGCGGCCAACGGGACGGAGTACACGGGCTGTGTCACCGCCGGGACACCGTGCGCGGCGCACGGCTCCAACGAGGTGCGGCTGTACACCCGGCCGGACGCGTCCGCCCCGCTGGTCAAGGACATCGGGCTGCGTCCGGGCGGCGGTGACTCCACGACCGATGTGAACGACGTGGCCTCGCGGGCGGAGACCGGCCAGCAGTACGCGGTGGCCGGGCGGCAGGGCGACTGGACGGCGATCTGGTACCTCGGCCAGAAGGCCTGGTTCCGCAACCCCGCGCGGCAGGCCACCGCGGTGAACGCGGCCGGGCTGGTGGTCACGCCGAAGCCGGGCGTGGCCGACGTGCCCGTGTACGGCAGGGCGTACCCGGAGAAGGAGGCGTATCCGGCCGGGGTGCCGGTGCAGGCCGTGACACCACTGCCGTACACGCTCCCGGCCGGCCAGGAGTACGTGGTCGGGGACGCGGTGCCCGGCGAGTACCTCTACTCGGTCACGTTCACCACCGACTCGCACCGGGTGGTGGTCGGCAAGGACCTGTACTACGAGATCCAGTTCGGCCACCGGGTGGCGTTCGTCCGGGCGGCGGACGTACAGGTGCGGCCCTCGGGCCGGTGACCGCGTGCGGGGCGGCCCCCTCCGGGAGGGGGCCGCCCCGCACAGGTGTGCCGGTCGGCTGCTCAGCCCTGCTGGAACAGCTCGGCGGGCAGCGGCTTGAGCAGCGCGTACAGGTCGTCCGTGATCGGACGGTCCCAGGCGGCGATGGTCACCAGGACGCCGTCGCTGCGGTCGAACTGGACGCAGGAGATCCGGCTCTCGGAGAGCTTGAGGCGGCGCACGATCAGCAGATTGTCGCCCTGGAGCACCGGCATGTCCTCGGTGCCGACGACGGTGATCTCCTCGTCGTTCTCCAGGGCCAGCAGCAGCTGGGCCACCTCGAAGGGCACCTCGCCCTCGGGGACCTCGCGGGCCGGGGAGCCCTCGGGGAGATTCCCGATGATCATCGCGGTGCCGCGGCCGCCGAAGAGGTCGTAGCGCAGGAACACACCCTGGCAGGTGCCGTCGGGCGCGGGCAGCAGCCCGGCGCCGAGATTGCCGGGCCAGTCGCCCGGGTCCATGGCCAGAACGTCGAAGTCGGGCCCGGCGGGCGTGGCGCTGCGGCGACGGAGGAACGACATGCCGCCATGGTACGTGCCCCGGCGTGCCGCGCGACGTGCGGGCGGCCTCCGTCCGGGGCGGACCTCCCCCGGAACCGGCCGGTCCGCCGTCGCGGCGCCGCCGGTGGTGACGGGGGGACGGAGGGGGCGGGGCAGGCGCGCGGCCGTGCGCGGTCGGGGTCCGCGAGGAAGGAGGCGGCGGCCTGGGCGAACGCCGCGGTGAGGTCGGCGGGTGCCTGGGCCCGGCGCAGGGCACCGGGCGAGGAACGGGCCCTCGTGCTCGGTCCGGTGGTCCGGTGGTCCGGTGGTCCGGTGCGGGACGGGCATGGTGGGGGTGCGCGCGGCGGCGTCGAGCCGTTCGACCGCTCCGGGCACGGGCAGCAGCCGGGTGGCGTCGGCAGAGAAGGGCAGGGAGGGGCGGGGCGCGGCAGGCCGGAGGTGCGAAGAGCGCCCGTACGGCGGCCGTCGGCGGTGTACGCCCCGGCGCCCGGGAGGACATCCGGACGGCCCCGCACCCGGGCGGCGAGCCCGGCGGCGTCGGCCGACTCGTCCGGGACACCGCCGACGCCGTCGTAACGGAGGGTCAGCACGAGATCGAGCAGGGGACGGGTGTCCCTGCCGGGCGGTTCCTGTGTGCGGGCGGTGGTGGAAGGGCCGGTGCCCGTCGAACCGTACGGATGCGCCCGGCGATCCGGCCGCCGCCGGGCCGCCGGACGGGGTGCACAGCGGTCCGCCGCGCCTCCGGGTCGGCGGCGCGGTGTCCCCCGCCGACCGGGCCGGGACCGGCCTCCGGCCCCGGCGTCCGCCGGTCCTCCGCCCGTGCGGCGGACCTCGTCACCCGGCCCCGCGCCTCATCGCGCCACCTCCCGGTGCACGCCCGCCCCGGCCGCCCGGCCGGGGGCGGGAAGTCACCGCACGGCCGTCACCGGACGGCGCCCCGCGTGACGCGTCCGCGCGCCGGGGCCCCGGCCCACGGCAGCGGAGGGCGGAAGGCGGAGCCCGGACGCCGTCGCCCGGCCGCCGCCCCGGCGGAGCGCGGCGGTGCGCGCTACTCCTCGGGCGGGGACGGCGGGATCACCGCGACGGGGCCGGGGGCGTGCAGCAGGACCGCCTGGGTGACGGAGCCCATCATGCGGGCAGGGGCCAGCAGGCGGCGGCGGTGGCGGCCGACCACGACGAGTTCGGCGTCGCGGGAGGCGCCGACCAGCCGGCCGGCCGCGTCACCGGGGAGGACCTGCACTTCGGCCGGTACGTCGGGGTGCCGGGTCCGGTGCGGGACGAGGAAGCCGTCGGCGAGGGTGCCGACCTCGCTCTCCACCTCGTCCTGGGCGATCACCGGCATGGGCACTTCCCCCGCCGCCGCTCCCCAGGTGCGCACCGGCCACGGATAGGCGGTGACCACCTGGACGCGGGCCCCGCGCAGGGCGGCCTCGGCGAAGGCGAAGGCCAGCACGGCGTCGTCGGGGCTGTCGACGTTCAGACCGGCCACCACCCGCGGCCCTGGGGCGACGGCCGGGGCCTCGTCGTCGTCGACCTCGCGTCCGGGCCGGGGCACCACGACGACCGGGCACTCCGCGTCGCGCGCGGCGGCCAGGCCGTTGGAGCCCAGCAGGAGGCTTCTGAAGCCGCCGCGGCCCCGGGAGCCGAGCACCAGCAACTGTGCGGTCGCGCCGAGTTCGGGCAGCAGGGCGCCGGGCAGCCCGTCGAGTCCGTCGTACCCGACGTCCGTCCCGGTGTCGCCCCGCGCCGCCACGTGGGCGCGGGCCGCGTCGAGCACCTCGTCCCCGGCGTCCGTGGGCGGCCCGGTGACCAGGACGTCGGGCTGGGTCCAGGGGGCGTACTGGCGGACGTGGACGACGCGCAGCGGCGCCCGGCGGCGCCGGGCCGCGTCCAGCGCCCAGTCGAGGGCGCGCAGGCTGTCGTCGGAGCCGTCGACCGCTGCGACGACCGGCGGAGTGCTCATGGGTACCTCATCTCCGGAGGGCGGCCTTCCCTGCCGCGCCAGCCTGGCAAAGGCGTCGGCGCGGACGGGGCTTTGAAGGTCGCGTGTCCGGAAAACCGGCGGGAACACCCCCGGTTCGGCCTCCGGCGCCCCCGCTCAGGTGAGGTCGAACTCCCCTTCCCGTGCTCCCGAGACGAACGCGCCCCACTCCGCGGGGGTGAAGATCAGCGAGGGGCTCTCGGGGCGACGGCTGTTGCGCATCGCGATGAACCCCTCGACGAACGCGATCTGGACATCCCCCAGGCCACGACTGCTGGACTGCCACTCGGCGCTGGTGAGGTCCAGCTCGGGCTTGTCCCATCCCGCGAGCGGGTGCTGCTGGACAGTGCTCTCGGCCACGTCCGTGCTCCTCCCGATTCCGTCGTCCGCGGCTCAGCCTAGCGATCGGGTGGCATCGCCGACAGGCCATCCGCGCGGGGCGTCCGGCCGGTCGGGAGGGGCGGGAGGGTCAGGCGGGGAGGTCGGTCAGGAAGGGGGTCACCACGGCCAGGAACTCCTCGGGCCGCTTCTCGTGCACCAGGTGCCCCGCGTCCACGGTGACGACGCGGGCGCCGGGGATCAGCGCGGCCAGGCCGGTGATCTGGTCCTGGGGGACGGAACTGGACGGCCCGCCCGCGACCAGCAGCGCGGGCGCGGTGATCCGGCCCATGCCCGCGGCCCAGGCGGGGTCGGGCGCGTTGCGCTGCCGGTCGGTGGCCAGGATCATCTCCCAGTCGTACGGCAGTTCGCCGCGCGGCCGGGTGGCGAGCGGCCGGGGCGGGTCCAGCGGGACGGGCGCGGGCACGTCCTCCAGGACGAGCCGCCGTACGCGCGCGGGCGCGTGCTGGGCGATCAGGCAGGCGACGGCGCCGCCGAGCGAGTGGCCCACGATGTCGGCCCGTTCGATGCCCAGCGCGTCGAGGAGGCCGAGCACGTCGTCGCGCAGCGCCTCGTGGGCGTAGGCGCCGGGCCGGGCTCCGAGGCGGCTGCTGGCGCCGTGGCCGCGCAGGTCCGGGGCGTAGACGCGGCGCGGGCGCGGTCCGCCCGCCAGGCGGCGCGCGACCGGGGCCCAGTCGGTGCCGTCGGCGCCCCGGCAGTGCAGCAGGACGACGGGCGGCGCGTCCGCCGGGCCCCAGGCGCGGTAGGCGAGCGTGACGCCGTCGACGTCGGCGGTGTGCGGTCCGGTGTCCATGCGGGGAAGGTAGCCGGGACGGACGGCGGCGGCGCCGTCATTCTGCCGACGGCGAAGCGGCGGCCCGCTCTCCGGCGAGGAAGGCGGCGACTCGCCGTACGAACCACCGCGGGTCGTCCAGCCACGGGTAGTGCCCGGCGCCCGGCTGGAGGGCGAACTCGGCGTGCGCGAACGCGGCGGCGGCGCGGCGGGCCAGGTCCGGGCGGGGGCCGCCGTCGAGCTCCCCGGTGAGGACGAGGACGGGCGCGGTCAGCGCGGCGAGGGCCGCGCGGGTGGCGGCCGGGTCGAACGCGGCGTCGGCGAAGTAGCGGTCGGCGGCCTCCTCGTTGGTCTGCGCTTCCTCGGCGTCGGCGTGCGCGCGGATCTCCTCGTCCCAGCGGCCGTGGAAGAAGGGGGTGAACACGTCGTCGTACGGTCCTTCGCCCGTGAGCCAGGCCGCCAGCGCGGGGTACGCCCGCTCGAACCACGGTTCGCCGCTCCGCAGCCGGGCGGCGGCGAGCCGGTCGGCGGGGGCCGGGCTCAGTCCGAGCGGGCGCAGGGCGGCGCTGATCAGGGCGAGGCGGCCGACGCGCCGGGGCCGCCGGGCGGCGTAGAGCGCGGCGAGGCTGCCGCCGGCCGAGTGCGCGAGCAGGTCCAGCCGCTCCAGGCCCAGATGGACGCGGAGTGCCTCGATGTCGTCGGTCTGCCGGTCGCAGCGGTACGTCGCCGGGTCGGCCGGGGCCGACGAGGCGCCGGTGCCGCGCAGGTCGAGCAGGACCAACCGGCGGTGTGCGGTGAGCCCGCCCAGGTCCCCGAGGTAGGCGGAGGCCCGCATCGGCCCGCCGGGCAGCACCACCAGCGGGTCGCCCTGACCGCGCAGCCGGTAGGCGAGGCGGGTTCCGTCGGGCGCGGTGAAGGTCGGCATGGGCCGATCCTGGCCGGTGGGAAGGGCGGGCCGCCAGGGATTTTCCCCGCCGGGCTCTTGCCTGCGGCGCCCCGGCCTGGATTACTGATCTCCAACATCTCGACCGAATGATCGGTCGTTCAGTTGACCCGATTGTCATGCTTTTCGTAGTAGGTGAGGGAGAGTCCCGATGGCGGATGCGGCAGGTCTGCTGGACGCGGGGGAACGGCTCGGCGTGGCGGAACTGCGCGCGCTCCAGCTGGAGCGGCTGCGCGCCTCGCTGCGGCACGCGTACGAGAACGTCCCCTTCCACCGGGAGTCCTTCGCCGCGGCCGGGGTGCACCCCGACGACTGCCGTTCGCTCGCCGACCTGGCCCGTTTCCCCCTCACGGCCAAGGAGGACCTGCGCGCGCACTACCCGTACGGAATGTTCGCCGTGCCCCGGGAGCGGGTGCGCCGCCTGCACGCCTCCAGCGGCACCACCGGACACCCGACCGTGGTGGGCTACACGGACAGCGATCTGTCGATGTGGGCGGACATGATCGCCCGTTCGCTGCGGGCGGCGGGCGCCCGGCCCGGCGACGTCGTCCATGTGGCGTACGGCTACGGGCTGTTCACCGGCGGCCTGGGCGCGCACTACGGCGCCGAACGGCTCGGCTGCACGGTCGTGCCCGCCTCGGGCGGCATGACGGCCCGGCAGGTGCAGCTGATCCAGGACCTGGAGCCCCGGATCATCATGGTCACCCCGTCGTACATGCTCACGCTGCTCGACGAGTTCGAGCGGCAGGGCGTCGATCCGCGCGGCACCTCGCTGCGCGTGGGGGTGTTCGGGGCGGAGCCGTGGAGCGAGGAGATGCGGCGGGAGATCGAGGAGCGGCTCGGGATCGACGCGGTCGACATCTACGGCCTCTCGGAGGTGATCGGGCCGGGGGTGGCGCAGGAGTGCGTGGAGACCAAGGACGGCCTGCACATCTGGGAGGACCACTTCTACCCGGAGATCGTCGACCCGCTCACCGGCGAGGTGCTGCCCGAGGGCGAGGCGGGCGAGCTGGTGTTCACCTCGCTCACCAAGGAGGCGATGCCGGTGATCCGCTACCGCACCCGGGATCTGACCCGGCTGCTGCCGGGCACCGCGCGGGCCTTCCGGCGGATGGAGCGCATCACCGGCCGCAGCGACGACCTGGTGATCCTGCGCGGGGTGAACGTGTTCCCGACGCAGATCGAGGAGATCGTGCTGCGCACCCCGGGCGTGGCGCCGCACTTCCAGCTCCGGCTCACCCGCGAGGACCGGCTGGACGCCCTCACGGTCCGTGCCGAGGCGCGGCCCGGTGCCGGGCCCGAGGCGCGGGAGGCCGCGGCCCGCTCGATCGCGGCGGCCGTCAAGGACGGGGTCGGGGTGTCGGTCGGGGTGGAGATCGTGGAACCGGAGTCCCTGGAGCGGTCGGTGGGCAAGATCAGGCGGATCGTGGACCTGCGTCCGTGACCCGGACGCGGGTGTGCACATGTCCCGCGTGCGGGTACGCCGGTGGCGCGGCGGGCAGCGTCCCGGTCAGTTCGTAGCCGCACTTGGCCGCGACCCGGCAGGACGCCGCGTTGTCCTCCTGGTGCCGCAGGACGAGCCGGGCCGGTCCCCGGGCGCCGAACGCCGTGAAGGCCCAGCCGGTGAGCGCGTCGAGCGCCCGGGGCGCCACACCCCGGCCGCGCGCGTGGGCGGCGGTCCAGTAGCCGACCTCGGCGGACGGGGAGCCGGGGGCGAGGTCCTTGAGGACCACGTGCCCCGCCAGGCGCTCCGCCGCCCCGGAGCGTTCCACGACGGCGAAGGCGAACCGGTCGCCGCCCTCCCGCCACCGCTGCCCGTCGATCCAGCGCAGCGCGGCCGCCGCGTCCGGGATGGAGTGGCTGAGGAAGCGGCGCAGGAGCGGGTCGCGGTACAGCACGGCGAGTTCGGCGGCGTCCGCCGCGCGCCAGGGGCGCAGCAGGAGCGCGGGCGCCGTGGCGGTCGCCGGTGCCTCCAGGCGGCCGGTGGACTCGTGGGCGGGCGGGCGCGTCGGCATACGGCTCATCGTGCCCTACAGCGGCGCGTCGTCGCGGAGCCGGTCGCGCAGTTCGCGTTTGAGGATCTTCCCGCTGGCGTTGCGCGGCAGGGCGTCCACGAGGACCACCCGCTTCGGCGCCTTGAACGGCGAGAGGCGTGCGCGGGCGTGGGCGATCAGCTCGGCCTCGGTGACCTCGCCGCGCGCGACGACGACGGCGGTGACGGCCTCGATCCACTGCTCGTCGGGGAGGCCGACGACGGCGGCCTCGGCGACGGCGGGGTGGGTGTGCAGCGCGTCCTCGACCTGGCGGGAGGCCACCAGCACTCCCCCGGAGTTGATGACGTCCTTCACCCGGTCGACGACCGTGTGGAAGCCGTCGGCGTCGCGCACCGCCAGGTCGCCGGAGCGGAACCAGCCGTCCCGGAACGCCTCGGCGCTCTCCTCGGGCCGGTCCCAGTAGCCCTCGCACAACTGCGGTGAGCGGTAGAGGATCTCACCGGGGGTGCCGTCCGGCACGTCCTGTCCGTGCTCGTCGGCGAGACGGGCCTCCACGAAGAGCACCGGCCGGCCGCAGGAGTCCAGCCGCCCCTCGTGCTCGCCGGGGCCGAGCACCATGGCCAGCGGGCCGATCTCGCTCTGGCCGAAGCAGTTGTAGAAGGCGAGGTGCGGCAGACGCGCGCGCAGCCGTTCCAGGACGGGCACCGGCATGACGGAGGCGCCGTAATAGACCTTGCGCAGACCGGTGAGGTCCCGGTGGGCGAAGTCGGGCCGGCCCGCCAGGGCGATCCAGACCGTGGGCGGGGCGAACAGGCTGTCGACGCGGCCGGCCTCCACCAGATCGAGGACGCGGTCGCCGTCGGGCGCGTCCAGGACGGTGTTGGTCGCGCCCACGGCGAGGTAGGGCAGCAGGAACACGTGCATCTGCGCCGAGTGGTAGAGCGGCAGCGCGTGCGCGGGCCGGTCGTCCGCCGACAGGTCGAGGGCGGTGATCGCGCTCAGATAGGCGTGGACGAGGGCCCGGTGGGTCATCATCGCGCCCTTGGGCAGGGCGGTGGTGCCCGAGGTGTAGAGCAGTTGGACCAGGTCCTCGGCGTGCGGCACGGGGCCGTCGTAGGGCGGTGCGGACGGGAGCGCGGCGAGCAGCGAGCCGTCGGTGTCGCGCAGCGCCCAGGACGGTGTGCCGCCGGGCAGCCGGTGGGCGAGGTCCGGGTCGGTCAGGACCAGCGCGCTGCCCGACTGCCGGACGGGGTGGGCCAGATCGTCGCCGGTGAGGTTCTGGTTGACGGGCACATGGACCAGGCCCGCGCGGGCGCAGGCGAGGAAGGCGATCAGATACGCGTCGGAGTTGTGCCCGTAGGCGGCGACCCGGTCGCCGGGGACGAGGCCGCGGGCGCGCAGCAGGGAGGCCGCGCGGGAGACGGCGTCGTCGAGTGCGGCGTACGACCAGGAGCGGTCGCCGTACTCGACGGCGGTCCGCGCGGGCGTGCGCCGGGCGCTGCGCAGCAGGACCCCGTCGACCGTGCTGCGGTGTCCAGGCGTCATGGCACATGATCCTGGGTCCGCCGCCGGAGGAGGTCAAGCATCGCGCGCTCCCCGCTCCACCGGGGCGGTCGGCGCGGCCACCCGCCGGGTCGGCGCGCCCGCCCGCTTCGTCCGACCCCGACGCCGGGAGGCACGATGCGTACCACCCGCTTCAGAAGACTCCTCGTCGCGGCCGTCGCCCTGCTCACCGGATCCGCGGCGCGCGGGCCGAGCCGCGCGGCCAAGGACTTCTCCACCGCGGCTTCGCCATCGGGTACAACGCCTGGCTGCGGCAGCAGCACCGCGTCACCGACCCGGCCTGCCGGGGCGCCGCCTGGGTGCGCCCGGTGAGCGAACTCGACGTGGCGGCACGGCTGTTGGCCTTCGCGGTGCTCGCCGGGGCGGCCCGCGCGTCGTTCTCGCCCGGGGACGCGGACATGGGCTCCAACCCGGTCGCCTTCAGCGGCGCGAGAACCGCCGGTGGGCGCGGGCTGCTGCTGGGCAACCCGCACTACCCGTGGCAGAGCCGCACGGACATGGCTTGCCCGGCTCCTGATCCAGGGCGTCCCAGGACATCTGGGCCGCCACCGCGCGCCGGATCACCTCTTCCTCGACGACGGCGGGGCTGGCCGCCGTGTCTTCCCCCTGCTGAGTCGTCGTGTGCCCGACGCCCCGGCGTCGTCGGCGATCGCCGGACGACTTGGGGGTTGTCGTCACCAGCTGGTGTTGTCGTCCGCGAGGTGCCAGAGGCGGTCGGCGCTTGGGTAGGAGGTGTCCAGGTAGAGGGTGTTCCAGCTGCCGTCGTTGTAGCGGTTGAGGGTCATGGCGAGGTCGGTGTCGACCTTGGGCTGCCAGATCCACCAGCGGGAGTTGTTGTCGCCCTCGGGACGCAGGACCCAGCGCTGGAGGTCGGACCCGTCACAGGTCCGTACGACGATCGTGGTGCCGCGGGCGGGCTTCGCGTCGGCCGGCTGGAGGCACTTGTCGGCGGCCTTGTTCTTGAAGGTCAGCGTGTAGCGGCTGCCCTCCCACCTGCCGTCTGCTTCGTCCCAGGCCTCGGTCTTGTGCTTCCACCCCGGGTCGCGGAGGGAGACTGCGGTGGCGCCGTCCGCCGTGGAGTCGCCGTACAGCGCGAGGCGGCTCCCGTCCGTCCGGTTGATCAGATCCTGGCCTGTGCGGTTGGCCGCCGAGGCGCTTCCCGCGCCGAAGGTGGCGAGGAGGGTGGCCGCGGCTGCGGCCGCGGTGAGGGTCCGGAGGGGGCGGAACATGAGCGTCGTTCTCCTCAAAAGGCGGTATTTCGGCAATCACGTTTCACGGCGTCGGCTTGGAGACGGCCCGGAACGAACCGTGGTCGTACCGGCCAGCGCCACTTGCTCAGCATGGAGCCCGCGACCGGGCACCGTGTGCGGCCGAGGAGGCGACGGAACAGACGCTCAGCCGCTCTCCCTCCGCTCCGCGACACAGGTCCGGCACGGAGGGAATCGTTTCGGCAGACAGACCCCGGCCACCCGCACCGGAGGAGGAGAAACACGGCCGGATTCGCACAGGCGGGTGACCCGTCCGGCAGCTCGGGTCACCCCTGAGGGCGAACGGGGATGGAGCCGGGGCGTCGGCGGCCGACCACGCCGGGTCGCCCGTTCGGCCCAGGCTGGTGACTCAGCGCTGACCGCCTTCCTCGGTCCGGCACGGCGGTGGGTGACGAAGACCGGGCCGTGAACAGGATCGAGTTGGGGCCCCTACGGCTCGGGCAATTACGGCACGTGGTTCACGTCCGCGTGTCGTACGCATCGAGCACGGCCTTGATCCCGTCCTCCCAGTTCCTGAAGACCCCCCGGAGCATCGTGAGCGACACCGGCGGCTCCGTGTCCCTGCCGTCCATCACATAAGGCTTGCAGAGCTCGCCCGACGTCCCCGTCCCGACCACCTGTCCCACCCTGGTGAACCCACAGTCGTTCGGGTTCGGATCGGTACACACGAAGACATAGACCTCCCTGTCGTCCTCCTCGGGCGAGACGAGGAACAGACCCCGCTTTGTCACCTCGTTCCGCACGCGACGATCGATCCCCGACACATCCAGGAACACCATTGCCCAGCTCCCTCCGGACTACCCCGGCCACCCCCGTGGTGACCGGTGCCAGTCTGTTTTGCAGGGAGGAACAGCGGCGACAGGACTGCTACAAGTTGGCTTGAAAGGGACCTGGTTGGCGCGTCTTTCCCCGCAAATGGACATCGCGGGGGCCGATGAGCCGGTCCACGGCCACCTTCGAGCGCCCAGGACGAGTGAGCCGAACCGCTCGCGCTGGCCCGCCGGGGCCGTCTGCCTGTTCAGTCAGGCAGAGGGGCGTCGCCTGGTGCCGCCGCCGCTGCCGTTCAGCGGGATCAGGGTCTCCAGGTGAGCGCCCTTGACCCAGGAGCCGAGCAGATCGCGGTGCAGGGCCACGATGTCCTGGCGCAGCGCCAGGCCGAGTGCGGCCTTCGTGAACGTGCGGCAGGTGGTGACGAACAGGGCGACGTCGGCGCCATGTTCGAGGCGGGCGGTGCCGACGAACTTCTGCATGTCCTGTGAGGACACGCTCCGGTGCGGCGCGTACTTCTTGCATTGGACGACCAGCTTGCGGCCGTCGGCCAGGTAGCCGACGACGTCCGCGCCCAGGTCGCCGCTCTTGCCGCTGACGACGACCTTCGTGCAGCCGTCCCGCCGGCACAACTCGGCGACATACGTCTCGAACTCCTGCCACGACAGCGCGTCGACCTCGGTCATCGACAACTCGCGGGCTCGGGCCTCCTCCTGCGCCCGCCACGCGCGGTCCCGGCCGACCGCCGATCGGTGCGCCCGCCACAGCGCCCATCCGGCCGCGCCCGCCACGGCCGCGGCGACCATGGCCACCAGGACCGGCCACACCACCGACCAGTGCCCGGCCGCCCACACCACGGTGGCCAGTGCCACCACCGCACCCCAGCTCTGCAACTGCCTGCGGGTCCGCTTCTTCAGGCGCCGGCTTCGTCGGCGTGCCGCCATCACTCCCCCACTTCTACGGAAAATGGCCCGCGGTGGGGGCGATCAGGACGCCCAGCGCCAGGACGATGACGACGGTCATCTTCTCGTCGAAGCGACTGCAGGCTTCCGTACGCCGCCGCAGTCGCCGGACGACGATGACCGCGAGCAGCACCGCCACGTCGATGGTCAGCAACCGTCCAGACCTCCCCACCGACCAGCCACCACCACACCGGCACGGCGGAACGCCGTCCAGTCCTCTTGTGTAGCGGCGTCTTGGTGATGTGGGAGACAGGTTGCTGACAAATGGCACAAAGCCATCGGACCTGGCCGGATCCCGCGCAGTGGATCAGTCGTGGACATGCACGGTGCTTCTGTCGGCGCGCTCCTCGGCCGGCTGATCATCTCGCTGACACGGCGACAGGCGGTCTGCCCGGCCCCCGAAGGGCGGGCCGGATGCCCAGGCGCGGCGGGGAGTCCGTCTTCGGCGGCCCCACCACCTGGGGTGCGGAGCAGGGTGTCGGGGGCACCGACACCCGCCCCTACGGCAAGCGTTGGCGGCCCTCAGCACCTCCTGGGAACCGTAGCCGTGTTGCACACCAGTTCCTGTGCCTGGCGCGTTGGCTGGGCGACAGGTCAGCCGGTCCCGTCGACTTCCAGGTAGCACCAGCTGACGTATCCGGTGACCCCGGTGCGGCGGTTCGTTCCGTACTGCCACTGGTTGGTCGAGTTCGTCCCGCAGTTCACACTCGCGCCGGTGGTCTGGAAGCCCCCGGTGAAGCAGTCGTGATGATTCCCATAGCCCCTCGTGGAGGAGCCCAGGTCCGGGGCTGACCGGATACGGATGCCCGTTCCGGCGAAGTCGGCGTCGTTCGGGCAGTAGATGGTGCCTGCCGAAGCCGGACGGGCGGACGCGGCGGGCCCAGGTGTCGCCGACACAGGCTCGGCCGCGGCGGTGACAGTGAAGCCGACGGCAAGGAACGCCGCCGTTGTGACGGCCGCCTTGTTCCACTTACGCACGAAATCCCCCTTATGGGCGCCCTGGTGGCGGCCCTGGTGGTCCGAGAGGCACCTGATGCCCGCGCGTGCGAGCGCGCCGATGGTCGGTCGGCCCGGTGCCACCAACCGTTTCTACCCCCTTCGACGCCGGCGGAAAAGACCACCGGGCCCCGGAACGGCTCCCCTGTCACATCGCTCCGAAGCGATCAAGTCCGAGAGCCATCCGCCCGGAGGCGGCAGACACCTGGCCCCAGGCTGCTGTGTAGTGCTGCGGCCCATGGCCGAAACGTCGCACAGCACGACTGCGCTGCCGTCACCTGAGTGCAGCGCGTTCCGGGCGGACCTCCCGCGGCAGCATTGCGCCGTGCGGACGCCTGCCGGGTGCTCGCGCGCTGGGACCGCACGGTGCGCACCGGCAGCCGGGGCGCGCTCGACGCGCCGCTCGGGGAGCACCAGTTCGTCGTGCGCGACGGCGAGCGCGTCCCGGTGCCGGGCGGCACCGAGGCGCTGGGTGTGTGGAACGAGGTCGAGTCGGCGTGGGACCCGGCGCACGGCGGCCACGCGGCTGTGCTCGGCGCATGAGTGGGTGACGTCCGCGTGCGGGGCGGGGGCCGCCCGGCCGCCGCCCCCCATGTGCCGTCACCTGAGCGTGTGTTCGCGCACGCCCCGTTGACAACGGCCGCTCCTGACATAAAAGTTTCACCCCGCACAGCAAGTCTCGAAAGATACTTTCAGGCGGCGCGCGGGAGGTCTCCACGATGAGTGACGGCACGGCAGAAGCGGAGGGGCGCGGCCTCACCCGGCGCCGACTGGGCCAGGTGTCCCTGCTCCTGGGCGGCGCGCTCGGCGTCGCCGCCCTCCCGGCGGCACCGGCCGCCGCGTCCACCCGGCCGGGGTCCGCCGCCGCGCGAGCGACCCTGCGGCACGGCTCCCCGCAGCAGGCGGGACTGCTCCCCCGGCCCGCTGCGGCAACTCGTCGCCGACGCCGAGGTGTTCCTCGGGCCGTCCCCCGTGCACCCCTGGTACGCGGGCGCGGTGCTGCTCGCGGGACGGGGTTCCACCGTGGCCCTGCACGAGCCGATCGGCATGGCGGTGCGCTACGCGTCGTACGACGAGAAGACCGACACCGCCGTGGAGTTCCCGCCCGAGCAGCAGCATCCGACGACCAGGGACACCGTCTTCGACCTGGCGTCCCTGTCCAAGCTGTTCACCTCGATCCTGGCCGTCCAGCAGATCGAGCGGGGCGCGCTGGAGCTGGAGGGCACGGTCGCCTCCTACCTCCCGGACTTCGCGCGCGCGGGCAAGCAGTCCGTGACGATCCGTCAACTGCTCACCCACACCTCCGGTTTCCGGCCGGACCTGCCGCTGTACGACGCGCCGACGTACGAGCGGAAGCTGGAGATGATCTGGGACGAGGCGCCGCTGAACCCGCCCGGCACCGTGTACCTGTACTCCGATCTGAACATGATCTCCCTGCAACTGGTGCTGGAGAAGATCACGGGCCGCCCGCTGGACGTCCAACTGGCCGAGGAGATCGCCGGGCCGCTCGGTCTGCGCCGCACCCGCTACAACCCGCCCGCCTCCTGGAAGCCGTCGATCGCCGCCACCGAGGACGCCCGCAGGCCCTGGTCGGCCCTGGACCGGGGCCTGGTGTGGGGCGAGGTGCACGACGAGAACGCGTACAGCCTGGGCGGGGTCGCCGGGCACGCGGGGGTGTTCTCCTGCGCCTGGGATCTGGCGGTGCTCGCCCGGACCCTGCTCGACGGCGGCGCCTACGGGCGGGCCCGCATCCTGCGGCCGGAGTCGGTGCAGCTGATGTTCACCGACTTCAACACGGCCTTCCCCGGTGACGCGCACGGCCTCGGCTTCGAGCTGTACCAGCACTGGTACATGGGCGCGATGGCCACGCCGACCACGGCGGGCCACACCGGCTTCACCGGTACGTCGCTGGTGCTGGACCCGACGACCGACTCGTTCCTGGTGGTGCTCGGCAACTCGGTGCATCCGGTGCGCAGCTGGCGCTCCGGCTCGGCTCCCCGGGTGGCGACCGGCAACGACCTGGCGCGGGCCGTCGCGGTCCGCCCGCAGCGGGGCCGTACGGCCTGGTTCTCCGGCATGGCGAGCGCGGGCACCGCGACGCTGGCGCTGCCCGCGCTCGACACCTCGGCGGGCGGGGCGCGGCTGCGCTGCTCCCTGTGGTGGGACACCGAGCCGCAGTCGGACGTGCTCGTGCTGGAGGCGTCCGCCGACGGGGGCGCGGCCTGGCAGCCGGTGCCGTTCACGGCCGTACGCCGGGGCGGCCGCCCCGAGCAGCATCCGGACGGCATCGCCACCGGCTACTCCGGGCGCCGCTGGCACGAGGTGACCGCCACGCTCCCGGCGGCCCGGCAACTGGCGCTGCGCTGGCGCTACACCACGGACCGCCTCTATGTGGGGCGCGGCGCGTACGTCGACGCCCAGCGGGTCCAGACGCGCCGACGGGTGCTGTTCGACGAGTCCCGTCCGGCGGACGCGGCCCGGCTGGAGGCGCGGGGCTGGACGGCGTCCGCCGACTGAGCGCACGACGGCCGCCGCACGGACGGCGGACCCGCCTCCCGGCAGGACGGCGGGTTCGCGGGTTCGCGGACGGGCCGGGCGGCGGGGAGGGCGGCCGGTCCTGCCGCGGGTTCCGTCTCCCGCCGGGATGCCCGCGCGGGACCGGGGCGTTCAGCCGCCCTGCCCGGCGGGCGCCTCCAGCACCGCCATGGCCGCGTTGTGCCCCGGTACGCCGCTGACCCCGCCGCCGCGCACCGCGCCCGCCCCGCACAGCAGCACGTTGGCGTGTGCGGTCTCCACGCCCCAGCGGCCGGTGCCCTCCTGGGCGTAGGGCCAGCTCAGCGCCCGGTGGAAGATGTTGCCGCCGGGCAGGCCGAGGTCGCGCTCCAGGTCCAGCGGCGTCCTGGCCTCGACGCACGGCCGTCCCTCGGCGTCCCGCGCCAGGCAGTCTGCGAGCGGTTCGGCCAGGTGCGCGTCGAGCTGGGCGAGGGTCGCCGCCAGCAGCTTCTCCCGTACGGCGTCGTTGTCGCGGGCGAACAGCCGGGCCGGGGTGTGCAGGCCGAACAGGGTGAGGGTCTGGTGGCCGCTCGCGCGCAGGTCCGGGCCGAGGATCGTGGGGTCGGTCAGCGAGTGGCAGTAGATCTCGGAGGGCGGCGCGGCGGGCAGCTCGCCCGCCGCGGCCTGGGCGTGGGCGGCGGCCAGCTCGCGGTAGCCCTCGGCGATGTGGAAGGTGCCCGCGAACGCCTCGCGCGGATCGACGGCGGTGTCCCGCAGCCGGGGCAGCCGCTCCAGCAGCATGTTCACCTTGAACTGGGCGCCCTCGGCGGGCTCGGGCGCCTGCTCGCCGGTGAGGGCGGCCAGTGCCTGCGGGGAGGCGTTCACCAGGACGTGCCGGGCGTCCACCGTGCCCTCGCCGTCCCCGGTGCGGTAGGTGACCTCGGCGCGGCGCCCGTCGGTGGCGATACGCACCGCCTCGTGGCCGGTGAGCAGGCGGGCGCCCGCCGCGCGCGCCGCGTCCGCGAGGGCGTCGGTGAGCGCGCCCATGCCGCCGACCGGCACGTCCCAGGCGCCGGTGCCGCCGCCGATCACGTGGTAGAGGAAGCAGCGGTTCTGCGGCAGGGCCGGGTCGTGGGCGTCGGCGAAGGTGCCGATGAGGGCGTCGGTGAGGACCACCCCGCGCACCAGGTCGTCGGCGAAGAACCGCTCCACGGCCACCCCGACGGGCTCCTCGAACAGCATCCGCCAGGCGTCCTCGTCGCCGATCCGGCGGCGCAGCTCCTCGCGGCCGGGCAGCGGCTCGGTCAGGGTGGGGAAGACCTGCCGGGCGACCCGGCCGGTCAGGGCGTAGAAGCGCTGCCAGGCCCGCCACTCGCGGTCCGAGCCGGTGAGCCGGGCGAACGCCTCCCGGGTGCGTTCCTCGCCGCCGCCCACGAGCAGCCCGGTCGCCCGGCCGTTCCGCCGGGCCGGGGTGTACGAGGAGACGGTGCGCGGGCGCAGCCGGACGTCCAGGCCGAGATCCCGCAGGATCTTCCCGGGCAGCAGGCTGACCAGGTAGGAGTAGCGGGACAGCCGGGCGTCCACCCCGGCGAACGGGCGGGTGGAGACGGCCGCGCCGCCGGTGTGGTCCAGCCGTTCCAGCACCAGCACCGACCGCCCGGCGCGGGCCAGGTAGGCGGCGGCGACCAGGCCGTTGTGCCCGCCGCCGACGATCACCACGTCGTAGCCGCCGGATGCCTCGTGTGCGCTCATGGCTCTTGGTAGCACGAGGAGTTCCGCGGCGGCCAGGGCGCGGACGCCGGTGCGGCGTGCCGGTCAGGGGGTGCGGGAGCGGCGGGGCGCGGGGCGGGCGGCGGGGCCGAGCCGCGCCACCGCGCTCAGGATGTGCCGGGGCGGGAGCTGCCAGCGCACCTGCGCGGGCACGCAGCGCAGCAGCGCGCCCGCCGTCCGCAGCCGCCGGGTGACCACGGCGGGCGCCGGGGCGGGCCTGCCGTACAGGTCGTGCGCGTACGGGGGCAGGGAGGCGTAGGCCAGGTGCGCCACCTGCCGCCAGAGCACCTCGCGGGCCGGGACGAGCAGCGGGTGGACGGGCGGGCGGCGCAGGAAGTCGTCCACGGCGCGGGCGTCGGCACCGGCGGCGAGCTGCGGGCGGACCCGGGCGAAGTAGGCGGCCAGTCCGGCCCGGGAGGCGGGCACGGTGTCCGGGTCGAGGCCGACCAGGCGGGCGCTCGTGCGGTGCTCGGCGACATAGCGGTCGGCGCGGGCGCGGGTGAGCGGGAAGCCGGAGCGCCACAGCACGTGCAGATAGGAGTCGATCTCCGCGCAGTGCACCCACAGCAGCAGTTCGGGGTCGTCGATCCCGAACCGCGCGCCGGTGTCCGGGTCGGTGGCCGACAGCAGCCGGTGGATCCTGCGGACCCGGGCGCCCGCCTGCTCGGCGGCGTCCGTCGTGCCGTACGTCGTGGTGCCGACGAAGTGCGCGGTGCGCAGCAGCCGGCCCCAGGCGTCGCGGCGGAAGTCGGAGTTCTCCATCACGCCCCGCACCGCGCGCGGGTGCAGGGCCTGGAGGTACAGGGCCCGGATGCCCGCGATCCACATCATGGGGTCGCTGTGCGCCTGCCACGTCACCGAACCCGGGCCGAAGAGGCCGGGGTCGCCCGTGCGTATGGTCTCCACGCAGGCAGGCTAACGCGGCGCCCGCGGCGGGTCGACGGCCGGGCCGGACCGGGCGCGCGCGGCGCGGATGCTCAGCCGAGGCTCGCCGTGAACTCGCCGCACGCCTTGGCGCAGGTGCGGCAGGCGTCCGCGGCCTGTCCGGCACCGGAGTGCCGGTCGAAGACGTGCGCGGTCTCCAGGCAGACGGTCACGCACCACTCCAGTTGCGCGCGGACGGCGTCCTCGTCCTCGCTGTTCTGCTCGGACAGCGCTCTGCAGGTGGCGTCGCAGACCTCCGCGCACATGATGCCCCTGCGCCGCAGGAGCTCCTGTTCCTCACCCTGGCCGACGTCCACCAGACTGGCGCGCAGCGCGCAGGCCCGCGCGCACTCCGTACACGCCTGCGCACACGCGAAGCGGTCCTCCAGGAACCGGACGAGTTCCTGTTGCGAAGGCGTCGATGATGTCGTACGCATCGTGGTCACGTCCTGCGAGTAGCCGGTGCCACGGCCGCCAAACCCGGGCCGCGCGGGGGTCGCGGCCGTCCTCCGTCACCCGGCCGGGGGCACCAGCGGGCCGGGACCGGCGGGCGCGGCGGACCGGTCCCGGGTCCGCGAGGCCCCGGGTCCGCGAGGCCCCGGGTTCGCGGCGGGGGCCTCGGGTACCCGCGGCCCATGGACAACGCACCGCTGGACATCGCCGCGGCCCACGGGGCCGCGATCGGCATCTGGCCGTTCGTCGCCGGGCTCGTCCTGGTGGCCCTGCTGATCGGCGCCTTCTGGATGGGCGCGCGCATCCGCCGCCGCGAGCCCGCGCCACCGCGCCCCGACGAGCAGCCGCGGCTGCCCGGCTCGGGCCCGGTCGGCTCCGTGCTGGAGAACCGCGAACCGGACGAAGTACCGCGCGACGGCGGCCGGCTGACGCCGCACCGGCTGCCGGGCCACGGCAACGCGGGCACCCGGACCGGTGCCCCGGCCCCGCGTCCGCGCTGGGACGCGGGCGGCAGCGGATCGTTCGGCAGCGGCGGCCCCGGGCGGCACTGAGCAGCGGTACCGAGCACCTGCACCGGGCGCCGGGGCGGCGCTGTCCGGCGCGGGGACGTTCAAGTCCTCGCGCCTGCCGTCGAGGCGGAGACGGAGGCGGAGACGGAGGCGGAGGCGAAGGGCTGAGCCGGACCGGGCGGACCGGGCGGACCGACGGCCGGACCGCCCGGTGCTCACCGCAGCGGTTCGCTCAGTTCCACCGCGCGCAGGGCCGCCGCGAGGGCACGGTCGCCGCCGACGTCGAGGGCGGTGTCGGTCAGCTTGATGACGTGCTCGTCGCCGTGGGCCAGGGCGAGGGCGACGACCTCCTCCGGGGCGAACGTGCCCGAGGGGCGGTAGTGCACCGGTGTCTTCGGCGCGTACATGGCGGTCACCGCCGCCGACGCCGTCCAGGCGGCCCGCAGGCTCGGCACCCACAGGGCGCGGGGCAGCGCGGGCAGGGTGCGCAGCACGGCGTTGGGCGCGGTGGCCGCGTGCACGAGCATCGTCTCCTCGCCGTGGCCGTGGGTGGCGTACCGGTGGGTGGCCGCGCGCACCAGTTCGGTCAGCCGCCGGTGCGCCTCGTCGGGGTCGGTGACCCCGGCCGCCCACACGGGCAGCGCCGTCACCCGTTCGAGGCGGGCCGGGAAGCCGCCCTCCGGATCGGTCAGGGGCACCACGGCGTCCAGGGCGGCGGCCGCGCTGTGCGCGCCGGGCAGCGGGGCGAGGCCGGTGACGGGGCGGTGGCGGGCGGCCCAGTAGCCGAGGCCGTGGGCGAGTTCGGTCAGCCGCGGCCCGGTGGCCTCGCCGCCCAGCAGGGTGCGGACGGCGTGGCCCACCCGGATCACCGGGTGGGCCGAGCCGCCGTACAGACCGGGCAGCAGCCGGGGCCACCACTCGGTGAGCACCTCGCGCCAGGGCCGCTCGGCCGTCTCGCGCGTGAAGTGGCCGATCCAGTCGGCGGCGCGGCGCGGATCGCCCAGCGCCGTGCGTCAGTCGGCGCGGGTGACCGGTCCGACCGTGGCCGGGAACTCCTCCAGCTTGTCCGCGTACCGGTCCAGCCAGCGGTGCACGGCGCCCGCCTGCCCGTGCGCGGCGAGCGCCTCCACCGCCATCGGGGCGTGGTTGGTGAGCCGTCCGAGGCGCTCCGGACCCGTCCGGTGCAGCCGCTGCAACGCCTCGTCGAGCATCCCTGTCGCATCCATGGCGAGGACGCTAGACGGGCGGCACCGGGCGGCGTAACGGGCGGAGGTCCTACGCCCCGCGGCCCCCGGTCGCGGTCCTCGCGGCCCTCCCGGGGAGGTCCGCGGTCCCGGCCCTGTCGCAGGCCGCGGGCGCCGGAGGACGTACGTCCAGATGGAGCACAACGGAGCGGTGCGCGCCCGGGACGGTACCTACGGTGAGGAGCGAGCCGGTCACGCGGTCACCCCGTACGGCTCCCCGCACCCGTGACCCGCGCGGAACCGCTCGCGCCAGGTCCGACCGGGCTGTCTTCCGGCCTCTCCCCTGAAGGGCTCTGCCGTGCACATACCCATACCCTGGCGCCGCCGAGGCGCCGTGCTGTTCACCCTCGGCGCGGTCCTGTGCGGGCCCGCCGCACCGGCCACCGCCCTGTCCTCCGCGGCGGCCTCCCCTCCCCCGGCGGTCCCCGCCGCGTCACCCGCCGCGTCCCCCGCGGCCCGCGCCGGGGACGGCGGGGCGGCGCCCGTCTCGCCGCTCGCCTGCCGTCTCGGCGAGAAGCTGACGGCGCTGCGGGGCGCGGACCTGGAGACCGCGTTCCTCGCGGGGATCATCGCGCACGACGAGGCGGCCGTCGCCATGGCCCGCCTGGAACTGGACCGCGGCACGGACAGCGCCCTGCGCGCCCGTGCCCAGACCCTGATCACCGCGCACCAGCGCCAGGTGGAGCAGTTCACCGGCTGGCTGCGGCAGTGGTACGCGATGACACCGGCCCAGGCCCTGGCCAGGCTCTCCCCCGACGTCCGCACCACGCTGGCCGCGCTGGAGCAGGAGGTGCAGCGCCTGCTGTCCGGGCTGCGCGGCACCGGCAAGGGCACCGGCTTCGACCAGGCGTACGCCGACATGATGATCCCGCTCCACACCTCCGGTCTGATCCAGTTCCTGGAGCCGCAGGCCCGCGCCGTGCACGCCGAACTGCGGTCGGCCGCCGCCACCGGCGCCACCGGCCAGGAGTCGGAGATCGCGGGCTTCTCGGCCTGGCTGGCCGGGCGCGGCGCGTCCGCCGCCACCGTCCCCGGTACCGCCGCGTCCGCCCCGGTGACGCTGCCCAAGGGCGCGGCGGACACCGGGGAAGGCGCCGCCCCCGTGTCCCCCGGGCCCGTCGTCGCCGCCGGGTGCGCCCTGGCCGCCGCGGGCGCGGGCGTCGGCACGCTCCTGCTGCGCCGCCGGCGCCGCGCCGCGCGCGACTGACGGCGCCTCAGGTCCGCCGCCGCGCGCGGCACGGGACGGCGCGGGGCGGCATCCGCCGTCACGGGACGGCACGGGTCAATGGGGGACGACCGGGTCTTCGCGGGACGGCACGGGCCGTCGCCCGGTCGGACGGTTCGGGCCGTCCGGCCGGGCGGCGGCCCTTCTTCGACGGACCGCGCCCGAGCGCGTACGCGGGCGCGGACACGGTCACGGGCGCGGGCAGGAGGGGCGGGCCGGTTCCGGCCGGAGCCCCGCCGTTGCCCGGCTCCGCCCGCCGCGCGCCCCGGCTGACCTGTTCGGACCGCACGAGCGGACAGGCACCGCCCCGGCGGTTACGGTGAACCGAGAAGGCGCGCCCGCCGCGCCGAACGGTGGTGGATCCCGCCGTGGTCTCCGGCGCGCCGGAGACCGAACCGCCGTGAGGCCAATGGTTCCTGTCCCGTCCGTCCCGCGTGCGCCCGCACTCCGGAGGAAGACAGCACCATGGCCGACGCTCCCGCACAGACCGCGCCACCCGGGCCGCTCCGCGCCCGCCGGGTGCGGCCCGGCGGTGACCGGCCCCGCCGGTCGGGCCCGGCCCGCTCCCGGCCGCGGATCCCGCTCGTCCGGCGGCGGTCCGCCCGCTGCCCTCAGTTGTCCGCCCGCTCCCGGCGGCGGACCGCCCGGTGGTCCCGTCGGCCACCGGGCGGCGGCACCGCCGCGGGGCCGGGGATCCCGCCGACGCGGAGGACCCGTGCCATGCCCACACCCCGCGACATCGTCAGGGACCCGGCCCGCGCCCTGGCCGGTCTGCCCGGCCTGGCCGAGGGGGCGACGCTCGCCCTCGGCGGCCCGCCCCTGCCCGAGTCGCTGCTCGCCCGCCTCCTCGGGTCCGGTCCGCGCGGTCTGCACCTCCTGTGCGCCCGTGCCGCGCTGGACTCGCCCCGGGTCCGGCAGCTCCTGGCCGACGGGCGGTTCAGCGGCTGCACGGTCGCCGTCCCGTCCCCCGCCGAGGGCGGCACCGGGCCCACGGCGCCGGTGCGGGTCGAATGGCTCACCGTGCAGGAGATGACGGAGGGCCTGCGGGCGGGAGCGGCGGGCGTGGCCGACTTCTACTCGCCCGGCGAGGTGCACACCGCCATCCGGACGCCGAGCCCGGACCAGGCCCGGGACAAGCCCGCGCATCTGCGCCTGGGTGCGCTGCCCTTCGCGCACAAGGCGTCGCTGCGCTGCGATGTCGCCCTGCTGTACGCGGACGAGGCCGACCTCGCGGGCAACCTGACGGTGACCGGCCCCTTCGCCGAGCTGTCGGCGGCCATGGCGCACGCCGCCGCCTCCGCCGCCGTCGCCGAGTGCGCGGTGGTGCGCACCGCAGGATGCCTCAGCCGGGCCGCGACGACCGTCCCCGGACGGTACGTCACGGCCGTGGTGCCCACGAGCCGTCACCACCGCTTCCCCCGGCGCGCCGACGGCCGGACACCGCCGCCAGGAGAGGCGCCGTGACCGCCGCGCCCGGCGGCGCCGCGCGCACGGCGGCCCTGGACGTGCTGTGCCTGGGCCTGCTGACCGCCGCCGTCCGCGACGAGCGGCTCGCCGGGTGGGAGGACCGCTGGTCGCCCGCGCCGGTGCGCGGCGGGCGCGCGGTCCGCGCGTGGCGGGCCGTCGGCGCGGCGGGCTCCGCCCCGGTGGCCTGGACCGTCGTCGCCGTCCGCTGCGCGCTGCCGCCGCACCGGCGCGGACCCGGGGGGCGACTGGCCCCGGTGGCGGTGCTCGCCGCCGCCGGGACCGGCCGACGGCTGCTGAGCCGGGCCGTGGACCGGCCGCGGCCCCCCGCCGAGGAGCGCCGCACCCGCGTCCACGGGGCGAGTTTCCCGTCCCGGCACACCATGACCGCCCTCGTCGCCTGGGCGCTGGCGCTGGAGGACCGCCGCGCGGCGACGGGGATCTGCTGCGCCGTCGCGGCGGCCCGGCTGGCGCTGCGCGCGCACCGGCCCGCCGACGTGCTGGGCGGCTGGCTGTTCGGCCGGACCTGCCTGGCCCTCGCGGACCTCGCCCGCCGCGCTCCCCGGGCGGACCGGGCCCGGCTCCGTACGCGCCGTCCGGGGCCGGACGGCTGGGGGCCGCCGTGGCGGTGACCCTCTCGCCGTACCTGGTGCAGGCGCTCCAGCCGCTGACGGTGCTGGTCGCCGCTCCCGGGCTGTCCGGGTGGATCGCGAAGGTCGAGGCGCGGCTCCAGGGACGGCGCGGGCCGCGCGTGTCGCAGCCGTACCACGATCTGGTGAAGCTGTTCGGCAAGGAGTCGCTGGCGCCGTACGGGGCGAGCCGGTTCTTCCTGGCCGCCCCGGTCGTGGCGATGTGCTGCTATCTGACGGTGCCGCTGCTCATCCCGGTCCTGACCACGTTCGGGCTGCCGCTGGGCTACGCGGGCGACATCATCGGCGGCAGCTTCCTGCTGGCGCTGGCGAGCTTCTCGGTGGCCGTCGCGGCGGCCGAGAGCGGCAGCCCGTACGCCCAGCTGGGGGCGAGCCGGTCCAAGACGTTCGGGGCGATCACCGAGCCGGTGATGCTGTTCGTGGTGTTCACCGTCGCCATGATCACGGCGACCGACCTGCCGTACGCGCAGGCCGCCGCCGTGCGTTCCTCGGGCGACCAGGTGATCCGCCCGGCGCATCTGCTGGCCTCCGCGGCGCTGTTCCTGGTGATCCTCTACGAGACGGCCCGCATCCCGGTCGAGACGCACACCGGGACCAATGAGTTCGGGATGATCGAGGAGGCGCGCGCCTTCGAGCACTCGGGGCCCCACCTGGCACTGCTGAAGTGGGGCTCGGCGATGAAGCAGCTGATCCTCTACACCATCCTCCTCGATGTCTTCCTGGCGCCCTGGGGGCTGTCCTCCACCACCGGCGTGCTCTCGGTGGTCCTGGCGATCGGCGCCCTGATCGGCAAGACGGCGCTGCTCGGCTGTGTGGTGGCCGTCATCGACAACAGCTTCGCCAAACTGCGCCTCTTCAAGATCAGTGAGTTCGTCGCGGCCGCGTTCCTGCTCGCCGTCCTCGCGGTGTTCACCCTCTATCTGGGAGGCGGCTGATGACTCCCCCGCTCGCCGCCGGCACCGCGCCCACCACCTTCGAGGGCGCCACCAACACCATCGCGGTGCTGCTCCTGCTGACCGAGTTCGCCATGCTGCGGGCCTCCCTGTCCCGCTCCCAGGTGCGTCTGTACGCGGTGCAGTCCTTCCTGGTGTCGGTGCTCGCGGTGATCGTGGCCGCCGCCCGCGACCTGCCCGAGCTGTACGCCCTGGCCGTGGTGTCGCTGCTGCTGAAGGTCGTCGCGGTGCCGTGGCTGATCGGCCGGCTGCTGCGCGACGCCCGGGTGGAGATCGCCGGGTCCGGTGCGATCGGGGTGGCCGCCGCCACCCTGCTGTCGCTCGCGCTCGCCGGGTTCGGGTTCTTCGCGGTCGGCTCGCTGGATCTGCGCAGCCGCTTCCTGCCGCCCGCCGCGCTCGGTCTTTCGGTGTCCGTCGTGCTGGTCGCGTTCGTCCTGATGATCGTGCGGCGCGACGTCGTCTCGCAGGCGGTCGGCTTCTACTCGCTGGAGAACGGCGTCTCGCTCGCCTCGCTGGTGGTGGCCGCCGGTATGCCGCTCATCATCGAGGTGGCGTTCCTGTTCGACCTGCTGGTGGCCGTCGTGGTGTTCGGCGTGCTGATGCGCGTGCACCACCACCGCACCGCGTCCCTGTCCACCGAGTCCCTGACCTCGCTCCAGGGCTGAGGGGAGGCGAGGAGAGCCCGTGACCGCCGTACTGACCCTGCTGGCCCTGCTGCCGCTGCTCCCGGCGGCGGCCGCCCTGACGGCGCCCGTGCGCCTGGCGCAGTGCCTGACCGTGGCCTCGGGCGCGGCCTGCTTCGTGCTCGCCTGCGCCCTCGTGCCCCGGGGCGGCCGGGCCGCCCTGCACACCGGCATCCTGCGCGCCGACGCCCTGTCGACAGTGTTCGTGCTGGCGACCGCGTTCGTCTACGCCTGCTGCGCCGCGCACAGCGTCGGCTATCTGCGGCACGACGAGCACAGCCGCGACTTCCCCCGCTACGCGCGCCGCTTCTACGTCGGCCTCAACCTGTTCGCCTGGTCGATGCTGTGCGCGCCGCTGGTCGACGGGCTCGCCCTGCTGTGGGTGGCCGTCGAGGTGACCACCGTCGTCTCGGCCCTGCTGGTGGCCGTGGAGAACACCGAGGGCGCCACCGAGGCGGCGTGGAAGTACGTGCTGCTCGCCTCGGCGGGGCTGGGCATCGCCCTGCTCGCCACGATCTTCATGTACTACGCGGGCTCCCGGGTGCTCGGGCAGACCTACGACCTGGGGTTCGCCCCGCTGCTTGAGGCGGCGCCGCGCCTGCCGCACACCGCGGTGCGGCTCTCGTTCGTGCTGGCCGTGCTGGGATTCGGGACCAAGGCGGGGCTGGTGCCGGTGCACACCTGGCTGCCCGACGCGCACGCCGAGGCGCCGAGCACCGTCTCCGCGATGCTCTCCGGCTCCCTGCTCGCCGTCAGCTTCTACGCCGTCCTGCGCTACCACCAGGTGGCCGCGGGCACCCTCGGCCCGCACTTCCCGCGCACCGTCCTGCTGGTGTTCGGCATCGCCTCGCTGCTGCTGGCCGCCCTGTACGTCCTGGACCAGCACGACATCAAGCGCCTGCTCGCGTACTCCAGCGTCGAGCACATGGGGATCCTCACCGTCGGTGTCGGTTTCGGCGCGCCGATCGCGCTGGCCGGGGTGCTGCTGCACGTCCTGGCGCACGCGGCCGCGAAGGGCAACGCCTTCATGGGCGCGGGTGCGCTGGTGCGCGCGTACCGCACCAAGGAGATCCGGCGGCTGCGCGGCGCCGCCCGGGTGCTGCCCTGGTCGGGTCCGATGTTCCTGGCCACGGTCCTGGCGCTGTCCGCGCTGCCGCCGTCCGGGATCTTCCGCAGCGAGTTCCAGATCGTGGCGGGCGGCCTGGAGTCGGGGCACCACGGGGTGGCGGCGGTGCTCGTGGTCCTGGTGACGCTGGCCTTCCTCGGCCTGGCGATCGCCGCCACCCAGGTCGTGCTCACCCCGGCCCCCGCGGACGGCGTGCCGGGAGCCGGGGAGCCGGGCGCGCGCAGTGTGTGGATGGTGGTGCCGGTGGCGGCGGGCCTGGTGGCGCTGGTGGTCCTGGGCGTGCATCCGCCCGACGCGCTGGCCGCGCTGCTGGCCCGGGGCGCGGCGGAACTGGGAGGCGCGTCATGAGCGCACCGGCACCGGACGGCGGCGTGCGGCGGCTGAGCACCGCCGCCTGGGGCCGGGTGCTGCGGGGCACGGCGGCGGGCGAGGGGCGGCCCGGAGCACGGTTCGCGGGCCTGTTCGGCACCGGCGGGGCGGACGGCTCGGCAGGGCTGCTCGCCGTGCTGTTCCCGCACACCGGTGCCGAGCCGCTGGTGCTGGAGACGGTCCTGCCGCCGGGGCGCCTGTCGTATCCGTCGCTGAGCCCGTGGCTCCCGGCCGCGTTCTGGTACGAGCGGGCCCTGCACGATCTGTTCGGCGTCGTCCCCGAGGGCCATCCGCGGCTCGACCCGCTGCTGCTGCCGCTCCAGGAGCCCGGCCGGACCCCGCTGCCCGGGACCGCGCGCGCCCCGGGCCCGCTCGTGCCCGACGAGGCGGCGCTCCCGCGCGCGGTCATCGGTCCGGGCGTGTTCACCATCCCGCACGGCCCGGTGCGCTCCGGTGTCGTGGAGTCCGTCGAGTACCTGGTGGAGACCCCGGGCGAGGACATCCCGCGGGTCCAGATCCGGGTGTTCCACAAGCACCGCGGCGTCTCCAAACGCTTCGAGGGCCGCACCGTCGAGGACGGCGTGGCGGCCGCCGAGCGCGTCGAGGGCATCGCCTCGGTCGCGCACGCCCTCGCGTTCTGCCACGCCGTCGAGCGGTGCGCCGGTCTCACGGTCCCGTGGGCGGCCCGTCTGGTCCGGGTGCTGTACGCCGAGCTGGAGCGGGTCGCCAACCATCTCGACGTCATGGTCAAACTCACCGACGCGGCCGGACTCGCCGTCGCCACCGCCCGGTTCGCCCTGCACAAGGAGCGCGTCCTGCGGCTGACCGGCCGCCTGTGCGGGAGCCGCTTCGGGCGGGGCACGGTCGTGCCCGGCGGTGTCAGCGGTCTGCCGTGCCTGTCCCCGGCCGCTCTCGACGGCGCGCTCGCCGCGCTGCGGGACGCCGTGCGGGCCGACTGGCGCGCCGCCCTGCACACCCCTTCCTTCCTCGACCGGCTGCGCGGCACCGGCCCGCTGCCGCCGGCCGTCGCCCGCGCGCACGGCGCACTCGGACCGCTCGGCCGGGCCTCGGGAGCGGGACCCGACGTCCGCTACGAACGCCCGTACGACGCCTATCCGTCCCTGGGGCTCGGCGCGCCGCCCGACTTCGCCGAGGGCGACGTCATGGCCCGCACCCTGGTCCGCGGGGCGGAGCTCACCCGGTCCTTCGAGCTGCTGCACCAGACCAGCGGCGAGCTGCGCGCCCTCGACGGCGACGCGGCCCTGCGCGTCCCGGTTCCGGACGCGCCGAGCGGGTTCGCGGTGGGCTCGGCCGAGGCGCCGCAGGGCGAGACGCTGTACCTGTTGCGGCTGCGGGAGGGCCGGATCAGCCGCTGTGTGCCGCGGTCGGCCTCCTTCCACAACCTCGTGCTGTTCCACGAGGTGTTCGCCGGGGACGTCCTGACCGACTTCCCGTTCATCGAGGCGAGCTTCGGTCTCTCGATCGCGGGGGTGGCGCTGTGACGCCCTGGTTCGTGCGCGGGCTGCGGGAGGGGATCGTCACCACGCACTACCCCCGCGGGACCGACCCGTACGAGCGGGACTTCCCCGCCGCCGTGACCGTGCGGCCCGCCGCGCCCCGCGTCACCCGTGCCGAGCTGGGCGGGCTCTGCCCGACCGGTGCGCTGGACGCCGCGCCCGACGGCACGCCCCGGCTGGACCGGGGGCGCTGTGTGCTGTGCCGGCGCTGTGTCCGGGTCCGCCCCGACGTGTTCGCGCCGGCGTCCGGCGCCGCGACGGCCGCCGTCGCGCGGGCGGCGCTCGTGGTGCCCGGGGCCGTGGAGGACGAGGCGGCCGTCGCCGCCCTGCGGGCCCGGCTCGCGGCGCGGACCGCGCGCTTCCGCCGCTCCCTGCACATCCGGCACGTGGACGCCGGTTCCGACGGCAGCGACGAATGGGAGATCGCCGCCCTGGTCAATCCGGTCTACGACATCCACCGGCTGGGCATGTTCCTGACGGCCAGTCCGCGCCACGCCGACGTGCTGATCGTGACCGGGGCGGGCGCCCGGGGCATGGCCGCGCCGCTGCGTCGCACCTACGAGGCGACCGCGCGGCCCGTCGTGGTGATCGCCGCCGGCACCGACGCGTGCAGCGGCGGCATGTGGGCCGGGACCTACGCGACGCACTCGGGCATCGGCGGCCTGCTGGACGTCGACATCTGGGTGCCCGGATCGCCGCCGAGCCCGTTCTCGCTGCTCCAGGCGCTGCTGCTGGCCACCGGCCGGCTCGGCCGCGCGGACCGGGAGCCCCCGGACCGGAAGCCCCCGGACGGCGGGACGGCGGACGGCGGGACGGCGGAGGGAGGCCGGGGTGAGTGAGCTGATCGCGGCCGGTCTGCTGCTGTTCGCCGCGGCCGCCCTCGTCGACGTCCTGCCGGGGCGGCGGGCACCGTACGCCGTGCCGTATCTGCTGGGCGCGGCGGGCAGCGGCTGCCTGGCCGCGGTGGGCGCCGTCGCTCTGGGCCGCCCGGGGCACGCCCCGCGCCTGGACCTCGGCGGCACCCTCGGGTTCGGCGCGGCCGCCCTGCGCGTCGACGCCCTTTCGGGCCTGTTCTGGCTGCTGACCTTCGCCGTCGCCGTCGCCGCCGGTCTCACCGCGGCGGGCTGGGCGTCCGCGCGGCGGCCCGGCCGGGGCCCGGCCGCGTACCACGCCCTGGTGCTCGCCTCCGTGGCCGTGGTGGAGAGCGCGGACAACGTCTTCCTGTTCGTCATGGCCTGGGAGGGCATCACCCTCGGCTTCTATCTGCTGACCGCCGCCGGGCACCGCCGTATCGGTCCGGCCGTGGCGACGTTCGGCTTCGGCAAGGTGTCCGGTGCCGCGCTGCTGCTCGGTCTGCTGACGGGCACCACCCGCACCGGGGACTTCTCCCTGGCCGGGCTCGCCGAACTGCCCGCGGGCGCCGCGCGTTCGGCCACCTGGGCGCTGCTCGTGCTCGCCTTCGCCGTGAAGACCGGGCTGGCTCCCGTGCAGGTGTGGCTGCCGCGCGGTTACGCCGCCGCGCCCGCGGGACTGCGTCCGGTGCTGGCCGGTGTCGCCGTCAACGCGGGCTTCTACGGGCTGTGGCGCACCTTCGCGCTGCTGGGTCCGCCGCCCGCCTGGCTCGCCGTCACCCTGCTCCTGCTGGCCGCGCTGACCGCGTTCCTCGGCATCGCCCACGCGGCCGTGCAGGCCCGGCTGGAGCGGGTCATCGCCTGCTCCAGCATCGAGAACGCGGGCCTGATCTGCACCGGGTACGCCGTCGCGCTCGTCGGCGCGCTCACGGGCAGCGAACGGCTCACCGCCGCCGGGCTGATCGCCGCCACGCTCCAGACGATCGCGCACGCGGTCGCCAAGACACTGCTCTTCGCCGGGGCCGCGGCCCTCGAAGCGGACGCCGGGACCGGCGACCTCGAACGGCTGCGCGGCACCGCGCGCCGCCTGCCGTGGGCGGCCGGCGGGCTCGCCGCCGGTGCCGTCACCCTCGCCGGGCTGCCGCCCACCGCGGGCTTCGTCTCGGAGTGGTTCCTGCTGGAGAGCCTGATGCAGCAGTTCCGGTACTCCGCCTTCCCCTATGGGCTCGCCCTCGCGGTGGCGGGCGCCCTGATCGCGCTGACCGCGGGTTTCGCCTCGGTCACCTTCGTCCGGATCGTCGGCATGGTCGTCCTCGGCCCCCGGGACGACCGTCCGGCCCGCCGCGCCCCGTGCCGGGCGGACCTGGGGGCCGCGGGGCGCGCGGGCGTCCTGCTGCTGGCCCTGGGCGGCCTGGCCGCCGCCGCCCTGACCCCGCTTCAGCTGCGGGTGATCGGCGCGGGTCTGGCACCGCTGGTGCCGCAGGAGGTCAGCGCGGGCGCGCTGGTCTCTCCCTGGGTCGTGCAGCCCGTCTTCGCCGGGTTCTCCAGCCTCTCCCCGAGCTGGCTGTGGGTGGTGATGCCGGTGCTGTGCGCGGGCGTCCTGGTGCTGCTGGTGGCGGCCTCGCGCGGCGGGGCCCTGCGGGTGCGGCGGGTCCCGGCGTGGCGTTCGGCGAGCGGCGGTGTGCACGGCGACGACCGGTACACCCCCTTCGGGTACGCCAACCCGACCCGGCGTGTCCTGGGCGCCGTGCTGCGCACCCGGACCCGCGCCACCCCTGCCGGAGAACCACCGGAACCGGGACCGGCGCGACCGGACCCGGGACCGGAGGGTGCCGGGCCGGTGCGCACGGCGGCGACCGGAGGCACCCTCGACTACGCGTCCGACGTGGTGGAGGTCGTCGAGGTGTATCTGTACCAGCCGTTCTACCGTCCGCTGCGCGCGCTGGTGGCCGCGGCCAAACGCCTCCAGTGCGGCCGCCTGGACGCCTATCTGACCTACATGCTGATCGCCCTGGTCGGCGCCCTGGCGCTTGTGGCGGCCCTGTCATGAGCGGCCCGGCGGCGGCCGTGCCCGCGACCCGTCCTCGTGAAGGAGGAGGCCCATGACCGCGTCACCGTTCCACAGGATCCTCGTCGGCTGGGACGCCTCGCCCGCCGCCCGCGCGGCGCTGGCGGCCGCGGTCGCCCTGGCGGGCGACCGGGGCGGCGTCCTGGTGCGCGCCGTGCTCGTACCGTCCGAGCACACCGAGACCGGCGGTGAGCGCACCCGCGACCTCGGCGCCCAGCGCGCCTGGGCGCAGGAGCGCTTCGACCGGGCGTGGCAGGCGCTGCCGCCCTTCGCCGGGCAGCTCCGCCTGGACTGGGGCACCGGCACGGACATCGCCGCCGACCTCGTCGCGAGCGCCGCCGAGCACGGCTGCGACCTGATCGTCCTGGGCCGCCACGGCGCGGACAGCCATCTGCGGGCCCGGCCGCTGGGCGACGTGGTGCGGCGGGTGACCGAGCGGGCCGCCCTGCCCGTGCTCGTGGTCCCCGCCGCGGCGCCCCCCGAGGACACCGGGTGAGAACGCCCCCGCACCAGGAACCCACGAGCAGTACATCAACCGAACGGAGCAACCGCGCATGAGCAGGCACACCCGCCCCGGACTGAAGGTCACCGTCCTCGTGGGCGAGAACGACACCGTGCACCACAAGCCCCTGGCCACCGAGATCGTGCACCGCGCGCACAAGGCGGGCATCGCCGGGGCCAGCGTCTTCCGCGGTGTCGAGGGCTACGGCGCCCACTCCCGCATCCACACCCAGCGCATCCTGTCCCTGAGCGAGGACCTGCCCATGGCGGTCGTCTTCGCCGACTCCCCGGAGAAGGTACGGGCGTTCTTGCCGGAGCTCGACGGGATCGTCTCCGAAGGGGCGGCCATCCTGGAGGAATGCGAACTGGTCCGCTTCGGCCCGGACGACCGTCCCGGCGCGTAGGCACACCGACAGGACACGCAGGCACTTCGACAAGGACACCGCTCATGCCGATCCGCCGACTGGTCCTCGATGTCGACATGGCCATCAGCGAGCCGAGCCTCACCCATCTGGCGCAGAAGATCGAGAACGTGCCGGGCGTCCAGGCCGTCAACATCTCCGTGACCGAGATCGACGTCGAGACCATCGGGACCGACGTCACCATCGAGGGCGACGACCTGGACCTGCCGGCCATCCAGCGGGCCATCGAGCACGCCGGTGCCGTCGTGCACAGCACCGACGAGGTGGTCGCGGGCGCCTACACACTCGACCGGACCCCCCGCAAGAGATGACCGTCTCCGTCATGAGGGCCGCCGAGACCGTCCGGCTCCCCCTCGTCCTCGGGATCACCGACGGCCTGCTCAACGCCCTCACCCTCGCCTCCGCCTCCCTCACCGGGTCCGGCACACCGGTCAGCTGGAGCCTGGCGGTGCGGGTCGGCTGTGCCGCGCTGGTCACCTCCGCCTTCACCGTCATGGTGGCCGACTACGCCGAACGCCGGGCCCATCTCGCGCACATCACCCGGCAGCTCAGCCTCGGCCACGACCGGAAGATGGCCACCACGCACCTGGGGCGGCTCGCCCTGCTGCGGTCCTGGCGGGCCGCGCTCGTCGCCTGTGCGGCCAGCTTCGCGGGGGCCGCGCTGCCGCTCGCGCTGGGCGCGGTCCTGCCCGGCCCGCCGTGGATCGTCGTGGCCCTCGCCGTCCTCGCCCTGTCCGTCCTCGGCGCCGCACTCGCCCGTCTCCTGACCGCCCGCCCCGTCCTGTGGGCGCTGGCCATGGCGGCGGGCGGCGTCGCGACCACCTGGGTCGGCATCCGGCTGCGCATCGCGTGACCGGCCGGGCCGCGCGCGGGGTCCGCCGGGCCGCGCGGAGGACTTGCGGACGGACCGGGGACGTACGCCACAATGGGAGGGCGTCGCCATGGCGATGGGGCTCGCCACAACCGCAGGACCTCCTGCTGATGGCCTCTACCGGTAACACCCGCACATCATCTGCGAGGAGATCGGCATGAGGATGCCCGACGATGTCCTGCTGCGCTGCTCCGCCGTCGTCTTCCGGGGCGAGTCGGTGCTGCTCGTCCACCGCACCGCGCGGGGCGCGGACGACTGGGTGCTGCCCGGCGGCACCCCCCGCGCGGGCGAGAGCATGGTGGCCTGCGCCCGCCGCGAGACCCGCGAGGAGACCGGCCTCGCGGTGGAACCGGCCCGGGTCGCGTTCGTCCTGGAGGCCGTCGATCCGGACAGCGGGCGGCGGACCGTGGACCTGGTGTTCACCGCGGGCCGCGCGCCCGGCCAGACGCCCGCCTCCCGGGAGGAGGGCATGACGGCCGAGTTCGTGGCGTTCCCCCGGCTGCGCGAGCTCGACATGAAACCGCCGCTGGCGGGCCATCTGCCGGGCCTCTTCCACCGGGGCGGGCGCCGGTACGCGCCCTACCTGGGCAACCTGTGGCGCCCGCAGAACGGCACCCGGGTCACCCGCGCCCTGTCGGCGCTGCCCCTGCTCCCCCCGTTCCGTTCCCGGTGACGCCCGGACGGGGCTGAGCGCGCCATGGCCGCGGAGCGTCGGGGCCGTCCGGCGCCGATGGGGCGCGCGGACCCGTCCCGCGTACGGCCGCTGCCCGGCGGGGCCGGACTGCGGGTGGTGGCCAACCCGGCCGCGACCGGCGCGGAGCGCGCCCTCGCCGAGTTGCGGAGCCTGCTGCCCCGGGCCCGCCCGGTCACCGTCCGCTCCCCCGACGGCCTGCCCGCCGCCCTGGAGGCGGCCGCCCGCTCGGCGGCCGAGGCGGGCGGGGCGCTGGGGGTGGTCGGCGGTGACGGCTCGGTCAACGCGGCGGCCCGCGCCGCGCTGCGCCACGGCCTCCCGCTCGCCGTCTTCCCCGGCGGCGCGCTCGACCACTTCGCCGGTACGGCCGGTCTGCGTTCCGTCTCCGTGGCGGCCGCCGCCGTGCAGGAGGGCCGGGGAGCGGCCGTCGACGTGGCCCTGATCGGCACGCCGGGCGCCCACCGGCCGCCCCGGGTGTTCCTGAACACCTTCGCCCTGGGTGCCTACGCCGATCTGGTCCGCTTGCGGGAACTGGTCCGCCGCCGCTGCGGACGGCGGGCCGCCACGGCGCTGGCGCTGCCCCTGGCCAGCGGCACCGCCCGGCCCTTCACGCTGCGCCTGGACGGCACACCACGCCGCCTCTGGCTCCTCTTCGCGGGAAACGGCGTGTACCGGCAGCACTCCCTGCACGCCCTGCCGACGCGCGAGCGGCTGTCGGACGGCCTGCTCGACGTGCGGCTGCTCGACGCGGACGCCGGGCAGCGGCACGGGCGGCTGGCCGCCCTCCTGGCCGAGGCGGTCGACGCACCGCACGCGCTCGTCCTTCCCGAACAGCACGTCGTGCCCCGGCTGCGGCTGACCGGCCTGCGCGGTCTGACCTACGCCTACGACGGCGAGACGGCCACCGCCCCCGACGCGCTGACCCTGACGGCTGCGCCCGCCGCCCTGCTGCTGTACCGCCCGGTGCCCGCGGAGTGACCGTGGGGCCGGGCGGCGCGGGCCCGGAACCGGGCTATGTCCCGGTCGCCTCGTGCACACCGACACCGATCAGCACGGCGGCGGCGACGGCGGGCGACCAGGCGCCGACGACCCTGGCGGCCACCCCGGTCCCCAGTCTGTTGCCGAGCCAGATCATCGCGTAGCCCCAGAACGTGACGGCCGCGGCGACGCCCCACAGCGGGACCGCCGCCGAGACCGTGGCCCCGAAGCCGTTGGCGACATTGGTGAACGACAGGCCGACGCCGAGCAGCAGGCCCTGGCGCGGGCCGGGGGGCGCGGACACCGGCGGCGCGGTGCGGTGGACGCGGCGGGGCCGTACGTACATCTGGTACAGGTAGAGGAGCGCCACCGACACGAGCACCCCGCACGCAACCAGGCCGGCGGCGGCCGGTGGCACCCGGCGTGAGACGAGGTCTCCCCCGTACGCGCCCAGCAGGACGCTGCCCAGGCCGACCGTGTTGACGAGCGCGTTGATCCGGTGCGGGAACCTGATCCCGGCGACACCGTAGGCGAGGCCCACCCCCCAGTTGTCGAAGTTGGCCGCCAGGCCGATCAGATCGGCCGTGACCGCGGTGCGCAGCCAGTCCATGGGCGTCCCGTTCCGCGCTCGTCGAGGGGTGCCGCGCCCACCGGAGCCGTCGGCCGCTCGCCGAAGACGCGCGCGTACAGATCGGCGCCGTGGGCGGTGGGTTCGGGCGGGCCCTCGACCAGCCGGTGGGTGCGGCGGCCGTCGGGGGTGCGCTCGGCGCGCAGGAACACGGTCCCGGCGCCGTGCGGGCGGTGCGTGTACAGGCCGTGGGACAGCTCGTAGAGGTGGGTGACGCACACCGCCTTCACCCCCGCCTCGGTCAGGGCGCCGAGGATCTGCCGGTGGATCTCCGCGCCCTCCCGCTCGTCGGTGGCGGCGAACGACTCGTTGAACAGGACGAGGCCGCGCGCGGTGAGGCGGTCGGCGATGCCGCTCATCCGTGCCAGCTCCTCGTCCAGTTTGCCGCTGACCAGGTCCGGGTCCTCCTCCCGCCGGAAGTGGGTGAACACCTGGTCGCGCGGGTCGGCGGCGAAGGAGACGGCGGCGGCGAACATGCCGCTCTGCGCCATGAGATGGGCCAGTCCCACGGCGCGCAGGAAGGTGGACTTGCCGCCCTCGTTGGCCCCCGTGACCACCAGCAGCCGGGCCCCGTCCGCGTCCACGTCGCTGCCGACGACGGGGCCGGTGCCGCGCAGCGCGAGACACACGTCGTACAGGCCGCGGCAGGTGAGGACCGGTGTGCCCGGGGGCGCGGGATCGGGGCGGCACACCGGTGCGCCGCGGGCGGCGAGCGCCGCGCGCAGGTTGAGGCAGCCGGTGCAGAAGCCCAGTTCGCGGCGGAGCGCGGTGAAGAAGGCCAGGATGTGGTCGCAGGAGCGGGCCAGCGCGTCGGCGGCGAGGTCGAGGCCGCGCCCGCGCAGCTCGCCGAGCGCCCTGGCCCCGGCTTCGTCGCGTTCGGGCAGGTGGTACGTGTACGCCGGGGGTCCGAAGGAGGTGAACAGGTCGCGCCAGCCGCGCTTGTGCGGCGGTTCGCGCAGCACGTATCCCGCGCCCCGGCAGCCGTGGGTCGGCCGGGCGCTGACCAGGACACCGCCGCGGAAGCGCAGCCGCTCGGCGTGGCCGCGCAGCCGGGTGAGGCAGTCGTCGTCGAGTTCGGCGGCCAGCATGGCGAAGAATCGTCGGAACCCGGCGGAGCGGAACTCCCCGGCACGCGTGTCGGCCAGGTGCCGCAGCCGCTGGAGGAGTCCGAGGAACAGCGCGAGGACGTCCAGCGAGCGGGCGAGGGACGCTTCGGGGGAGCGTACGAAGCTGCCGAAGACGCGCTTCTCGCGGGCCAGGGCCTCGGTGGCCAGGGCGTACAGCTCGCGGACCGTCTCCGGTTGCCGCAGGCAGTCGGCCAGGACGTCCTGCCGGTAGCGGATCTCCTCGGGGTCGGTGAGCGGGGACATCATGACCCGGCGGGCGCATTCGTACAGGAAGGCGTCGCCGTCGGCCATCGCCGCGTACAGCGTCCCGAGGTCCAGGTCCCGCGTCAGGTCGTCCTCCTGCGGGCCGGGCGCGGTGTCCCAGGCCGGGTCGCGGTCGCGGTGCAGGAGCCGCGCCCTCACGGCCGGATCCTGGCGCGCAGGCGGTCGTGGGTGAGCCCGTGGCGTTCGGCGACGGCGACGGCGTGGGAGAGGCCGTCGGCGGGGCCGCGTGCGATGCGGAAGGTGCGCACGGCCGGGTCGTCGGGGTCGACGGCGGCGACCATGCTCACGGTGGCCTCGCCCAGCCGGGACAGTTCGTCGACGAAGGTGACGCAGACGCCGATCAGACCGCGGTCGATGAACTGCCGGAGGGTGCGGGTGCCGAGCAGCACGGCGTCGTCGAGCGTGGTGGAGGTGAACACCTCGTTGAGGACGACGACGCCGCCCGGTGCCGCCCGCTCCAGGACGGCGTGCACGCGCAGGAGGTCGTCGTACAGCTTTCCGCCCGGGTCGTCGAGGCGCTCGCCGTGCTCGAAGTGGGTGAACAGCCCGTCGCACAGCAGGAGCCGGGCCCGCCGCGCGGGGACCGGGCAGCCGAGCGCGGCCAGTCGGTGCAGTTGCCCGAAGGCACGGGCGAACGTCGTCTTGCCGCCCTGGTTCGGCCCCGACACGACGAGGAACCGCTCCGGGCCGCTCAGCCGGAAGTCGTTGAGCACCACCCGGGCCCCCTCCCGGACGAGCTTGTCCGCGAGCACGAGGTCGAACATCCCCTCCGCGCCGAGCTCCCGGTCGCCCTTCGCGCCCGCCGCCACCTCGGGCAGGCAGAACGGCAGACCGGCCCGCTCCAGCGGCGCGGTGAACGCCCGGTAGGCCAGATAGAACTGGATCTCGCGCTCGAAGGCCGTGATCCCCGGGTCGAGGAAGTCCGCGTGCCGCTCGCGGAACCGCTCCAGTTCCGCGAAGACGTCCGGGTACAGCAGGGCGACCCGGTCCAGGACGGCTTCCTCGACATGGTTCATCACCTCGTCCGAGCGGAAGCGGGACCGGTGGTCCTTCGTCTCCCCCTGCCGGAACCGCTCGAAGTCGGCGAGGACCTCGGCGCCGTAGTCCCCCTGCCCGTCGTAGGCGCTCACCCTGACCCGTCCGGGGGTGATGAGCAGGCAGTAGTGGACGTCGTCCAGCTGTTCCTGGAGGCGGCGCGCGTCGCGGGCGAGCGCGGTGAAGGCGGCGGAGGCGACATAGGAGGCGGCGTACGCGGCGATCGCGCGCAGGGCCGGGGAGCGCGGTGCGGCGCGGGCCAGGTCCCGCGCGAGCGCCGTGCACGCCGCAGTGTAGGCGTGGACCGCCTCCAGGGACCAGTCCGCCGCCTGGTAGCGGTGGCGCATCGCACCGGCGCGCCGGAGCCGGTCCCGCACCTCGCGCATCCGCTCGCCGAAGCCGTCGATCCGGTCGGCGAGAGCGGGCAGCTCCGCCAGGTCCCGGAAGACGGCCTGCCGGTGGCCGACCGTGCGGAGGTCCCCCGGCCGTGCCCGGAAGAACGGCGCGAGGCCGTAGGCGGGACGGCACAGTTCGAGCGCGTCGACGAGCTGGTCCAGGTTCAGGTCGCGGAAGCAGTCCGGCTCGGGCACCGGCGTGCCGGGCCGGTCGGCGCCCTCGGGGAACAGCACGCTCGGTACGCGCGGGGCGCCCGGGTCGGCCTGGTCGGGAGCGGCGCGGTCGGCGGCCATGGTCCTGCCTTCCTCCGGTGCGCGGGCGCACCCGGGACGGACGGCAGGAACCATCGGCCTGGTCGGCGGTTCGGCCTCCGGCGCACCGGGGGCCACGGCGGGATCCACCGCCGCTCGGCGCGCGGACCGCGCCGGGGACAACGTCTGCTTCCCACTGTTTCCCGCTGCGCGCGCGGCAAACCCCGCCGTCGGCGGTGCCCGCTGCGGGGTTCGTTCCTCACGGACCGTTCAAACCTGCCTACGGAACGCTATACATTCGGACGGGTGCCGAGAGGAGCGCGATGAAACGGGATCCACGGCAGCCTGGGGCGCCGCACACGGAGCACGAGCCGGACGCGGGGGCGGCCCGGCTGCGGCTGCTGGCCGAGGCGAGCCGGGCGCTGGCCTCGGGCCTGGACGCGGAGGAGGCACTGCGCCGCCTGGCCCGGCTGGTCGTGCCGCATCTGGCGGACGCCTGTGTGGTCGACGTGGCCGAGGGCGAGCGGCTGCGGCGGCTCGCCATCACGGACCGGGAGCCGGAGCGGTCGCTGCGGGTCCTGCCCGGCGGGCTGCTGCCCGGTCCGGACGACTCGTCCGCCGCCCTGGCGAAGGTGCTGCGCGGCGCGGGGCCGGTCGTCGTCTCCGACTTCGGGCTGCCCGACCCCGCCGACCCGCTCCAGTCCGCCCAGTGGGCCCTGTACCGCATGCTGGACGCCGGGACCGCGCTGATCGTGCCCATGCTGGTGCGCCGCCAGGTCCTCGGCGCGCTGACGTTCGTGCGGCGTGCGCCGGGTGCCGTGTTCGACGAGCAGGAGCAGGCGCTGGCGGCGGATCTGGGGCACCGGGCGGGGCTGGC
>NZ_JBSFSI010000024.1:0-111994 GCF_053589675.1 Streptomyces sp. NPDC003284
GCGGGGGGCCTTGACCTGGGGGCGGGGGGGGGCCCCCCCGCCGCCCCCACGCCGCCACGGCGCACCCTCGGAGGATGCGCCGTGAGTACGGTGCGACCGTGCGGATACCGGGCGCCGTCAGGCACTCAGCACTGAGGCCGCCGCCCGTGGTTCGCCCGGTGCTTGCGGCGGGCCTTCTTCTTCCGGCGACGCTTCGAGGACATGCAAACCTCCTGATGAGGCACGCGCGGGTGTTCCCCGGCCCATGCTTCCACAGCTCCCGGCGGTCCGCGATTCATGGAACGGGCCCAGCGTCCGGCCGACCGGGTCCGGTCGCCTCGGCAGTACGACCACGGGAAGGTACCGGCCACCACGGTGGACGCCTGGGACCGGGTCCTCTGGCTGGTCTGCCCCGACGCGGAGGTCCGCACGAGCCGGTACGGCCGGACTTCCCCCGACCGCGCACCGGCTCGTACGACGCGATCCCGGTCATCAGCAGTGGCTCCGCGGTCCGGGAGCATCCCCTGCACGGCATCACCCTGCGGGTGGCCCACCTGGACGCGCTGCCCGCTGCCCGCTGACCGCTGACCGAGGCCCGTGCCGATGGCCGGACGCGGCTACGGGGGACCCCTGTGGTCACTGGTCGTCAAGCCGCTGGCGACGGGGTGCCAAAGACGCGGGCCGCGGTGTACTGCCACAGTCGGGACCGGGCCGAGGGGATCCCGGGATCCTGGAACCGGAGCCACGGAAGCGACCTGGTGCAGGTCCGGCTTGCCGTGACCGGGGTGAGGCCCGTCAGAGCACACCCGACTTGGGGGAAACATGCGTTCACCGATCTCATGGCGCGGCAGGACTGTCCGGGCCGTAGGAATGACGGTCTTCGCGGCAGGTGCAGCCATGACGGCCGCCGGGCCCGCCAGCGCGTCCGACGTCGACTGGCAGATCCTGACGAGCGACTCCGGCCGGCCGGGAGGCATCGCCCAGTGGTCGGGACCGGACACCTTCCGGGTCTGCGACAACCAGGCCGACGGTCTGCGGGCCTGGGGCCGGGCGACCTGGGGAAGCGGCTCCTCCACGACGCTCCAGGACGCGAACGGCGCGGGCACCTGCACCACGGGCCACACCAATTCCCTGAAGGCGGGGGTGCCCCTCACCATGGAGATCTGCCTGCGCGACGGCCCGACCGGACCACTGCGGTACTGCGTGACCAAGACCGGCAAGGCCTGACGACACCGGGTGCCGGACGCCCCGTGGCCCGCCGCGGCGACCGCGGCGGGCCGCTGCGGCGCCACCTGCGGACGTCCGCCCGACCGCATACCGCGCGCCGCCCCTCACGAGTACCGCGTCCGCCGAACCCTCCGCGCGGCCAGAGCCGCTCGCAGGGGCCGCCGTGCCGCTTCAGCCGCCCGTTCTCCCGTCCGTGCGCTCGCGCAGGAAGTCCGCGTGTCCGTTGTGCCGGGCGTACTCCTGGATCATGTGCACATAGAGCCAACGCAGGCTGAGCGCGGTGCCACGCGCGGACGTGAACGTCTCGTCGAGGTCATGGCCGGCCGCAGCGGCGTCGGATGCGGCGATCTCGGTCCGGTATCGCGCGAAGTCCCTTTCCGCGTACGCCTCGTCGGCTCCTTCGATGCCCTCGTCGCCGTCTCCCGGACCGGTGAAGACGTTCCCGATGTCCTCGCCCGCGAAGCGCCGCCGGAACCAGGCCCGCTCCACCTCCGCCAGATGGCGGACGAGGCCCAGCAGGGTGAGGTTCGACGGTTCCACCGTGGTCCGCACCAGCCGGGCGGCGTCCAGTCCCGCGCACTGGGCGAGCAAGGTCTCGCGATGCCAGGTCAGCCAGCCTTCGAGCATCGCGCGCTCGGGCAGGGTCGTCAGATCACCGATCCGGATCGTGCGCTGCGGCTGCGGAGCTGTCCATGCCGTGGTCATGGACCCAGACTGCCCCAGGTCGGCCGTCCGGCGGAACGGGGCGAGAGCCCCGGCCGCGCCCTCAGGCGAGCGTCACTTCCACCGGCAGCCGCTTGACGCCGTTGACGAAGTTGGAGCGGACCCGGGGGACGGCGCCGGTCAGGTGGATGTCCGACAGGCGGGGGATCAGTTCCTCGAACAAGATGCGGATCTCGGTGCGGGCGAGCAGATTGCCCAGGCACAGATGGGGGCTGCCCTTGCCGAAGGTGACGTGGTCGTTGTCGCGGCGGGTGACGTCGAAGCCGTACGGGTCGGGGAAGACCTCCTCGTCGCGGTTGCCGGAGGCGAACCACATGACGACCTTGTCGCCCTCCTTGATGTGCCGGCCGCCGAGTTCGACGTCGCGGGTGGCGGTGCGGCGGAAGTGGTAGACGGGGGAGGCCCAGCGCAGGAACTCCTCGACCGCGCCGGGGATCAGGGAGGGGTCCTCCTGGAGGCGGGCCAGCTGCTCCGGGTGCTGGAGGAGGGCCAGCATCGCGTGGGTGATGGTGTGCCGGGTCGTCTCGTTCCCGGCGACGACCAGCAGCAGGAAGTAGTTGTCGAAGTCCTGCGGGGAGAGCGGCACTCCGTCGCGCGGGGTCTCGTTGACGAGCCGGGAGACCAGGTCCGTGCCGGTGCCGCCGCGCCGCCGCCGGGCCAGTTCGCGCCCGTAGGCGAACACCTCCAGCGAGGCGGGGGAGCGGAAGGGCAGATCGCGGTACCGCTCGCTCTCCGCGCTGTGCAGGAGCACGTCGGCGTAGTCCGGGTCGGTGTTGCCGATGATGCGGTTGCCCCAGTCGATGAGCCGCTGGTTGTCCTCGGGCGGCACGTCCAGGAGGCGGGCGAGGACGTTGATCGGGAAGTCGGCGGAGACCTCCTTCACGAAGTCGAAGGAACCCTTGGCCAGGGCCGCGTCCAGGGTGGTGGCGGTCAGGCCGCGCAGGAAGTCGGCGTAGCTGTTGATGACGCCCGCGCCGAACTGCCGCTGGAGCAGGCGGCGCAGCGCCCGGTGGCGGACTCCGTCCAGTTCCAGGAGGGAGGCGCGCCGGGCGATCTGGTCGTCGTCGACCTCCTCCAGATTGACGAACCGCGTGGAGGTGAACGTCTCGGCGTCGCGGTCGACGCGGGCGATGTCGGCGTGCCGGGTCACCGCCCAGAAACCGGAGTTGGGGGACTCCTCGGGCTGCCAGTGGACGGGGTCCTCGTGGCGCAGGGTGTGGAACATGCGCCAGGGGGTCACGCCGTCGGTGAAGTTGTCGAGGTCGGCGAGGTCGACGTCGGCCAGGGGCAGCGGCTCGCGGACGGCCTCGGACACGAGCGGGGCTGTCGGGGTCATGGGGTGGGCCTCCTCGGGGTCACAGGTGGTAGGCGTACTCGGTGAACTCCCAGTCGGTGACGTGCCGTTGGAAGCGCGCGACCTCGTCGCGCTTGTAGGTGAGGTAGGAGGCGGTGAAGTCCTTGCCGAGCAGGCCGGTCAGTGCCGTGTCCGCCTCCAGCGCGTCCAGGGCGGCGGGCAGGCTGCCGGGCAGCACGGCGGACCGGGCGGAGTCGTAGCCGTAGCCCTCCAGCGGGGCCGGCGGCTCCTCGCCCGCCAGGACGCCCAGCAGTGCCGCGGCGAGGGTTCCCGCGATCAGCAGATAGGGGTTGGCGCCCGCGTCGCCCAGGCGCAGTTCGAAACGGGTCGCCGCGCCGCGCTCGGGCGGGATCCGGACCATGGCGCTGCGGTTGTCCAGCCCCCAGTCGATCAGCCAGGGCGCGAGGGTGTCGGGGCCGAAGCGCTTGTAGGAGTTGACGGTGGGGTTGGCGAGCGCGGCGAGCGCGGGCGCGTGGGCGAGGACCCCGGCCACGGCGTGGCGCGCGGTCGCGGAGAGGCCGTACGGCGCCGCCGGGTCGGCGAAGGCGCTGATGCCGTCCTCGTCCACACAGGACAGGTGGAGATGGAACCCGGAACCTCCCGCGGAGTTGAAGGGTTTGGCCATGAAGGTGGCCAGCCGGCCTTCCTTGCGGGCGAGTTCCTTGACGGCCGCCTTGAAGCGGAAGGCGCGGTCGGCGGCCGCCAGGGCGTCGGAGTGGGTCAGGTTGATCTCGAACTGGGAGCCGTCGTACTCGTGGTTGCCGCCGCTGACGCCGATGCCGAGATCACGCAGCATCCGCAGCGTGCGCAGCAGGTGGTTGTCGCCGTCCGCGCGCAGCCCCGCGGTGTAGACGACGCCCTGGGCCTCGCTGTAGCGGCGCCAGCCGGACGCCGTCTCCGGGGCGGCGTCGCACAGGAAGTACTCCAGCTCGGGGCCCACCACCGGGCGCAGCCCGTGCTCGGCGCACCGCTCGACGACGGCGCGCAGCAGGTCGCGGGGGGACTCGGGCGCGGGCAGTCCGGTGGCCGGGTCGGTGACGTCGCCCAGGCAGGCGGCGACCCCGGGCTCCCAGGGCAGGGCGGTGAGGGTGTCGAGGTCCGGGTGGACGCAGATGTCGGGCAGTCCGGCGTCGAGGCCGCCGGGGACGGGGACCGTGTCGCCCTGGGGGCTGGTGTGGTAGACGGCGCGGCAGAAGGCGAGGCCGTGGTCGCAGGCGGCGGGCAGGTGGTCGAGCAGGACGTCCCGGGCCCGTTCGGTGCCGATGAGGTCGGGATAGGTCACCCGGACCACGTCGATGCCCTCGGCGGCCAGGCGTTCCAGGTGCCGGCGGACGGACGGTGCGTCGGATGCGCTCACCGGTGTCTCCTCTGGAGAAGGGGGGCGCCTGTGACGGCTCGGGCGCCGGGGGAGAAGGGGAAGAGGCGGTCTCGGACTGCGGGAGCGCAGGAGGCCACAAGCTTGTTTGACCGCAAACGGTAGGGCCGGGCGACGCGCTCCCGCAAGAGGGTCGTCCCGGAAATTTATCCATCCGGATAGCTATTGACCAGGGCTCTGCCGCTTCCTATCTTGTTTGAAGCCAAACGAGTTGGGGATCCGGTGTCCCCCCGTGTCCCTTGGCCGGGGCCCGGCCCCCGCGGCCGGGCCCCTTCTCCACCACTCCGACGCCCCCTCAGCCCCAGGAGGACCGGCCATGAAGGTCGTCGTCGACATGAACAAGTGCCAGGACCACGGCCAGTGCGTCTTCGCCGCCCCCGACGTCTTCTCCTTCGACGACACCGGACACCTGGCCCACGTCCCCGACCCCGACGAGACGCTGCGCGACGACGTCGAGGAGGCCGCCGACGTCTGTCCGCTCCAGGCCATCCGGATCGAGGACTGAGCCGTGCGCGCCACCGTCGTCGTGGCCGGCGCCTCCCTGGCCGGCCTGCGCACCGCCGAACAACTGCGCGCGGCGGGCTGGGACGGCCCGGTCACGCTCGTGGGGGACGAACCCCACATGCCCTACAACCGCCCGCCCCTCTCCAAGGAGGTGCTGGCCGGCCGGGCGTCCTTCGCCTCGCTCGCCCTCGGACCCCGCCCCGCCGTCCACGACGTGCGCTGGCGGCTGGGCACCCGCGTCGTCCGCGCCGACCTCGACCGGCGCACCGTCACCCTCGCCGACGGCGAGACCCTGCCGTACGGCGGACTCGTCGTCGCCACCGGCACCCGCCCCCGCCGGCTCGACTGCCCCGGTCCGCGCACCGGCCGGCACACCGTGCGCACCCTCGACGACGCCCGGGGCCTGCGCACGGCGCTCACCCGGCCGGGCGCGCGGGTGGTCGTGGTCGGCGCCGGGTTCATCGGCTGCGAGGTCGCCGCCACCGCCGTCGCCCTGGGCGCCGCCGAGGTCACCGTCGTCGACCCGCTGCCCCTGCCCATGGTCCGCCCGCTCGGCGAACTGCTCGCCACCGCGCTGCTGGCGCGCCACGAACGGCGCGGGGTGCGCTTCGCCCTCGGCACCGGCGTGACGGCGTTCACGGGCGACGACCGCGTCACCGGGGCCGTCCTGGCCGACGGCACGGTCCTCGCCGCCGACGTCGTGGTCGAATCGGTCGGCTCCCTGCCCAACACCGAATGGCTCGACGGCAACGGCCTGGACCTCACCGACGGCGTACGCACCGACGCGCAGCTGCGCGCCGGCGGCCGTCCCGACGTGATCGCCGTCGGCGACGTCGCCCGCTTCCCCAACGCCCGCTACGACGGCGTACCGCGCCGCGTGGAGCACTGGTCGATGCCGGGCGACACCGCCCGGCACGCCGCCCGCACCCTCACCGCCCACCTCACCGGCACCGAAGGGGCCCGCGCGCCGTTCGCGCCGCTGCCCACCTTCTGGAGCGACCAGCACGACCTCCGGCTCCAGTGCTTCGGCGCGCCCGCGCTCGGCCTCGACGACGTACGCGTCCTCGACGGCGACCCGGCCGGGGACCTGGTCGTCGGCTACCACCGCGGCCGTCGCCTGGTGGGCGTCGCCGCCCTCGGCGGACCGGCCGCCGCCGCTGCCGCCGCCCGCCACCGCGCCGCCCTGGCGCAGCCGCCCGCCCTCATCGCGTAAGGAACACCAGCCATGACCACCGTCCGCGGATTCCTCCACCCCAAGACGGCGACAGGTGCCTCGTCGCTGATCCCCGCGCCGCCCTGGCGCTACTCCGGCGACCTGCTGACCGTCGAGTACCGCACCGACCCGGACCGGGTGCGCGCCCTGCTGCCCGAACCGCTCGAACTCGCCGAGGAGGACCCCGGCGCTGTCGCGCTGATCTGGGCCGACTGGCAGTCCTGCGCCGCCTCCGGCGCGGAACTCCTCGACCCGGTGCTCGCCCAGTACAAGGAGGCGTTCGCGGTCGTCCGCTGCCGCTACCGGGGCCGGACCTACAGCCGCTGCGTGTACATCTGGGTCGACAAGGACTTCGCGATCGCCCGCGGCCTGCACCAGGGCTACCCGAAGAAGCTCGGCTCGATCCACCAGACCCGCCCCCACCCCTACGGACCCGCCCCCCGCATCGAGGCCGGGGCCCGCTTCGGCGCCACCCTCGCCGCCGCCGACCGGCGCCTGGCCCAGACCATCGTCACCCTGCGCGAACCCGCCCCGGCCAACGGCTTCGTCAACGCCCACCCGATGGCCCACCACCGCTGGCTGCCCTCCGTCGAGAAGGGCGGCGGCCTCGCCCTGGACGAGCTGGTCGAGTCCGGCGCCGCCTCCTTCGAGGGCGGCCGGTCCTGGGTGGGCGACGCCGACCTGGAGCTGTTCGCCTCGCCCACCGAGGAACTGGCCCACCTGGAGATCCGCGAGCCGATCGCCGCGTACTACCGCCAGGTCGGCGTGGTCTGGGACGGCGGCCGGCTGCTGGAGTCGCACACCTCCGGCGCCCAGTGACCGCACCGTACGACCCCGAGGAGCCCCACCGCATGAGCACACATCTCACCACCGTCGCCGGAGTCCCCGTCGACACCCGGCACTTCATCGGCGGCGAACGCGTCGCCTCCACCGAGACCTTCACCGACGTGTCCCCCATCGACGGCGGCGTCCTCGCCGAGATCTCCCGGGGCACCGCCATGGAGGCCGCGGCGGCCGTCGCCGCCGCCAAGGCCGCGTTCCCCGCCTGGGCCGCCACCCCGCGCGCCGAACGCGCCCGCCTCCTGCACGCGATCGCCGACGGCGTCGAGCGGCGCCTGGAGGAACTCTCCCTGGTCGAGACCACCGACAACGGCGCCCTGCTGCGCTCCCACCGCCGCGGTGTCATGCCCCGTGTCGCCCACAACTTCCGCTTCTTCGCGAACTGGTTGCTCGAACTGGACCACGAGGACTTCACCACCCGCGGCCACACCAACCACGTCACCTGGGACCCCGCCGGTCCCTGTGTGCTGATCACCCCGTGGAACGCCCCGCTGATGCTGGCCACCTGGAAGGTCGCCCCCGCACTCGCGGCCGGAGACACGGTCGTCCTCAAGCCCGCCGAATGGTCCCCGCTCACCGCCTCGCTGCTCGCCGACATCGCCGCCGAGGCCGGACTGCCCGCCGGTGTCCTCAACGTCGTCCAGGGCTACGGCTCGGAGGTCGGCGACCCGCTCACCGCGCACCCGGACGTGCGCCGCATCAGCTTCACCGGATCCGTGCCGACCGCCCGGCACATCGCCGCGTCCGCCGCCGCGAACCTCACCCCGCTCAGTCTCGAACTCGGCGGCAAGTCCCCCCTGCTGGTCTTCGCCGACGCCGACCTCGACCTGGCCGCCGGCCTCGCCGTCGAGCAGTACGACAACGCGGGCCAGGTGTGCCTGGCGGCCACCCGCATCCTGGTCGAGGCCCCGGTCGCCGAGGAGTTCACCCGACGCTTCACCGAGAAGGCGGCCGCGCTGAGGCAGGGCGACCCGAGGGAGGAGACCACCGACATCGGACCCACCATCCACCCCCGGCAGCTGGAGAAGATCGACGGCTTCGTGCGGCGCGCGCTGGAGGCGGGGGCCCGCGCGGTGATCGGCGGCCACCGGGGAGAGGGCCAGTACTACGTCCCCACCCTGCTCACCGATGTCCGGCAGGACTCCGAGATCGTGCAGGAGGAGGTCTTCGGACCCGTGCTGACCCTCCAGACGTTCGAGGACGAGGACGAGGCCGTACGCCTGGCCAACGACACCCGCTTCGGACTCGCCGCCACCGTCGCCACCGGCGACGCCGAACGCGCCGCACGGGTCACCGCACGCCTGGTCGCCGGCACCGTCTGGGTCAACTGCTTCTTCGTCCGCGACCTCAAGGCGCCCTTCGGCGGCTCCCGCCACTCCGGGGTCGGCCGCGAGGGCGGCACCTGGAGCTTCGACTTCTACTGCGACGTCAAGAACACCGTCACCGCGCCGAAGGGATTCAAGGACCATGGGTGAGATCGTCGGGGCGGGACTGCTCGCCCATGTGCCCACCATCGTGCTCCCCGAGAAGACCCGCCGGGAACTGAACGAGGGCAAGGAGGTCACCCTCGTCACCGGCCTCAGGCAACTGCGCCGGGACGTCTTCGAGCGCGACGACTACGACACCGTGGTCGTCCTGGACTCCCACTGGGCCACCACCGTCGAGTTCGTCGTCACCGCGCAGCACCGCCGGGCCGGCCTGTTCACCTCCGAGGAGCTGCCGCGCGGCATGTGCCGCATGCCCTACGACTTCCCGGGCGACCCCGAACTCGCCCGCAACATCGCCTCGTTCGCCGGGACCCACGGCACCTGGATCACCCCGATCGACGACACGTACCTGCCGATCTACTACGCCACGCTCAACCTGTGGAAGTACCTCGGCGAGGGCCTGCCCGACAAGTGCTGGGTGTCCATCGGCGTCTGCCAGACCGGCGACATGGAGGACCATCTGCGCCTGGGCCGCGCGCTGGCCGACGGCATCGCCGCCACCCCCGGCCGCCGGGTACTGCTGATCGCCTCCGGCGCGCTGTCGCACACCTTCTGGCCGCTGCGCGAGCTGCGCGACCACGAGGCCAGCGACCCGGCGCACATCTTCACCCCCGAGGCCCGCGCGGCCGACCTGGAGCGCATCGACTGGTTCCGGCAGGGCCGCCACGACAAGGTCCTCGACACCATGGACGCGTTCTGGAAGTACCGGCCCGAGGCGAAGTTCTTCCACTACCTGATGATGGCCGGCGCACTGGGCGAGCAGGCGTGCACCGCCCCCGGCCGCCAGTACGGCGAGTACGAGAACTCCGTCGGCACCGGCCAGGTCCACCTCTGGTTCGACCGTCCCGAGGACGGCTGGACCGGCGCGGGACTGCCCGCCCCCGCCTCCGCCGCCCGCACCCACCGCGACCGCGCCTAGAAAGGCCCCGCCCCATGCCCGAGTACCGCCGCATCCTCCTGGACGGCCAGGTGACGGAGACCGTCCGCGACGGCGACGAACTGGTCGCCGGGGACGGCCGCCGCGTCGCGGCCTCCGACGCGGTCCACCTCCCGCCGGTCGTCCCGTCCAAGGTCGTCGCCGTCCACCTCAACCACCGCAGCCGGGTGGAGGAGTTCGGCATCGGCCTGCCCGCCACCCCCACCTACTTCCACAAGCCGGTCTCCGCGCTCAACGCCCACGGGGGCGCGATCGTCCGGCCCGAGGGCTGCAAGTGGCTCAACTACGAGGGCGAGGTGGCGATCGTCATCGGCAGGACCGCGCGCAACATCTCCCCTTCCGAGGCGGGCGCGTACATCGCGGGCTACACCGTGGCCAACGACTACGGACTGCACGACTTCCGCGACACCGACGCCGGGTCCATGCTCCGGGTCAAGGGCTCCGACACCCTCTGCCCGCTCGGCCCCGGCCTGGTCACCGACTGGGACTTCCACGGCAAGCGGCTGCGCACTTATGTCAACGGCCAGGTGGTGCAGGACGGTTCGACCGACGAGATGCAGTGGGACATGCACTACCTCGTCGCCGACATCGCCCGCACCATCACCCTGTACCCGGGCGACGTCCTGCTGTCCGGCACCCCGGCCAACTCCCGTCCGGTGCGGCCGGGGGACGTGGTCGAGGTCGAGGTGGAGGGTCTCGGCCGGCTCACCAACCACATCGTGAGCGGCCCCACCGCGATCCGCGCCGACGTCGGCGCCCAGCCGACCGAGTCGGAGGAGGTCCTGTCCACCGCGCTCGGCGGCGACTGGGAGTTCCGCGGCATCAGGCCGCCGCGGCGCTGAGCGGGGCGCCGCCGGTAGGGTCGGGGGCATGACCGACCCCCAGGAGCCCGCGGACGGCCGCCGCGGCCGCAAGCGCGTGACGCACTACGGCACCGGACGGGTCGCCCTGCTGGACGCCGCCGTCCGCGTGGTGGCCCGGGTCGGTCTGCGCGGGCTCACCTACCGGGCGGTCGCCGAGGAGGCCGGGGTCACCCACGGTCTCGTCGTGCACCACTTCGGCTCCCGGGACGCGCTCATCGAGGAGGCCGTCGACCACGCGGTCCGCGCCTCGCTCGGCGTCAGCGCCCTGGAGGGCGGCACGGGCCGGGCACCGGACTTCGCCGCGGGCCTCGGGGAGATGGTGGAGGCCGGTCCCGACCTCCAGGCGTTCCAGTACGAGCTGATGCTGGAGGCCCGGCGCAGGCCGGAGCTGCTGCCGCAGCTGCGCGCCCTGTACGAGGGGTACTTCGAGACCGCCCGGAGCGAACTGTCCCGGATCCTCGGCCGCCCGGCCGACCGGGGCCTGTCCCGGCTGGTCTTCGCGGCGCTGGAGGGCCTCGTGCTGCACCAGCTCGTCTTCGGCGAGCGCGAGGTGACCGAGGAGGCGCTGGCGCGGCTGCGGGACCTGCTCGCCGGACTGGCCGCGGACGGCCGGGGCGCCGAAGGCACCCCCGCCGCCGACACCGGCACCACCAGCGGCACCACCACCGGCGACGCGGCCGGGAGCTGAGCGCGCCCGATCCCCGCCGTACCCGCGCCCGGGTGGCCGCGGGCGTGTGCCGCCGAGGACGGTCCGATTCCTGTCGTCCGCACCCCTTGTCAAACGGATAGTCCCGCACCACCATGGGGCAACTCGTTTGGGCCGAAACGACTTCCCCCTTCTTCTGGCAGGTGAATCCGAGTGGACAGTCACACGGTGCCCGCGGAGCGGACCGTACGGGACGCCCCCGCCGCAGCAGCGCTCAAACCCGACGCCCTGGGTGTCCTGGGCATCCTCTTCTTCGTCCTGTCCGGCCAGGCCCCCCTGACCGGCATCGCCGGGGCGGCCCCGATCTCGGTCGCCATCGGCAACGGCGCGGGCACCCCCGCCGCCTATCTGCTGGCGGGCGCGGTCATCCTCCTCTTCTCCGTCGGGTTCGTCGCCATGGGCCGCCATGTCGTCGACGCCGGTGCCTTCTACACGTACATCGGCAAGGGCCTCGGCCCGACCACCGGCGCCGGCAGCGCCGCCGTGGCGCTGTTCTCCTACTGCGTCATCCAGGCGGCCATGTACGGCCTGTACGGCGCCACCCTGAGCACCCTGGTCGCCCATGACACGGGCCTGCACCTGCCCTGGTGGGTGTGGACGCTGGCGACCATGGCCCTGGTCCAGGCACTCGCCGCCACGGGCATCGAGGTCGGCGCCAAGGTGCTGGCCCTGCTGGTGTGCGCCGAGTTCACCGTCCTGCTCGTCTTCGGCCTGGTCACCCTGGCCAAGGGGGGCGGCCCCGAGGGACTGGGCGCGGCCGCCAGCTTCTCCCCGTCCGCGGCTCTCCAGGGTGCGCCGGGAGTCGCCGTCATGTTCGCGGTGGCGTCCATGTTCGGCTTCGAGGCCACCGCCATCTACGGCGAGGAGGCCCGCGACCCCAAGCGGACCGTGCCGCGCGCCACCTACCTCTCCGTCGTGGTGGTGACCTGCTTCTTCGCCCTGACCTCCTGGATGCTGGTCGCGGCCCACGGGGCGTCCAGGGCACCGGGGGCGGCGGCCGCGGCGCTGGCGGGCGGGGACGCCTCGGACTTCGTGTTCGCGCCGATCGCCGCGCTGTTCGGCCACTGGATCGACGCCGTGCTGCCCGTCCTGCTCGCCACCTCGCTCTTCGCGGGCATCCTCACCTTCCACAACTCCGCCAACCGCTATCTGTTCGCGCTCAGCCGCGACCGGCTGCTGCCGCGGGGCCTGGGCAGGCTCAACGCACGCCACGCCCCCTGGGCCGCCGGTTGCGCGCAGACCGTCATCGCCCTGGCCCTCGTCGTCCCGTTCGCCCTGCTCGGCAAGGACCCCGTGGTGAGCCTCTTCTCCTGGTTCAGCGGACTGGCTGTCCTGGCGATGATGCTGCTCTACCTGCTGACGTCCGTCTCGGTGATCGTCTTCTTCCGCCGCACCGGCCTCGACCGCCGCCGCTGGAACACCGTGCTCGCCCCGGCCCTGGGAGCGGCCGGTCTCGCGGGCGCCGTCTGGCTGATCCTGGCCAACTTCACCACTCTGATCGGCGGCGACACGGGCACGGCCGTCCGGCTCGTGCTCTCGGTACCGGTGGTGATGCTGCTCGGCATCGGCGCCGACCGGCTGCGCCGCCGGGGCACCGCGGCCACCGGCTGACCCGCGGCCGCAGCGCACCGTCCCGCCCCCTCGCCTCCCCTCATCCCGCCCCTTCATCCTTCCGTCCCGCACCCCCGGTCCGCACCACACCCCCCGGTCCGCACCACCCACGAAAAGAGGACGCACGGTGGACGCCACCCACGACGACTGGATCCGCCGGGCCAAGGCGCTCCGGCCGAACGGCGCACATGTCATCGACGGCCGCGACCACGCGGCGGAGCGCACCTTCGCCGCCGTCTCCCCGAGGGACGGCCAGGTGCTCGCCGAGGTGGCCGACGCGGACGCGGCCCAGGTGGACCTGGCCGTCGCCGCGGCCCGCCGCGCCTTCGACGACGGCCCCTGGCCGCGCCTGGCACCCGCCGAGCGCGGCCGGACCCTGCTGCGCGTGGCCGACCTGATCGAACAGCGGCGGGCGGATCTCGCCCTCACCGTGAGCCTGGAGATGGGCAAGCCGATCAGCGACGCCCACGACATCGAACTGCGCGCCCTGATCAACACCTTCCGCTGGTACGGGCAGCTCGCCGACAAGCTCACCGACGAGTCCCCGCACACCGCGCCCGACGCCCTGGCCCTGGTCACCCGCGAACCGGCGGGCGTCGTGGGCGCCGTCGTCCCCTGGAACTTCCCCCTCACCCTGGCCGGCTGGAAGATCGCCCCCGCCCTCGCCGCCGGGTGCACGGTCGTCCTCAAGCCCTCGGAGCACTCACCGCTGTCCGCCCTGGCACTCGCCCGCACCGCCGCCGAGGCGGGCCTGCCGCCCGGTGTCCTCAATGTCGTCAACGGCGACGGACCGGGCGCCGGACGGGCCCTCGGCCTCCATCCCGGCGTCGACGTCCTCGCCTTCACCGGCTCGACCGCCGTCGGCCGCCACTTCCTGCGCTACGCCGCCGACTCCAACCTCAAGCGCGTCTGGCTCGAACTGGGCGGCAAGTCACCCAACATCGTCCTGCCCGACGCCCCCGACCTGGACCGGGCCGCCGCCACCGCCGCCTGGGGCATCTTCTTCAACCAGGGCGAGATGTGCACCGCGCCCTCCCGGCTGCTGGTGCACACCTCCGTCGCCGAACGCGTCACCGAGGCCGTCGTCGCCCGCGCCCGCGCACTGCGCGTCGGCGACCCCCTCGACCCGGCCACCGAGATGGGCGCGCTGGTCGGCCACGACCACCTCGACCGCGTACTCGGACACATCAGGGCAGGCACCGGCTCCGGCGCCCGGCTGCGCACCGGCGGAGAACGCACCCTGACCGGCACCGGAGGCACGTATCTCCAGCCCACCGTCTTCGACCGCGTCCCACCGGACAGCACGCTCGCACGCGAGGAGATCTTCGGGCCCGTCCTGTCCGTCCTCGCCTTCGACGACCTCGACGAGGCCGTGGCCCTCGCCAACGCCACCGACTACGGACTCGCCGCCGGACTGTGGACCTCCGACCTGTCCACCGCCCACCGCGTCTCCCGCGCCCTGCGGGCCGGCACCGTCTGGGTCAACTGCTACGAGGAGGGCGACCTCACCGTGCCCTTCGGCGGCATGAAGCAGTCGGGCAACGGACGGGACAAGTCCGTGCACGCCCTGGAGAAGTACACCGAACTGAAGACCACCTGGATCCAGCTGTGAACGACACCCGCGCCGCCCACCGGCCCCTCGTCGCCGTCCCGGCCCGCTTCTCCGCCTCCGCCTCGGCGCTGCGCCACGCGGCCGAGGTCAACGCCCGCGCCCTGGTCGAGGCCGTCTGGCGGGCGGGCGGCGAGCCCGCCACCATCCACCCCCACGCCCCCGGCGGTGTCTGCGACCCGGCCCAGGCAGCCGCCCGGCTGGCCCGCTTCGACGCAGTCCTGCTCCCCGGCGGCGGAGACCTCGCCCCCCACCGCTACGGGGCGCACGAGGCGCACGCGGCCGTCTACGACGTGGACGACGAACAGGACGCCTTCGACCTGGAGGTGGCCCGGCAGGCACTCGCGCTGAGGCTGCCGCTGCTGGCGGTCTGCCGGGGCCTCCAGGTGGTCAACACCGCCCTCGGCGGCACCCTGCACCAGGACATGGGCGGACCGGGCCGCGAGCACCGGCATCTGCGCCACCCGGTGTCCCTCACCCCCGGATCCGCCGTCGCCGCCGTCACCGGAGCCGACAAGGCCGAAGCCTCCTGCTACCACCATCAGCACGTCGACCGGCTGGGCAGCGGCCTGACCGCCACCGCGTACGCCGCCGACGGCACCGTGGAGGCGGTCGAGACGGCGGGCGGGACCGGCGGCTGGTTCCTGGCCGTGCAGTGGCACCCGGAGGACACGGCCCGCGAGGACCCCGCCCAGCAGCGGCTGTTCGACGCGCTGGTCGCGGCCGCGCGCGGCACCCGCTGACCGGGCGGCGCGGCGGGGGCGGTTCAGCCCTTGGCGCGCCGCCCGCCGCGCCGCGGCGCCAGCTCGGTGCCCGCCAGCAGCGCCCTGCGGCGGTCCTCGCCGTGCTGCTCCACCTGGAGGACCACACGCCGCAGGGTGGCCGCCAGGCCGCTGCACTCCTCGGTGGTCAACTGCGAGGTGACGAAGGCCTCTTCGTCGTTGAACGCGGGGAAGACACGGCGCATGAACTCCTCGCCTTCCCCGGTCAGGCTCAGCAGCACGAGCCGCCCGTCGGTCGGGTGCCCCGCCCGGCGCAGCAGCCCCCGCGACTCCAGGGTGCGGGCCACACCCGTCAGGGTGCCCTTGGAGATGCCCGCCTCCTCGGCGACGTGCCGGGTCTCCGACTCGCCCCACACCCACACCACCCAGAGCACCACGAACGCGGTCCAGGTGAGGTTCGAGCCGCGCAGTACGGAGTTCTCCAGGTGGTGGCGCACGGTGGAGGCGGCCCGGTAGATGTTGGCCACGGCCGCCATCTGCTCCCGCTGGACGGCGATGCCGCCCAGCTTGGCCTCCGCGAGCTTCTCCGCTTCGGTGATGGATCGCTGGCCGGGCAAGCGTGCTCCCTGGGTCTGGACAGCACCGGGCGGCGTGTCGGTCCGGCCGGTCGTTCGGGAACGAATTGTACGGGCGTGGCCGGCCCGGGGCCGAGGGAGACCGGGAAGGCCCCCGGCGCCGGGCCGGCCGTTCACGCGGGAGGGACGGCGCGCGGCGCGGTCACCGCTCCCGCTGCCGGGGCGTGCCCTGGTCGCGTTCGTACACGATCCGGCCGTCGAAGACGGTCAGGTCGATGTCGAGCCCGGGGATGTCGTGCGGATCGGTGGCGCGCAGATCGCCGCCGAGGACGCACAGGTCGGCGGCCTTGCCCGCTTCCACGGTGCCCTTCCAGGACTCGGCGAAGTCCTGCCGCGCCGCGTTGACCGTGTAGGCGCGCAGCGCCGTCTCCAGGGGGACGCACTGCCCGGGGCCGCTGACCCGTCCGGTGGCCTTGGACTCGCGCAGCATCATGGCGGCCACGCCCTGGCGCCAGTTGGGCGCGGTGATGGGGGCGTCGGAGCTGGCGCAGACCGCGATGCCCGCCTCGGCGGCGGAACGCACCGGCCACTGGTAGTCGGACCGCGCCCCGCCGACCACGTCGTCCATGAGGTCGGCGATGGTCCACTTGATGGCCGGGTTCATGTTGATGCCGTAGCCGTGCGCGGCCAGCTTCGCCAGGCTCGCCGGGGAGGCGAAGTCGCCGTGGATGACGTAGTGCCGGGCGTCGGGGCGCGGGTGGGCCCGGTCGGCGGCGACGAAGGCGTCGACCACCGCGTCGATGGCCCGGTCGCCGGTGACATGCACCCCGAGCTGGTGCCCGGCCGCGTGGGCGACCCGGATCATCTCGGCCAGTTCGGCCTCCTTCAGACCGGCGTCGGCGCCGTGCACGCACAGCCCGCCGTGGCCGCCGCCCGCGTACGGTTCGCTCATCCACGCGGTCTCGTTGGGCGGCACCCCGTCCGCGAACACCTTGACCCCGATGACGGCCAGCCGCTCCGGGTCCACGTCGTCCGGCACGGCGAGCCCGGCCAGTCCCTCGGTGACATCGGCCGCCGAACCGCCCATCGGCGCCGGGAGCAGCAGGACCCGTACGCGGGCGGCCAGTTCGCCGCCGCGGGCCAGTTCGACGTATGCGTGGAGCGTGCCGGTGTCCAGGCCGCCGCCGAGGATCTGGGCACCGCCCGGACCGAGGCCCGGCTCGGTGTAGCTGGTGATGCCCTCGGCGTGCAGGGCGGCCACGGCCGTCCGGATCGCCGTCCTGCGCTGGGCCACGGTCGCGGGCGGGATCAGCTCCTGCACCAGCGCCTGGGCCGTCTCCTTCAGGATGCCGGTGGGCTCCCCGTCGGCGTCGGTCTCGATGACCCCGCCGGCCGGCGGCTCGCCGCCGCGGGCGACCCCGGCGAGTTCGAGCGCCCTGGAGTTCACCCAGACCATGTGGCCGGAGAAGTCGGTCAGGCAGACCGGGTGGTCGGGGGCGGCGGCGTCCAGGTCACCGCGGGCGGGGCGGCGGGCCGGGTCGGCCAGGCACTCGGCGAGGTAGCCGACGTCCCAGCCGAGGCCGGTGATCCACTGCCCGGCGGGGGTGGTGGCCGCGGCCTGCCGTACGGCCTCGGCGACGTCGGCGATCGACCGGACCTCCGGATGCCCGAGGCTCAGCGCGAACGGCGGCCGGGTCAACGCCCAGGCGGCGGCGTGCAGATGGGAGTCGTTGATCCCGGGCAGCACGGTCCGCCCGGCGAGGTCGATGACCCGGGTGTCCGGTCCGGCCAGCGCGGCGATCTCCGCGTCGCTTCCCACGGCGAGGATCCGGTCGCCCGCCACGGCCACCGCCTGGGCCACGGAGAAGTCGTCGTCGATGGTCAGCACGTCGCCGCCGGTCAGGATGAGGTCCGCTGTCGTTGGCATCGGCGGCCTTTCTTGCAGAGGAGGAAGAGGGGGAGGGGAAGAGGGGGGAGGGGAGAGAAGCCGGAGGAGTGGGAGGAGCGGGAGGGGTCAGAGGTCCAGCACGCGCCGGAGCCAGGACCGGCGCGCGGCCAGGGCGGCACGGGTCACCTCGTGGCCGGGGGCGAACACGTCGAAGCCGTGGAACGCGCCCTGCCAGATGTGCAGTTCCGCCTGACCGCCGGTGGCCCAGATGCGGTGCGCGTAGGCCACGTCCTCGTCGCGGAACAGCTCCGCGCTGCCCGCCTCGACGAACGCGGGCGGCAGGCCCGACAGATCGGCCGCCCGCGCGGGGGCCGCGTACACCGACACGTCGGCCGCGCCGTCGCCCGCCTTCTCGCCGAGCAGTGCCCGCCAGCCCAGCAGGTTCATCTCCCGCTGCCAGGTGCCGAGCCCGTCGTACTGGTGGCTGGAGACGGTGGTGTTGCGGTCGTCGAGCATCGGGCACAGCAGCAGCTGCCCCGCCAGGTGCGGTCCGCCCCGGTCGCGTGCCAGCAGGGCCACACCCGCCGAGAGGCCGCCGCCCGCGCTGCCGCCCATGACGACGAGGCGGCGGGGATCGACGCCGAGTTCCGCGGCGTGCTCCGCCAGCCACCGCAGACCGGCGTAGCAGTCCTCGACCGGGGCCGGGTCCGGGTGCTCGGGGGCGAGCCGGTACTCGACGTTGACGGCGACCACGCCCAGTTCCTCGACGAGGGCGGCCAGACGCACGGTGTCCTGGTCGCGGTGGCCGCTGACCATGCCGCCGCCGTGGATGTTGTAGAGCCCCGGGACCGGCCCGGTGACGCGGCGCGGGCGCAGCACGGTGATGTCCAGGTCCGGCGCGCCGTCGGGCCCCGGGATCGTACGCTCCTCCGCGTCGATCTCGCGGCCGCCGATCACCTCGCCGACCGGCGGCACGGGGATGAGGGAGGCGGAGGCGCGCATCGCCTCGACGGTCGCGGGCGGTGCGGGTGCCTCGCCGGACCCCCGGGACATGGCGTCGAGCACCGCCTCCATGGCCGGGTCGAAGGGAACGGGCGTGACGGACATGGTGCTCCTGTCCTGGTGCGGGCTGACCGGTGGGGAAGGGGCGGCCGTGGCGACGGGGTGGCCGGGCGGGCGGCCGGGCTCACCCGGGGTGTGTGAAGGTGAGCGCGCGCGCCGGGTTGTCGACCATGATCGTGCGCAGGTCCCGCTCGCTCACCCCGAGGCCGCGCAGGGCGGGGAGGAAGTAGCGGGGGATGTAGTCGTAGCCCTTGCCGCCGTACTTCTTGAGCTGGATCTTCTGGCACACGTCGTGGCCGAGCAAGATCTGGCGGGCGTAGCCGCGTTCGACCAGGCCGGCGATGCCCCGGGCGACCTTGTGGTCACTGGTGAGGAACAGATGTCCCCAGGGGCTGCCGGGCGAGGCCAGGAAGTCGAACTCCACGAACACGCCCCGGGCCAGCACCCGTTCGCCGAACTCGGGGTCGGTGAGGACCTCGCCGCCGTGCCCCAGGACGATGTTGGCGGGGTCGACGCCCTCCTCGTCCAGGATGTCGAGCACCCGGAACTTGTCCTCGCCGACACCGCCGACATGGAAGGTGACGGGGGCGCCGGTCAGCCTGCTCGCCCGGCCGCTCGCACGGACGCTCTTCAGCTCGTTGCCGGTCAACGGCACGGAATCCGCGCCGACTTCACCGATGATGCCCGACCGTACGCCGGTTCCGTCGACGCCGAGGACGATGTCGCGCACGAGGGTGTCGCTGAGTTCGTCGACGGTGCGCTCGTCCATGTCGGAGGGATGGAACGTGGGGGTGTACCAGCCGCCGCCCATGACGACGTGCAGTCCGCTCGCCCGGGACAGCCGCAGCAGTGACCCGGGGTCGCGGCCGAGGCCGGCGGGGGAGACCTCGACCAGGGTGCCGCCGCCGCGGCGGGCGAAGGCCAGCACCTCGGTGAGCATCTCGTCGAAGTCGTCGCCCAGGATGTCGTTGTCGGCGTTCGGGCGGCCGTGGCGGGTGCGTGCGAGGGTGGCGAGCGTGAGCGGTTCGGCGGCCTCGGGCGCGTCCTCGCCCGGCCGGCGGAAGCCCGGCGGACGGCGCAGGTCGACGAAGACGTGCTCGTGCATGAGCGTCGGTCCGAGCACCGAGGGGTCCACCGGGCCCGCGACGGTGAGGACCTGTCCGGCGAGGTCGGGGATCTCGAAGGGGTGGCGGCTCACTGGTCCGTCCTCGGGGTCGTGAGGGTGAGCAGTCGGCGCGGGTTCGTCACGGTGACGGCCTCGATCAGGGCCTCGTCGGCTCCGAGCATGCGCAGACAGGGGACGAACTGCTCCAGGACGAAGCCGTATCCGCCGCCGCCGTAGGCGAGCAGCTGCGACTTGGCGCGCACGCCCTGGGAGAGCAGGATCTGTCCGGCACGGCCCCGGCGGGCGAGTTCGAGCACGGCCGCGGCGAGGTCCTGGTCGTCGCAGACGCTGCGCACCGAGGGCAGCCGGCCGAGCCGGTCGAACTGCACGAACACCCCGCGTTCCAGCAGGGGTTCGAGGTCGTCGGGGCGCGGGGCGAGCGGGTCGCAGTGTCCGACCGCCACCCGGGCGAGGTCCGCGCCCTGCTCGGCGATCAGGTCGAGCACGCGCTGCTGGTCGGCCGGGTCCGCGCTGCGGTCGATCGTCAGGGCGGCGCCGGTGGCCGCCGAGGCACGTGCCGCGGCGACGAGGACGGCGCGTTCGGCGCCCTCCCGTGGGTCGAGGGCGGCGAGCGCGCCGATGATGCCGGCCCTCACTCCGTCCACGCCCTCGGTGAGGTCGCGGACGATCTCCTCGGTGAGGCGGCCGGGGTCGTTCCCGGCCGGCTCGCCGGACCAGCCCGGGTGGTGGCATCCGCTGCCCATCACGATGTGCAGACCGCTCGCCTCGGCGATCCGGCGCAGACCGGCCGGGCGGCGGGCGAGCGCGTCGGTGGTGGCGTCCACCAGTGTGCCGCCCCCCGCGCGGCGCAGCGCGGTGGCCTCGGCGGTGGCCAGTTCCTCGTCGTCGAGCAGCCAGTCGTCCCGGTTGGGCGCCCCCATGCCCACCTCACCGAGCAGGTCCATGGTGAGCGGCGCCCGGTAGCGGGCGAGCCGTCCGGCGTCCGTGGGGCGCTCCCGTCCGGTGGCCGCCCAGGACGCGGGGGTGTCGTGGGGCGGTGCGAAGTCGCCCAGCAGGTGTTCGCGGGGGAGTACCGCGCCGAGCGCGTCCGGTGCGATCTCGCCGGTGACGGTGACGACCGTCTCCCGTGCTGCCCGCGCGGTTCCCGGCGGGTGTACCGCTGCTGCGGTCGGATCGGTGGTGGGCATGCGGTCAACGTAGCAGATGAGATCAGTAATCGTATACGATCCAGCATGGAAAAAGTCCCGCCGCCCGCGGAGTGTGCCGGGCGGCGGGACGATCAGCCGGGACGGTGGCCGATCCCGTACGGGCGGGCCGGGCGCGACAGCCGGGACACGCCGGTGGACCGCTGGACCGGTGGGTCGGAGAGCCGGAGGGCTGCTGGGCCGGAGGCCCGGTGGACCGGGTCAGTCGGCCCGGGGCGCGTCCTGGGCGTGGTGCAGCGCGTCGGCGGTGGCGATCTTGTGCGCGCACGCGACCCGTTCGATCTCCTGGGCCTGCGCGCCCGCCGCGATCAGCTCCAGCATCCGCTCGTGCTCCTCGACCGAGCGGCGGGCCCGGCCGGGGACATAGGTGAACGTGGAGCGGCGCATATGGTCCAGCCGCGCCCACTCCGCCTCCAGGAGCGCGACCAGATGCCGGTCCGGGCAGTGCTCGTACAGCGAGAAGTGGAACTCCCGGTTGAGCGCGGTGAAGGAGGCCGGGTCGAAGTCCTCCAGCGCCTTGACCATACGGGCGTTGACCTTCCGCGACCGCTCGATGTCCCGTGCCGTCATGTGCGGCGCGCAGATCGCGGTCGCGTACCCCTCCAGCCGGGCCAGCACCTGCAAGGAGTGCTCCACCTGCGCCGCGTCGAAGACCGCCACCCGGGCGCCGATGTTCCGCTCGACCTCGACGAGCCCGTCGGACTGGAGCCGGCGCAGCGCCTCGCGCAGCGGGATGGTGCTCACCCCGGTCTCCCGCGCGAGCTGGCTGAGGACCAGCCGGTAGCCCGGACCGTAGGTGCCGTCGAGGATGCGCGAGCGCAGCAGGTCGTAACTGACCTCGGCCTTCGACCCCTTGGCCCGGGTCTGCTTCTGCGTGACACTCATCGCTGTCCCCTCGTCCTGGTCCGGCCGGCCCTGGCGCGGCCCCGGAACTGTACGCGGTCGGCGGTCCCCGGCGCATCGGCACCGGCCGCGCCGCACCTGGTCCTGCGCTCGGTCACCGGGCGAGGACCTCCAGGACCGTACGGCGGAAGGCGGCGTCGGCCAGGGCGTCCTGGTGGCCGCCGGGCACCGTGGTCAGCTCCGCCCCCTCGATGCCGGCGACGATACGCTCGATCCCCCGGGTCATCACGTCGTCGGCGCCGACGACGAAGACCGGCGGGGTCGCCCCGGCCCAGCCCCGCGGGACGAACGGCGTACCGCGCAGGCCCTCGACGCACAGCGCCAGAGCGGCCGCCCGGTCCCCGTGGGCGCGGACCATGCCGGCGATCATCGCGGTGAAGGGATCGGCCGGTTCGGTGCCGTCGGCGACCGCGCGGTGCAGCGCCCGGACGTCGACCGCCTCGAAGGGCTCGGCCGGGCTGAGCCCGCCGAGCACCGCCCGGCGCAGCCGGTCGGGCGCCGCCCCGGCCAGCTCCCACAGCAGCCGCGCGCCCAGCGAGTAGCCGACGGCGTCGAACGCCGTGGCACCCGCCTCGTCCAGCACCGTCAGCAGGGCCGCGGCCAGCGCCGGAGCACCCGCCTCGGCCGCCGCCGACGGCGCGGGGCTGTCCCCGTGGCCGGGCAGGTCGGGCACGAGCACCGTCCGTCCGGCGTCGGTCAGCGCCCGGACGGTCCCGGTCGCGACCCAGTCCCTTTCCCCGTCGGAGCCGAAGCCGTGCAGGAGCAGCACCGGCGGCGCGTCGGCGGCCGGGCCGGGGGAGGAGAAGCCTTGAGTGCCGGGAGTGCCGGGAGTGAACGTACGGATGGCCGGACCGGTTCGACCTTGCATCGTGTGGGCGCCCCTCACTGAGAGTTCCGAAGGTGGTGTCACTGTCATCACAGTGCCTCTTCCACTCTAGATCATGCATGATAGCGTATACGATTATTGAGGCCGCCGCGCTCGCCCCGGCCTCCCGGTATCTCCATGAGCCGCCTTCCGGCCGGCCAACCCCGGTCACCCCGGCGGCGACCGGCACCACCCCCTCCTCGACCGGCCCCCGCCGCCGCTCACGCCCCAGGAGAACTCCCATGCCGCACCCGCTGGGAACCCAGCCGTCGAAGATCATCGCCGTCCATCTCAACTACCCCAGCCGGGCGAAGGAGCGCGGACGGATCCCCGCCCAGCCCTCCTACTTCCTCAAGCCGCCCTCCTCCCTGTCCGGCACCGGCGACCCCCTGGTCCGCCCGGCCGGCTGCGAACTCATGGCCTTCGAGGGCGAGATCGCCCTCGTCATCGGCCGCCACGCGCACCGGGTCACCCCCGAGCAGGGCTGGAGCCACGTCGCCTGGGTGACCGCGGCGAACGACGCCGGCGTCTACGACCTCCGGTACGCCGACCGCGGCTCCAACCTGCGCTCCAAGGGCGCCGACGGCTTCACCCCGCTCGGCCCCCGGCTGCTGGACGCCGCCACGCTCGACCCGGCCGCGCTGCGGCTGCGCACCTGGGTCAACGGCGAACTCGTCCAGGACGCCGACACGAGCACCCTGCTCTTCCCGTTCGGCACCCTGATCGCCGACATCTCCCGGCTGGTCACCCTGGAGCCGGGCGACGTCATCCTCACCGGCACCCCGGCCGGGGCCTCCGTCGTCTCGCCCGGCGACGTCGTCGAGGTGGAGGTCGGCGACCCGGACCGCGAACTGTCCACCGGACGGCTGCGCAACACGGTGACCGAAGCCGCCCTCGACCTGGCCGACTGGGGCGCCATGCCCCGCGTCGACACCGCGCTGCGCGCCGACGCCTGGGGTCCCGGGCACCTGCCCGGACCCGCCCTGGACCCGGGCCTCGCCGACGCGCTGCGCTCCGTCGCCACCGCCACCCTCAGCTCGCAGCTGCGCAAGCGCGGACTCCAGCACATGACGATCGACGGCGTGCGCCCCACCCGCCCCGGTGACACCCTCGTCGGCACCGCCCACACCCTGCGCTATCTGCCGCTGCGCGAGGACCTGTTCCAGAAGTACGGCAACGGCATGAACGCCCAGAAGCGCGCCGTGGAGGAACTGCGCCCCGGCCAGGTGCTCGTCATGGACGCCCGCCGCGACCCCACCGCAGGCACCATCGGCGACATCCTGGCCCTGCGCGCCAAGATGCGCGGCGCGGCCGGCATCGTCACCGACGGCGCCCTGCGCGACAGCGCCGCCGTCGCCGCCCTCGACCTGCCCACGTACTACGCCGCCGAGCACCCCGCGGTCCTGGGCCGCCGCCATGTCCCCTGGGACACCGGCGTGCCCGTGGCCTGCGGCGGAGCGCTCGTACAGCCCGGCGACATCCTCGTCGGCGACGCCGACGGCGTGGTCGTCGTCCCGCCCGACCTGGCCGGGCAGCTCGCCGCCGACAGCGCCGAGCAGGAACTCCAGGAGCGCTACATCGCCGAGCAGGTGGCGGCGGGCGAGCCCATCGAGGGCCTCTACCCGCTCGGTCCCGCCCGGCAGGACGCCTACCGGCGGTGGCGCGAGACCCGGTCCTGACCGCGCCCGCGTCCGCGTCCGCGTCCGCCTCTTCTTTTGTCCGCCACCCGCTCCACCCGCTCCACCCGCTTCACCGGCCCAGCCTGCCTGACCCGCCCACACTCATCGCCCTCCTCGCACCCGGAGCAGCACATGAAGTTCCGCACCGACCCCGCCACCATCCGCGGGTCCATCGCCCCCGTCGTCACCCCGTTCACCGACGAGGGCGCCCTCGACCACGACAGCCTGCGCGCACTGATCCGCTGGCAGCTGGAGTCCGGCTCGCACGGCATCTCGCTGGGCGGCTCCACCGGCGAGCCGTCCGCGCAGAGCACCGCCGAGCGCATCGCCGCGATGCGCACCGCGGCCGACGAGATCGGCGACCGGGTGCCGTTCCTGCCCGGCACCGGCTCGCACAAGCTGGACGAGACCCTGGAGATCACCGCCGCCGCCCGGGACCTGGGCGCGGACGCCGCCCTCGTCATCACCCCGTACTACGCCCGGCCCACCCAGGAAGCCCTGTACCAGTGGTACGCCACGGTGGCCCGTGAGTTCCCCGACCTGCCGCTGGTCGCCTACAACGTGCCCTCGCGCACCGCCGTCGACATCGCGCCCGAGACCGTCCGGAGGCTCTTCACCGACTTCGACAACTTCGTCGGCGTCAAGGAGACCACCAAGGACTTCGAGCACTTCTCCCGCGTCCTGCACGCCTGCGGCCGCGACCTGCTCGTGTGGTCCGGGATCGAGCTGCTGTGCCTGCCGCTGCTCGCGCTCGGCGGCGCCGGATTCGTCTCCGCGGTGGCCAACCTCGCGCCCGCCGCGGTGGCCCGCATGTACGAGCTGTGGGAGGCCGGTGACTTCGACGCCGCCCGCGACCTGCACTACCGGCTGCACCCGCTGGTCGACCTGCTGTTCGTCGAGACCAACCCGGCCCCGGCCAAGTGGGTGCTCGCCCAGCAGGGCCGGATCGCCTCCGCCCACGTCCGCCCGCCGCTCACCGGACCCACCGAGGACGGCCTGACCCGCATCCGGGCCCTGCTCGCCGAGGGCGGCGACCTCACCCAGCAGCTCTGACCCCGCGAACGAAGCAGCCCCGCGGACGAAGCAGCCCCGCGAACGAACCCCCGCGAACGAAGAGAGACGCCATGAGCACCGACACGCCGGCCCCACGCCCGGCCGACCTGCCCGAGCAGATCCAGCACTGGATCGGCGGTGAACTCACCGCGAGCGCCGACGGCCGCACCTTCCCGGTCTGCGACCCCGTGTCCAACGCCCCCTACACCTCCGCCGCCGCCGGTGCGTCCGCCGACGTGGACCGCGCCGTCGCCGCGGCCCGCGCCGCCTTCCCCGCCTGGTCGAAGCTGGGCAACCGGGAACGCGCCCGCATCCTGTACCGCGTCGCCGACGCCGTCGAGGCGCACGAGGAGCGCCTGGCCGCCTGGGAGACCTTCGACTCCGGGCTGCCCATCACCCAGGCCAAGGGTCAGGCACGGCGGGCCGCGGAGAACTTCCGCTACTTCGCCGATGTCATCGTCGCCCTCGGCGAGGAGGCGTTCCGGGCCGGTGACCAGCAGATCAACTACGTCGTCCGCACCCCGGTCGGCGTGGCGGGCCTGATCACCCCGTGGAACACCCCGTTCATGCTGGAGAGCTGGAAGCTGGCCCCGGCGCTGGCCTCCGGCTGCACCCTCGTCCTCAAGCCCGCCGAGTGGACCCCGCTGTCCGCGAGCCTGTGGCCGCAGATCCTCGACGAGGCCGGGGTGCCCGCCGGTGTGGTCAACATCGTGCACGGCATCGGCGAGGAGGCCGGACAGGCCCTGGTCGACCACCCGGACGTGCCGCTGATCTCCTTCACCGGCTCCACCGACACCGGCCGGCACATCGTGCGCAGCTCCGCCGACCGGCTGAAGACCACGTCGATGGAGCTGGGCGGCAAGTCCCCGGTCGTGCTCTTCGCCGACGCCGACCTGGACGCGGCCCTCGACTCGGTCGTCTTCGGTGTCTTCTCGCTCAACGGCGAGCGCTGCACGGCGGGCTCCCGCGTCCTCGTGGAACGTCCGGTGTACGAGGAGTTCACCCGCCGCCTGGCCGAGCGCGCCGAGCGGGTCAGGGTCGGCCCGCCCGCCGACCCGGCCACCGAGGTCGGCGCGCTCGTCCACCCCGAGCACTACGCACGTGTGCTGGAATACGTGGAGATCGGACAGCAGGAGGCCAAGCTGGTGGCCGGCGGAACACGTCCGGCACACCTGCCCGAGGGCAACTACCTCCAGCCCACCGTCTTCGCCGACGTCCCCCGCGACGCCCGTATCTTCCAGGAGGAGATCTTCGGTCCGGTCGTCGCCGTCGCGCCCTTCGACGACGAGGCCGAGGCCGTCGCCCTGGCCAACGCCACCCAGTACGGACTGGCCGCGTATGTGTGGACGTCCGACATCAAGCGCGGCCACCGCATCGCCCACGCCGTCGAGTCCGGCATGGTCTGGATCAACTCGCACAACGTCCGCGACCTGCGCACTCCCTTCGGCGGAGTGAAGGCCTCGGGCCTCGGCCGCGAGGGCGGCGCGCATAGTATCGACTTCTACACCGAGTCGAAGATCGTCCATGTGATGCTCGGCGAGGTGCACACACCCCGCTTCGGCGCGTCCTGACCGCGAAGGAGTAGCACCCCCATGAGTACACCTCCCGACGTCGTCCGCTCCGCCTACGCCCAGCTCGTCGTCACCGACCTGGCGAAGGCGCGCTGGTTCTGGTGCGACATGCTCGGCTTCCACGTCCAGTACGAGGACGAGGAGATGCTCTGCCTGCGCGGCACCGACGAACTCACCCACCACTCGCTCGTGCTCCGGCAGGGCGGGACGGCCGCCCTGGACCACCTCGCCTACCGGGTGCGCACCCCCGAGGACGTCGACCGCGCCGAGGAGTACTTCACCGCGCTCGGCCGCCCGGTCCGCCGCGTCCCCAGGGGACAGGGCACCCCGGGTGTGGGCGACGCCGTACGCGTCGTCGACCCGCTCGGCTTCCCGGTGGAGTTCTTCCACGACATCGACCGCGCCGAGCGCCTCATCCAGCGCTACGACCTGCGCCGCGGCGCCGAGATCGCCCGCCTGGACCACTTCAACATCTGCACCCCCGACATACCCGCCGCCTACGCCCACTACCAGGCGCTCGGCTTCGGCTGCTCGGAGACCATCGAGGGCGACGAGCACGAGCTGTACGCGGCCTGGATGTACCGCAAGCAGACCGTCCACGACGTCGCCTTCACCGGCGGCGCCGGACCCCGGCTGCACCATGTGGGCGTGGCCACCCACGAGTCCCACCACGTGCTGCGCACCGCCGACATCTTCGGCTCCCTGCGCAAGGAGCACCACATCGAGCGCGGCCCCGGCCGGCACGGTGTCTCCAACGCCTTCTACCTGTATCTGCGCGACCCGGACGGCCACCGGGTGGAGATCTACACCTCCGACTACTACACCGGCGACCCCGACCACGAGACGTACCGGTGGAACGTCCACGACGACCGCCGCCGCGACTTCTGGGGCAACGCGGTGATCGAGTCCTGGTACAAGGAGGCGGCCCCGGTCCTGGACCTCGACGGCAGGCCCCAGCCCGTCACCGAGGCCGTGCTGGACGAGTCCGCCGTCCAGGTCGGCGCCGACGGCCTCGGCATCGTCGACCCGGTCAGGCAGGACGACTGACACACGGATGTGCCGGGTGGCGGAACGCTCCGCCACCCGGCACACGTGTCTTCGCCCGCGCCCGGGGCGCCGTCAGCGCGGCACGCCGGGCCGCTTCACCGCGTTCCGGTCACCGGGCCCGCCGACGGGCGCGGTTTCCCCGGCGCTGCGCAGCCGGGGCAGCACGGTCGTCCAGACCAGCACACCGGCCACGGCGGTGGCCGCCGCCATGGTGACGGCCATGGTCGTCTCGGCGCTGCCGCCGAGCGAGACCAGGGGCGCCACCACGGGGCCCACGGCGAAGCCCGACATGCCGAGCAGGGCGGCCGCCGTCCCGGCGCGCTCACCGTGCCCGGCGAGCGCCAGCGCCGAGCTGTTCGGGCTGATGACGCCGTAGCAGAACAGCACCAGCGCGAGCAGGACCAGCACGACGGCCAGGCCCGCCCCGGCGAGCACCGCGAGCAGCAGTCCCAGGGCGGTCACGGCCGTCGCCGTCGTGCCCGCCGCGTACATGCGCACGGGCCCGGCCCGGCGCACCACGGCACGGTTGCACAGGGAGCCGAGCACCGCGACGACCGCGTTGGCCGCGAAGACCGCGCTGAACGCGCGCGGGCCGAGGTGGAAGCCGTCCTGGAGCACGAAGCTGATGGACGCCAGGTAGGTGAAGAAGGCCGTACCGGTGCACGCACCCACCAGCAGGTAGCAGACGAACAGGCGGTCGCGCAGCACCACGGCGAACCGCCGCCCGGTGTCGGCGAACCCGCCGGGATGCCGCAGCCCGGCAGGCAGCGTCTCCGGCAGCAGCGTCGCGGCGACCGCCAGCAGGGCGGCGCCCACGGCGGCGAGCACCACGAACAGCCCGCGCCAGTCCAGCACCGCGGTGAGCTGCCCGCCCGCGACCGGGGCCAGGATCGGCGCCAGCGCGCCGACGAGCCCCAGCAGGCTCAGCAGCCGCGCCAGTTCGATGCCCGAGGCGATGTCCCGCGCGGCGGCCAGCGCGATCACGACACCCGCCGAGCCCGTGACACCTTGCAGGAAACGTGTCACGAGGAGCACCTCGATCGTCGGGGCGAGCGCGCACAGCAGCGAGAACACCGTGAACAGCGCGATGCCCCACAGCAGCGGCCGGCGCCTGCCCAGCCGGTCGCTGAGCGGGCCCGCCACCAACTGGCCGAAGGCCAGCCCCAGCATGCACACCGACATCGACGCCTGGGCGAGGCTGTCGCTGGTGTGCAGGTCCCTGGCGAGCCGGGGCAGCAGCGGCATCGACAGGTCCATGGACAGCGGCCCGAACACCTCCAGCGAACCGAGCACGAACGCGGCGCGGCGCGCGCTCATCGGGCGCGCGCCGCTGATCGTGTCCGCCGTCATCGGGACCGGCCGGTGCCGCCGAGGACGCGCTCCAGCCACGAGTGGCGCACGGCCCCGGCCGCCCGGGACACCTCGGCGTCCGGGGAGAAACCGCTGAAGCCGTGGAAGCCGCCGGACCACACGTGCAGTTCGGCCTGCCCGCCCGTCGCCCAGATCCGGGTGGCGTAGTCGACCGCCTCGTCGCGGAACACCTCGGCGGCCCCGACCGAGACGAAGGCGGGCGGCAGCCCGGACAGGTCCCGCGCGCGCGAGGGAGCCGCGTACGGCGACACCGCGTCCGTGCCCCGGTCCGCGCCGAGCAGCGCGGTCCAGGCGGTGTCGTTGTTGGCGCGGTCCCAGATGCCGATGCCGTCGTACTGCCGGCTGGAGAGCGTGTCGTTGCGGTCGTCGAGCATCGGGCAGTCCAGCAGCTGGCCCGCGAGGGCGGGGCCGCCGCGGTCCCGGGCCATCAGCGCGAGCGCCGCGCTCAGACCGCCGCCCGCGCTCGCGCCGCCGACGACGACGCGGGCGGGATCGACGCCCAGCTCGGCGGCGTGCCCGGCGAACCAGAGCAGACCCGCGTAGCAGTCCTCGGCGGCGGCGGGCGCGGGATGCTCCGGGGCGAGGCGGTACTCCACGGTGGCGGCCACCGCGCCGTGGCGCAGGACGTCCTCGACGAGACCGGCGAGCCCGAAGAACCGGTTGCCGAGGACCATGCCGCCGCCGTGGACCGAGTAGAGGCCCGGCGCGCCGTGTACCGCGCCGCGCGGCCGCAGCACGGTCAGCTCCACGTCCGGCGCCCCGGCCGGACCGGGCACGGTGACATGTTCGTACGTGACGGGCAGGTCGCCGATCACCTCCTCGGCGGAGGGCACCAGTGTGGCGAAGTGCGCGCGGTTGGCGAGGATCGTCCCGGCGCGCAGCGGGATGCGTTCGATCAGCTCGCGGCAGTGCGCGAGGCCCGGTTCGAGCTCCGGGTCGTAGGGGACGGGGCGCGGGCGCGGTGGGCGCTCCCCGTCCGGAGTGCGCGGTGCGGTCGCGGTCACGGTCAGGGGCCTTCCGGGTCGACGGCGTCGCGGTCGGCCCAGAACGGCTCGGCCAGGGCGCGCAGTTCCTCGGCGCCCACGCGGCGCAGCAGTTCCAGGGCGCCGATGTTCTGCCGCACCTGCTCCAGCCGGCTGGCGCCGACCAGGGTGGTCACATTGGCCGGGTGGGTGAGGGTGAAGGCGACGGCGAGCTGGGCGCAGGTGGTGCCGAGCTTGTCGGCGAGCCGGGTCAGGGCCGGGACGGTGGCCACGATGGCGTCCCGGATGCCGCCGGGGTCGCGGCCGATCTCGCGCTCCGGGGCGGTCCGCCCGGCCAGGACGCCGCCCTCCAGCACATCGGAGGCCTGCATGGCGAACCCGTCGGCGAACAGCTCGGCGAACGGCTCCCCGTCGGGGATGGAGCGGCGCGCCAGGCTGTACTTGAGCTGGGCGATCTGCGGTCCGGGCACCCCCTGCTCGGCGGCGATGCGGCGCAGGGCGCGTACGTTCGAGGCCGACCAGTTGTTGACGCCCCAGGCCCGGATCAGTCCGGCCTCGGTGAGCGCGGCGAGGTCGCCGACCAGGTCCTCCAGGCGTACGTCGTCGCGGCGCAGGTCGCCGAGGATCACCAGGTCCGCGTGTTCGAGACCGGTGCGCAGGAACGCGTTCTCCAGCTGCGGGGCGAAGCCCTCGGCGCCGAAGCCCTCGATCCACAGTTTCACGGAGGCCAGGTAGTCGGCGCGGGGGACGCCGACCGCCCGCATGATCGCGCCCCACAGTACGTCGGTGAAGACAGGCGGCATGCCGGGCATGCCGTAGACACCGACGTCGAAGAGGTTGACGCCCTGGTCGAGCGCGTGGCGGACCATGGCGACGGCGTCGGCGAAGTCCATCCGGTCGAAGGTGTGCCAGGAGCCGAGGGACAGCTGCGACACCTCCAGGTCGCTGCTGCCGACGCGGCGGCGGGGGAGAAGCGTGGGGGACACGTGTGAGTTCCTCTCGTGGGCCCGTACGCGGGCGTCACGCGGGCGTACGGAGCGGTGCGGGTGTGCTGGCGGGTGTGCCGCGTGCGGGTACGGACCGCGGCAGGCCGGGGCGGCCTCAGGGCAGCCGGGGGTCGATGACGGCCTTGATCTCCTCGTGCCGGCTCATCGCCTCGATCCGGGCGGACGCCTGGGACAGACCGACGGGTGTGCCGAACAGCCGGTCCCACGGCATGCGGTCGCGGAAGGAGGTGAAGAAGCCGATCGCGTCGTGGTAGTCGGCGATGTCGCCGTTGAGCGAGCCGACGACGGTGAGTTCCTTGCCCATCACCGTGCCCAGCGCGAGGGCTTCGGAGCCCGGACCGGTGCTGCCGACGACCACGACGCGTCCGCGCTGCGCGGCCATCTCCACGGCCTCCCGGCCGACCGAGGGCGCCCCGGCGAAGTCGAGCACCAGGTCGGCGCCGTGGCCGCCGGTCAGTTCCCGCACCCGGTCCACGACGGCGGCCGAGCCCCCGGCGATGTCCACCGTCTCGTCGGCGCCGAACTCACGGGCCAGGGTCAGGCGGGAGGCGGGAGCGCCGACGGTGACCACGCTGCCCGCGCCGCTGATCCGGGCGACGGCGGTGGCGAACAGACCGAGCGCGCCCGAACCCTGCACCACGACACGGGAACCGGGGCGCACCCCGCCCGCCCGGGAGAACGCCCGGAGCACCGTCTTGGCCGCACACCCCGCCATCGCCGCCCAGGTGTCGGGTGTCTCGGCGGGCAGCAGCAGCTTGGCGGCACCGGGCACCACATAGGCGTACTCGCACAGACCCGCCGTGGCGTGCGGCCAGGCGTCGGAGCGCTGGAGGAACCCGTAGCCGCGGGCGGAGCAGGCGACCGGCTCGCGCAGCACGGTGCAGCCGCGGCAGGCGCCGCAGGTCGACTCGGACCACCCGATGCGGTCGCCGGGGCCGAGTGCGCGGCCCAGCGCGTCGCGGGTGTCCTCGCCGACCGCGACGATCTCGCCGACCATCTCGTGGCCGAGCACCATCGGCAGCATGCCGGGGAAGGTCATCTTCCCCGACCAGATCTCGATGTCGGTGCCGCACAGCGTCGTGCACAGGATCCGCACGAGGGCGGCGCCCGGCTCCGGTTTCGCCGGAAGTGGCAGGTCAGTGAGTTCCAGAGGGGCGCCGTGCGCGGTGAGGACGGCGGCACGTGTGGCGGAGGGAAGGTCCATCGGATGCTCCTTCGGATCGAGCACGCGGCGGCTCGACGATGCGTTAGTCTACGGTTGTCGACTCAAATGTCGAGACCCCCGAGAGCAATGAGGAGCACCCGTGCGCACAGCCGACGGCGACGCCCGCAACGCATCGGCCGACCTGATCCTGCGAGGCGGGGTGGTCCATTCCCTGTGCGCGGGCGGCGAGGAGGCGACCGCGATCGCCGTCCGCGACGGACGTGTCGCACGGATCGGCGACGACCGCGCGATGAGGGAGCTCACCGGCCCCTCGACCACGGTCGTCGACCTCGGCGGCCGGGCCGTCCTGCCCGGCGTCAACGACGCCCATCTGCACGCCACCTGGCTCGGCGCGCTCTGGCCGGACACCCTCTTCGGCGGGCACGCGGGACCCGGCCCCGGACCGCAGCGCCCCCTGCTCGACGCCGCCCAGCGCCGCCGGGCGATCCTGCGCGCCGGGGACCTGCTCGCCTCGCTCGGCATCACCAGTTACACGGAGCCGGGCCTCGGTCCCGGCGAGGACGAGGGCGCGACCGGCGCGTTCGGCACCTCGGTCGTGGGGGAGTACCGCGCGCTCGCCGCCGAGGGGCTGCTGCGGGCCCGGGTCACGGTGCTCTCGCTCTACGGCGAACTCGACGGCCCCAGCGACCTGGAGCACTTCCTCGCCGGGCTCGCCGCCACCGACGCCACCACGAGCGACCCGCGCTGGCTCCGCTTCGCCGGCGTGAAGATATTCGCCGACGGCATCCCCCCGATGAAGTCGGCCTACACGCACCACTGCTACACGGACGGCGTCCGGCCCGAGCTGCTGGTGGCGGGCGCCGACGACACCGAACGCGAGGCCAACCTGACCCGGATGATCCTCGCCGCCCACCGCCTCGGCCTCCAGGTGGGCGTCCACGCCACCGGCGACCGTGCCATCGATGTCATGCTCGACGCGATCGAACAGGCCCGCCGCGAGCACGACGTCGACCTCGGGCACTACGTCATCCACGGCGACCTGGTGACCGTGCCGCAACTGCGCCGCATGGCCGCCCTCGGAGTGGGCCTGGACACCCAGCCCGAGATCGCGCTGCGCACCCACCCCCTGGTCGACGCCGCGCTGGGCGAGGGCACGGCGACGGCGGCCTGGCCGCTGCGCGCCGTGCTGGACGCGGGCGTGCCGCTCTGCCTTACCTCCGACGCCCCGGTGCTCTCGCCGGACTGGCGGCGCCAGATCGCCGCCGCCGACGCGTGGATGGGCCCCGCCGCCGATCCGCGGCGGCGCATGGACCGGCTGCTGCGCTGCTACACGGTGGAGCCGGCCCGCCAGGACCGCGCCGCCTCGTGGAAGGGCACGCTCGCCGTGGGCATGGCCGCCGACCTGTGCGTACTGGAGACCGACCCGTACGCGGTCACACCGGCCGAACTCCCGCATGTCAGCGTCGAGTTGACCGTGGTGGACGGCAGGATCGTCTACGAGCGCGGGGCGGCGGGGGAGGCCGGGGCGGTCGAGGTGGTGCAGACGTCCGGGACGACGGGGGCACCCGAGACCGCCGAGGCGGCGGAGATCGCCTGACGGGCGGAGCGACCGCGAGCCCGTCATGGCCGGGGGAGGGGGAGGGGGAGCGAGCGGCGCCGCGCGACGCGGCCCGCCGCAAGCGGGGCGGGGCCGGGCGTACCGGCTCTGCCCCGCCGGGGTCCGGGCCCGGTTCCGTAGGGGGCCGGGCCCTTGCGTGCGTCCGGGAGCGCTTCGACCGGAAACTCGGCGAGGGGCGAGGACATTGGCCGTATCTCGCCTGCCGTCCCACGAGCCGCACAGGCTTAATGATGCTCCCGCGCCGTGCACTGCGCGGGTGGTGGTGACGACAGCACGGGGGGACCATGGATCACACGGGCGACACCGGCGTACCACCTCCCGGGCCTCCGCCGCAGCGTCCGCCCCGGCCACCGTCCCGGCCGCCGCAGATACCGCCGATGCCGCTGCCTCCACGCAGGGGAAAGCCGCTGGAACTCCGGGTCCGGCGGAAGATCCTGTGGGTGGGGTCGGCGGCGGTTCCGGTGCGCAATGTCAGCTGGGTCGAGGTGTTCAGGCTGAAGCCCGCCTGGGGCAAGGCCGGCCTCTACCTCCTGCTGCTGACGGGGATCGCCTTCTTCGTGTCCGAGCGGCTCGACTCCACGGAGGGGGGAGGCGGGGGCGGCGGCCCCGCCCCGGGCGTCCTGCTCCTGGCCGCCCTGGTCGTTGTCTGCGCCGTCCTGCTCTCGTCGAGGAAGCCGGTGCTGGTCGTCGAGCTGAACAGCGGTTCCCGGGTGGTCCTGACCCTGCCGACCATGGATGAACTGCGGGCGATCGCCGGTCAGGTCGTGTACGCGATCGACCACCCGGAGTACGAGTTCTCCGCCGTCCTGGAGCAGTACAACACCACGAACAACTTCGGTTCCGTCGTCAACATGAACGGCGGCAGGGGAAACACGGGGATCAAACTGTGAGCGACACGTCGAACTACTACGGAGAAGTCGTCAACGTGAACGGCGGCGAGAAGGTCGTCGGCATCAACCACGGCACCGTCGTCCATAACGACGGCACCGCCCAGGACGCCCGGCTCCGGGCCGCCGTGACGGACCTCACCCGCCTCCTCGGCGACCTGCGCCCGGTGCTCACCGCGGAGCAGGCCCGGACCGTGGACGACGCGCTGCCCGCGCTCACCCCCGACCGGACCGCCCTGCGCGAGCGCGGCATGATCCTGGCGCATGTCTCGCAGATCGCGGCGACCGTGGGCGAGGTGGGCAGGCCCGTCATGGAGGCGCTGGGACGGCTGCTCGCGCTGCTGAGCTGACGGGCCCGCCCCGGGGCGGACACGGTCCGGCCCACGCCGTGGGCGGAACAGCGGACCCGGGCCCCGCGACAGCGGCCGGGTTCCCGCGGCGTCCCGGCCCGGAGTGCCTCACCGCCCGCCGCCCCGGTGCGGGCGGCCTCGCGGCCTCGGCGTTCGCCTCCGCCGAGGGCGCGGGCATCCGGCCGGGGCCCGCGCCGCCCTTCAGGTGAGGAGCTGCCCGCCGTCCACCGGCAGGCTGGTGCCGGTGATGTGGGTGGCGGAGTCACCGGCGAGGAAGACCGCGGCGGCGGCGACGTCGTCGACCGCCGCGAGCCTGCGCAGCGGGATGCGGCTCTCCCACGCCTGGCGCTGCGGCGACCCCTCGGGCATCCCCGTGGCCAGCATCTCGGTCAGGACCGGGCCGGGCGCCACCGCGTTGACGCGGATCCCGTGCTCGGCCAGCTCGATCGCCGCCCACCGGGTGAGCGCGTCCACCGCCGCCTTGCTGCTCTCGTAGCCGCCCATGCCGGGTGTGGGCTGGCGGCCGCCGATCGAGGAGATGTTGACGATCGCCCCGGCGACGCCCGCGCCGACCATCCGCCGGGCGACATGCTGGGTCATCAGGAACGTACCGAGCACATTGGTCCGCAGGATCGTGTCGAGGTCGGAGCCGGGCAGCTCCAGGAGCGCGCCGTGCACGGTGAGCAGCCCGGCGTTGTTCACCAGGACCTCGACCGGGCCCGACTCGGCCTCGATCGCGTCGAGTTCACGGCTGATCGCGGCCGCGTCGGTGATGTCGAGCACCCGGCCGTGGACGCCGAGTTCCGCGGCTGTCCGCGTGACGCGCTCCGCGTCCCGGTCGGCGACGACCACGGTGTCGCCCGTGGCGGCGAAGGCCGCGGCGACGCCCCGGCCGATCCCGCCCGCCCCACCGGTGACGAGCACGGTGCGTGTCTTCTTCATCGTCCACTCTCCTCACAGCGTGACCCGCGTCACGGCGTCGGCCGTATAGTATACGGTTGTAGACGAAAAACCCGAGGCTTCCGGGAGGAACTTTGAGTGCTGCGAAGACCGTTCCCCGCCGCCGGCTCGGACCGGGTGGACCCGAGGTTCCGGTGCTGGCCCTGGGATCGTGGAACACCTGGGACCGCATGGAGTTCGACGACGCCGTGGCGCTGATCGCACGGGCCGCGGAACTCGGCTGCGCCTTCTTCGACGTCGCGCACTACAACATGGGCCCGCACGCGGAGAACGCCCGCACCGACCTGATCTTCGGGCGGGCCGTACGGGAGGCCGGGCTCGCCCGCGCCGACTGGCACTTCTGCGGAAAACTCTGGCTCTGGGACTACCCCGCCACCGGGTTCACCCGGCAGCTGGAGACCTCCCTCGAACGCGTCGGCACCGAGCGGGCCGACTCGGTCGTCGTCGGCGACTACTTCGGCGAACTCGACGTCGAACGCGTGGTCACCGATGTCGCCGAGCAGATCGAGGCGGGCCGCTTCGACACCTGGGGTGTCAACAACTGGCGCTACGACGACCTGCGCCGGGCGATCGACGTCGCCCGCGCACGAGGACTCGTACCGCCCTCGTTCGCCCAGCTGAAGTACGGCCTGGTCCGCCGGTCCATGGCGGAGGGCGGCTACTACGCGCCGCTGTTCGCGTCCGGGGAGATCGCCCTCCAGGCCTCCGACGTGCTGGAGGGCGGCATGCTGGCGGGCAAGCTGATCCCGGACCGCAAGATCGGCGCCGATGTCGGCGGCATCCGCGAACGCGTCGCCGCCTCCTACGGCACGGTGCGCCGCCTGGCCGACGAGTTCGGCGCCTCGCCCGCCCAGCTCGGCATCGCCTTCTGCCTGGCCAACCCCGCCACCGCCAACGTCCTGGTCGGCGTCTCCCGGCAGAGCCAGCTGGAGGACAACGTCGGCGCGCTGGCCCTGCTCGACCGGGTGGGCGCGCAGGCCCTGCGCCGGGCCACCGCCGACCTCTGGCTCGACCGCGACGTCGCCGCGGACGGCACCTGGTGACACCGGCCGGCACCGGCCACCGCACGGCCCCACCCCCGACAGCCGCACCACACCCTCAGGAGAACACCATGACCGCATCCGGCACACCGGCCACGCCCGACCGCATCGTCGGTATCGCCACCGGCTACATGGGCGCCAAGCAGCTCTTCGCCGCGGCGCGCACCGGTCTCTTCCGCGCCCTCGCCGACGGTGAGCGCGACATACCGGCGCTGGCCTCGGCCACCGGCCTGAGCGAGCGGATGGCGCGGATCCTCGCCGACGCCATGAACGGCCTGGGGCTGCTGGAGCGCCGCGACGGCCGCTACCGGCTCGCCCCGGACGCCGCCGCGTACCTGACCGGCGACGGCGACCTCGACCTGCACCCCTTCCTCGCCTTCCTGAACGAGATCAGCTACGGCCACTGGCTCCAGTTCGACACCACCGTCGACACCACCGAGCCCGGCGAGCTGAAGATGGACGACGACCGGTGGAAGGCGTTCATGGCCGGGGTCATGCGCTACAACACCCTGCACGCCGCCATGCTCGCCCGCTCCTTCGACTTCACCCCCTTCCGCAGCCTGCTCGACCTCGGCGGTCTCTCGCCCGACTTCGCCATCGGCGCCCTGAAGGCCAACCCCGGTCTCACGGCCCGCTTCGTCTTCGACCCGGCCTCCACCGACGCCGTCACCGGGGCGCTGGCCGCCGCGGGCGTCGCCGACCGGGCGACGGTCGAACCGGCGCCGACCGACACGGCCGACCCCGGCGGGGAGCACGATCTCGTCATGGTCAACCACGTCATCCACCGCTTCACCGCGGAGCAGAACCGGGCGATCCTCACCGCCGCGCGCGCCGCCGCGGCGCCCGGGGCCACCCTGCTCCTGCTGGACTTCCTGCTGGACGACGACGAGCGCCAGCGCTCCATCGACGCGCTGCACGCCGGGGAGTACTTCGTCATCGACGGCACGGTGGTGTACCCGGCGTCCGAGGTGGAGGAGTGGCTGACGGCCGCCGGCTGGCGTCCGCGGGAGGTTCTGGCGCTGCCCGGAAGCCCCCGTGTGGTCGTCGCGGAAGCTGTCTGACCTGCGGTGACACCCCCGGCCTGACCCTCCGGCCACGACATGGCCCCCTCGCTCGCCAATCGGCTGCGACGGGGCCATTGTCTTTTTAGCCGACATCCGTAGACTAACGGCCACGACACGTGAGGTGGCGTGCGGGGGAACACTGGCCCGCGCACCCGCTCTCGTCGATCGATGGGCCGAGCGCTGCGACGGCGACGAGAACCGGCGATCCTCTCCCGGCTCGATCTGGCATCAGCGCCCCTCTTACCCGAGAGAAGATTCCATGCAGAGGATCTGGAGAGCCGCACTTGTCGCGGTCGTCGCGCTCGCGCTCGCCGCCTGCACGAACGCCGCCGCCACGTCCGGCAGCACATCGACGGACCAACTCAGGATCGGCACGCTCCTGGACGTCACGTCCTGGGACCCGGCCAACGCCGACATCGGCTTCGACGGTCCCTACCTGTCCGCCGTCTACGACCCGCTGGTCGCCCTGGACAAGAACTCCCGCCCCGTCCCCGCACTCGCCACGTCGTGGTCCTACTCCCCGGACTACCTGACCCTCACCATGCACCTGCGCACCGGGGTCTCCTTCAGCGACGGGCAGCGCTTCGACGCGGCGGCCGCGGTGCAGAACCTGGAGCACCTCAAGTCCGGGGTCCGCTCCGGCCAGACGTACGCCGACGTCACGAGCGTCACCGAGGTGGACCCGGACACCATCGCCCTCCACCTCAAGAAGAAGAACGACTCGCTGCTCTACTACATGGGCCTGGGCCGCAGCTGGATGGCCTCACCCGCCGCCATCAAGGCCAAGAGCCTCACCGCCGCACCGGTCGGCTCCGGCCCGTACACCTTCCGGGCCGGCGAGTCCACACCCGGATCGCAGTACGTGTTCACCGAGAAGCCCCGGCACTGGGACCGCGCCACCTACCCGTACCGCACGGTGAAGGTGTTCCCGATCGCCGACCCGACCGCCAGCTTCAACGCCATGCTCTCCGGCCAGCTCGACGTCAACTACGCCAACGCGGCCGACATCCCGTACGCCGAGCGCAACGGCTGGAACGTCGCCTCGAAGGTCGCCACCTGGGTCGGCATCCAGTTCACCGACCGCACCGGCAAGCAGCTCAAGCCGCTCGGCGACGTCCGGGTGCGCCAGGCCATCAACCACGCCTTCGACGGCGCGGCCATCCTCAAGTCCGTCGGACAGGGCTCCGGCGTGGCCACCAACCAGGTGTTCCCGGCGGGCGACCCCGCCTACGACGCCTCGCTCAACGACCGCTACCCGTTCGACATGGACAAGGCCAAGCGGCTGCTGGCCGAGGCCGGCTACCCCGACGGCTTCCGGGTCACGATGCCGATGTCGTCGATCTTCCAGGCCTGGCAGCCCGCCGTACAGCAGATTCTCGGCCAGCTCGGCATCAAGGTGACCTGGAAGAACATGTCACCGGCCGACTACCAGAAGAACGCCTCCACCTTCCCGATGTTCGTGGCGGTCGTGGCCCTCGACTCCAACTCGGCGGCGTCGGTGGACGGCCGGATCGCCTCCCGCCAGTGGTTCAACCCGAACCCCTCCACCGAGGCGTTCCCCGAGATCCAGTCGCTGCTCGGCAGGATCCAGGCGGCCACCGGCGACCGGCAGACCGCGCTGATCCGCGAACTGGACGCCAAGGTCACCGACACGGCCTGGCAGGACGTCTGGTACCAGGCGAACAACACCTACTTCAGCATGAAGGGAATCACGGTGACCCCCATCACCGGCATGATGTTCCCGACCCTGCGGTTCATCCAGCGCGGCTAGGGCCGCTCGTCGGGTCATGCCGGGCTCGCGTGCCCTGGCACCGTCCTCACCGCGTCGCCGTCGGTTGCCGTGGCTCCGCCATACCGCCCGCCTCCGCCTCGCGATCCTCCCCCACCGCCTGAACAGCGTGGAAGGTGCCCCCACCACCAGACCCCGCTCCCTGCCCCGGCCTGATCCAGACGAAAGACCCTAGCTCCCGTCCCGGCGGCGGCCCGCCCCGACAGCCGGCCGCCGCGCCCAGAGGGGTCCCACATGATCAAATTCACCTTGCGGCGCCTGCTCTCAGGAGCCGTCCTCCTGGTGGTCGTCACCTCGGCCTCCTTCTTCCTGGCACATCTGGCCATCGGCGACCCCACCGCCGCCCTCCTCGGCGACAGCGCCACCCCCGTCCAGCGGGCCGCGCTGCGCCATCAGCTCGGCCTGGACCGGCCCCTGCTCGTCCAGTTCTGGGACTGGTTCTCCCACGCGCTGCACGGCGACTTCGGCACCTCCTGGCGCAACTTCCAGCCGGTCTCCGACCAGATCTCCATCCGTGTCCCGGTCACCCTGTCCGTCGTCATCGCCGCCACCGTCCTGGCCGCCCTCATCGGCCTGGCCGTCGGCATCGCCACCGGACTGCGCCCCCGCGGCGTCCTCGCCCGCGTCCTCAAGGTCGCCTCCGTCGTGCTGTTCGCCCTCCCGGGCTTCTGGGTCAGCCTCATCCTCGTCCTGACCTTCGCCATCAAGCTGCGCTGGTTCCCCGCCGTCGGCTACGTCCCCCTCGCGCACTCCGGCACCGAATGGCTGCGCTCCATCACCCTGCCGTCCATCGCCCTGGCCCTCGGCGCGATCGTGATGATCGCCGAACAACTGCGCAACGGCTTCCTGGAGGTCACCCACCAGGACTTCATCCGCACTCTCAGGGCCCGCGGCCTGTCCTCGCGGCGCGTCACCCTGCATGTGCTGCGCAACGCCTCGCCCGCCGCGCTCACCGTCCTCGCCGTGATGTTCGTCGGACTGCTCGGCGGCGCCATCGTCGTCGAGATCGTCTTCAACCTCCCGGGCATCGGCAGCCTCACCCAGTCGGCCAGCCAGATCGGCGACATCCCGGTGCTGCTCGGACTGACCGTCGTCACGGTCGTCTTCGTCGTCGTCGTCAACTTCCTGCTCGACCTCGTGCTCGGGTGGGTCAACCCGAAGGTGCGCGAGAAATGACCGAAGCCGCGTTCCCCGCCACACCCGAACCCGTCCAGGCCAGACAGCGCCTCTGGTCGCGCTATCTGCGCCGCCCCGTCGGCGTCGCCGCGCTCGCCGTCTTCCTCCTCGTCGTCCTCGTGGGCCTGTTCGCGCCGCTGCTCGCCCCGCACGACCCCAACTTCGTCGACTTCAACCTCACCCAGGCCCCACCCGGCCACGGCCACCTGATGGGCGGCGACTCCGCAGGCCGCGACATCTTCAGCCGGCTCCTGTACGGCGCGCGCACCACGCTGTACGGCGCCGCCGTCGCCTGCCTCGCCGGAGCCCTGCTCGGTGTCCCCGCGGGCGTGGCCGCCGGGTACTTCGGCGGCCCGGCCGACCGGATCTTCTCCTGGATCAGCGACGCCGCGCAGTCCGTGCCCGGCATGATCGTCCTGCTCATCGTCGCCGCGGGCACCGGCGCCGACTTCACCGTGCTGATGATCACCGTCGGCGCCTTCATGGCACCCGGCTACTACCGCATCTCCCGCTCCAGGGCGCTCGCCGTGCGCAAGGAGCCGTACATCGACGCGGCCCGGGTCGCGGGCCTCACCCACACCCAGATCCTGCGCGCCCACATGCTGCGGGCCGTCTACGCACCCGTCATCATCCAGTCCGCGCTGACCGCCGGCATCGCCATGGGGCTACAGACCGGATTGCAGTTCCTCGGCATCGGCACCGCGTCGAACCCCGACTGGGGCCAGATGATGAACGACGGGTTCCGCACCATGCTGACCCACCCGCTCATCCTGCTGTGGCCCTCGGCCGCCCTCGGCATCACCATCGCCGCCCTCGCCTTCATGGGCTCCACCCTCGCCGACCTGGTGAACTCGCGCACCGCACCGGCCCCCCGGCGCTCCCGTGCGGCCGCGGCGCCCCGCCAGGAGGGCGGCGCCACCGGCGAGTTGCTGCACTCGGCGGCGGACAGCGCGCTCAGGATCGAGAACCTCCGCGTCAGCTACCGCACCCCGCACGGCGACAAGCAGGTCGTGCACGGCGTGAGCCTGGACGTCGCACCCGGCGAAGTGCTCGGCATCGTCGGCGAGTCCGGCTCGGGCAAGTCGCAGACCGTCTTCTCCGCGCTGGACCTGCTCCCGGCCGACGGCACCGCCACCGCCGACGGCATCTGGGTCGGCGGCAGCGAGGCCGGCTCGCTCCCGCGCGCCAAGCGCCACGCCCTGCTCGGCACCCGCATCGGCTACGTGCCCCAGGAGCCGATGAGCAACCTCGACCCCTGCTACACCATCGGCCACCAGCTGACCGAACCCCTGCGCGCGGTGCACGGGCTGTCCAAGGCCGAGGCGGGGGAGCGGGCCCGCGCGATCCTCGAACGCGTCGGCATCACCGACCCCGACCGGGTGCTGGCCTCCTACCCGCACCAGATCTCCGGCGGCATGGCGCAGCGCGTCCTCATCGCGGGCGCGGTCTCCGGCAACCCCGGCCTGCTGGTCGCCGACGAACCGACCACCGCCCTGGACGTCACCGTCCAGGCAGAAGTCCTGGAACTGCTGCGCGAGTTGCAGGCGGAGTACGGAATGGCCCTGGTCATCGTCACCCACAACTTCGGTGTGGTCGCCGACATCTGCGACCGCGTCGCCGTCATGAAGGACGGCCGGATCATCGAGACCGGCCCGGTCGAGCAGATCTTCGGCGACCCCGGCGACCCGTACACCGCGGAACTCATCCGCGCCTCGCAGGACGACACCGAGAGCCGCGCCGACCTGGACGCGGCCTGGAACACGGCCGGACGGACGGTGCACTCATGACCACGGACACCCACGGGGACGCGCTGCTCGAAGTGGACGACGTCATCGTCGACTACCGCCGCGGACGCAGCACGTTCCGGGCGCTCAAGGGCATCTCCATGAAGATCGGCGCGGGCGAGTGCGTCGGCCTGGTCGGCGAGAGCGGCTCGGGCAAGTCGACCCTCGGCAAGGCCATCCTCGGCCTCGCCCCGGTCACCTCCGGCACCATCCGCTTCGACGGCCGCGACATCACCCACGCCAAGGGAGCCGAACGGCGCCGCCTGGCCGCCGACCTCCAGGTCGTCTTCCAGGACCCCTACGGCTCACTGGACCCCACCCTCACCGTCGGCCAGATCCTCGCCGAACCCCTCACCGCGTCCGGCACCGGCCGCGCCGAGGCACGCAAGGCGGTGGCCGAGATGCTCGACCACGTACGCCTGCCCGCGGACACCGTCACGCGCTACCCCAGCGAGTTCTCCGGCGGCCAGCGCCAGCGCGTCGCCATCGCCCGCGCGCTGGTGCGCCGCCCGCGCCTGATCGTCTGCGACGAACCGGTCAGCGCGCTCGACCTGACCACCCAGGCGGCGGTGATCGACCTGTTCATCGACATCCAGCGCGAGACCGGCGTCTCCTATCTGTTCGTCTCCCACGACCTGGGTGTGGTCCGGCGCATCTGCCACCGGGTCTCGGTCATGTACCAGGGAGAGTGCGTGGAGTCCGGACCCAACGAGACCGTCACCCGCGACCCCGGACACCCCTACACCCGCCGACTGCTGCTGGCCTCCCCGGTGGCCGACCCGGCCCGGCAGGCCGAGCGCAGGAGAAGCTGGCTCGGACTGCGGGCGGTGAGCACCTCACCCGTACCGTAGGCGCGACCATGCCGAAGATCATCGATCATGACCAGCGGCGGCGCGAGATCGTCGCGGTCGCCAGGAAGCTCATCGTCCAGGGCGGGTTCGAGGCCGCGACGATGAGGAGCATCGTCGCCGAGGCGGGCTTCGCCAACGGCGCGCTCAAACGCTACTTCCCCAGCAAGGACAGCATCGTCGCGGCCACCTTCCAGAGCGTGCTCGCGGAGATGAACGAACGGATGACAGAAGCCGGCGAACCGGCCCCCGACCCCGAGGAGGCACTGCGCCACGACATCGAGGCGACCCTGCCGCTCGACCGGTACCGCATCGACGGCGCCCGTGTGCTGCTCGCCCTGTGGGAGCACTCGGTCGCCAACGAGGAACTCGCCGAGCTGTACCGCGACCACCTGCGCCGGTGGCGTCGGCTGCTCGCCGCCCGCATCGCCGCGGCACGCGGCCGGGGAGAGCCGCCCGACGACCCGGCCGTGACCGGTCTCGCCGGGGAGGTCATCGGCATGACCATCGGGGCCAACGTCACCGCCCTGATGTTCCCCGACGGCGCACTCGTCCCCGAACACCGCGCCCACGTCGACCGGTTGATGCGGAACATCACCGGCGACTGACCCACGGGGGTGCGGAGCCCGCCGCGCCCCGCACCCCCGTACGCACCGCCCAGAAAAGGATCGTTCATGAATGTGCGAGGCCAGCTCTACATCGACGGGGAGTGGACGGCCGCCGCGGACGGCGCGGAGTTCACCACCCATGACCCGGCCACCGGGACGGCCCTGGGCACCTGCGCCCAGGCCGGACAGCCGGAGGTGGACGCCGCCGTCGCCGCCGCCGCGCGGGCGCTGACCGACCCCGCGTGGGCCGCGCTCACCGCGGCGGACCGCGCGAGACTGCTGTGGCGCGTCGCCGAACTCATCGAGCGCGACGCCGAGTTGCTCGCCGAGCTGGAGACCCGCGACCAGGGGCAGCCGCTCCAGGTCGCCCGCGGGGTGAGCGTCGCCGGGGCGGCCGAGCACTTCCGCTACTACGCCGGCTGGGTCACCAAGATCCAGGGCGCGGTCAGCCCGGTCTCCTTCCCCGGCACCCTGCACTTCACCCGCCGCGAACCGGTGGGCGTCTGCGCGCTCATCACCCCCTGGAACTTCCCGCTGATGATCGCCGCGTGGAAGCTGGCCCCCGCGCTGGCCTGCGGCAACACCGTCGTCCTCAAACCGGCCGAACAGACCCCGCTGACCGCCCTGCATCTGGTGCGGCTCTGCGCGGAGGCCGGACTGCCCCCGGGCACGGTCAACCTGCTCACCGGCGGTCCCGCCACCGGCCGGGCCCTCGTGGCCCACCCCGGCGTGGACAAGGTCTCCTTCACCGGCTCCACCGAGGTGGGACAGGAGATCGTCCGCGCCTCGGCGAACGACCTGAAGCGGGTCACCCTGGAACTGGGCGGCAAGGCACCCAGCATCATCGCCCGCGACGCCGACATCGACGCCGCCGTCCAGGGCAACGTCCAGGGCGCGCTGCTCAACAGCGGCCAGGTCTGCGCCGCCTACTCCCGCTTCTACGTGGACCACCGCCGCGCCCAGGAGTTCACCGAGAAGCTCGCCGCCGCCGTCGCCGCGCTGCGCCTGGGGCCCGGCATGTCCCCGGACACCCAGCTGGGGCCGCTGGTGACCGAGGAGCACCTGCGGCGGGTGGACACCATGGTCAAGAAGGGCGTCGCCGCCGGCGCCGAGGTGGTCACCGGCGGCGAGCGCGCCGACGGCCCCCTGGAGCACGGCAACTTCTACCGGCCCACCGTCTTCGCCTCGGTACGCGACGACATGGCCGTGGCCCGGCAGGAGATCTTCGGTCCCGTACTGCCCGTGCTCACCTACGAGGACGAGGAGGAACTGGCGGCACGCGCCAACGACACCCGCTACGGCCTGGCCGCCGCGGTGTGGACCCGGGACCTGTCCACCGCCCACCGGCTGGCCGGGGACGTCCGCGCGGGCGCGGTGTTCGTCAACATGCCCCCGGTCCCGGACCCGGCGGCACCCTGGGGCGGCTTCGGCTCCAGCGGCTGGGGCCGCGAGATGGGCTCCCACGCGCTGGACGTGTTCACCGAGACGAAGGGTGTGTGGATCCACCATGGCTGACACACCCGCCACCCGAGAGGAAGACCGCATGACCGACTCCACCACCGCGCACGACGGTGTCCGGGCAGCCGTGGAAGCGTATGTCTCGGCGGTGTGCGCCGGGGACCCGCAGGCCGTACGCGAAGCCTTCCGGCCCGAGGCGTACATGTGGGGCTACCTCGGCCGGGAACTGGTGTCCGCCCCGATCGGGGCGTTCTGCCAGGTCGTCGCGGCCGACTCGGGCGAGCGCGCCTGGACCCGGACGTACACCTACGACATCCGCTCGATCGAGGTGAGCGGCGAGGTGGCGGTGGCCGTGCTCGACGAACGCGGCTACCAGGGCGAGGACTTCACCGACCACTTCTCCCTGGTCCGCGAGGACGGACAGTGGCGGATCGCGTCGAAGACGTTCTTCCGCACGGCGGGCCCGGCGGAGTGACCCACCCCGCTCGCCCGGCACGGTCGGCGGGCGATCACCACGAGTAAGGGGTTGCCGCCGTCCGGCCCGGTCGGATAGGAAGCTCGCATGCTGAAGGGCGGCAAGGTCGGGCTGCGGGCCCGGCACGAGGACGACATACCGGTCCTGCGGACCGAGCTGTACGACGACGTGGTCAACGCCTCACGGGCCGAGGGCGGTCCGTGGCGGCCGCTGTCACCCGGCACCAAGGACCCGCGGCTCGTGGTGGACGGCACGGAGCAGAAGCACGTCCCGTTCTCCGTGATCGAACTGGACGGCGGCACCCTGGTCGGCACCGCGACGCTGTGGGGCATCGACACCCACAACCGCACCGCGCACATCGGACTCGCGCTGCTGCCCGCGTCCCGCGGCAAGGGCTACGGCACCGACGTGGTCGCGGTGCTGTGCCACTACGGGTTCGTCGTGCGCGGCCTGCACCGGCTCCAGATCGAGACCCTGGCGGACAACGACGCGATGCTGCGCGCGGCCGAGCGCAACGGCTTCGTCCGCGAGGGCGTGCTGCGCTCCTCGGCCTGGGTGATGGGCGAGTTCCTGGACGAGGTGCTGCTCGGACTCCTCGCCCGGGACTGGAAACCGGCGCCCCGGCCCGCCGGACGCTGAGCACCTTCCCCGTCCTGGCCACGGACCGGGGCTTGGCCCCGGCGAGCCGGGAACGCCGGTCCCGGCCGGACCGGAGCCGTGCCGTCCGTACCGGGGCCGTGCCGTCTGGGGCCGCGCCCGCTCGCTCAGTGCTCCCCGTCCGGCTCCGCCACCGCCCCGGCGGCCCGCGGCCAGTGCTCCCGCAGACGGCGGAGGTAGGACCGCGCCATCGGGCCCGGCGGCACGCCCCGGGCGAAGGCCCGCATATTGCGTTCGCCCGCGTTGTAGCCGAGGGCGAGCAGTTCGTCGCGCCGGTAGCGGCGCGCGTACCGCTGCGGCAGGACCCGGTCGAGGTCCCTGAGGTGGAGGGCCGCGGCGTGGACGGCGAAGGCGGGGTCGTCCCGGAGGTCCTGCCAGCGGCCCGTCAGCGCGTGCGCCCGCCGGACCTTCTCGAACGTCGCCCGGTGCATGTTGCCGACACCGAACGACGCGTCGCGCTTCCACCACTGCCAGACCCGTTCGAGCAGGGGATGGTGCGGCTTGTACGCCTCGTTGTGCAGCACGGCCATCAGCAGCACCGGTGAGATGCCCGCCTGCCGCGCGCTGCGCACCACGGTGGCGGCGTAGTCGGCGGGCTCGTAGCCGCCGGGCCGCAGCGGCGGGGTGGGTACGCCGTCCTCGGGGCCGGGCCCCGTTCCCTGCTCCCGCGCCGCTCGCGGTCCCTCGCTCATCCTGTCCCGTCCTTCCTCGTCCCGGCCGCCGCGGCGACCGCCGTGTGCAGGAGCACGTGCCCCCGCCCCACGGCCTCAATCCGACGGCTGCCGCCGGGCGGACGGCCGGGCGACGGTCAGCGGGTGAAGGTGAACCAGTTGACGTTGACGAACTCGACGGTGCTCTCCTCGAACGTCAGATAGACGTCGTGGACGCCGGTCACGGCCCGGGTGACGTTGGCCGGGACGGTGCGCCAGCTCTGCCAGCCGCCCGTGTCCCCGAGGTCGATCTCGGCGATCTGCGGCCCGGTGACGCTGTCCACCCGCACCCGGATCGCGCCGCTGACACCGGCGCCCACCCCGGAGGCGACCCGGGCGAGGAACTGCGCCGGGGCGGCCGGGCCGAAGTCCAGCGACGCGTACTTCAGCCAGTCCCCGGCGGCGAGATACCCGACGTCACGGCCGCCGCCGGTGTCGGAGCACGCCTCCGTCTGCGTGCCGCTCTGCGCGCTGTGGTCCTCGGCCTGGACGGTGGAGTAGGCGCTCGTGCCGCCTCCGCCCGGCGGGGTCGTCCCGCCGCCGCCCGGTCCGAGGGTGACCGTCCAGGAGGCGGGCGCCGGATCCTGGAGGTGCCCGTCGACCGGGGCGGAGCCGGTGGGACCGACGTCGTCGTACGGGAAGGCGTAGCCGATGCTCGCGTACCGGTGCACCAGCCGGGCGTAGTGGTTGGTGACCGACTCCGTGTAGTACTGGGCGGGGGTGACCCCGCTGGGCTGCGACGCGCCGCCGGAGACCAGCAGGCTGGAGCGGTTGAGGGCGGCGGCGAGACGGGCGGCGACGGCGGAGCGCGCGTCGGCGCCGGAGTTGTACAGCGGGCCGCTCGCGCAGCCGAAGATGTCGGCGGCGGAGGGCTTGGTGAAGGGCACCCCGTTGGTGTTGAGCCCGGCGAAGGTGAGCACGTCACCGCTGACGGTCCCGGAGTACGCGCCGATCGAGCCCTGACCGTCCACGGTGAGGGTGTGGGTGCGGTAGTAGTCCCACACCCGGTCCAGGTAAGGCCTCCAGTACGCGCCGAAGTCGACCGGCGCGTGCGAGGGCGCCAGGACGCGCAGGACCGTGCCCGCGGAGTCGGTCGCCACCAGCTGGTCCCAGGGCGCGCCGTCCGCCGCGTGCTGGTCCCGCAGCCCGGAGGCGATCGAGGCCAGGGCACCCGAGGGCAGCGCGGGCACCGACTGGTTCCCGGCGGCCCCGGTGGTGGCCATCGAGACGGGCAGGGCGACCATGTCGACGTAGCTGATGTTGGCGTACAGGTTCGCCGAGTTGTAGGTGAACTCGCAGAACGTCCAGCTCGTGGTCCAGTTGGGGTCGGTGCCGGTGAAACCGGGCTGCACCAGGCCGGGCACGCCGCCGTTGCCCCCGGGCGGGTTGACGAAGAACTGGATCTTGCGGCCGGCCGAGAACCAGACCCGGCCGCCGATCACGTAGTCGCGGAGCGTCAGCCGGGTCGGTGCCGACCCCGAGGCGCCCAGCGGGATCGCGTAGTCGGGTATCGGGGTCAGTACCGAGGACGGGCTCGGCAGCCGGTGGAAGACACCGTCCGCGGTGACGAAGCCGGGCCAGCCGGCGGTGTCGGCACCGGAGATGTAGGCGTAGACCGGCGCGGAGCCGCCCGAGTTGTTGGCGAGCGCGACGGGGAGCGCCGCGGCGAGGGCACGCGGAGCGGAGCGGGCCGCGGCGGTACCGGCGGCCGTCAGGGGGAGGGCGGCCGCGGTGGCCGCTGCGGTGGCGAGAAGGGCACGGCGGGAGAGCACAACGGCCTCCGGGATGGGTGTGGGGGTGGTCGCCTCGGGGAGACAGGGGAGAGTGGGAGCGGTACCACTACGGGACCACTATTGGACTGTGCCAATCTGCGGGTCAAGGGGCGTGCGGGAAAGGGGGGTTGGACGACCGGAGGTCCCGGTCCGGTTCGTCCCGTCCGTGGCTCGGGCCGCCGCTGTCCGCTCGGCACCGGGACGCCGCCCGCCGTGGCCCGGTGGCCGGGAGCCCCCCGAGAAGAACGCCGCAGGAGTCTTGGGAGACACTTTGCGAGGTACCCGGAACCCGGCGGCCGCGACGGGCCGTCTGACAGGGGAGTGAGCCCCTCGGGGCGCGAGAGTTGAGAGAGTGGGGCAGGTCATGGGACGGCGCAGGGGTGGCATACGGATCGCACTCGTCACGGGCGCGATACTGGTGGGCGTGAGCGCCTGCGGCCACGACGGCGGCAGCGACCGGGCGGGCGGGGACGACGCGAAGGCCCCGGCGAAGCCGAGCGCGACCGCCTCGCCGTCGCCGACGAAGCCCGCGGGGCCGCCGATGCTGCTGGACACGATCATGCCGCAGTCGAAGGCCACCGTCGGTGTCGCCATGCCCGTCTCGGTGGTCTTCAGCAACCCGGTGGCGGCCAAGGCGCGGGCCACGGTCGAGAAGCACATGAAGGTGAGCGCCTCCCGGCCGGTGACCGGCGCCTGGCACTGGTTCGGCGACAAGCGCGCCGACTGGCGGCCCAAGGACTACTGGCCGTCCGGCACCGAGGTCAAGGTGGACGTCGACATGCGGGGCGTCGCCAACGGCAACGGGCGCTACGGCGTGCGCGAGTACACGCACACCTTCAAGGTCGGCGACGATGTGCGCGCCGATGTCTCGGTGCGCGGCCACACCCTGAAGGTGACCCGCAACGGCCAGGCGGTGCGCACCCTGTCCATCAACGCGGGCAGCGCCCAGTACCCGACCTGGAACGGCACCATGGCCGTCATCGACAAGGAGAAGACGGTCCACATGACCTCATGCAGCGTGGGCATCAGCTGCACCAAGGGCGCTCCCGACTACTACGACCTGACGCTGCCCTGGGACATCCACCTCACCCAGTCCGGCACCTACGTGCACTACTCGACCGGCGACCCGAACCCGGGCAGCGGCAGCGCCCGCGGCTCGCACGGCTGCGTCCACCTCTCCCTGTCCGACGCCGAGTGGTTCTACGGACAGGTCAAGCAGGGCGACCCCGTGACCATCACCGGCTCGCCCCGGGCCAAGGCGGACCCGGACAACGGCTACGCCGACTTCAACCTCGGCTGGGACCAGTGGCTCACGGGCAGCGCGTCGGGCGAGGGCACGACCGCGGCGCTGTGAGGCGCGGCTAGGGCGTGTCCCGACGAGCCGTGAGGCCGTCGGCCCAGTCGTCGACGCCGAGGACCCGCGCCCACTGCGGGAACAGTCGCTCGGTGAGGACCCGGTGCACCTCGGGATCGGGGTCCAGGCACGCGTCGGCGAGGACGGTGAGGCCGAAGTCCAGGTCGTTGGCCTGGCACAGGGTGGACAGCACCACGGCGCCGGTGGCGATGCCGGTCAGCACCAGGCTGTCGATGCCGCGTGCCCGCAGCACCACATCGAGGTCGCTCCCCGAGAAGGCGCTCGCCCGCCGCTTGGTGACCACCACCTCGCCCGGCAGGGGAGCGACCTCGGGGTGGATCTCGGTACCGGCGGCGCCCTCGACGTAGAGCCCGGCCCGCGCGATGGCGCTGAGCGCCCTGTTGTGCGTGCCGACCTCAGGGAAGCCCGGTCGCAGGGCGATGGTCACATGGATCACGGGGATGCCCGCGCTCCGAGCGCCGTCCATGGCCCTGCGCACCCGGTGCAGGAACTCGGGTCCGGCGTCGGTGAGGTCCACGACGGACCGCTGGACGTCCATCACGAGCAGGGCGCTTTTCATGGCATCTCCAGGGTCGGGGCCGGTCCGGCATCGTAGCGGGCCGGCCCCTCCGGTCCCCGCGCGGGTCCGGCGTGAGCCGCCGACGGGCGGCGGCTCACGGCCCGCAGGCGCGGACGGGGCCATGTCACCTCATCGCACCGTCCAGGTAAGGGAGTTGGACGCAGCCTGCCGGACCCGGGGGTCCCGTACGGCGCCGGTGCGGTCGCTCACCACCGCCGTGACGCGGTGGGCGGAGCGACGGCCGGCCAGCTCGCGCGGGGTCACCGTCATCCGTCCGGCGGCCCACGGTATCCGCCTCCCGTCGACGTACCAGTCCAGGCGCAGCCGGGCGAGACCGGTGAGCGGGGCGAGCCGCACCGTGATGTTCCGGGCGGAGGCGATCGGGCGCGCGGTGTCGAGCGGCGAGGTCAGGGCGTCGGCGTCCGCGTAGAAACCGGCGATCATCGCCTCGCGGCCCACGACGTTGAAGTCGGTCGAGGACAGGTCGCGCATGAGGGACGTCTCGGTGGGACGGTAGACGCCCGTCTCGTAGTAGCCGCCGCCCTCGTAGGTGCCCACGGCCCAGCCGGTCGGGTCCTGGGCGCCGAGCCAGCGGTGCCACTTCGCGGCGGCCGGATCGCGTCGCAGGGTCAGGTTGGCGGCGTCCGGCTCGTCGGCCGAGGGGTAGGGGCCGTATCCGGCGTACTGGTACTCGTCGGCCAAGTGCCCTATGGAATGCCCCAGTTCGTGGGCGCCGATGAGGTAGGAGCGGTCGTTGTCGGACGACATCGTCGCCACGCCGTGGAAGGGCGTGCCCGGCGGCAGGTCGACGGCGGAGTAGCCCGCGCCGCCGTACTTGGCGGAGTTGGCGATGACGAAGACGATGTCCGCGGCGGGGGCCGCGGCGGCGTAGCGGGTGACGCTGTCCGGGTCGATGCACAGCAGGCGTTCCAGGCCGTCGCAGAAGAAGTAGGAGCCGAGGGCCGTGGTCCGCCTGACGTCCGCCGTCGGATCGCCGGAGACGCCGGACTCGGGGGAGGGGGTGTCGACGAGCCAGATGTTGAACAGGCCGCGGTAACTGCGGTACGGCTCGATCCGGAAGATCTGGTCGAGCTTGTCCTCGGCGTCCGCGGTGAAGTCGTCCTGCTGGGCGGCCGTGTAGCCGTCGCCGAGCACCACGAGGTCGAGCCGGCCGGAGACCGGCCCGGTCTGCTGGAGGGCGCGCACGGTGGGCGCGGCACCGGCCGCGGGCGACGCGGTGCGGGCGTGCGGGGCCGTGGTGCCGGCGGTGTCCGTGGTCACCGTCACCTGACGCGGGGCGGACCAGGGATCGGGGAAGTACTCGACGTTCTGGCGGTGCCCGGCGGAACCGGTCGCGGCCCCGGCGGGGGGCGGGTCCACCCCCACGACCAGCGCGGCCGCGCTCACCAGGGCGGCCACGACGGCGGCGGTCCAACGCGGATACGGCTTCCTGCGATGCGGCACGGCGACCTCACTGGAGTTCCCGATTAACCCATGAAGTAAATGGAGTTAAAGCAGGGATTAACTTAGGGGTTCGCGCGTCGGTACGCCAGAGTCTCCGCGCCGCCGCCGTGCTCGTCGTACGCGAACCGTCCGGCCGGGGCGAGCGGTTGGGGCACTTTTCGGCCAACGGCGGTGTCCGGAGCGACCGCGCCCGCTCCGGGGGTGTCCCCCCGGACAGATGATCAATAGCCTGGGAGGAACAGCCGGTTCCTTATCTGAGGGAGCATCATGTCCACCGCGCAGCAGGTGCCCGACATCCTCTCGCCGGAGTTCGCGAAGGACCCCTATCCGGCCTACCGTGCGATGCGTGACACCGCGCCCCTCATCTGGCACGAGGCCACCCGCAGTTACATCGTCTCGCGCTACGAGGACGTCGAACGCGTCTTCAAGGACAAGAACAACGAGTTCACCACGGACAACTACAACTGGCAGATCGAGCCCGTGCACGGCACCACGATCCTCCAGCTCAGTGGGCGGGAACACGCCGTGCGCCGCGCCCTGGTCGCCCCCGCCTTCCGCGGCAGCGACCTCCAGGAGAAGTTCCTGCCCGTCATCGAGCGCAACTCCCGCGAACTGATCGACGCGTTCCGGCACACCGGGTCCGCCGATCTCGTCGGCGACTACGCCACCCGCTTCCCGGTCAACGTGATCGCCGACATGCTCGGCCTCGACAAGGCCGACCACGCGCGCTTCCACCGCTGGTACACGGCCGTCATCGCCTTCCTCGGCAACCTCTCCGGCGATCCCGAGGTGACCGCGGCGGGCGAGCGGACCCGGGTGGAGTTCGCCGAGTACATGCTGCCGGTCATCCGCGCGCGCCGCGACGACCTGGGCGAGGACCTGCTGTCCACGCTGTGCGCCGCCGAGGTGGACGGCGTACGGATGAGCGACGAGGACATCAAGGCGTTCTGCAGCCTGCTGCTCGCCGCCGGCGGCGAGACCACCGACAAGGCCATCGCCAGCATCTTCGCCAACCTGCTGAGCCACCCCGACCAGCTCGCCGCCGTCCGCGCGGACCGCGCTCTGATCCCGCGGGCCTTCGCCGAGACGCTGCGCTACACCCCGCCCGTCCACATGATCATGCGGCAGTCCGCCACCGAGGTGCGGCTCAGCGGCGGCACCGTGCCCCCCGGCGCCACCGTCACCTGCCTGATAGGCGCCGCCAACCGCGACGACAACCGCTACCGTGACCCCGACCGCTTCGACATCCTGCGCGACGACCTCACCACGACGACCGCGTTCTCCGCGGCCGCCGACCACCTCGCCTTCGCGCTCGGCCGGCACTTCTGCGTCGGCGCGCTGCTCGCCAGGGCCGAGGTCGAGACCGGTGTGAACCAACTCCTCGACGCGATGCCCGACATGCGCCTGGCCGACGGCTTCGACCCGGCCGAACAGGGTGTCTTCACCCGCGGGCCGCAGTCCCTGCCGGTGCGTTTCACCCCCGTGGGCGGCTGAGCCGCCTCCCGGCCGGAGCGGCGGGCCCGGCGACCGCACCACGGGCCCGCACCGCGCCACTTCGCCGCACCACAGCACCGGACCGGATCGGCGCACCACGGGCCGTACCGCACCGGCCCGCCTACCTCACGGTCCGGCTACCTCACCACCGGTGTGAACGCCACCAGAAGCGACACCAGCCCCCGCATCCAGATCGACGGACGCCAGCGCAGTTCCCCGGGCTCCACCGCGAGCACCAGGTCCGGCAGTTGCTCCAGCAGCGTCTCGACGGCCGTACGCGCCATCACGTCCGCCAGCAGCGGCGCCGGATACGGGCAGCGGTGCTCGCCGTGACTGAACGACAGATGCGCGGAGTTCTCCGCACCCACATGCGACTCCGGCCAGATCTGCGGATCGGTGTTGGCCGCGGCGAGACCCAGCACCACGCAGTCGCCCGCCCGGATGTGCCGCCCGCCCAGCTGGGTGTCGCGTACGGCCCAGCGCCCGATGAAGTTCTGCGTCGGAGTGTCCAGCCACAGCGCCTCGTTGAGCGCCTCGCCCACGCTGAGGCGGCCGCCCGAGACGTTCACCGCGAACCGCTCGTCGGTCAGCAGCAGCCGCAGCGTGTTGCAGATCCAGTTCGCCGTCGGCTGCTGCGCGGCGGCGATCACCGAGATCAGGTCCTGGACGATCTCCTCGTCCGTCAGCTCCGCCGGGTGCAGCAGCATGCGCGAGGTGACGTCCGGACCGGGATCGGCCCGCTTGTCCTTCACCAGCTGCCGCAGCCGCTCGCCCACCCGGCCGTACGCCGCCACCGGGTCGTCGCCCTCGGCCGCGTCCAGCGAGATTCGCAGGTCGTCGACGAGCTGCTGGGTGTCCGCGCCCGCGGTCGGCATCCCGCACATCTGCACCACGGCCCGCATGGGCAGCGCGTGCGCGTAGCCCGTCATCAGCTCGGCCTGCCCGCTGCCCGCGAAGCCGGCGATGAGCCGGTCCGCGATCAGGCGGCAGTCGCGGGCCAGCCCGAACTGGTCGACGCCCTCCAGCGCGTGGGTGATCACACCGGCCCGCCGCCGGTGCTCCTCGCCCTCGGTGAACAGCACCGACGGCTGGTACCCGACGAACGGCAGCAGCGGCCAGTCCGGCGGGATGTTCGCCCACTGGTTCCACCGCCGCGAGTCGCGGGCGAACAGCTCGTCGTGCCGGGTCACGTACGTGACCTCGGGATAGCCCAGCACCAGCCAGGCCGGGATGCCCCCGTCGAGCAGCACCGGCGCGACCGGCCCGTGCTCCCGGCGCAGTTCGCGGTAGAGCTGCGACGGCGTCTGCTGGTACTCGAGACCGGCCAGCGGGACCGCGTCCTCGTGGGCCGGGCAGCCCGGCGGAGCCGGATGGGCGGAAGGGGTACCGGTGTCGGTCACGGTGTCGTCTCCTGGGCCATGGCGATGTCGTAGAGGTGGTCCACGAGGGTGATGAGCACGTCCTTGCCGGACTGCCGGACCCGTGCGTCGCAGTCGATCATCGGCACCCGCTCGGGCAGGGCGAGCGCCTGGCGGATCTCGTCCAGCGAGTGATGGGTGGCGTCGTCGAACCGGTTGACGGCGACCACGAACGGCGTCCGGTGGTGCTCCAGCCGGTCTATCGCGTACCAGGAGTCGTCCATCCGCCGGGTGTCCACGAGGACCACCGCGCCCAGCGTGCCCGAGAACAGCCGGTCCCACAGGAACCAGAACCGCTCCTGCCCCGGCGCGCCGAACAGGTACAGCACCATGCGCTCGCTGAGGCTGATGCGTCCGAAGTCGAACGCCACCGTGGTCGTCGTCTTCGCCGACACCGCGCCGATCTCGTCGACCCCGACACCGGCCTGCGTCATCACCTCCTCGGTGTTCAGCGGCCGGATCTCGCTCACCGAGCGGACCAGGGTCGTCTTGCCGACACCGAACCCGCCCACGACGACGATCTTCAGGCCGGTCTCCGCGGTGTCGGCCAGCGGTGTGCGGTGGGAGGGCGGCTCAAAGGTCCGAGGCGATACGGACGCGTCGGACGTCTCAGAGGTTGCGGAGCCCATGGAGCACCTCCTTGAGAAGGGCGGAATCGGGGAGCGAGGCGACGGAGGGCGCCGCGCGCGGGTGCCGGGCGGTGATCCGGCCGGTGTCGAGCAGGTCGCCGAGCAGGATCCGCACCACGGTGATCGGCAGTCTCAGCTCGGCCGCGATCTCGACCACGGCCGTCGGGTGGGCGCACAGTTCCAGGATCCGGACATGCTCCGACTGCATCCCCGCCGCCGGACGGCACTCGCTGACCACGAGCGTGACCAGGTCGAAGGAGTCGCCTGCACGGCTGCGCCCGCCCGTGACCGTGTAGAGGCGGTCGGGGTCGCCGATGTCCACGGGCTTGCGCGTCATGAGGCACCGCTCCCTCGGACGGGCTGTCGGGGCTCCGCGCGCAGATGGTCGCCGATCTGTTCGACCAGCTCCGTCATCTGGTGGCCCACCACGCCCGGATCGGCGTCCTCCTGGGCGACGACGGCGAGGTGCGCGCCCTCCCCGGCCTCCACGATGAACAGCAGCCCGCCGTGGAACGCCGTCATGGAGTGGCGCACCCCGCCGCTGCCGTCGCCGAACTCCGCGGACGCGCCCTGGGCGAGCGCCTGGATGCCGGAGCAGATCGCCGACATCTGGTCGGCCTGGTCGAGGGTCAGATGCTCGGTCCAGCACAGTTTCAGTCCGTCCCGGGACAGGACCAGCGCGTGCCGGGTGCCGGGGGTGCGCTCCAGGAGGCTCTGGAGGAGCCAGGTGAGGCTGTTGTCGGTGGTCTGCATGACGGGTGTCGGGACGGTGGTGCCCGGCTGGCCGGTCACCGGCCCGTTCCTCCAATCTCATGTCTCATGAACTCGACGGGGAGGTGGGCGCCGGGAGCCCCGCGTGGGGCGCGGAAGCGGAGGGGCGGAAGAGGCGGAAGAGGCGGAAGGGGCGGCGGGGATACGGGCCGGGCGCGCGGGGGCGCCCGCGGAGCGGGGAGGGACGTGGCCGGGGTCGCGCGCCGGGCTAGGACGCGGTCGGCGGCCGGGAACCGGGCCGGTCCTCGCCGTCCGGTCGCGTGGCGCCGCCCGCGGACTGGCGCCCGCGGTGGAAGGCACCGAATCGCGCACCCGCGTCCTGCCCCGGCGGGCGCTCGGAACGGGACTCCGGACGGCCGTCCTGCGCCGCTTGTGACGCCTGTGACGGCGACCGGCGCTGCTCGCGCTCCCGCTCGGCCTCCGCCATGGTCCGGCCGGGGCTGCGCACCGGCAGGCCGTTCGGGGTCGCCCCGGCGGGGCGCCGGTGCCGCCCCGGCTCATGGGGGTCGGACCGGTCGGCGGGCCGCGCCGCGAGGGCGGGGCGCACCGCCGGGGCGGGGGCCTGCGGCTGCCTGGGGAGCGCGTCGAGGTCGGGAGCGGGTGCGGGCGCCGGGACGGCCGTGCGCGTGGCGGCGGGCGCGGCGCCCCCGGCGGGCGCGATGGCGGTGACCGGCGGGCGGACCGGCTCGCGCGGCGCGGGTTCGCGCTGCTGGGCGAGGAGTTGCGGGGGCAGCAGGACGACGACACCGGTGCCGCCGCGTGAGGAGGGCCGGTAGTTGACGCTGATGCCGTACTTCAGCGCGAGCCGCCCCACCACGATGAGGCCGAGCCGGGTGCCCTGGAGCGAGGCCAGGTCGCTCATCCGGCCGGACACCGCCTCCTCGGCCCGGCGCATCGCCGCGTCCGCCATCTTCAGACCGCTGTCCTCGATGGTGACCACGAGCCCGGCGCTGCGCTCCTCGACGTAGACGTGCACCTCGTCGATGGGCGGGGAGAAGTTCGCGGCGTTGTCCATCAGTTCGGCGAGCAGATGCATGACGCCCTCGGCGGCGAAGCCGGAGATCGCGGCGGTCGCGGAGCAGTGCAGGCGCACCCGGCGGTAGGCGGCGATCCGGCCCACCGCGCCGCGCAGGACGCTCTCCATCACGATCGGCTTGTTCCAGGCGCGGCTGGACCGGCCGCCCATCAGCAGCGCCAGCCGGTCGGTCAGCAGACCGAGCTGGGAGGTGTTGTGGTCCAGCTTCAGCAGGTCCCCGAACACCTCTTCGCTGTGTCGTTCCTGCATGTCCCGCAGATCGGCGAGCATGCCGACGGTCTTGGCCTGGACCCGGCTGAGCGCCTTCGCGGAGGCGGCCTGCGCCGCGGCCACGCGCCTCTCGCTGCGGGCGAGTTCACGGACGAACGACTCGGCGAGCGTGCGGACGGCGGGCAGTCGCGGCAGGTCGAGTTCGGCGAGCACCGTGTCGGCGGACTCGCCCTCGCCCAGCCGGGCGACCGCGGCCGGCAGCGTCTCCCGTGTCAGCCGCTCCAACTCGGTCATGACAGCGCCCACTTCGTGCCGGGCCTGCCGGCGCTCGCCGTCCAGGAGCGCCGTCTGCCGTGCGCCCTCCTCGACCGTGGCGGCGAACGCCTGCGCGAGCCCGCCCAACTGCGCGTCGCCCGGGGGCGGTACGTCCCGCAGCGCCTCCGCCGCGCTCGCGCCGCCCCGCACCCGGACGGCCACGGCGGGGAGCGTGACATTGACCAGGTGCGCGGTCTGAGCGGAGTGGTGCGCGAGCTGGGCCCGGAGCCTGCCCGCCTCGGTCTCCTGCGCGGCGGCCGAGCGGCGGGCCCGGCGCGCCAGCCGGGTGCCGACGAGCACGGCCACGGTCACACAGACCCAGCCGGTCACCGCCACGCCCAGGGTCCAGGCGCGGACGCCGCCCGGTGCCAGGGCGACCGCCGCACCGGCCGCCACGGCGCTCACCGCCGTCACGGCCACGGGGACGGCCGGTGAAGTGTGCGGCTCCTTCGCCGATCGGTGCTGGCTGGGCGGTGCAGGCACTGGCATTCCGCGGTCCCTCGGTCCGTGAGTGGGGGAGAAACGGTGCGGCCCGTGGACTACGGCCGCAGGTCGTCGCGACACGCCCCAAGAGGAGGACGATCTTCCGACCGGACTCCGGTTCATGTTAGCCATCCTGACCGCAGGAGACGTTCGGTCCAGCCGTACAGTCCCTCGTCGGCCCGACTTCGTCGCGAACTCGCCGTTCCGTTTCCGTCGGCGTGATAGAGGGGGCGGCCGGATCCGGACCCGGCTGACATGCACGGACCCGGGGTCGTCCGGCTGACGCACCCTCACAATGTGCTGGGATGCGAGGTTTTCGAGGTCCCGTCCCCTCACACGGACGCCTGGTTTCCAGCCAAGCACCGTCCCGCCCCTGACCGATCGCCTCGTTCCCGGGCCGGATGTGGCGGCCGGTGACGCCGTCCGGCGGTTCTCCGGCATCGATGGGCAGAATATGGGAAGCGCGCCTGCCCCCGGTTCACCATCGTGGTCCTGTGACTTCGACCCAGGAAACGACCCGCTCCCGCGGCGTCGGCGACCCGCCCGGACACTGGCGCCGGATGAGGGTGTGGGCCACGGCCCACGCCGTCGACGACTTCTATCAGGGCCTCGTGCCCGCCGCCGTCCCCTACTTCGTGCTGGAACGGCACTTCAGCTATGTCGAGGCCTCCGGGCTCGCGCTGGCCGCGACGCTGGGCAGCGCGCTGCCCCAGGTGCCGATCGGCCTGCTGGCCGACCGCCACCGGCTCCGCTGGATGGCACCGCTCGGGATCAGCCTGGCGGGCGTCGGAGCGGGACTGTCCGGTCTGGCGCCCGCCTACCCGGTGGTGTTCGCGCTGCTGCTGCTCGCCGGGGTCGGCATCGCGATGTTCCACCCGCCAGCCGGACGCGACGCCCGCCGGGCGGCAGGCGGCAGCGCCACCGCGATGAGCTACTTCGCGGCCGGCGGAAGCGTCGGCTTCTTCGTCGGACCGGCCCTGGTGACCCCGGCCCTGGACCGGCTCGGGATCGGCGCGACCGCGCTGTTCATCCCGCCCGCCGTCCTCATGGGCTTCGTCCTGCTGCGCCACCACACCCGCACGGCGGACACCGCGGTGCGCAAGGCCGGGCCGCACGGCAAGGACCAGCCGGGACGCTTCGCCGCGCTGACCGCGGTCGAGGTCGCCCGGTCCACGATCTCGACCGGTCTGAACACCTTCATCTCGCTGTACTGGATCCGCCACCTCGGCGCGGGCAGCGGACTCGGCGGGACCGCCCTGACCCTGGAACTCGGCGGCGGTGTGCTCGGCACCCTGCTCGGCGGACGGCTCGCCGACCGGATCGGCATGGTCCGGACCGTGCAGATCGGGAACGCCGCCATGCTGCCCGCCCTGTGGGCCATGCTGGCCTGCGACGACAAGTACGCGGCCCTCCCGCTGGCCCTGCTCGTCGGTCTCGTCTCGAACATCCCGTTCGCGGTGCTCATCAAGCTGGGCCAGGACTACCTGCCCAGCCGCCCGGGGACCGCGGCCGGTGTCACCCTCGGCCTGGCCGTGAGCGCCGGCGGACTCTTCATGCCCCTGCTGGGCCTGGTCGCGAGCCACCACGGACCGCGCGGCGCGCTCGTGGTCCTCGCCGCCGTCCCGGTCCTCGCCATCCTGCTCTCCACCGCGCTGCGCGAACCGGCGCACGAACCGGCGCACGAACCGGACCCCGGTGAACCCGCCGGACCAGCCCCCGGAGCGGCCCCACGGTGACCGGGGGACCGGGTGAGCGGGTGCGCGCCGCGCCGCCGTACGGGCGCGGCCACCTGCCCCGCCCGGCGCCGGGCCCCACGCCCCGTACCGACAAGACCTATCCTTCCCCTCGATGTCCGAGATCCGACACCAGCCGGTCGCGCCGACCAGCACCCAGTCCCGCGCGGGCGGCGATGTCATCGACCGCCACCGCCACGACGACCACCAGCTGATCTACGTCAGCTCGGGCGTCCTCGCGATCCGCACCGAGCACGGCTCCTGGATCGCGCCGAACGACCGGGCCCTGTGGATCCCGGCGCACACCTGGCACGAGCACCGCTTCTACGGCCGCAGCCGCTTCCACACCGTCGGCTTCCCGGCCGGGGACCCGAAGCCCGTGCTCGACGCGCGGACACCGGCCGTCGTCGCCGTCGACGCCCTCGTGCGCGAACTGCTGATCGCCCTCACCAGCCCCGACCTCACCCGCACCGAGACCCGTCACATCGAGGCGGTCCTGCGTGACCGGCTCCGCCGGGTCGCGGAGCAGCCGATCATGCTGCCCGTGCCGAGGGACCGGCGGCTGGCCCAGGTCTGCCGCCTGGTGGAGGCCGACCTGAGCCGCCCGTACACCCTCGCCGAACTCGCCCGCCACGCCCACGTCGGCGAACGCACCCTGTCCCGGCTGTTCCGCGGCGAGTTCCGTATGACCTACCCCCAGTGGCGCACCCGGGTCCGTCTCTTCAACGCCATGGTGCTGCTCGCCGAGGACGCCACCGTCACCGACACCGCCCACGCCTGCGGCTGGGCGTCGGCCAGTGCCTTCGTGGACATCTTCGCCCAGGCCATGGGCACCACACCCGGGACGTACCGCGCGGGAGTGCACGACCCTCGGGAGCGGTGAGCGTGTCCGGCGCGGTGTCCCGGCGCCCGAGGGTTCAGCGCAGCGCGGCCACCAGCGCGTCGCTCGCCGAGCACCACAACTGCCGTGCCTCGGTGAAGCCTTGCTCCCGCAGCGTGTCCAGGTGCCAGCTGGTGGCCGTGGGGCGGTCGGGTAGCGCACCGGCGGGGCGGGGCTCGCGCGGATCGCCGAGCAGGGCGAAGCGGCGGGCCGCCGGTCCGGCGAGAACGGGATCGTCCGCGACACGGCTCCACCAGTCGGCCCAGTCGAGGGCGCCCGCGCGCCGCCGCCGCTCCCGGCCTTCGAGCAGCAGGGCGTGCAGGGCCGCGTTGAGCCGGGGCGCCGACTCGTCGCACATGTGGTCGGCGTTGAGGAACACACCGCCCTCGCGCACCAGCGAGGCCAGGCTGCCGTAGAGGCGGCGGAGCGGGCCGGTGTCCAGCCAGTGCAGGGCGGTGGCGGTCACGACGGCGTCGAACGAGGCGACGGGCAGCCGCGCGGTCCAGTCCGGGTCGGTGAGGTCGGCCTCGGCGAAGGTGACCCGCCCGTCACCGGCGAAGTGGCCGCGGGCGATGGTCAGCAGGGCCGGATCGATGTCCACGCAGACGGTACGGGCGCCGGGGAGCCGCCGCAGCAGGCGGTCGGAGATGCTGCCGGTGCCGCAGGCCATGTCCAGGACGAGCGGAGTACGGCCCGCCACGGCCTCGACCGCGTCGGTCATGACCCGGAAGCGCTCCTCCCGGTCCGGCATGTACCACTCCTGCTGGCGGTCCCAACTCGTCTGCCACCGCTGCCAGTCGGACGCGGTCGAGGTGGTGGTCATGGGTGGGGGTGTTCCTTTCGCTGGACGCCGGACGGGGCCGGTTCGACGGGTGCCGTGCCCGCGGTGCCCAGATGCCGGGACCGCAGCAGCAGGCGGGTGGTCTCGGAGCGCGGGGCGGCCAGGACCGCACGGCTGCCGCCCGATTCCACGACGCGGCCCGCGTCGAGGACGACCAGGTCGTCGGCCAGCCGCTCCACGAGCGTGAGATCGTGGCCGATCCACAGCACGGCCGTGTCGCTCCGCTCGCGCAGGCGGCCGATCTCGGCGGTCACGAGCCCGGTGCTGACGGCATCGAGCGCCGTGGTGATCTCGTCGCAGACCAGCACATCCGGCTCGGCGAGCAACGCCCGTGCCAGCGCAGCGCGTTGCAGTTCCCCGCCGGACAACGAGGCGGCGTGCCGCATGGCGTGCTCCGGGGTGAGCCCGAGCCGCTCCCACACCTGCCGGGCCCGCCGCTGTGCCTCCGCCGCCGTCAGACCGCGCAGGCGTACGGCGGTGCGGGCGACCTGTTCCAGCACGGTGCGCCGCTCGTCGAAGGAGTTCCGCACCTCCTGCCAGACGTACTGCACACCCCGGATCTGCCGGGCCGTGCGGTGGCGCAGCACGGGCAGCGGCGAGTCCCGGAACGTGAGGTGTCCCCGGTGGCGTTCGTGCAGCCCGGCGAGGCAGCGCGCGAGCACGGTCTTGCCGCTTCCCGAGGGTCCGACGACGGCGGTGCAGCCGCCTTCGGGCACCCGCACGGACACCTCGCGCAGGACCTCGCCCCGCCCGCCCGGCCGCAGCCACGCGGTCAGGTCCCGCGCCTCCAGCACGGCACCGGCGACCGCGGTGGAGACGCGCGCCGGGGGAGCGGCGGGCGAGGGCGCTGCCTCCGGGAGCGGCGGGAGGACGTCCGTGGTGGGGCCCGTCGCGGCGACCCGGCCGCGTTCGAGGACCACGGTGCGCCCGGCCACCGCCCGTACCAGTTCATGGTCGTGGCTGAGCAGCAGCAGCGCGTACCCGTCGGCGGCAAGCCGCGTCAGCTGTCCGGCCAGCCGCAGCCGCGCCACCGTGTCCAGACCGGTGCTGGGCTCGTCGAGGACCAGCACCCGGGGGCCGCAGACGAGTACCTGGGCGAGCGCGACACGCTGCCGCTGGCCGCCGGAGAACTGGTGCGGGAAGCGGCGCCGCACGGCCGGGTCGTCCGGCAGCCCGGCGGTGTGCAGCGCCTCGGCGGCGTACCGGGCGGCGGCGGCCCGGCCGCGGGCGTCCGGCCGGTGCAGGCGCGCGAGTTCGGTGAGGACCGAGCCGGTCCGCCGGGCCGGGTTGAGGGCGTGGGCCGGGTGCTGGGGCATGTAGCAGACGACCCGGCCGCGGACGTCCCGTCCGGCGCCCGTCGGTCCGTCGGCGCCCACCACCGGGACGCCCGCGACCCGGACCGTGCCGCTCAGCCGTACTCCGGGCGCCGCCTCGCCCAGCAGGGCCAGCGCCGCCGTGGTCTTGCCGCTGCCGGACGGCCCCACCAGCGCGGTCACCGTGCCCGGAGCGGCCGTGAGCCCGACACCGTCCAGGAGCCGGGCCGTCCCGGCGTGCGCCGTCAGGCCGCTGACCTCGATCACCGGTTCCACGGCACCGCCTTCCCGCGCGTCCGCGCACCGGAGCGCGCGGCGTGCGGCAGCAGCCCGTCCGCGAGCAGGTTGGCGCCCACGGTGAACAGCACCAGCATCAGGGTCGGCGCCAGCACCGCCCACGGCTGCACGAACAGCGCCTCCCGGCTCGCGGCGATCACCACGCCCCAGTCCGGCGAGGTCGGATCGAGGCCGAGACCGAGGAAGTTGGCGGCGGCCACGGTGAAGACCGCGCCGCCGACGCGCGTCCCGGCGTCCGCGGCGGCCACCGGCAGCACGGCCCGCCCGACGTGGTGGACGAGGACGCGCGCCGCCGACTCGCCCTGGAGCCGCATCGCCTCGGCCACGGGACCGCTGGCCGCGTCCAGCGCCGCCGCGCGCAGCAGCCGGGCGACGGCGGGCACGTTCAGGGCGGCCACCGCCAGCGCCACCGCGACCGGATGCCCGCGCCAGCCGACCCCCACCACACTGATCACCAGCAGCGAGGGCAGCGGCAGCAGCAGTTCCACCGGCCTCATCAGCAGGTCGTCCAGCAGACGGCTGCGGGCTGCCGCGGCGGTCAGCCCGAGCGCACCGCCCGCGGCGACGGCCAGCGCCACCGCGGCACAGGCCACGCCCAGGGCGCTGGCCCCGCCGCGCAGCACCAGGGTCAGCACGTCCCGGCCCAGGGCGTCCGTCCCCAGCGGATGCCCGTCGCCGAGGGCGTAGGGCATGCCGTCGGACGGGATGCCCGGGTCCGTCACCAGCGGGCCGACGACCGCGGCGGTGACCGGCAGCGCCAGCAGCAGCGCGCCCCCGGCCGTCCGGCGGCCCCCGGACCGTCCGCGGGCCCTCATCGCAGTACCTCCGTACGGGGAGCCAGGCGCTGGCCGACGAGATCCGCGGCCAGGTTGAGCAGGCACGCCACGGCCGCCAGGGCCAGGGTGAGGGCCTGCACGGTGGGTACGTCGCGGTTCTGCACGGCCGCGACCAGTGCCGTGGCGGTGCCCGGGACCGCGAAGACGGCCTCGACGACGAGCACCCCGCCCAGCAACTGGTCGCCGGTGCGGGCCAGTTCCTGGATGCCGGGGACCGCCGCGTTGGGCAGGACGTGCCGAAGCACCAGCCGGGCGGGCGGCACACCGAGCCGCCGGGCCTGCACCGTGTAGCCGGAGTGCAGCGCGATGACGGTGCCGGCCCGGATCTGCCGGGACAGCACGCACACGGTGCGGGCCAGCAGCACCGCCACCGGCAGCACGAACAGCTCCGGCCGCCGCCACCACACGCCGTCCGCGCCGATCCAGGTCGACGGCAGCCAGCCCAGACGCAGCGAGAAGACACCGACCAGCAGCAGCGCCAGCACGAAGTCCGGTACCGAGGTGAGCGCCAGCGTCACCGCGGACACCACGCGGTCCGCCCTGCTGCCCGCCCGCAGCCCCGTCAGCAGGCCGAGCGCGACGGCCAGCGGCACCAGCAGCACGACCGTGACGGCGGCCAGCGCCGCCGTCACCGGGACCGACGACGACAGCACCTCGCCGACCGGGCCGCCGCCGACCAGCGACGTGCCGAGGTCACCGGTGAGCAGGCCGTGCGCCCAGTCGGCGAACCGCTCGGCGAGCGGCCGGTCGAGCCCCATCTGCTCCCGCAACTGGGCCACTTGGCCGAGCCCGGCCTGTTCGTTGAAGTCGACGGTGGCCGCGTCCCCCGGCAGCAGATCGGTCAGCAGGAAGACGATGACACTGAGCGCGGCGAGCTGGACGAGCGTCCACCCGCACCGCCGCAGGGCGAAGCGCAGCACCCGTGCTCAGCCCAGCCACACCGTGTCGAACCGCGCCCAGTCCACCGTGTTGGGCGGCGCCTCCCGCACACCCCGGACGGTGCGGGACACGGCGTTCAGCCACTGCGGATGCCCCCACAGCACCAGACCGCCCCGGTCGCGCAGCGTCGTCTGCACCGCGCGGTACCGCTCGGTGCGCCTGCCGTCGTCCGCCACGGCCCGTGCGGCGGTGAACGCCTCGTCGAAGTCCCGGTGCTTCCAGGCCGTCGCGTTCTGCGGGGCGTCGCTCAGCAGCCGCTCGCTGAGGTAGGTGGGGATGGTCATGGCACCGCACCGGTGGTTGGTGACCGTGCCCTTGCTCAGCACGTCGGTGAAGTACGACTCCGGCGGACCGTCGACGACCTCCACCCTCAGACCCGCCTCACCGGCCTGCTCGGTGAACAGGTGGGCGGCCTGCGCGAATCCGTCGGCCGCCGTGGAGGTGTAGAAGGTCACCTTCTTGTTGTACAGACCGGTGCGCCTGAGCAGCCGCCGGGCCTCGGCCACGTCCCGTTCGCGCTGTTCGAGCCCGTCCGGGTAGTACGTGTAGCCCTTGCCGTACACGTCGTTGCCGATCTCGGCGCGGCCCGAGCAGACCACGTCCACCAGCCGCCTGCGGTCCACGAGGAGCTTGACGGCCAGCGCCGCCCGCGGGTCGTCGAACGGCGCCCGGTCCGTCTTCAGCGCGAAGCCCTGCACCCCGCTGCGTTCGGTCGCCACCACCCGCACCCGGCTGTCGTGCTGCACCGTACGGGCGAAGGTCGGCGTCATCTCGTGCGCGAAGTGCACCTCCCCGCTGCGTACCGCTGCGGCGCGCGCCTCGGTCTCGGCGGACAGGATCCGCACCTCGTCCAGGTGCGGGGCGCCGTTCCAGTGGCCGTCGAAGCGGCGTCCGGTGAACTCGCGTCCCGCGGTGAAGGAGACGAACCGGAACGGGCCGGTGCCGACGGGGTGGCGCGGGTCGTTCCAGCCGTCGCGGACGACGGGTGTGCCGGTCATCGCCAACTGGCCGGGCAGTTCGGCGTCCGGCCGGGTGAGCGCGATCTCCACACTCCGGCGGCCCGCCTTGCGGCAGTTGGGCAGATCGATGTGGGCCAGGGAGTTCCTCGCGAGATGGTCGGCGGCGCGCGGGTCGAGGATCCGGGAGAGGCTGTACAGCACGTCGTCCGGGGTGAGGGCGTGCCCGTCGTGGAACCGGGCCTCCCGCAGCTCGAACCGCCACACCCGGGCCTCGGTGTCGCTCGACCAGGAGCGGGCCAGCCGCGGCACCGGCCGCAGTGTGGAGTCGAGTTCGACGAGTTTGTCGAAGACGGCCTTGTGCCGGGCGATGTCGACGAACTGCCGCTGCGCGTGCGGGTCCATCGTCTCCTTCACCCCCGCGCCCGGGAAGGCCGCGCGCAGCGTCCCGCCCTTCTTCGGCGCGGAGGAGCCGGAGTCCGCGGCCGAACAGCCGGTGAGCAGGCCGGCGCCTGCCGCGGCCACCGCGGTGAGCACACTCCGGCGGGTGGGGGTGACCGGCATGTGGACGTCCCTTTCAGCCTGTTGCTCCAGAACCACGGCACACGCATCAAATAAGCAATTGCAACGATCATGCAATAGCGGCCCGTGTGGGACTGGTCACGCGGGCGGCGCGGCGACCGTTCAGGCGGGCGGAGCGGCCCGGCCCCAGGTTGTCCGCTGCGCGACACTGCTCGTCCTGGTACGTCATTTCCGTCGGGCCGCCCGCCCCCTAGCGTGATCGGTGCGGCACCGGCCCCCCACTGCACGGCGGTGTCCCCGCACCCGCATCCCATGCCCGCCCACCAGGGGGAACCCATGCCCTTGACCGCGACCGACACCCGCGGAACACCACCCGTCGACATGCCACGCCGCCCCGGCACGGTGCTGTTCATGGTCTGTGCCGCGATCTTCATGCTGATGCTCGACGCGACCGTCGTCACCGCGGCACTCGCCGACATCCGCACGCAGTTCGACGCCTCCATCGACGGCCTCCAGTGGGTCATCGACGCCTATTCGATCCCGCTGGCCGGCCTCCTGCTGACCTTCGCCACCCTCGGCGACCGGTTCGGACGCAAGCGGATGTTCCTGGCCGGCATGGCCGTGTTCACCGGCGCGTCGCTGGCCCTCACCCTCGCCGGCGGCATCGTGCAGCTCGACATCCTGCGCGCGGTGCAGAGCGTCGGCGCGGCCATGCTCTTCGCCACCGCGCTGCCCCTGCTGTCGGCGGCCTTCCCCGAACCCGCCGCACGGGCGAAGGCGATCGGCGTCTACGGCGCGGTGATGGCGGGCGCGACCGTCCTCGGCCCGGTCATCGGCGGCGCGCTCGTCACCCGGTTCGGCTGGCGCTCCATCTTCACCGTCAACCTGCCCATCGGCGTCGCCCTCCTCGTGCTCGCCGCACTGAAGATGCCCGAGGCGGCCCGCGCGTCCGGCCGCCGGGCCGACCCGCTGGGCTCACTGCTGCTCACCGGCGGTCTGGTGGCCGGTGTGTTCGCCGTGACCCGCAGCAGCGTCCTCGGCTGGACGTCACCGGCCGTCCTCGGTCTGCTCGCCGCCGCGGCCGTCCTGGTGTCCGGCTTCCTGGCCTGGCAGATACGCGGAGCCGAGCATCCGCTGCTCGACGTCGCCATGGCGAGGAGACCCGGCTTCACCGGCACCGCGATCGTGTCGGTCGCCCACATGGCGACACTGATGGCCGCGACCACCTACCTCTCGCTGTTCCTCATCGGCACGCTCGACTGCACACCTCTCCAGATGGGCCTGCGGGTCATCCCGCTCAGCGTCGGCGCGATGATCGCCGCACCCCTGACCGCGGTCCTCGCGAAGAAGGTGCCGATCTCCGTCTCGCTGACCGTCACCATGGCACTCGTCGCGGCGGGCATGTTCCTCCTCGGCGGCTTCGGCCCCGACGACGACTGGACCCACTTCCTGCCCGGTGAACTGGTCGGCGGTGTCGGCCTCGGCGCGATCACCGCGGCCACCCAGGCCGCGTCCCTGACCTTCGCCGCACCGGAGAACGCGGGAATGGCCAGCGCCACCTTCGGCACGCTGCGGCAGGTCGGCATGGCTGTCGGGATCGCCGGACTCGGCTCGGTGTTCGGCCATGTGGCCCGGCAGCAGGCCGCCTCCGGCCTCGCGGCCGTACCGGGAGCGGACTCGGTGCCCCAGGACCTCAGGGACGCGTTCGTCCACCAGGTCGGGGCCGGCTCGGGTCACCAGGTGCTGGAGGCGGTACCGCCCCGGCTCCAGGGCAGCGTGCCCGCGCTGACCCGGGTCGCCGACCACGCGTCGGTCGACGCGCTCAACTCCGTGGCCACCCTCGGCTCGGTCGTCGCCGCGGTCTCCGTGGTCCTCGCGGTGATCGCCTTCACCGTCGACCGCGGCCGCGCCGCCAGGGCGGCGGCCCGAACGCGGCTCACCGGGGTGTGAGACCCTCACCGGCACCGGCACCACTCGCGCCGAAGTACGCCGCGGGAGTGGTGCCGATCTCCCGCCGGAACGCGGCGACGAAGGCGCTCGCGGTCCGGTAGCCGACCGCGCGGGCGACCCGCGCGATCGGCTGTCCCGCGCCCAGCAGCGGCAGCGCGGCGTCGAGCCGCTGAAGCGTCCGCCAGCTCGCGAAACTCACCCCGGTCTCGGCACGGAACCGGCGCGACAGCGTGCGCGCCGATGCCCCGACCTCCTGGCCCCACTCCTCCAGATCCCGTGCGTCGGCCGGATCCGCACGGATGGCGAGCGCCACCCGCAGCGCCAGCGGGTCGTCGGGAAGGATGACCGGCAGGGTCGCGACCGGCACGGGCTCCAGCAGGTCCCACAGCACCGCGGTGGCCCGCGTCCGCCGGTCCCCGGTGCCGATGCCGCCGTCCAGCTCCATCAGGTAGGACAGCAGCGGCCCCACCAGCCCGGTGGCGTCGACGATCGTCGGGGAGACCCACCGGAGCGGGCAGCCGTCCGGTTCGAAGTACAGCGAGAGCATCGCGCCGGACGCGCCGGGCAGGACCCCGTGCTCCACCCCACCGGGGATCCACAGCGCGCGCGACCGCTGCACGACCCAGCGGAAGTCACCCGCCTCCATCGTCAGCACACCGTCCGGCGCCCAGGCCAACTGGTGCTGCGGATGGCTGTGCGTGGGCAGTCCGCCGCCCGCCGCGAGCGGGATGACGATGCCCGCACGCTCCTCGTAGCTGATGCTGATACGCCCCGGGCCGCTCACAACAGCCCACTCTACGCCGGGCACTTCGGCACGGCGGCCGCACGAGACCTTGCCCGGCCCATCCCGCACGGGAAAGATCGACGACCATGCGCCCCGACGAACTCAGCCCCTACGAGAGCCGGTTGTGGCACGCCTTCGCCCACGGCGGCACCGTCGACCTCCGCGACGTCCGCGACGGCCCACCGGCCGTCGAACCGGAGATACGGGCCGAGGTCGTCGCGGCGCTGCTGACGGGCGCCGCAGCCGCACCCGCCCCCGGCGCCCGCCCGGCGCTGCGCCTCACGGGAGCCCGCGTCACCGGCCGGCTCGACCTGCGCTTCGCCGAGATCGCGGCGCCCGTCGCCCTGGACGAGTGCGCCTTCGACGAAGTGCCCCTGTTCCAGGGCGCGAACCTGCGCGACCTCGCCCTCACCGGCTGCGCCCTGCCGGGTCTCGCCGCCGACACCGCCCGGATCGACGGCCGGCTGGTCCTGTCCCGCTCCCGCCTGACCGGCCCCCTCGTCCTCACCCGCGCCCAGATCCACAGCGACCTGGATCTCCGCGAAGCCGTGGTCACCGCACCCGGCACGGAGGCGGTCTCCGCGGTGCGCCTCACCACGGGCGGCGACGTCCTGTGCACCGGTCTCACCGTCCGGGGCGCGTTCCGGCTCACCGGCGCCACCCTGTCGGGCGAGCTGGACATGGAGGGCGCCTCGCTCAGCAACCCGGGCGGCCACGCCCTCGACGCCTACCACGTCCAGGTCACCGAGGACTTCACCTGCCATCCGGGCTTCAGCGCCGAAGGACGGGTCATCCTCTCCGGCGCCACGGTCGCGGCGGCGATCGGCTTCTGCGGCGCCCGGCTGGACAACGCGGGCGACATCGCGCTGGAGGCCGTCGACGTCAGCGTCGCCCGCAACTTCGACCTCGGCCAGGGCCTCACCGTGAACGGCGGCGTCACGCTCGACGGCAGCCGCATCGGTACGCGGCTCAGCTTCCGCGACGCCACGCTGACCGACCCCGGCGGCACCGCCCTGTCCCTCCGCCTCACCCAGGCCCGCGAGACCGACCTGCGCACCCGGCGTCCGGCCGAGGGCACGGTGGACGCGAGCAACGCCCACCTGGGCACCCTCTACGACACCCCGGCCACCTGGCCCGCCGACCTGCGACTGGCCGACACCGCCTACACGGCCCTCGCCGCCCCGCTGACGGCCGCCGAACGGCTCCGCTGGCTCCGGCGCGGCAGCGACGGCTACCACCCGCAGCCCTACGAACAACTCGCGGCGGCCTACCGGCGGCTCGGCCACGAGGACGAGGCACGCACGGTCCTCCTCGCCAAGCAGCGCCGCCGCCGCTCCCTGCTGCCCCCGCACACCCGCCTGTGGGGCTACGTCCAGGACGCGACCATCGGCTACGGCTACCGTCCGCTCCGCGCCGGACTCTGGCTCCTGGCCCTGCTCTGCTGCGGCGCGCTCTTCTTCGGCGCCCACCACCCCGCGCCCCTGGAAGCGGGCAAGGCACCGCCGTTCAACGCCCTCTTCTACACCCTCGACCTGCTCATCCCGATCAGTGCCTTCGGCCAGGAGACCGCCTTCGCCCCCCGGGGCACCGGCCAGTGGCTCGCCTACGCGCTGACCGCGGCGGGCTGGATCCTGGCCACCACCACGGCCACCGGCATCTCCCGGTCGATCAGCCGCCAGTGACCGGCCCGCCCCGGTGCCGCGGCACCCCAGGTCACCGGGCGCGGCGCGCGGCCCACAGCGGCAGCCGCTCGAAGAACGCCACGGCCTCCTCGCGCCACCGCGGCCGCCAGCCCGCCGCGACCGAGGCCGCCTCCTCGGCGAGCCGGTTGAGGTCCGTGCGCATCCGCTCGTCGACCCCGTGCCGACGGGCGATGTCACGGACCTGTCCGACCGTCTCCGGGCGGCAGCCGGGACCGGCGAGCGCGGCCTCCACGACCTCCCGCTCGCGTCCGGTCGCCGCTGCCAGGACCGCGCACACCGCGTAACTGCGGCGCCCCTCCCGGAGATCCGACCCGGCCGGTTTGCCGACCGTGTCGGAGTCCGCGAACAGGTCCAGGTAGTCGTCGCGCAGTTGTCCGCCGACGCCCACCAGCGTCGCGTACCGCGCGAGGTCCTCGTCATGGGCGGCAGGATCCGCGCCCGCCGCGAGCAGACCCAGCCGCAGCGGGGCGAGCACCGAGTACCGGGCGCTCTTGTACTCGGACACCAGGTCCAGCATCTCCCGGTCGGGAACCGGGCCGAAGTCCCGTTCCAGGTCCAGGATCTGACCGGCGACCGTGTCGGCCCCCGCCGTCGCCTGGACGGCCGCCATCGCCTGCCGCAGCTCGGGGGAGACGGGCGCGGTCAGCAGGACCCGCAGCGACAGGAACGCGGCCAGGTCCCCGGCCAGGACCGCCAGTCCCAGGGCCGTCTGCGGCCGGCCGGGGAAGCGCTCGCGGTACGCGTAGTACACCGACGGCGCCCCCCGGCGCACGGGGGAGTCGTCGATGATGTCGTCGTGGATCAGCCCGTGCGTGTGCAGCAACTCCATGCTGAGCGCGGCCTCCTCCAGCCCGGCCACGGCCTCGGGGGTCACCAGCCGGGCCGCCTCGTACAGCAGGGCGACCCGCAGCCGCTTCCCGCCGCGCAACGACATGTCCCGCACCAGCTCCAGCGCCTCGGGCACGAACACCCCGCGCGAGGGCCGCTCCCGGGCGACCGTGTCGAAGTAGCGCGCGAACCCGGCGTCGAAGCGGTCCCGGTGGCCGGTGAGCCGCTCGCGGACACCGGTCTCGTTCCCAGTGGTCATCGTTCTCCCCGGGTCGGTGGGCCGAAGCAGAGTGGCGCCGGTCGGCACCACCGGCCCGCATTCAACACCACCCGTCCCCTCAGGCCCGCACGTCCGGTGCCGGGCTCTCGTGGGTGGCGGCCCAGGAGGCGAGCAGACGCAGGGCCTCCTCGGACGCCGAGCCGGGCTCGGCGGCGTAGACGGTCATCGTCAGGCCGGGCTCGGCGGCCAGTTCGAGACCCTCGAAGGCGAGCGTGACCTCACCGACGATGTCATGGTGGAAGTGCTTGGTCCCGGTGCCGTGGTGGCGGACGTCGTGGGCGCCCCACCGGGTGCGGAACTCCTCGCTGCGGGTGGCCAGTTCACCGATGAGGTCGTGCAGGTCCCGGTCGTACGGGTTGCGGCCCGCCTCGGTGCGCAGGACGGCGACGGTCACCCCGGCGAACATGTCCCAGTCGGGGTAGAAGCGGCGGGAGGCCGGGTCGAGGAACTGGAACCGGGCGAGGTTGGCCTGGTTGCCGGGGTCGGCGTAGAGATCGCGGTGGAAGGCGCGGCCGAGCTGGTTCGTCGCGAGGACGTCCAGGCGGCCGTTGCGTACGAAGGCCGGTCCCGCCGTGACGGCGTCCAGCGTCCACTGGAGGCTGCGGTGGACCTTCCACCGGTCCCCGGTGCGGTGGCGGCGCGGGCGGGCCAGGACGTCGGTGCCGTCCGCCGCCTGGGCGAGGTTCAGCAGATGGGCGCGCTCGGCGTCGTCCAGCCGCAGCACGCGCGCCACGGACTCCAGGACGGCGGGGGAGACCCCGGCGAGGCTGCCGCGTTCGAGCTTCGCGTAGTACTCGACGCTCATGTCGGCCAGGGCCGCGACCTCGCTGCGGCGCAGGCCCGGCACCCGGCGCCGGGGTCCCTTGGGCAGTCCGGCCTGCTCGGGGCTGATCCTGGCGCGCCGCGAGGTCAGGAAGTCGCGGACCTCATCACGGTTGTCCATGCCTCGACGGTACGGCCCGCGGGCCCCCTGAGCGATGTACTGCCGGTACACCCTTCACCGGTGACTCGCTCCCCGGCCCGAGCAGCGGTTTCCTGGAAGACGTGGCACCCGGAGGCCGCCCCGAGGGGCGGCCGGGGTGCCCGGCCCGGGACCGTGGCGCACAGCGCGCCGCCCTCGCCCCGGTCCGCCACCGCGGTCGGCGGCGACCGGCACACCGGAGGGTGCGCGGTCCGCCACAGTACGTCACGTAAGGAACTTCTCTCATGCGCGGAGCAGTGATCCACGCCCCCGGCGACATCCGCTACGAGACCGTGGACGACGCGAGGATCCAGCAGCCGACCGACGCCGTCATCCGCACGGCCGTGACCTGCGTGTGCGGCTCGGACCTGTGGCCGTACCGCGGCGCGGAGCCGACCGAGCAACCTCATCCCATGGGGCACGAGTACGTCGGCTTCGTGGAGGAGGTCGGCTCCGCGGTCACCGGCCTGCGGCCCGGACAGTTCGTCGTGGGCTCGTTCGCCACCTCGGACAACACCTGCGCGAACTGCCGCAACGGCTTCCAGTCCAGTTGCCTGAACCGTGAGTTCATGAGCACCTGCCAGGCCGAGTACGTCCGCATCCCCCACGCCCAGGGCACGCTCGTCGCCACCGACGGGGTGCCCGACGAGCGGTTCTGGCCGGGACTGCTGGCCGTCTCCGACGTGCTGGGGACCGGCTGGTGGGCGGCCGACGCCGCCGAGGTGACGCCCGGCTCCACCGCCGTCGTCGTCGGTGACGGAGCGGTCGGTCTGTGCGCGGTGATCGCGGCGAAGGAGAGGGGCGCGGAGCGCGTCATCGCCATGTCGCGCCACGAGAGCCGGCAGCAGCTCGCGCTGGAGTTCGGCGCCACCGACATCGTCGCCGAACGCGGCGAGGAGGGCGTGGCCCGGATCAAGGAGCTGACCGGCGGGATCGGCGCCGACAGCGTCCTGGAGTGCGTCGGCACCGCCCAGGCCATGCGGCAGGCGCTGCACTCGGCACGGCCCGGCGGCAGCGTCGGCTTCGTCGGGATGCCGCACGGCGTCGCCGTCGACGGCCAGGAACTCTTCTTCTCGCACGTCGGGCTGCGCGGCGGCCCCGCGCCCGTGCGGCGCTACCTGCCCGACCTCATCGACCGCGTGCTGACCGGGAGCATCGACCCCGGCAAGGTCTTCGACCTCACGCTCCCCCTGGACCAGGTCGCCGAGGGCTACCGGGCCATGGACGAGCGCCGCGCGATCAAAACACTCCTCGCACCCTGACGGCCGGGGCCGGACCCGCTGTCCGCCCCCTCGGCGCGAGGACCGTCCGACCTCGGCAGACACATCCCCGTCCGATCGACACGCACCGGAGGAAGCACCGAATGGAACTCATCGAACCCCAGCCCACCAGCAAGGCACCCGCGGACTGGTTCACCGGCGACGTGTGGTGGGACGTCATCGTCGCCGGCCGGGAACCCTCCCGGATACGGGCCAACCTCGTCCGCTTCGCCCCCGGCGCCCGGACCCACTGGCACGCGCACGCCGTGGGCCAGACCCTGCACGTCGTCTCCGGCATCGCCCTGATCGGCACCCGGGACGGCACCGTCCTCGAAGCCCACCCCGGCCAGACCGTCGCCTGCCCGCCCGGCGAGGAGCACTGGCACGGCGCCGCCCCCGACCGCTTCATGGAACACCTCGCCCTGTGGGAGGGGACCGGCGACGACACCCCGGAGACCCGGTGGGCCGAGGCTGTGACGGAGTCGCAGTACGGCGGGGCGCGTCAGAAGAGGCAGGAGTGAAGGGTATGGATCGTGACCTCGGCGCCGGGGAGTAGGGCTTCGTAGCGGGCCGGGGCCAACTCCCCCGAGTTCTGCCCCGGATACAGCTCGACCGAGCGGATCCGCGGGCAGCCGGCCGAGGCGGGGAAGTGCGCGGGAGGGGAAGTGCGCGGGAGCGGTGAGGCGTTCGCCGTGCCGGGTGAGGGTGCGCGGCGGGAGCACTAAGACCGTGTCCTATGTGGTGATCGCTCGTTGGGCTGTCTATGGGGCGGGGTACGTGGAGTTGGATTGTTCCGGACGGCTTGTGGGAGATCGCCGAGCCGCTGATCCCACCGTCGAAGGTGCGGCCGCAGGGCGGGGGAACGCAGGACACGCCTGATGAGCCGCTGTTCGCGGCGATCACCTACGTGCTGGTCAGCGGTTGTGCCTGGCGGGCTCTGCCGCCGTGTTTCGGGATATCGAAGTCCACCGCGCACCGCCGGTTCCTGATCTGGTCGCGGGCTGGCGTGTGGGGACGGCTGCACGAAGCGGTGCTGCACCGATTCGATGACGCTTGCCTCATCGACGTCTCGCGGGTCGTCCTCGACTCCGCTCATGTCCGGGCTAAAAAAGGGGCGAACTCACAGGTCCGAGCCCCGTGGACCGGGGTAAGCCGGGTTCCAAGATGCATGTCCTGTCGGACGCGAACGGACTGCCCCTGGTCGTCGGCGTCTCGGCCGCCAACACCCACGACAGCGAAGCGCTGAAGCCCATGGTCGAGGGTCACCAAACGAGACACGACCCCCACCGCGGCCGCCACTTCAAGCCTCAACGCATGCACGCCGACAAGGCGTATGACGTCCCCCACCTGCGGAAATGGTTACGCGGCAAACGCATCGGCGTGCGCATCGCCCGCAAAGGCATCGAGTCCAGCGAACGGTTGGGCCGCCGAAGGTGGGTGATCGAGCGGACGATCTCATGACTGTCCGGCTACCGCCGACTCAGCCCCCGCTACGAGCGCGACCCCCGTAACTACCTGGCCTTTCTCGGCCTCGCCGCAGCCATCTGCTGCCACAAGCGACTCGTCCGCCTCACCACATAGGACACGGTCTAAGGGGATCCGGTCGGCGAGGCGGGCAGACCCGCACCTGCCCGGTTTCCTGGGACCCCCCTTCCCAGGCACTTGTCCGACCAGGTATCTTGCATCGCATGGAACCAGGTGATTCGACCAAGCAGGCTCGGGCGGCAGCCCAGCTGCGCAAGGGGGTCCTGGAGTACTGCGTACTCGCCCTGATGCGGGACCGCCCCCGCTACGGTGTGGAGCTTCTCCATGCCCTGGAGGACTCCGGTGCCCTCGCGACCAGCCAGGGCACCGTCTACCCCCTGCTCTCGCGGCTGCGCCGCGACGACCTGGTCACCACCACCTGGCAGGAGTCCGCGTCGGGACCGCCCCGCCGCTACTACGCGCTCACCGACAGCGGGCGGGCCGCGCTCGACGAGTTCACCCACGTCTGGCCGGGCTTCCGCGACGCCGTAGACACCTTCCTCGCCACCCCGCACCACCCGCACCATTCCACCGGAGACCTCGTATGAAGACCACCGCCGACCCCGTACGCGACTACCTCGCCGCCGTCGAGCGCGAGGCCGGCGCACTGCCCGCCGACCGCCGCCAGGAACTCCTCGCCGATCTCGCCGAGCACATCGAGGTCACCCGCGCCGAACGCCCCGGTGTCGCCGTCGGCGCGGTCCTGGCGGAGCTGGGGGACCCCCGTGCGATCGCGGCGACGGCGCTGGCCGAGGCGGGGGAGCGGACCACCGGGGCGCAGGCCGCGGGCGGTGCCCCGGCACCCGCGCGACGGGGCAAGGTGCACCCCCTCGTCCCGCTCGCGATGCTCACCCTCTCGCTGCCCTTCATGATGGTCTTCCCCGGCCAGCCCGGCCCGCTGTTCGGCGTCCTGTTCCGCATCACCGGCGCGGTGCTCCTGTGCACGTCGGTGCACTGGACCGCCGTCCAGAAGTCCACCGGTGTCCTGGTCACCGCCGTCCTGCCGACCGCCGTCATCGCCACCTGGAACCTGTCGCGCGGCGGCCCGTTGGGTGGTTCCCCGGCCCTGGTGGCCAATCTGGCGATGCTCGCCCTGCTGACCGGCGCCGCGGCATGGCTCTGGCGGGTCCGCCGGCCCTGAGGTGTCGCTACAGCCCGACCGGGTTGAGATAGGTGGCCGGGTGGGTGGCGCCGTCCTGCTTGAGGATCTGGCCGCCGAACGGCCACTTCAGCGTGAAGTGCCGCGTCTCGTCCGGCGGTGTGACCAGGAACGTCGCCGGGACGAACTTCTCCTTCCGCGGCGTGGAAGCGGCCACCGGGAGCAGGGTGATGCCGAAGTCCACCGTGTCGCCCCGCTCCAGGGTCATCCGCACGGGCTTCGCGGAGGAGCGCACCAGCGACCAGGTGCCGTCGGTCTTCTGCGCGCCGACCATGTCGACGCCGGCGAAGCCGGACAGGGTGCAGGTGCGCTTGCTCCGGTTCGTGAACCAGATGTGCGCCTGCGTCTGCTTCTTGGTCTGCTTCATCTCCGGCATCGCGTCCTCCCCCGTGGCGAAGCCGGCCTTCAGATCGGCGGTGTGGCAGCGGGTCGGCCGGGCCGCGGCGGGGGCGGCCGAGGCCGGGACGGCGGCAGCGGCGGTACCGGTGGCGACGGCGGCCGCAAGGGCCACGGTGATCAGTTTGCTCTTCATGGAGTTTCGCGTTCCCCTCGCAGGACGGACCGGCGCGCGCGGTCGGTGCGCGCCTGTGCACCTGAAGATGCGCGACACCCGTGGGAGGTTCGGCGTCAGGAAGAACCTTTTGCGTGACCTCGGGACCCGATGGGAACGCTTGCCCGTATGCCAAGTACGGGTGTTCCCATGGGGGTTGCGGGCGCCCCTGACGGCGGCGGCCGGACGGCCCGCGGCACGTGACACGGACCCGCGAGGCCGCGGCCGACGCCCCCGCCCTCCGGCTTCGCCGCCGACCGGCTCGGCTGGTATTACTGGGGCATGCAGGAAGAGACCGCACGCTCCGCGATCGACACGTTCATCTCCGCGTTCAACGCCTCGGACGACAGCTATGTGACGGCCCTGCTCTCCCAGGCCCTGACCTCGGACGTGGTCTTCTGGGGGCCGTTGGGGCGCAGCGAAGGGATCGAGGCGGTCGAGCGGTTCGTGCTGGACATCCGGCGCCACCCGGCCGGGACCGGCACGATGGTGCGCTGCTCGGCGGTGGACATGCCGGACGAATGGGCCCGGTACCAGTGGGTCTTCACCACCCCTGACGGAGGCCCCCGCCTCGCGGGAACGGACGTCGTCCATCTGCGACGGAGCCTCATCGACCAGATCATCGTCTTCGCGGGGGAGATCGAGCCGTTCGCCTCCTGAGCCGTCCTTCCGCCGCTGCCCTTCTCCCGAACCTGCCCCGTCGGCGCTCCGGCCCGCTGTTTCCCCGGTCGGAGCGCTACCGGGCGCCGTCGTCACGGGCCGTGCGCCGCGCGGACCGGGCCGTCGGCTGGGCGCCGCGTTCGGTCTCGTCGCGCACCAGGAGGGAGAGCAGCGAGGCCACGGAGAGACCGGCCTCCGCCGGGTGGCGCAGCACCTTGTCCGGCTCGATGCGGTAGGTGTTCGTGCGCCCGTCGCGGGTGTGGGAGAGGTAACCGCCCTCCTCCAGATCGGAGATGATCCGCTGGACGGCGCGCTCCGTCAGCCGGCAGTGGGCGGCGATGTCCCGGATGCGGACGTTCGGGTTGTCGGCGATGGCCGCCAGCACACGCGCGTGGTTGGTGATGAACGTCCAGCCGGTGTGGGATTCGGGTACGGCGACCATGCGCAGCATTTTAGAGCACATCATTGCCGGAATGCGGATACGTGACATACTTTTCGTGCAATGGCTGACCGGCTCCCGTGGGGGGAGGCGACAGTGAGGAGCCCGAGAGTGCCTTGGGAAGAGGCCCCGATGTCCGACATGAGGAGCACTGCCGGGAGGGGTGACGGGGTGCCGGAGCGGACCGGCCCACGCGCCTCGGCGGGAGCCGCGGTGATGCAGTACGAACTGCGCGGAGTCCGGGTCGTCGTCATGCACGGTGCCTACGACCAGCACTCGATCCCGCCCCTGGAGGAGGCGCTCGCCGCCGCGGCCCGGGACTGCTCCCTCGTGGTCCTGGACGCCTCCGGTGTGAGGTTCGCCGACTCGTCCCTGCTCAACCTGATGCTCCGCACCCGCCGCGTGGTCGCCCTGCGGCTGGCCGCGCCGCCGCCCCAGCTCCAGCGGCTCCTGGAGATCACGGGGGCCGACGCGGTGCTGGACACGCGGGCGACCGTGGAGGAAGCCGTCGGCGCATAGGCCCGGCGGCGGGACGGACGCTCACTCGTCGAGCGCGGCCGTCATCGCGTCGAGGTCGGCGAGCAGCGCCGCGAGACGGTCCTCGGGTACGTGTCCGATCATGCGTCGCTCGACGGCGTACACGGCGCCGCGGGCGGCGTGCAGGCGCTGCTGCCCGGCCGGAGTGAGATGGACCGGCAGGGCACGGCCGTGGTCGGTGGTGGCCGCCCGGGTGATGAGGCCGGCCTCGCTGAGGCCGCGCAGGACGACGTTGGCCGACTGCCGTGTGACGAAGGTGCCCCGCGCCAGGTCGGCGTTGGACAGGCCGGGCCGCTGGTCGAGGAGTTCGAGGCAGGAGTACTGCGGGACGGTGAGGCCGTGCTCGCGCAGGGCCTTGTCCATGGCGCCGCGCAGCGCGGCCGCGGCACGTTTGAGGCGGTACCCCACATGCTCCGTCACGTCCTGGGCCGGATGGGGCGGGGGCACGGCTGAACGATCATCCATGTCAGTATTTTGACATACCAGGAGCGGGCGCCTACGGTTTCTTATGTCAAAGTCCTGACATACACCTCCGGAGGAACCATGACCGCCACCGTCGAAGGCCCCGATTTCATCGCTCTCCAGGTGAAGGACGTGCCCGCCGCGGCCGCCTTCTTCGAGGAGCGCCTCGGACTGCGCCGCGCGCCCGCCTCGCCACCCGGCGCGGTGGTGTTCACCACCAGCCCGGTCCCGTTCGCGGTGCGTGAGCCGCTCCCGGGCGTCGACCTGGACGGTGCTGCCCGCCCCGGCCTGGGTGTGGCGCTCTGGCTGCGCGCCTCGGACGCGAGCGCGGTGCGCGAACAACTGGTGCGGGCGGGCACGGAGGACGTCAGCCCCTTGCAGGACAGTCCGTTCGGCCCGATGTTCTCCTTCACCGGCCCCGAAGGATATCGGCTCACCGTGCACGGCGGCTGACCCGGAACACCGCGCGGAGCGGCCTCGAACACAGCGGAAAGGGGCCTCCCTGGACGGGAGGCCCCTTTCCGGGGTCCGGGCGGCGGAAAGAAGGAAAAGGGATCTCAGTCCTTGAAGACGTCCTTGGTCTTCTCCTTGGCCTCACGGGCATCACCCAGACTCTTCTCGGCCTTCCCCTCGGCGGCCATCCGCTCATTGCCGAGCGCCTTGCCCACGGCCTCCTTGGCCACGCCCTGGGCCTGCTCGGTCTTCGCCTTGGCCTTCTCGCCCGCGGTCATGACAGGCACCTCCTCAGAGAGTATTCCGGTGTTGCGACGACCCCCTTGTGCCCCTGCTTCCCCACCACAAACAAAAGTTTTCCGAGGAATGCGCGACGGGATGCAGGGCACACGGCAGTCCAGGAGGTTGATAACTATGGTTCCCCTTTTGCTGGTCCTGCTTCTCGCCCTCGTCCTTTTCGGCGCGGGTTTCGCCCTCAAGGTCCTGTGGTGGGTGGCTCTCGTCGTCCTGGTCGTGTGGCTGCTCGGGTTCCTCATGCGCTCCACCAACGCGGGCGGCGGCCGTGGCCGCTGGTATCGATGGTGACCTGACACCGCAGCTGCCCCCGCTCTTCGCAGGGCCCGACCGCACGGCGGTCGGGCCCTGCGGGCATGAGGGCGAGCGGGCCGCGGGGCCGTCCTATAGTTGCCCGCATGAGCCGTTGGAGGGATGTGACCGGGGGGAAGTCCGGAGAGGACTACGCCGCACGGTTCGCGGCCCTGGCCCGCGCGGGCCAGGACGTGCACGGCGAGGCCCGGTTGTGCGCGGCGCTCGTGCCGCCGGGAGCACGCGTGCTGGACGCCGGGTGCGGCACCGGGCGGGTCATGATCCGGCTCGCCGAACTCGGCTACGACTGCGTCGGCGTGGATCTCGACGCGTCGATGCTGGCGGTCGCGCGGCGCGAGGCCCCGGGACTTCCCTGGTTCCAGGCCGATCTGGCGGAGTTCGACCCGGCCGGGCTCGGCATCGCGGGAGACTTCGACCTGGTCGTCGCCGCGGGCAATGTCCTTCCGCTGCTGGCCGCGGACACCGAGGCCGCGGTGGTCCGGCGGCTGACCACGGCGCTTGGTCCGGGCGGTCTGCTGGTCGCGGGCTTCGGCCTGGACGAGGCCCACCTGCCCGTGCCGTCCGGCATCACCCTGCCGGAGTACGACGGCCACTGCGCCGCGGCCGGTCTCACTCTCGTCGACCGCTTCGCCACCTGGGACGCGGAACCGTACGACGGCGGTGGCTACGCCGTCAGCGTCCACCGCCGGTGAGGAGCGGACGGCGCCTTTCCCGCGGGCCCTTCGCGACCGGGGGTGCGCGGAGGGCACCGGGGCATGCGGGAGCCTCCTGGGAACCCGGCCCGGCCGGAGCCGGGCGGGTTACGGGTAGCTGGTGAGGTAGGCGACGTTGTGACTGGGGGTGACCGTCGCGCCGGAGTCGTTGATGATGTGCGTGATGGTGCCCGCGCCGCCGAGAACGGTGGTCACCATGTCGTGGAACACCACCCCGGGTGTCTGCGGCACCTCGAAGGAACGTGCCTCGACCACGGACGGGTTCACGTTGAAGTACGCGTAACTGCCCAGCCCCCACGCCTGGTGACTGGTCACGGCGGCGCCCACCTTGTAGGCGGGGTAACCCTTGGTGGAGCCGTTCGTCCAGGAGCCCTGGTCCGGGGGGTCGTAGGGCAGTTCGTTCTGGAAGAAGTAGGTGCGTCCGCCGTCGCCGTTCCAGACGACCTGGGTCTTCTGGAAGTGCTCGACGAACAGGCCGTAGGCCGTGACGTTCCGGCCGTTGACGACCAGTCCCGTGTCCGCGGTGTTGGTGTTCCAGCCGACCGTGCCCGGGTTGCCGTGGTCGGCGCGCCAGATCCAGGTGTGGTCGATGATCGTGTCGCTGGTGTTGACGACGAGGGACTGGGTGGCCTTGCCGGTGGCGGCCCCGCCGATGCGGAAGAAGACGTCGTTGAGGGTGACCGGATCCGAGGTGTGGCGCGCCGACGCGCCGTCCGGGCCGATCCGCATCAGGACAGGGGAGTTGGCGGTGCCCGCGTCGACCAGCACCCCGGCGATCTCGATCCCGTCGACATCGGCGGTGCTCAGCGCGGTGACGCCGTGGTCGGGGACGAGGGTGGCCAGGCCCATGCCGAGCACCACGGTGTCCGGCCGGGTGACGTTCAGTGTCCGGTCGAGATGATAGACACCGGGGGTGATCAGCAGGTTCTTGCCCGCGGCCAGTGCGGCGTTCATGTCGGCCGCGCTCGCTCCGGGCCGGGCGATGTAGAACTGGTCGATCGGCAGGGAGGTGCCGGCCTGCGTCCGGCCGCTCCAGGTGGTCGCGGAGGCGTCGCTCTGCACGGCGGGGACGTTGGTGTACGTCGGGAACGACTGGGCGGGCGCCCCGGTGTCACCGACGAAGACCATGTTCCAGTTGGCACCCGACCACGAACCCATCCGGGAGTTCAGCGCTTGTGTGCGGGTGGTCAACGACCGCGCTTGAGGCATCGCGACCGACTGCGGAGGAAATGGCTTCGCCGTGGGAACCTGGTCCCGGCATGATTCCCTCCGTGCACGAGGACGAGGACCATCGCGGGCGAATGCGGTACACGCTGACTGAGACGGAGCATGGGCATGCCTGGGGCGTCTGCGCCGAGGCGGAAGGGCTGTTTGGGGAACCCCAACGCGGGACTTACGAGCTGTTCGGCTGGGTTCCACAAGCGGAAGTGCACGGCTGGGTCGGCAACCGAGTGTGGCTGGTGCCGGACGACGAGACACTCGACCCTTGGCTGCTCGAGGACGCGGAGAACTCGGTGCAGCTCCTTGGGACAGACAGTCTTGTGCTCACCGGCCTGGACGACTATGAAGGCCCGCCCGAGGGACACAGGGGCCGCGTCCGCGTGCACGACGGGCACCGTTGGCTCGGCTCCTGCCGGGAATTCGCCCGTGTCCTGCCGCGCGAGCAGGGCGCACACCCGCTCGTCCTGCGAGGGCTCGCCCCACGTGATCAGCTGAGGGCGGCACTGATGAAGGGCACCCGACGGGCGCTGGACCTGGAGCAGGCCTCCCTGGAGATACAGGACGACCAGGGCGAGCCGCTCACCGAACGCCTGCTCTGGGCCAGAGTCAGCGCCTGGCGCCCATCCTCCTACGGGACGGATCTGATCGACCTGGAGCTTGACGGCGAGCTCGTCACACCCGTTCCCGAATACGCCCGGCCCATCTGGGAGCGGTGGCTCGCCGGGCCGCCGGACACGGCGGCTGCCTGGGCGGGCCTCGACACCCGGCGCCGCTGGGCCTGGCACGATCTCGTCCGAGAGCGGGCCTGCCGGCGTACTCACCGTGACCGGCCAGCCGGTCACGCCTACGAACTCGATGGTCGGCATGTCACCGACGAACCGGGCCTCTACCTGGCGCTCGGCGAGGCAGTGAACGGGCCGGGTGGCTACTTCGGCGGCTGTCTTGCCGCCCTCGACGACTGCCTGCGTGGCACCTTCGGCTACACCGCCCCGGCAACTCTGTTCTGGCGGGACGCTGCGACCGCACGCGAGCACTTGTCCCAGGCCCTGTCACCGGGTGGCCAGCCCTACGACCTGTTCGGTGTGGTCCTCGATCTCCTGGCCGAGGGTGGCATGCACGTCACCCTGGCGTGAGCCATGGTCCGCCCGCCGGGCATCGGCCATGTCCGATCGGTTCCCAACCACTTGTGCGCCGTGGCATTGACAGCGATGCCGTACGGTCCGTGGGTGTTGCAGCTTGGAGCCTGGTCAACCCACTTCATCACTAGGGATCTGCCCGAGTCGGCAGAACCGGCTGGCTACCTGCGCCTTCCCCCTGCCGAATGGGAGCGAAGGCTGGATGACCTGGGAATTCCCGACGGCACGCCGTACCTTCTCTCACCGAGCTTCGTCTACGACGTCCGCCTGAACTCGTACTTCCGTCGGGTGGATTTCCTGGAGGGTCCGCTCAACAGCCAGAACAATAGTGCGTCGGCTTTGGCGCGGTTCTTGAACTTCCTGCACTCCCATCGCGGCGGGAAGGGCTGGCAGGACGCCACCGAGGCCGATCACCTCGCCTGCCACCACTGGCATCGACGTGACCTGCGCGGGCCCAGGGTCGACGGCGGTACCTGGAGCCAGGAGGTGTCACATCTCCAGTAGTTCTACGAGTGGTACAGCTGGCAGAACGACCTGCGGAACAACCCCGCCATCGACATCCTGGCCTCGATGGACCCCTCGACCTTCCCGATCGGCACCGACCCCGACCAGACCTGGTACAGCGGCTACTACCCGATCGTCTGGTCCAACCGCGACTACCGCATGGTCTACAACAACTTCGGGCACAACGCGATGGACTACGCGACGAACACCGCGCTGTCGTCGACGTTCGCGAGCCCCGGGCAGAACCGGCTCCTGCTCCAGGAGATCGCGTGGGCGGCCGGCGGCAGCGGGCCCGTCACCCCGCCGCCCGGAGGCGTGTCCGGCCGGATCACCGGCTACGGCGGCACATGCGTGGACGTGGCGGGCGGCGGCTCCGCCGACGGCACGGCCGTCCAGCTCTACGCCTGCAACGGCACCGCGGCCCAGCAGTGGACGGTCGGCTCCGACCGGACGCTCAGGGCGCTCGGCAAGTGCCTGGACGTGACCGCGGCGGGAACCGCCGACGGCACGAAGGTGCAGTTGTACGGCTGCAACGGCTCAGGAGCCCAGATCTGGGCGCACCGTTCCGACGGCGAACTGGTCAACCCCGCCTCCGGGAAGTGCCTCGACGCCACGGGCCCCAGCTCCGCCAACGGCACCCGGCTCCAGATCTGGACCTGCTACGCGAGCGCCAACCAGCAGTGGAAGCTCCCGAGTTGACGCCACGTGCCGACGCGCGTCCCGCCGGTGCGCCGCCGGGAGGGAGCAGCCTCCCGGCGGCGCACCGGCACACCGCCGCGGGACTCCGTCACGCGCCCCGCGGACAGGAGCGGAAGAAGTCGACGAGGGCCGCGCTCACCTCGGCGGGCCGTTCCTGCTGGGTCCAGTGCCCGCAGCCGGTCAGCTCCAGGGGCGGGCGCAGCAGGCCGGGCATCCGGTCGGGCAGCTTCCGGATGAGTTCGGGGGTGCCGGGGAAGGCGGCGACGGGGTCCCGGTCCCCGTAGACGTACAGGGCGGGCGAGGTCACGACGGCGCCCGCCCACGGAGCGGTCAGCTCCCAGTTGCGGTCGAGATTGCGGTACCAGTCGAGCGCCCCGGTGAAGCCCTCGGAGAAACTCTCGGTGAGCGCGTCGAGGTCGTTCTCGGTGAACCACCCGGGCAGCGTCCCCGGGTCGGGCATGGCCGCGAGCCAGCCCCGTTCGGGATCGACGAGCGGCTGCCTGATCTCGCCGGGCACATCGCCGGACGCCCAGTAGATGAACTTCCGCAGCGCGGTGCGCGGGTCCCGCCCGAACTCGGCGTCGGCCACCCCGGGGCGGTTGAAGTAGTTCCAGTAGAAGCGCCCGCCGAACGCCTTCTCCATGGCGACCAGGGGCGGCTGCCTGCCCCGGAACGGCGGCGGCACGCTCAGTCCGGCCACCCCGAGGACCAGGTCCGGGCGCAGCAGCGCGGTGTGCCAGGCGACCGGTGCTCCCCAGTCGTGCCCGACGACGTACGCCTTCTCCTCGCCCAGCTCCCGGATCAGCCCGACGACGTCACCGACCAGGTGCAGGATGCTGTACGCCGCGACGTCCGCGGGATGGTCGCTGCGGCCGTAGCCCCGCTGGTCCGGGGCGACCACGCGGTACCCCGCCTGGACCAGGGGACCGAACTGGTGGCGCCAGGAGCGCCAGGACTCGGGGAAGCCGTGCAGCAGCACGACCAGGGGGCCTTCCCCCTCCTCGGCGATGTGCAGCCGGATCCCGTTCACATGGACCACGCGATGCTCGATCATGAGCCGAGCGTACGCGCCGCCGCACGCCCTGGGCGGGGTCTTCGCACGGCCGGTGGCAGGCCCGTCGCCCGGTGCCGGACGCCGTGCGCAGACGCGTCGGGCGGCACGACGCGGACCTCGCCGCGACGATGTCCGCGCGTCTGCTCGGGCCCCGCTTCGGCGACCTGGAACAGCGCCCACCCGCGACCGCCCGGCACAGCGCGGCGCCGACGGACAGCTCCGGGCTGAGCCGCACACGGTCGACGCGCCGATCGTCCGGCTACGCCGACGGCCCGGTCTCCCGGACCTGATCCGGGCCGTCCGCGGGACCGGCCACCGCCTGACCGGCCCCGTCCGACGGCCCGGGGCCCATCACCAGGAACACGAAGACGGTGGTGAGGAGCACGACGACCGACGCGGCGAGCCAGGTGGTGCGCATGGCGTGGAGGAAGCCGCCGTACGCCGCCTGGGCGACGGCGTACGACTGCGGGCCGTGGCCGTGCGCCGCCAGGTCCTGGGCGACCTGGAGCGTCGCCGCGACGGATCCGCGCGCCCGCTCCGCCAGTCCGTCGCCCAGACCGCCGACCGCCGGGTCGATCCGGGAGCGGTAGGCCGCGTTGAGCACGGAGCCCAGGACGGCGGCGCCGAGCGAACCACCGACCTGCCGGAAGGTGTTGTTCACCGCCGAGGCCGCGCCCGACTCGCCGGCCGGCAATGTGGAGACCACCGTCGCGGTCGACGGCGGATGCACATGCGCGGTCCCGGTGCCGAAGACGAACAGCCAGATCTCGAACAGCCAGATCGGCGTGGACCGGCCGACCGCCGCCAGCCCCAGCAGACCCGCCGCCATGGTCGCCAGACCGAACGTGCACACGGCGCGCACACCGAACCTGGCGACGAGCCTCGGCACCCGGGGCGCGAAGATGATCAGCGAGGCCGCGAGCGGCAGCACACACACCCCGGTGAGCAGCGGCCCGTAGCCGCGCACGCTCTGCAGATAGAAGGTGATCACGAAGGTGCCGCCGACCAGCGCGAAGTAGAGGACGGCCAGCGAGGTCGCCGCGGCGGCGAAGCCGCGCTCGCGGAAGTAGCGCATGTCCAGGGCGGGTTGGGCGACGCGCCGCTCCCACAGGACGAAGGCGGCCAGCAGCACCGCTCCCGCGGCGAGCGGCAGCCCCGCGTCGCGGCCCGTCCAGTCGTTCAGCTCGCCGGCCCGGATCACCCCGTAGACCACGCCGAGCAGCCCCAGACCCGACAGCGCGATGCCGAGCAGATCCATGCGGCGGCCCTCGGAGGTGCCGGACCGCCGGGCGGCCGGCACGAACCGGACCATCGCGACCAGGGCCACGGCCACGATCGGCACATTGACCAGGAACACCGAACCCCACCAGAACCGTTCGAGCAGCGCGCCGCCGATGATCGGGCCGAGGGCGACGGCCACGCCGACCACCGCGGTCCAGATGCCCAGGGCCTTGGTGCGCCGCTCGCCGGGGAAGACCGCGGAGATGATGGCCAGGGTCGCGGGCATGATCAGCGACCCGGCCACGCCCATGACCGCGCGCAGCCCGGTCAGCTGGTCCGGTGTCCTCGCGTACGCCGACAGGGCGGAGGAGACACCGAACAGGGCGACGCCCGCCACGAGCAGCTTCTTGTGCCCGACCCGGTCGCCGAGCAGCCCGGAGACGAGCAGGAGGCCGGCGTAGGCGAGCGTGTAGGCGTCGACGGCCCACTGGAGCTGGCTGTGGTCGGCGCCGAGGCCGACGGGCGCGGGCTCGGCGAGGGTCTTCAACGCCACGTTGAGGATGGAGTTGTCCATCGACACCAGCAGCACGGCGGCCAGCACGGCGACGAGGACGGCGGTGCGGCGTGGCTCGCGGCCGGTGCCCTCGTGCGTCCGTGAGGGGCGGTCGGCCGCGGCGGGGACCGGTGTGCTCAAAGTCCTGTGTCCTCTCGGGGACAGCGACGCCCGGCGGGGCCGGGCGGGCAGGAGTGCGGTCCGGCCGCGTGCCGGTCCCGGACCGGTCGGCTCGGCTCGGACGTCTCGGCTCGCGCGGAGTCTATCCGCGCGGGACGGGGACCGAGGGGAGCGCGGCCGTGTCGTCCCGCGTGATCGCGCCTCAGCGCCTCGGGGCGTTCCGCCTGGGCAGCCAGCGCTGTTCCGCCTCCGCCAGCTCGTCCTCCCCCTGTAGTTCGAAGACCTCGGCCAGGGACGCCACCGTGACCTCGACGTTCCGCAGATGCTGTTCGGAGTGGATCGTGGCGGCGGTGAGCTGCATGGCCCGCAGGGCCGAGCGCATGAGGTGGTTGGCCCACACGACGGTGGAGATGCCCTCCTCGGCGAAGACCTCGGTGGGCGTCGTGTAGTACGTCGTCGGCACGATGACGACCGGCAGCCGGTCGCCCCACTCCGCCTTGAACGCCAGGATCTCGCTCGGGTCGGAGCGGGCCGAGTGGATCAGGATCGCGTCGGCGCCGGCGCACCGGTACAGCTCGGCGCGGCGCAGTGCCTCGGCCGGTCCCTCGCCCGCGATGAGCGCCTCGGTGCGGGCCACGACGACGAAGTCGGGGTCGTGCTGGGACGCCTTCGCGGCCTGGATCTTCCCGGCGAACTCCTCGGCGTCGGCGAGTGGTTGGGTGCCGCCGCGGACGAAGCTGTTCGTCTTCGGGAAGAGTTTGTCCTCGATGCACACTCCGGCGATCCCGCGCTGTTCGAGTTTGCGCACAAGACGGCGTACCGAGTTGAAGTTGCCGTAGCCCGTGTCCCCGTCGAGCAGGATGGGGATGCCGGTCGCGTCGCTCATGAACTCGGCGACCTCCAGGACCTGGGTCCAGCTCGCCTCGTTGCTGTCGCGCACCCCCAGCGCCGCGGCGATCGACAGACCGCTGGCCCAGATGCCCTCGAAGCCGGCGCGTTCGACGAGCTTCGCCGACAGGCCGTTGTGCGCCTCCATCAGGAAGCTGATCTCCGGGCGGTCCAGCAGGTGTCTGAGCGTGGCTGTCTTGTTCGACGCCGGGCCGGTGTCGCTCATGAGGCCGTCGCCGTCGTGACGGGGGAGCCGTACAGGGCGCGCAGCCGTGTCGCGATCTCCGGGAGGGCGAGGGGGACCCGCGGCGCGGGCACCGGGTCGGTCGTCACCTTGATCTCCAGCAGCCGGGGCCCCGGTTGTGCCATCAGTTTGCCGTACGCGGACGGGAGTTCGGCCGGTGCGGCGCAGTACGCCGTCGCGGCGTAGCCCAGCAGGTCGGCGGTCGCGGCGAACGGCACCGGCCCCTGGAGCGGCTGGCCGCCGGTGGAGTCGTAGCAGCCGTTGTTGTAGATGACATGGAGCAGGTCCGGCCCCGACGCCGCGACACTGACCAGGGTCCCGAAGCGCATCAGGGACGCCCCGTCGCCGTCGAACACCGCCACCGGCCGTCCGCCCGCGCGCGCGATGCCGAGGCCGACCGCCGAGGCGCAGCCCATGGATCCGCTGAGATAGAGATGGGTCGGGCGGTCCCCGGCGGCGTACAGCTCACGGCCGGTCAGCCCGGTCGTCGTGACGACCACCTGCTCCTCGGGCAGCCGCTCCCGCAGCCATCTGATCGCCTGCGCCCTGCTCAGCCGGTCGCCGGTGCCCGGCACCTGCTGCGGCACGCTCCGGCCGAGCGGCACGGCCTGCGGGCCGTCCCGGAAGGTGCCCTTCCTGATCAGCAGGCAGTAGGCCCGTCGGGAGGCGTCCATCGCCCGCTCGGCCTCCTCCACCGCCCGGACGAACCCGGCGGAGTCGGCCGGGACCCACGCGTGGGCGATCCCGACGTCGTCCAGGATCCGCGCCGTGGTGCGTCCCATCACGTCGTGGTGCGGCTCGTCCCGGGTCCCCGGCTCCCCGCGGACCGACATCAGCAGCAGCACCGGCACGCCGTAGGGCAGGCACAGCGAGGCGAGCGGGTTGAGGGCGTCCCCGAGCCCGGAGTTCTGGAGGGCGACCACCACGCGCCGGCCGGTGAACCAGGCGCCCGCGGCGACCGACACCGCCTCGCTCTCGCAGGTCGCCGGGAAGTAGGTGACGTCCGGGCGCCGGGCGGCGCGCGCCAGCAGCGGTCCGAGATAGCTGCACGGCACCGCCGCCATCTCGCGGTAGCCGCGGGCCAGCAGGGTGTCGAGGACGAGGTCGGGGTCCAGGGCCGGGGTGTCCCCGGGCGCGGACGTCGCGTTCACGGTCACCTCGCCTGGATCCGGCGCATCAGCCGACGCGCCCCGTCCGGGATCGCGTCCCGGCGGTGCATCATCGCCCGGTTGTCCCAGACCACCAGGTCGCCCGGCTGCCACCGGTGCGCCCAGGCCGCCGCCGGGTTGTCGCAGTACCCCCACAGCTCGTCCAGCAGCGCCTCGGACTCGGCGAGCGGCAGACCCGGCACATAGGCGTTGAGCCGGCGGCCCAGGTACAGGGCCTTGCGGCCGCTCTCGGGCCGGACGCGCACCAGGGGGTGGACGGCGCCCGAGGAGGTGGTGATGTCGGTGACGGGAGTACGGCCGTGGCGCAGGTCGCCCGCCGCCGTACGGCTGTCGTCGTGCTTGCACGACAGCGACCCGATCCGGTCGCGCAGGGCGGCGGGCAGCGTGTCGTACACGGCCGACATGTCGAGGAACCAGGTGTCGCCGTGCCCCTCGGGTGTCTCGACGGCGTGCAGCGCGCTGGCGAGCGCGGGCTCGGCGACGTAGCACATGTCGGTGTGCCAGCCGAGTTCGCCGCCGCCCAGATGACCGAGCGGACGGCCGTCCTCGACGATGTTCGAGATGACCATGACCTCGGGCGGCAGCCCGGTGGTGTCGACGATCGCCTCCTGGGTGGGCACCGGCACCGGCGTGCCGAACAGCGCGCCGAACCTCACCAGGTCGTCGGGGGACAGCTCGCACCGGTGGAACACCAGGACCGGATGGCGCAGCCACGCCTCCTTGATGCGGGGCGCGAGTTCGGGCAGCCGGGCCGAGGTGAGCGGCGGCAGGGTCGCGAACGGGGGGACGGCCGGCGCGGCTTTGTCGGCCGACGAGTGCGTCACCACGTGAATCCTCCTTGCGGCAGGGCGGGAGCCGGACCGGTGAGCCCGCCGAACAGGCTCTCGGTCAGCTCGACGAGATCGGAGACGGCGAAGCGGTCCAGCGGCGGCCGTCGCAGACACGCGACGGCCAGCTCGGACAGGCGCGCGACTTCGCGCAGGGTGGCGCCCGGGGCGTCGGCCCCGTCCAGCAGTTCCATGATCGCCGCGATCTCGGTCTCGCCCGGATGCGGGACGGTGAGCAGGGCCTGGAGGCGGCGGCGCTCGGCCGGAGCGCACCGCTGGTGTCCGACGACGATCGGGAACGTCTTCTTGTGCTGGCGCAGGTCGCTGCGGAGCGGCTTGCCGTTGCGCGCCTCACTGCCCCACAGCCCGCGGTAGTCGTCGATGACCGAGAACGCCGTGGCCACCAGCGCACCGAACTCCCGGAAGGCCGCGCGGACCTCGCGCTCGGGGGTGCTGACGGCCGCCGCCAGCTCGATCCCGCATCTGATCAGGCACGAGCGGCCCAGAGCCACCGTCCTGACCTGGTCGAGCGTCATGTCGAGCCGCTGCTCCCAGTCCAGGTCGATGTGCTGGGAGTCGGCCATCTCCAGACACGAGTCCAGCAGGGTCCTCGACAGGTCCCGCGCCTCGACATGCGGCCATGCCCCGTCCAGGTAGTCCTGGAGCGCGTCGAGTCCGACGACATAGATCCCGGCCGCCGCCGTCATCGCGTGCCCGGTGCCGTAACTGACCCAGAGCGCCGGGCGGTTCCGGCGGGTGCGGTCGCCGTCCATGATGTCGTCGAGGATGATGCTGAAGTCGTGGACGAGCTGCACCGCTATCGCCGCCGGTACCGCTCTTCGGTGGTCACCGGCTATCGCCCGCGCGGTCAGCAGCGCCAGCAGCGGCCGCACCCGCTTGCCGCGGGAGTCGTCCGCCGTCGGCTCGCCGTCGTCCCAGGAACGCCAGGCCATGTGGTCGCTGACCATCCGCCGGAACGTCTCGGACCGCGGCTGCTCGCGGTGCAGGAAGGCGAACAGCTCCTGGTCGAACTGGTTCAGCAGCGTCCCGGGGATCACGTCCCGGTCCGTTCCGCGGCGACCATGAGATAGGCGATCGAGGAGGCGTGGTACCCGTCGATGAACAACTGCTCGATCGTGTCGCTGTGTTCGCTGCGCCGTCGCAACTCCCAGTAGGGCAGCGCGTCGTCGTCCATCTGGGCCACGTGGTACGGCACGAACCCGGAGTCCAGCAGCGCGCGGAGGTAGGCCCCGCGGGTGTGCATGGTGCAGGCGTAGTGGCGGTCGATCGCGGCGATCACATCGTCCGCCGAACCGCTCTCGTCGACCGCCCAGGTCGCGAAGACATAGCGCCCGCCCGGCTTCACGATCCGGGCGAACTCCCGGAACAGCGCGGTCAGATCGCTGACGTACATCGTGACCTCGTTGGTCAGCGCCGCGTCCATGCTCGCGCGGGGCAGCCCGGTGCGCAGCATGTTCATGTAGTGGAACCGGACCTTGGCGTCGCAGCCGCGCTCTCGGGCGCTGCGCTCGGCGAACCCCCGCTGGTACCGCGAGATCGTGGCGCCGTCGACGAAGCAGCCCAGGCGCTCGTGGGCCATGAAGGCGGTGCCGCCCCGGCCCGAGCCGCCGTCGAAGACCCGGTGCTCGGGCCCCAGCCCGTCGAGCAGGTCGAGCAGCCGCTCGGTCTGCGCGTTCTCCAGCTCGTGCAGCCGGCGCTGCACCGCGGCCTCGTCCTGGAGCGCCCCGGGCGTCCGGTCGAAGTCCCCGATCCCGAAATGGTGGTGGACGAGGTTCGTCTCCTTGCCGAGCAGCAGGTTGAAGTCGTCCTGCTTCTCGTCGTACATCCGGGCGACTTCCCGCTCGTAGGCGGTGTCGACGACTGCTCGACCGCCCGCTGATTCACTCGGCTGCGCTTCGACGGAGTCGAGCGAGACCTTTCTCATACCAGTACCTCGTCACGGTGAGTGGCGGCGCGACTCCCGGTGTCCGTCTGACGTCGGCCGGGCCGGAAGTCGATGGGGGTGTGCCTGCCGGACGGGCCCGCGGCCGGTGGACGGCACGGACGGCGGATCCCGGTCGAAGGGCTGCGAAGGGACGCGAGGGACGCGAAGGGCTGCGAAGGGACGGGAAGGGACGCGAGGGACGCGAAGGGCTTCGAGGGGACGCGGAAGGGTTCAGCGCGGAGCGACGTCGAGAACGAGTGGGTCGGCGCGCCGCAGGAAGGACACGGGCTGGAGTCTCGCGGGAGCGGTGTCGGCGAGCGTGAAGCGGAAGCGCCGCAGCAGGGTCGCGACGACCAGTTTCAGCTCCATCATGGCCACACCCCGCCCGATGCAGACACGCGGTCCGTAGCCGAACGGGAGGTACGCGGCGCGGTGCGCCTCACCATGGGTGCCGCGGTGGAAGCGGCCGGGATCGAACCGTTCCGGCTCGGTCCAGTGGGCCGGATCCCGGTGCAGCGCGTACGGCGACACCAGCAGGACCGTGTCGCGGCCGAGGCGGTGGCCGCCCAGGGTGTACGTGCGCCGTACCCGTCTGCTCAGCAGCCAGCCCGGCGGGAAGAGCCGGATCGCCTCCAGGATGGTGTCCTCCGTGTACTCCAGGGTGTGCAGGTCCTCGTACCTGAGCGGCCGGTCCGACGGCAGGCGGTCCAGCTCGTCCACCACGCGCGCGGTGATCTCCGGATGGCGGCCGAGGAGGTCGAACAGCCAGACCGCCGCGGTCGCGGTCGTGAGCCATCCGGCGACGAAGGTCGTCTTCACCTCGGCCAGCAGCTCGTCGTCCGTCCAGCCCGCGCCGGTCTCCTCGTCGCGGCACTCCATCAGCATCCGGAGCAGGCCGGCCCGCTCCGGCGGGTGGGCGCGGTGGTCGTCGATGATCTCGGTGATGCTGGCGTTCAGCCGGGCCACCCCGTCGTCGAACCGGCGGCTCGCCGGGGTCGGCAGCCAGCGCGGCAGGCCCGCGGGCGCCCAGCGGCGGCGCTGCCGGTACTCCAGGCCGTAGTCGAAGGCGCGGGTCAGCTGGGCGGCGGTCTCCGGGACCGCCACACCGAACATCATCCGTACGATCATGCGCTGGAGCAGGTCCAGCAACGCGGCGCTGCAATCGACGGATCCCCGGGCCTCGGCGACCGGCGCGAGGCGCGAGACGGTCCGGTCGATCTCGTCCGCCGCCGAACCGAAGAGCTCCGGCAGGTGGGAGGTCCGGAAGGCGGGCTGCAACTCGTCGCGCCGCTTGCGCCACACCTCGCCCTGCATGGTGAACACCGACTCGCCGAACAGGGTGCCCAGCACGTCGTTGGTACGGGTCATACCGACGTCCGCGTACGGCGCGGTCATGACCGCCCGCACCAGATCCGGGTCGTTGACCTGGTAGAACGATCGTCTGCCGATCCGTCCGAGCCGGACGACCGGACCCCGGCGGCTCGCCTCGCCCAGGTAGGCGATCGGATCCTTCCGCATCCGCGCGATGCCGCCGAAGTACGGCAGCCCCGGCATGGCCGCCGGACGCGCCCGGCCGGCGGGTGCCGGTGGCGCGGCGGTCTCGGTCACCGGACGGCCTCCGGCGTCCGCCGGAAGTAGGCGTCCGCCCAGCGTTCCAGCGGGTCGGCGAGCTTGGGCAGCACCTCGGACAGCGCGTCGACGGCCAGGGAGATCCGGTCCCGGATGAGGAATTCGAGGAACGCGCGGGCCTGGACGCCGTCGAGGATGTCGCGTGTTCTCGCCACGTCCCGGCCGGCGGCCGGGGTGTGCAGCAGATCGACCAGCTCGTCGCGGCGGGGGTGGTCGAGCGCGAGGGCGTAGGCGAGGGGGGAGGTGACCTTGACGGGGTCCTTCTCCAGGTCGTCGCCACCGCCCCAGACGCCCCCGGCGTCGTCGAGCACCTGTACCGCGAACCCGATGTGGTGGCCGAAGCGGGCCAGCGCCTCGGCCGCCGCGTCCGGTGCCTCCATGGTGAGGGCCGCGCAGCGCAGCAGGCACTCGTAGATGACGGACGACTTCCAGCCGACGAGCTGTTCGTAGAAGAGCGCGACCCGGGTGGCGGCCCGCACGGGGTAAGGGGGCTCGGAACGCAGCTCGGAATAGCCCACGACGTCGAGGTACTCGCCGATCGACGCCGTCAGGCACGCCGAGCCCAGTTCGACGGTCGCCCGGGACACCGCCTGGACCGTCGCCGTGTCGGCCGCCGGGTCGAGCGCGGCCAGGGGGGCGCGCAGCACCTGGTCCTTCAGCGCCAGCACCAGCTCGATGGCGCCGGCACCGCCGAGCTGGCGCCACTGCTCCGACATCGGGTCGCGGTCCACGAGCTGGTCGATCGGCGCGGAGAGGTGGACCATCGTGAACCAGCCGCTCAGGACCCGCGCGGAGGCGTCGGAGGGCCGGTGGCCGAACTCCGTGGCGAGCAGGGTCAGCAACGGCTCCCACAGCCGGGTGCGCTTGCGCAGGGAGCGGGCGAACTCGGCCCTGATGGCGGGATGGCCGTCGAACGCGGGGTAGGACACCGCGTGTTCGGCCAGGTTCCATTCGATGTCGTCGCGCACGGGGGCGTTCATCCGTGTCCGACCTCCTCCGCGATCTCGAAGTCGACCATGTCGGTGTCGGTCATGGGAAGCCGCAGCATGCGCTCGTCCTCGGGGCTGGCGAGCAGTTCATCGAGGACGTGTCCGATCCGTGTGCGCTCGGCCGCGGGGACCGTTTCGAGCATGTCCCGCCTCTTCGCGGCATCGGAAGAGACGCCGGCTTCGAACAGCTTTGCCAAATCGACGAGATTGATGGGGTTCACGGCAGCAGTCACCTCGTTCATTTCCTTGCGGTAGGGGCCTGCTGGTCTAGAAATCGGCTGCCTGCACCACCGTGGGCGCGACGACCCGGCCTTCCTCCATGGATTTCTCCATGGCGGCCTGGATGTAGTGGGCATTGATACGGGAGAGCGCGCTCTTGGCCAGATCGGGGCTCTTGACGACGGAGTTCGCGGCGGTGATCGCGAGTTCGGCCACGGCGGGCCCGCAGTCCGCGAGCAGATTGCCGCGCCGGAAGCTGTTGCCGGCGATGACCGAGGCCGCCGCGTGGATGCTCAGGTAGGTGAAGGCGGTGATCAGCTCGGGGAACTCGGCCTGGGCCTTGTGCAGGTCGGCGATCAGTGACTTTCCGTCGAGAGAGATCACGGAGGCCATGAAGGTCTCGTAGTCGGTGGGCTGTGCGGCGGGCTTTTCGGCGTCGTCGGTCATCTGTTCGCCTTTCACGGGGAGGGCGGAGTTCCGGCCGTTCCGGCGTGTGCGGGAACAGTCGGCCCCGGTAATCCGTGTGTTCGAATCGTTCGGGAGGCGGGAAAATCGAACGGATCGGCGGTGACAAGGTTGTCAGTCCCTGCGGACTGAGTGCGCGTGCAGGTGAGTTCTTGATCCCGCATCAACCGGCTGGTGCGAGTCCGTGGTTATTCTGCGGCATCGCGGAATTGCCGTGGAGTCGGAAATCGGTCAACAGATCTCCAGCACGCCCGAAAAAGGCTGGTGGCGTGAATTCCTGTGACTGCCGTTGCGGGTGAGTCCGTAGTGCGGCGCAGACGTGTTTCCGAAAGATCTTACGGTGATGGCCGGGACCGGTCGTCCGGCGTGCCCGCCCGCCTTCCGGAGCTGCGGTCCGTCACCACGCCTCCGATTCCGCCGAGGACACAGAGGCCCGTTCTTTTCGCCGGCCGCCTCCGCGCAGCCGCGTCGCGAGCACCGGCAGGACCAGTACCGAGACCATCGCGGCGCCGACCAGTGCCGCGGCCCGGTCCCCGCCGAGCACCTTCTGGTCCACACCGATGGTGGTGATCGCCACGACGAGCGGCAGACATGTCGACGCGAACAGCGTGAGCGCCCGGCGGTCGCCGGGGCCGAGTCCGGGTGGCGCGAGGAGGCGGACCGGGCCGCCCCGCACCAGCAGGAACAGCAGCAGAAAGACGGGCACCAGCGCCGCCGCGCGTGGGTCGTGCATCAGGGCGCGCAGATCGAACTCGATCCCGGTCACCACGTAGAAGAGCGGCACGAGGAACCCGAACCCGAGGGCCTCGACCTTGCCGAAGACCTCCGCGCCGTGCGCGGGCGAGGCGCTGTGCAGCACGAGCCGGGTGAGGACGCCGGCGGCGAAGGCGCCCAGCAGGATGTCCAGGCCGAACGCCTGCGCCAGGGCGAGCATGCCCGCCAGCAGCAGCATGACGAAGCGGACCGCGAACTGGCCGCTGCTGTGCAGGGTCGTGGCGACGAGCCGGGAGAACCAGGCCCGCCGGGGCCGCAGTGCCCACCGGACGGCCCCCGCGGTGATCACGGCGAAAGCGACGAGCAGCACGGTCGACTCGCCCGGACCGCGTCCGCTGAGCAGCAGCGCCATGGCGACGACCGGCCCGAACTCGCCCACCGCGCCGAAGGCGGACACCACCGTGCCGAAGCGGCTGCGCAGTTCCCCCTGGTCCCGCAGGATCGGCAGCACGGTGCCCAGTGCCGTACTGGTCAGCGCGGTGCCGATGACGAACGCCTGGTAGGCCGCGCCGCCGCTGATCAGGAAGCCGAGCCCGATGCCGGCGGCGAGGGAGACGAGCCAGGCGGCCGTGGCGCGGCGCAGGGTGGACCCGCGGACCGCCGCGAACTCGATCTCGTACCCGGCGAGGAAGATGAGCATGGCCAGGCCCAGGTCGGAGAGGGTGTCGACGACCCGGTCGGGGTGGGCCCAGCCGAGCACCGCGGGGCCGATGACGATACCGAGCACGATCTCGAAGATGACCAGCGGCACCCGGACCAGGCGTGTCACCGCCTCGGCGAGGACCGGTGCGAGGACGGCCGCCGCCATGATCAGGACGAGGGTGCCGGGGTGGGCCATGGTCCGCTCAGCAGGTGCCGGGGCGGCGCGTCGCGGAGCGGCGACCGCGAGGACGGTGCCCACGCCGCCCGGCGTCGGACTCGGCTGGGGTGTTCCGGTACATCTCGTGCTCCTCGTGGCGACCGGCCGGGACCGCGACGGGATTCGGCACGGACCACGGTCACCACGGCCAGCCTCACCCGGACCGCGCGCCCGGCACGACCGGTCGTACGCCGTAGGAGGGAAGCCCGGACGCACCGCGCCGCCACGGCACCCGCGCCCCGCCCCAGGGCCCTGGACGCGCGTGCCGTGCCGTCCTTCAGTTCCCCGGGCCCGCCCCCGCGTGGGCGACCTCGGGGACGGGACGCTCGCCGGTGCCGTCTGCGCCGTTCTCGCCGCCCTCGGCGTCCCCGTCCCGCCGGAGCCAGGTCAGCAGCGGGCCCGTCATCGCGGTCGTCGCGACCGCTACCACCACCAGCAGCGAGTACCAGCGGCCGTCGAGCAGGCCCGCCTGCTTGCCCACGTTGAGCGCGATGAGTTCGGTCAGGCCCCGGGTGTTCATCAGCGCCCCGATGACGGCGCTCTGCCGCCAGCTCCCGCCGCTGAGCCGCGCGGCGAGCGTGCAGCCCCCGAGCTTGGCGACGACCGCCACCCCGAACAGCGCGAGCAGCAGCAGCACGTCCGCGCCGCCCAGCCCGCCGATGTCGACGGACCAGCCGGTGGTGATGAAGAAGACCGGAAGCAGCAGGCTGCCCGCCCGGTCCGCCCACGACACCAGCTCCGGGTCGGGGGTGCCGTCCGTACGGCGCGGCATCAGCAGCCCGGCCAGGAACGCCCCGAACACCGCGTGCAGGCCGAGCACGCTGGTCGCCCACCCGGACAGCAGCGCCACCGCGATCAGCGGTCCGTCGCGCAGCGTCCCCCGGAGGGCGGCGGTGCGCCGCAGCACCGGCCGGGCCACCGCCAGCATCGCCAGCAGATAGCAGGCCAGCAGCCCGATCAGCACCGCCGGGGAGCGGCCTCCCGAACCGGCGAGTGCGACGACACCGGCCAGCAGCACCCAGCCGACGACGTCGGTCAGCGCCGCGGCGGCCGTGGCCACCGTGCCCGGTGTCGTCGCGGACAGCCCGCGGTCGCGGACGATGCTCGCGAGGACGGGCATCGCCGTGATGGAGAGCGCGACCGCCAGGTACAGCGGGAAGGCCCAGCCGTCGGGAACGCCCTGCGGCGCCAGATCGCTGCCGAGGACGAGCCAGCCGAGCCCCGCGCCCGCCGCCATGGGGACGGCGAGCGCGGCGGCGGACACCGTGGTGACCGCCCGGCCCTGGTGGCGCAGCAGGGACGTGTCCAGCTCGCAGCCCACGGAGAACATGAACAGCACCAGCGCCACCTGGCCGAGCACCCCGAGGTGGGGCAGTGCCTCGTCCGGGACCAGCGCGGAGCTGGGGTCGCCGGGGAACCGGCCCAGCACGCTCGGCCCGAGGACGATGCCCACGAGCACCTGGCCGATCACCGGCGGCTGCCCGACCCGGCGGGCCAGCGCCGAGAGCCCGGCGGCGAGGGCGACGACCACACCGGTGGCCGCCAGCACGCTCGACGTGATCTCCTCGGCACTCACCGGACCGCCCCCGTACCGGTGACGGCGCGCCCGGTCATGCGGCCGGGCCCCCCTGCGCGGACACGGCGGCCGCGGCGTCCGCCGTCACCGGCACGGCCCAGCCGAGACCGTCGGACGAGGCGACCAGGCCGCCCTCGAACAGCGGCTTCTCCAGGGTGGTCGCACCGCCCATGGAGGCGCGGGCCTGGACCTCGTTCATGCCCTGCATCACCTCCGTCACCACCTGGGTGCCGAACAGCTCGCCCATCCGCTCGCCGCTCTCGGTCTGCGCGGGCCCGGTGCGGGTGACCGCGTCCGCCAGCTCCCTGGAGGAGCCGCCGAAACGCTCCTTGAGCGTTTCCAGGTCGGTCAGCGCCGACTCGCCGGAGGAGACACCGCCGACCAGCTCCACGAACGCCCGCAGGTCGGTCGCCTCGGCCCGGGACACCTTGCGGGCCTGCCAGAAGTACGACTCCTCGTTGTGCTGCATGTCGTAGAAGGCGAGCAGGAATTCGTAGAAGACGCCGTACTCGCGGCGGTAGCGGCGCTCGAACTCGCCGAAGGCGCGCTCCTCGTCCAGCTCGCCGTCGAGCGCGCTGTTGATCGAACGGGCCGCCAGCAGACCGCCGTAGGTGGCCAGGTGGACGCCGGTGGAGAACACCGGGTCGACGAAGCAGGCCGCGTCGCCGACCAGCACCATGCCGGGCTGCCAGAAGCGCTCCATGGCGTACGAGTAGTCCTTGCGGACGCGCAGTTCGCCGTAGGGGCCCTCGGTGACGCGCTCGGCGTCCTGGAGGAATTCCTTGATCATCGGGGCCTGCTCGATGAACTGGGCCATGGCGGCCTCGGGGTCGCGCGAGAGGGTGCCGACCTGGGAGCGGTTGACGACCGCGCCGACGCTGGTGAGCGTGTCGGTGAGCGGGATGTACCAGAACCAGCCGTCGTCCCAGGCGCAGCACAGGATGTTGCCGGCGTCCGGGCCGGGCAGCCGCTTGCCGCCCTCGTAGTAGCCGTAGAGGGCCACATTGCGGAAGAAGTCCGAGTAGTTGCGCTTGCCGACCGTGCGGGCGAGCTTGCTGTTGCTGCCGGAGGCGTCGACCACGTACCGGGCGGCGGTCTCGTGGGTGCGGCCGTCCTCATCGGTCCAGCGCAGCCCGGTGATCCGCTCGCCCTCGCTCAGCGTGGCCACGGCCGTGCACCGTTCGCGGACCTCGACGCCGAGGCGGCGGGCGTTGTCGAGGAGGATCTTGTCGAACTTCATGCGCTCCACCTGGTAGGCGGTGGAGGTGGGGCCGGACATCAGCGGGGAGTAGGCGAACAGGAAGTTCCACGGCTCGGGGTTGGAACCCCAGCGGAACGTGCCGCCGCGCTTCGGCATGAAACCGGCCTTCTCCAGTTCCTCGGTCACCCCGAGGAAGCGGCAGACGCCGTGGATCGTCGCGGGCAGCAGTGACTCGCCGATCTGGTGGCGGGGGAAGGACTCCTTCTCCAGCAGCAGGACGCGGTGGCCGGCCATCGCGACCAGGGCGGCGGTGGTGGAGCCGCCGGGGCCGCCGCCGACCACCACGACGTCGTAGGAGCCGGCGGGACCCGCCGGGGTGGTGCCGGTGGCGTGCTCGGGCGTGGACATGTGATTCTCCCTGGGAGGACGGCCGGAGCCGGTGGGATGGGCGGTTGCGTGTCGTACGGGCCGCTCGGGCCGGACGGCGGCGCCCGAGAGGATCGGGCGGGGCCGGTACGGCGGGGGCGGCGGGACAGGTGCCGTGCAAGAGGCGGTGTCGGAAACGGGGCCTGGGGCCCGGCGACGACCTGCCCGGCAACGCAAGTAAGGCTTACCTTAGTTGGCTGGCGGACGCCGGGTCAATCGCCGTCGGCGGCCGCTGCGGGCCCCCGTCCGGGACGGCCCGCAGGGCCGCGTCCAGCAGGGGACCGATCTCGTCCAGCGCACCCGCCGACATCATCTCGTCGTGACCGCAGTCCAGTACGTGCTCGGTCAGCGCGCCGTCGATGTGGGCGGGCCACACCAGGCCCGGTGCGTCCTGCGCGAGGGTGGAGCGCGCGGCGGTGAAGAACAGCACCGGACCACGGAAGTGCCGGGTCCGGCTGCGCGAGAGCAGCCGCACACAGTGCACATTGGTGTCGACGAGAGCGTGCAGCAACTCCTCGTCGAACCCGGCGAGCAGACCCTGGCTGTCCCGGATCGCGGCGACCGCCTCGGCGCGGCTCACCGCACCGCCGGTGCCGCCGTCGAGACCGGCCACCGACAGCAGGAAGCCGCTCTCCTCCCGCTCCAGCCGCTCCCGCCAGTCGGGGGAGTCGAGGTGGGACCAGTCCTCCCGCTCGGGCGGGTAGGCGTCCAGCAGCGCGAGGAACGCCACCTCCTCGCCCCGCTCCTGGAGCATCGCCGCCAGCGTGTGCGCCACCGTGCCGCCGAAGGAGTAACCGGCGAAGTGGTACGGCCCCTCGGGCTGGACGGCGCGGATCTCCGCCAGGTACAGCTCGCACAGCCCGGCCACGTCCGCGACGGCGGGCAGGTGACCCGACAGGCCCGGTGACTGCACGCCGTACACCGGCCGCTCCGGGTCCAGGTTCCGCAGCAGACCGGTGTACTGCCAGCTGAATCCGGAGGCCGGGTGGAAGCAGAACAGCGGCGCCCTGGAACCCCGTTCGCGCAGCGGCAGCACGACCCGCAGGGCGTCCCGGCGGGCGTCGGTGCCGATCCGCGCGGCCACCCCGGCCACCGTCGGCGCCGACATCACCGTACCGACCTGCACCGGCACCCCCAGCTCGGCGCGGATCCGGCCCACCAGCCGCATCGCCAGCAGCGAATGGCCGCCCAGATCGAAGAAGTTGTCCTCCACGCCGACCCGTTCGAGCCCCAGCACCTCGGCGAACAGCCCGCACAGCAGCTCCTCGCGGGTGTCCTTCGGCGGGCGGCCCCCGCCCGTGTCCCCGAAGGAGGGCGCGGGCAGCGCGGCGCGGTCCACCTTGCCGTTGACCGTCAGCGGCAGCGCGTCCAGCGGGACGAACACGGACGGCACCATGAACTCCGGCAGCAGCGCCGACAGTCTGGCCCGCAGCGCGTCCGGCCCCGGCTCGTCCGGGGCGTCCGTACCGCCGGAGGCGGCGACGGTGTACGCCACCAGCCGCTTCACCCCGCCGGGACCCGTGTGCACGGCGACCGCGGCGGCGGCCACCGCCGGATCGCCGGTGAGCGCCGACTCGATCTCGCCCAGCTCGATCCGGAAACCGCGGATCTTCACCTGGTGGTCGGTACGGCCCAGGTAGTCGAGCTGCCCGTCCGCCCGCCAGCGCACCAGGTCGCCGGTGCGGTACATCAGCGTGCCGGACCCGCCGAACGGGTCGGCCACGAACCGCTCCGCCGTCAGCGCCGGGCGCCGGAAGTAGCCGCGCGCCAGCCCCGCCCCCGCCAGATACAGCTCGCCCGGGACCCCGCGCGGCACCGGCCGCAGCGCGCTGTCGAGCACATAGGCGCGGGTGTTGTGGATGGGCCGGCCGACGCAGGAGGACGCGCTCGCGTCCGCGTCCGCGCCGAGCGCGTTGATGGTGTACTCGGTGGGGCCGTAGAGGTTGTAGCCCAGGGTGCCCTCGGTGTCCCGCAGCAGCGTCCACAGCGAGTCCGGCACCGCCTCGCCGCCGAGCAGCACCAGCGTCGGCCGGTGCCGGTCCGCGTCCAGCAGACCGGCGTCGACCAACTGCTGCCCGTAGGACGGGGTGACGTTGACGACGTCGATGCCGACCCGGTCGTAGTGCGCGGTCAGCGCCGCCGGGTCCAGCCGCAGGTCCTCGCCGATGACGTGCACCTCGTGCCCGTCCACCAGCCAGAAGAACTCCTCCCAGGACATGTCGAAGGCGAACGACACCGTGTGCGCGACCCGCATCCGGCGCCCGCCCGCCAGCTCCGCGGCCGGACCGAAGATGCGCTCGCGGTGGTTGAACAGCATGTTGACCAGTCCGGCGTAGGGCACCACGACCCCCTTGGGGCGGCCCGTCGAACCGGACGTGTAGATCAGGTAGGCCGGGTGGCGGCCGTCCCGGGGCGCGAGCAGCTCGTCCTCGGTGACCGGCGCGCCCGAGCGGCCCGCGAGGTCCGCCACGGTCGGCGGCGCGTCCAGCACCAGCGGCGGCACACCCGGCACGCTCGGCACCCGGCCGGTGACCGCCGTCGAGGTCACCAGGCACAGCGGCGCGGCGTCCTCGACCATCGCCGCCAGCCGGTCCACCGGATGGTCCAGGTCCAGCGGCAGATACGCGGCGCCCGTCCGCAGCACCGCGAACAGGGCGACGACGAAGTCCGCCGAACGCGGCAGGCCCAGCGCCACCGTGCGCTCGGGACCGGCGCCCCGCTCGATCAGGGCCCGCGCCAGACGGCAGGACCGCTCGTCCAGCTCGGCGTAGCTCAGCCGCTCGTCCTCGAAGACCAGCGCCGTCGCGTCCGGAGTGGCCGCGGCCTGCCCCGCGAACAGGTCGATCAGCGACACGTCCGGCACCGGGTGCCCCGTGTCGTCGCCCAGTTCCAGCAGCGCCGCCCGCTCCTCGTCCGCCAGCGCGTGCAGCCGGCCCACCGCGGTGGCACCGCCCGCCGCGAACTGCGAGACCAGACGGCGCAGCCGGGCCGCCAGCTCCCCGGCGGTCGCCGCGTCGTACAGGTCGGGCCGGTAGGCGAGACTCAGCTCCAGCGAGGCGCCGGGCGTCACCGCCAGCGTCAGCGGGTAGTGGGTGCCGTCCACACTGTGCGTCCAGCCGATGCCGTACCGGGCGACGGCCTCCTCGCGGGCGGCGTCGTCCAGCGGCGTGTTCCGGAACACGTACAGCGTGTCGAACAGGGTCCCGAGCCCGGTGGCCTGCTGGATGCGGCCGAGCCCCAGATAGTGGTGCGGCAGCAGCTCGGCGTGCTCGCGCTGCACCCGTACCAGCAGGTCCCGCAGCGGCTCGTCCGGGCGCAGCGTCACCCGGAACGGCAGCGTGTTCATGAACATGCCGATCATATGGTCGACGCCGGGCACATCCGCCGGGCGGCCCGAGACCGTGGCACCGAACACCACGTCGTCCCGGCCGGTCAGCGCCGCCAGCGACAGCGCCCAGGCGGCCGACAGCACGGTGTTCAGCGTCACCCCGCAGCCACGGGCGAACTGCCGCAGCCCGTCGCTGAGTTCCTCGCCGAGCGCGATGTCCACCACCTCGGCGGTGACCGGCTGCCGCGCCGGATCGGCCGGTGCGACCAGGGTCGCCTGGTCCAGCCCCGACAGATGCGCCCGCCAGGCGTCCAGCGCCGCCGGGGAGTCGGTGTCCGCGAGCCACCGCAGATAGTCCCGGTACGGCGTCACCGGGGGCAGCGAGTCCAGGTCGCCGCCGCGCCCGTACAGCGCGAACAGCTCCTCGAAGAACAGCGACTCCGACCAGCCGTCGGTCAGGATGTGATGCTGCGTCACACACAGCATCCAGCGGTCCTCGGCGAACTTGAGCAGGGTGACGCGCATCAGCGGCGGCGCGGACAGGTCGAAGCGGGTCGCCGCGTCGGCGAGGGAGAACTCACGCTGCGCGGCCCGTTGCGCCTCCTCGTCGAGGCCGGTCAAGTCCTCGATCCGCCACGGCAGTTCCCACGCGGCCGGGACGGCCTGCACCGGCTGGGGCAGACCCTCGTGCCAGAAGCCCGAGCGCAGATGGGGATGCCGGCGCAGCATCGCGTCGAACGCGGCCCGCAGCGCGCCCGTGTCGACGGCGTGCCGCAGCTCCACGAAGTTCTGCATCAGATAGACGTCCAGCGCCCGGTCGTCGTACACCGCGTGGAAGTACAGGCCCTCCTGGAGCGGCGCCAGCGGCAGCACCTCGGCGATCTCACCGAACGCCCCGGCGAGCGCCGCCCGCCCGGCCGCGTCCGGGACCACCAGCGGCTCCCGGGACACGACCGGGGCGGCACCGGCGTCCACAGCGCGGGCGGCGGCCGCCAGACCCGCCGGGGTGCGCTGCTCGAACACATCGCGCGGGGAGAGCACCAGGCCCTCCTTACGCGCCCGCGTCACCAGCTGGATGGAGACGATGCTGTCACCGCCCAGGGCGAAGAAGTCGTCGTCCACACCCGCCGAGGCCAGGCCCAGCACCTCCGTGAAGACCCGGCACAGCGTCTCCTCACGGGCGTCGCGCGGCGCCCGGGACACCGCCGCGCCCGTCAGCACCGGAGCGGGCAGCGCGGCCCGGTCCAGCTTGCCGTTGACCGTCGTCGGCAGCGCCTCCACCACCACGACGGCTGCCGGAACCAGGTGATCGGGCAGCACCGCCGCCAGCTCCGCGCGGACCGCCACCGGATCGGCGGCGCCCGTCACATAGCCGACCAGCCGCCTGACCCCGGGAGTGTCCTCGCGGACCACGACCGCGGCGGACGTCACACCGTCCAGCGAGACGAGCGCGGACTCCACCTCGCCCGGCTCGATCCGGTACCCCCGGATCTTCACCTGGTCGTCGGCCCGCCCCAGATACTCCAACTCCCCGTCCGCGCCCAGCCGTACGAGGTCACCGGTGCGGTACATCCGGGTGCCGGGCGGGCCGTAGGGGTCGGCGACGAACCGCTCGGCGGTCAGCGCGAACCGGCCCAGATAGCCGCGCGCCGTACCGTGACCGGCGAGGTACAGCTCGCCCGTCGTCCCCGCCGGGACCGGGCGCAGCGCGCCGTCCAGCACATAGGCGCCGGTGTTGCCGATGGGCCGCCCCACGACCGGCGTGCCGCGCACGGAGAGGTCGGCGGCGAGCGCGTCCACCGTGTACTCGGTCGGCCCGTACAGGTTCACCGACATGACGCCACCGGCGTCCCGCACCTCGGACCACAGCTCCGGCGGCACCGCCTCGCCGCCGAGCAGCAGCAGCGCGGGCCGGTGGTGCGCGGCGTCCAGCAGACCCCAGTCGAGCAGTTGTCGGGCGTAGGTGGGGGTCACGTCCATCGCGTCGATGCGCCGCCCGCGGACGTATCCCACCACGAACTCCGCGTCACGGCGGCCCACTTCGTCCAGCACATGCAGTTCGTGCCCGGCGATCAGCCAGAACAGCTGCTCCCAGGAGGTGTCGAAGCTGAACGACGCCGTGTGCAGGGCCCGCAGGGTGCGCCCGCCCGCCGCCGCGACCACCGGACCGAAGACCTCGCCGATGTGGTTCGCGTACAGGTTGGACAACCCGCCGTGGGTGAGCACCACTCCCTTGGGCCGGCCCGTCGAACCCGAGGTGTAGATCACGTACGCCGGGTGCTCCGCCACCACGTCCGGGCACCCGGGCGCCGCCTCGGACGCGATCGGCCCGGCCCAGGTCGCGGGCGCGTCCAGCAGGATGCGCTCCGGCCCGCCCGACCGCGGCAGCAGACCGACCGCGTCGGAGGTGGTCAGCACGCACACCGGAGCGGCGTCGTCGAGCATGTACGCCAGCCGGTCCGCCGGATGGTCCAGGTCGAGCGGCAGATAGGCACCACCGGCCCGCAGCACCGCGAGGATCGCCACCACCGACTCCGCCGACCGGGGCACCGCCAGCGCCACCACCGACTCCGGGCCCACCCCGCGCGCGACGAGCAGCGCGGCCAGCCGCGCGGCCCGCCGCTCCAGCTCCGCGAAGGTGAGCGTCACCTCGCCCGCGACCACCGCGACGGCGTCCGGCGTCCGCGCCGCCTGCTCCGCGAACCGGTCCGCGACCGTCCCGCCCGGTACGTCCCGCACCGGACCCCGCCAGCTCTCGCGCACCCGCCGGGACTCCGCCTCGGGCAGCAGCTCCAGGGCGCCGACAGCGACTTCGGAGGGCCCGGACAGCCGCTCCAGCGCCAGCGCCAGACGTCCGGCGAGCAGTTCCGCGTGCCGGGCGTCGAACAGATCGGGCCGGTACTCCAGACGCAGCAGAGCACGCTCCTCCAGGGCCACGGCGAGGGTCAGCGGATAGTGCGTGGCGTCACGCGCCTCCACCCCGGTCACCCGGAGCCCGCCGCCGACCGTGCGCGTCGCCCCCGGGTCCACGGGATAGTTCTCGATCACCACGAGCGTGTCGAACAGCTCCCGGCCGGCCGCCTGCTTCTGGATCGGGCCGAGCCCCAGATGGTGGTGGGCCAGCAGTGCGTTCTGCTCGTCCCGGAACCGCCGCAGCAGCCCCGCCACGCTCTCCTCCGGGCGCGGCACCAGCCGGACCGGCACAGTGGTGATGAACAGGCCGAGCATCGACTCGACCCCCGGTATCTCGTCCGGGCGCCCCGACACCGTCAGACCGAACACCACGTCCTGACGCCCCGTCAACTGACCTATGACCAGGCCCCACGCGCACTGGATCAGGGTGCTCGGCGTCGTCCCGAGCCGCCGCGCGGCCGCCGTCAGCCGCGCCGTGGCCCCGGCCGACAGCTTCAGCGTATGCACACCCGGCCGCACCGCCGGACGCGCCGGATCGGGCGGCGCCACCAGCGTCGGCTCCTCCAGCGCCGCCAGCGCCCGCCGCCAGGCGGCCTCGGCCGCCGCCACGTCCTGCTTCTTCAGCCACTTCAGATGGTCCCGGTACGGACGCACCGCGGGCAGCGCGGACGCGTCGCCGTCACTGCCGTACAGCGCCAGCAGATCGCCCACCAGCAGCGGCATGGACCATCCGTCCACCAGGATGTGGTGCACGGTGATCACCAGCCGGTGGTCGTCGTCGGCGACCCGGGCCAGCACCAGCCGCACCAGCGGCGGCCGGTGCAGCTCGAACCGCCGCTCCAGCTCGGCGCGTTCCAGCTCGGCCAGCGCCCGCCCGGCCTCCCCGGCGGCGGACAGATCGGCGCGATCGACCCCGATGCGCACCTCCACCGGCACGAACTGCACCGGCTGCGGCACCCCTTCGTGCCAGAACCCGGCCCGCAGATTCGGGTGCCGCCGCAGCAGCGCCACCGCCGCCCGCTCCAGCCGGGCCGCGTCGACCGGCCCCGCCAGCGCCACCGTGACCTGCACGGTGTACACATCGGCGGCGCCCCGCCCGGCGTCGTAGACGGAATGGAACAACATGCCCTGCTGCAAGGGGGACAGCGGCAGCATGTCCTCGATCCGAGCCTGCTTCACTGCTGGGCCCTCCACATTTCTTCGAGCATGGTGATCTGGTCCTGGTCGAGTTCGAGCAGGTCGAGGTCCGAGGGCGTGTGCCCGGCGGTCGCCCCGCCGTCCGCCCAGGCGGTAAAGGTGTCCAGCGCGTCCAGCCAGCCGTCCGCCAGCGCGCTGACGGTGCCCTGGGACAGGACCCCGCCCGCCCACACGAACGACGCCGCGAGCTGCGGCCCGTCCGGTCCGCCCGTCACCTCGGCGACGACCTCCAGCGCGTGGGAGAGCGGAAGGGCCGGATCAGGGGCCACGGCCAGGGCGTCCGCCTCGGGGGCCGGACCCCAGTCGGCGGTGGCGCGGGCCGTCTGGCGGCCCAGGTAGTTCCACAGGATCTCGGCCGCGCCGGGACCGAACAGCCCGGCCGTACCGGCGTTCAGCCGGCGCAGCAGACCCGCGCCCACCCCGCCGTCCGGCACACCGCGCACCTGCTCCTTGACCTCCTTCAGAGCCGCGCCCGCGTCCTCGGACCCCGCCAGCACGGCCGCCGGGTCATAGGCGCGCGCCCCCAGCCGCAGCGGATACACCGAGGTCAGCCAGCCGACCGTACGGGTCAGATCGGCGCCCGGCACGAGATCCTGCTCCCGGCCGTGCCCCTCCAGGTCCACCGCGAACCCGGCCGCCTCCGCCGACCGGCCCGCACGGGCCGCCCAGTCGCCCACGGACACCGCGAACGCGGTCAGCAGGATGTCGTTCACCGTGCCGTGCACCGCCGAGGGGACCCGCTCCAGCAGCGGTGCCGTCCGCTCGGCCGACAGCCGCACATCGAGCCTGCGCGCCGTCGACACGGTGTCCCGCCCCGGATCCAGCGCCCGGTCGGTGAGCAGCCGCCCGCGCTGTGCCTCCGCCAGCCAGCGGTCCAGCTCCGCCAGCCGACGCGCACTGTGCGCCTCGGCGAGCAGCCCGGCCGTCCAGGTCCGCAGCGACGTCGGCACCGGCTCCGGCGCGGGCGCCCGGCCCGCCGCCGCGGCCTCCCAGGCCGCCCGCAGATCGGGCAGCAGGATCTGCCATGACACCTCGTCGACCACCAGATGGTGCGCCACCAGCAGCAGCCTGCCCGGCCCGGCCGGACCGGCGTCGAGGAACACCGCCCGCACCGTCCGTCCGGCCACCGGATCCAGCTCCCCGGCCGCCCGGTCCGACTCGCGCGCCACCAGCTCACGCAGCGCCCCGTCACCGAGGCCCACGGCGTCCACCGTACGCAGCACCGAAGCGGCCGCCAGTGCGCCCACCGGCCGCACCTCGGCGCTCCACAGCCCCGGCCGCGCCACCGTCAGCGCCAGCCGAAGCCCGTCGTGCCGGTCCAGCACCGCCTGGAGCGCCGTGACCAGATCGGCCGCGCGCACTCCGGCGGGCAGCCGCACCAGTCGGGCCTGACAGAAGCGCTCGTACGGGCCGCCCCGGGCCGCCAGCCAGTGCGCGGCCGGCGGCAGCACCAGGGGCCCGGTGCCCACGTCCGCCGGACGCGGAGCCGTACCGGTGTCCTCGGGCGCCACGACCACGGCGAGCGCGGCCGGTGTCGGATGCTGGAACACCTGGCGTGCCGTGACGGTGAGCCCGGCCTTGCGGGCGAGGCTCACCAGCCGGATCGAGACGATGCTGTCGCCGCCCAGCTCGAAGAAGTTGTCCTCGACGTCCACGGCCGGCAGCCCGAGCACCTCGGCCATCAGCCGGGCGAGCACCTGCGCCGCCCCCGCACCCGCTCCCGAGGAGACGGACCGGGCCGCACCCGAGGGCACGGGCAGAGCACGGCGGTCGAGCTTGCCGTTCGTGCTCAGCGGCAGGGCGTCCAGCGTCACGAAGAGCGCCGGGACCATGTACGTGGGCAGCCGCTCCGCCGCATGGGCACGCAGCTCGTCCGGTACGACGGCCGCACCGGGCGCGGGCACCACATAGGCGACGAGCTGCTGCACCCCCGGCCGGTCCTCGCGGACGTGTGCGGCGGCTTGTGCGATGCCGGGTGTGTCGGTCAACGCGGTTTCGATTTCGCCGAGTTCGATGCGTTGGCCGCGGAGTTTGACTTGGTGGTCGGTGCGG
>NZ_JBSFSI010000025.1:0-107783 GCF_053589675.1 Streptomyces sp. NPDC003284
ACGCTTCCTTTGTACTCACCCTCTCGGGCTTTCCTCCGGGCGCTTCCCTTCGGTCTTGCGTTTCCGACTCTATCAGATCTTTTTCCGATCCGATTCCCAGTCGGGGGGTTTGCCTCGGGCTTTCCGGCTTTCGCCGTCCGGCCTTTCGACATTCACTACGTTAGCCGATTCCCGTCCCGATTCATAATCGGGTCCGACGGGTTCGAATTCGGGCATGCGGGCACACCAGAATGGACCCCGGCGAAGGGGTGCGAGCTAGATAGTGGGTTGGCCGCTCCGGCTGCTGGCAAACGCCGTACCCGGTTCAGCGGCTCGGGATACATTACGCACCTTCCCGAGACGAGTCAACTTCGGCGCTTCTTGGGCACGTGGGCGCGGTACGGGCTCACCGTCGGGTCGTCGGCGACCCAGTAGCGCCAGGGGTGGGCGTCGCCGTCGCCGCCCTCGCCGGCGACGCCGGTGCGCGGGCCGCTGCGGACCTGGCCGGGCCGAGAGTCTGCGGGTGCGGGCGAGTTCGGCGCCTTCCGTGATCTCGCCGGCCCGCAGCAGGACCCCGCTCGCCTGTCCTTCCGGTCCGCACACCAGGTTCATGCAGTGCCACATGCCATAGGTAACTCACTAGGCACGTACATCGTTGGCCCGGCAGCATCGGCACAGCAGACGACAAGCAGGAGACAGGCAGTGCGAGCGATCATCTACGCCAGGCTCAGCCCCACCCCGAGGGGCGAGGAGTCCAAGGGTGGGAACCTGTCACAACAGGTCGAGCTGAGTCAGGCGCTGTGCGACCGGAAGGGCTGGTCGGTCGTAGCCACGATCGTCGAGAAGGACACCTCGGCTTCGACGAAACGGGGAACCAGGCGGAGCGCGGAGTGGGAACGCGTCAAGGCTCTGGTGGAGGACGGCCAGGCGGACGCCATCGTGTCCCGCCACTACGACCGTATGTACCGCACCCCCTGGGACCTTGAGGATCTGGTGGACCTGGCCGAGGCGACCGGCGTCACTCTGGCCGCCGCACAGGCGCAGGGAGTGCTCGACCTGTCCACCCCGTCCGGGCGTCTCGCTGCTCGCATCGGCGCTGTGGTGGCTCGCAACGAGACCGAGATGCGAGTGGAGCGTCAGGTACTCGGACACCAGCGGCGCCGGGAGTCGGGGAGGCCCTTCTGGAGTACTCGCCCCTTCGGCTTCGAGCGGGACGGCAGGCACCGGGAAGCAGAGGCGGAAGCCCTGCGGCAGGCGTACCGGGACGTCCTGGCCGGCGTCACCCTCTGGTCCGTCGCGAAGGACTGGAACACGCGTGGGCTGCTCTCGCCGCACGGGAAGGAGTGGCGCAGCTCGAACCTTCGGATGGTCCTCTTGAAGCCGCGGAACGCGGGAATCCAGACGTACTCGCAGTGGGTCGAGAAGCCGGACGGGACGCACGTGCGGCGGACCGAGGAGACCGGCGCGGGCAACTGGGAGGCGATCGTCTCCGAGGGCATATTCCGGGCCCTGGTCCGCTACCTGAGCGACCCGGAGCGCAAGACGGGCGGCGGCGGCAAGCGCAAGGCCCTGCTGTCCGGCGTGGTCCGCTGCTCGAAGTGTCAGGCCGTCGTCACTCAGGGGTGGAGCAAGAAGAACGCGGCAGGCGAGCGGTACCGCATCTACACCTGTTCGGGTGGCCGGTGCATCACCTGCCCCGCGGACCCGCTCGACTCCTTCGTAGTCAGGAAGGTCATCGACAGGGCCGAGGAGTGGAACGCGGCACCGGCCACGGATGCCGCAGACGAGAAGCGGGAGGCCGAGTTGCTGGCCGAGGAGACGGCCGCATCCGAGAGGCGTACCGCCCTGGCAGAGATGTTCGCCGTCGGGAACATCGACGCGTCGACCCTGCGGACGGGCATCGGCAGGTGTGACGCCGACCTGACCAAGATTCGCGCAGAGCTGGCAGACCTGGCATCGCAGCGGGTACGAGTCGACCTGGGCGACGTCGAGTACCTCTGGGAGGAACTGGACTACGAGGACCCCGACCGCATCGACTACGTGCGGACCGTCGTCATGCAGGTCTGCGAGTGAGTCGAGCTGATGCCGCGCGGTCGAGGGGTCCGGTCCTTCAAGGGCGAGCACTGCCGGATCACGTTCCGGAACCCCTGAGATCCGCGCGGAGGGCCGAGCCGGACGTCGGCGCCGAGTGACGACGGGCCCTGTCTGACGAGAGTCGGGCGGGACCCGTCGTCATACCCGGCGGGAAGGAGTCGTACATCCCTCGGAGCCTCTGTGCGCACCTCTCGCTGCCCAGTTCGAGTGCACGTCCTGACTCGGCCGCTCTCCGAGTACCTGCGCTTCGAGTTCTCCCGGTACTACGCCCCGCACGTGCTCGTCGGGGAGGACATCCGCGTCCTTGACGTGACCGAGCGCGAGAACCCGTTGCCGGAAGTTGGGGACTTCTGGATGCTCGACCGCTCGACGGTCGTCCTGATGCACTACGAGGTCGACGGCACACAGATCAGCCGGGAGCTGTACGGGGGTGACCCTGCGCCGTTCGTCGAGTGGCAGCGCATCGCCCGTTTCCGAGTCGGTTCCCTTCTTGGAGTACGCGGAGCGCGTGGCGGAGTGACGTTCGAAGCTGAGCAGCTTGGCGACTCCGGCACCGAACTCGCCTCTCTGCTTCGGGACTTGCGCAGGCAAGCCGGCCTCTCAGGGGAACGGCTTGCGGCGCGCTGCAACATGTCCCAGTCGAAGGTGTCTCGCATCGAGAACGGCCGGACACGGCCGTCCCTAATCGACGTCGAGCAGACCCTGCGAGCGCTGGATGCTCCCCCGGCACTGGTCGCCGAGGTCTCCGCCCTCGCCAGGATGGCGAACACCGAGTGGCGGAACCTCCGAAAACTCCGACGGCAAGCCGTGCTCTACGACGCCTCGAAGCGGTTCACGTTCGTTCTGACCGAGCGGGCGGTTCGCTGGCCGGTCGTCTCCCTGCTGGCACTCGCCGAGCAGAGCGACGGCGGCGACCTGGCCGACGGATCGGCCGACGCATCCTGCACAAAGGAGGGAGGGCCTCGTTGGGGAGCCCTCCCGTCCGCAGTCGATCGACCGGCCAGGAACGCGTCACGCGCTGCGCTGGCGGACGATCACGCATCGCCTGCTCAGGCTCCGGCGGACGGTTTTGCTCTGGGGCTCAGTCGGTACGCCGACACCGTCGGATCACCGGCCAGGTAGAACCGGTGTTGCCAGTCATGAGCCTTGCTCACGCCTACCCGAGGGCCAACCTGGATGAGCGCGGCAGGTACCGGCTCACCCTTGGCCAGCATGACCGAGGTACCTGCCAGGAGGTCTGCGCCGTTGTGCTCCGCCCTGATGCCGAGTGCCTGGCAGAAGTTCCCCGGGCCTCGGGCGAGCCGTGCGCCCTCTACCTTCTCCCCTCGCCGCTGGCGGGCCAGGTCCTCCCCCTCGATGACCCTGCCCGCCCGGATGAGGACGGCCGAGGCGGTGCCGTCCGTCCCGGTGACGACGTTGGCGCACCAGTGCAGGCCGTGGGAGCGGTAGACGTACAGGTGTCCTGCGGGTCCGAACATGACCGCGTTACGGGGTGTCCGGCCCCGGTAGGCGTGGGAAGCCGGGTCCGCCGCGCCGGAGTACGCCTCGGTCTCCGTGATGGCGATGCTCACGGTTCCCTCCGGGGTCTTGCAGGTGAGTACACTCCCGAGCAGCTTGGGGGCGACTTCTTCGGCAGGGTGGGCGAGAAGATCGACGTTCATGCTGACCGCCTTGACATGCCGTAGGTGAAGTAGACGTACACGACCTCGGTCAGGCGCAGGGCGATCGGGCCGTCGGGGGTCGTCCGGAGCAGGGTCCGCCCCAGGAGGTCGGGGGCGACCTCCAGGACGGGACGGTCGAAGAACTCTCTGGGCAGCGGCGTACGGTCCGGGGGCGCGATCATGGCGTCCGAGCGTAGTCCAGACGGGTGGGTCTCAAGGACTGGTCAAAGATCCCTCCCCTTGCCAGGGTGTGGACGCGGAACCGGTCGGGGCCGCGTCGCGTATGTAGGGATCAGGGATCCGCGCCGTGGGGTCGGGGATCCACACCGTATAAGGAGAGTCATGGCGTTCAGGAAGCTGCTCGCGAGCCTCGGAGCCGGCGGGGCGTCCGTCGAGACCGAACTGCACGAGGTCAACGTCGTGCCGGGCGGTGTCGTCCAGGGCGAGGTGCGGATCCAGGGCGGGTCCGTGAACCAGGCGATCGAGGGCCTTTCGGTCGGCTTGCAGGCCAGGGTCGAGGTGGAGAGCGGCGACGAGGAGTACAAGCAGAACATCGAGTTCACCAAGGTGCGGCTCGGTGGGGCCTTCGAGCTCCAGGCCGGTGCCGTGCACACGGTGCCCTTCGGTCTGGAGATCCCCTGGGAGACGCCGGTCACGATGATCGACGGGCAGGCGCTGCGCGGTATGAACATCGGGGTGACGACGGAGCTGGCGATCGCCCGTGCCGTGGACTCCGGTGACCTCGACCCGATCAATGTGCACCCGATGCCGGCGCAGAAGGCGATCCTGGACGCGTTCATCCAGCTGGGCTTCCGGTTCAAGCACGCGGACATGGAGCGCGGTCACATCCGCGGGACACGGCAGCGGCTGCCGTTCTACCAGGAGATCGAGTTCTACCCGCCGTCGGAGTACCGGGGTCTGAACGAGGTCGAGCTGAGCTTCGTCGCCGACGAGCAGGCGATGGACGTGGTGCTGGAGATGGACAAGAAGCCCGGTCTGTTCAGCGAGGGCAGCGACACCTACCGCTCGTTCCAGGTGGGCCTGCACGACTACCGGCAGACCGACTGGGCGGCGTATCTGCACCAGTGGATCGCCGAGGTCGGCAGCAAGCGGAGCTGGTTCTGACAAGGCCCTAAGGTCGGTACCGACAGCCGGAACGATCAGAACGACCAGGAGGTACCGAGGTGCCCGAGCTGAAGCGGCGGCCACTCCCCCACGACTTCCATCCGCCCGTGCCGTCGTTCACGGTCACGAGTGACGACGTGCAGGAGGGTGCGAGGCTCAAGGACGCCCAGGTCCAGTCGGCGGGGAACACCTCGCCGCAGCTGCGCTGGGAAGGTTTCCCGGCCGGGACCAAGAGCTTCGCCGTCACCTGCTACGACCCGGACGCGCCGACGGGCAGCGGGTTCTGGCACTGGGTGGTGTTCGACATCCCGGCCTCGGTGACGGAGCTGCCGGCGGGCGCGGGCGGCGGGAAGTTCGAGGGGCTGCCCGAGGGCGCGGTGCACGCGCGCAACGACTACGGGTCGAAGGACTTCGGCGGTGCCGCGCCGCCGCCCGGGGACGGGCCACACCGGTACGTCTTCACGGTGTACGCCGTCGATCAGGACAAGCTCGGTCCGGACGCCGCCGCCTCGCCCGCCGTGGTGGGCTTCAACCTGCGGTTCCACACGCTGGCGCGGGCGCAGCTGATCGGTGAGTACGAGGTGCCCGCCGAAAGCTGAGCCCCCCGCCGCGCGTTTTCGCGTTCACGGAACGTTTGCCCGCCTCTGGTCTTGGAAGTGATCGGAGGCGGGCATTTTTATTGCGTTGTCCATCCCGACGCGCCCGTAGAGAGTTGAGCCGGGCCCGCCGGGGGGTGGGCAGGTGCACACGGGAGGTGGGCCGGATGCGGGACACGCTGGTGCTGAACGCGAGCTTCGAGCCGCTGTCGACGGTGACGTTGAACCGAGCCGTGGTGCTGGTGCTCCAGGACAAGGCCGTCGTCGAGCAGGCCCACCCCGAACTGCGGATGCGCGGGGCCGCGGTGGACATCCCCGCACCCCGGGTGATCCGGCTGTGCCGGTACGTACGGGTGCCCTTCCGAAGACAAGCACCGTGGTCGAGGCGGGGCGTCCTGGTGCGCGACCGGCACCGGTGCGCGTACTGCGGCCGTCGGGCGACGACCGTGGACCACGTCATACCGCGGTCGCACGGCGGGCAGGACACCTGGCTGAACACGGTGGCCTCGTGCGCGGAGGACAACCACCGCAAGGCGGACCGGACTCCTCAGCAGGCGGGGATGCCGTTGCTGCGGGAGCCGTTCGAGCCGACACCGGCGGACGCGATGCTGTTCGCGCTGGGCGCGGACGACCGTGCGGCGCTGCCGGACTGGCTGGGCCGCGCGGCCGCCTGACGTCCTCCCGCCGTCGGCGCGGGCTGCGGGCACCCGTCTCCGGGTGCCCGTTCTCCGCTGCCCCGGTGTTCTGCCGGCCCGGTGTCCTGGCGGCCCGCTGCCCCGGAGTCCTGGCGGCCCGGCGCCTCAGTCGATGAAGGGCTTCTCGCGGCGTTCGGCGGGGGCGTTCCTGCCGTCGTTCTGGGCCGGTACGGTGCTGCCGCCGCCGTTGCCGCCGCCTGAATTGCCGCCCAGGGGACCGAAGTTGCCCATGGCGCCGGAGAGCCCCTTGAGGGCGTCGCCGATCTCGCTGGGGACGATCCAGAGCTTGTTGGCGTCGCCCTCGGCGATCTTCGGCAGCATCTGGAGGTACTGGTAGGAGAGGAGCTTCTGGTCCGGGTCTCCGGCGTGGATGGCCTCGAAGACCGTACGGACGGCCTGGGCCTCGCCCTCGGCGCGCAGCGCGGCGGCCTTGGCCTCACCTTCGGCGCGCAGGATCTGGGACTGCTTCTCGCCCTCGGCGCGCAGGATCTCGGACTGCCGCACACCTTCGGCCTGGAGGATGGCGGCGCGCTTGTCACGGTCGGCGCGCATCTGCTTCTCCATCGAGTCCTGGATGGAGGTGGGCGGCTCGATGGCCTTCAGCTCGACGCGGTTGACGCGGATGCCCCACTTGCCGGTGGCCTCGTCGAGGACGCCGCGCAGGGCCGCGTTGATCTCCTCGCGGGAGGTGAGGGTGCGCTCCAGGTCCATGCCGCCGATGATGTTGCGCAGGGTGGTGACGGTGAGCTGCTCGATCGCCTGGATGTAGCTGGCGACCTCGTAGGTCGCGGCGCGGGCGTCGGTCACCTGGTAGTAGATGACGGTGTCGATGTTGACGACCAGGTTGTCCTGGGTGATCACCGGCTGCGGCGGGAACGGCACGACCTGTTCGCGCAGGTCGATGCGGTTGCGGATGGTGTCGATGAACGGGACGACGATGTTGAGGCCCGCGTTCAGTGTCCGCGTGTAGCGGCCGAAGCGCTCCACGATGGCCGCGCTGGCCTGTGGGATGACCTGGATGGTCTTGATCAGGGCGATGAAGACCAACACCACCAGAATGATCAGGACGATGATGACCGGTTCCATCGTGGGTTCCCTGTCCCCTCTCCGCCTCGGCGCTCTAGGAAGATCTTATGGGCTCTGCGGCTGTTGAAGATCTTGCTGGTCGAGTCTGACAGACCGTCGTCCGCCTCGTGGGGTGTTCGGCGCAGGTCACATGACGATGGCGGTGGCTCCCTCGATCTCGACCACGTCGACCTCGGTCCCGGGCTCGTAGCTGCGGCCGGGGTCGAGCGCCCGCGCGGACCAGGTCTCACCGGCGAGCTTGATCCGTCCGCCGGTGCCGTCGACGCGTTCGAGCACGAGGGCCTGCCTGCCCTTCAACGCGTCGATGCCGGTGGCGAGTCGGGGGCTCTGCCTGCTGTGCCGGGCCGCGATGGGGCGTACGACGGCGATGAGGGCGACGGAGACGGCGAGGAAGGCGAGGACCTGGACGACGGTCCCGAAACCGAGTCCCGCGGCGACCGCGGCGGCGACGGCGCCGACCGCGAGCATGCCGAACTCGGGCATCGCGGTCACCACGAGCGGGATTCCGAGCGCCGCCGCGCCGACGAGCCACCACACCCATGCGTCGATGTCGTTCACATGGTCATGGTAGGACCGCGGGTCGCGAGACCGACAGGGCGCACGGGGGGTGCCTCGGTGCAGGGTTCGGGAGAAGTGGTCGTCAACCGGGGCCGAGGGGGCGGCCGTTGACGGCGGCGGGAGAGCGAGTCGGCTGCGCGGGTGGGGAGTTCGGCGCGGGTCAGGAGAGCGGGAGGCCCTGGGCGGTCCAGCGGTCGCCGACCTGCTCGACGACGAGCGGGAGGCCGAAGCAGCGGGAGAGGTTGCGGGAGGTCAGCTCCAGCTCCAGCGGTCCGGCGGCGAGCACCTTGCCCTGGTTGATCATCAGGACGTGGGTGAAGCCGGGAGCGATCTCCTCGACGTGGTGGGTGACCATGATCATGGAGGGAGCGATCGGGTCGCGGGCCAGCCGGCCGAGCCGGCGGACCAGGTCCTCGCGGCCGCCGAGGTCGAGTCCGGCGGCGGGCTCGTCCAGGAGCAGCAGTTCGGGGTCGGTCATGAGGGCGCGGGCGATCAGGGTGCGCTTGCGCTCGCCCTCGGAGAGGGTGCCGAAGCGCCGGTCGAGGTAGTCGGTCATGCCGAGGCGGTCGAGGAAGGCGCGGGCGCGCTGCTCGTCGACGTCCTCGTACTCCTCCTGCCAGCCGGCGGTCATGCCGTAGGCGGCGGTCAGCACGGTCTGGAGGACGGTCTGGCGCTTGGGGAGCTTCTCGGCCATGGCGATACCGGCCACGCCGATGCGGGGGCGCAGTTCGAAGACGTCGGTGCCGGGCCTGCCGAGGGTCTCGCCGAGGATGGTGGCGGTGCCCTTGCTGGGGTAGAGGTAGCTGGAGGCGACGTTCAGGAGGGTGGTCTTGCCGGCGCCGTTCGGGCCGAGGATGACCCAGCGCTCGCCCTCCTTGACCGACCAGGAGACCTGGTCCACCAGAGCCCGGCCCTCGCGGACCACGGATACGTCCTGAAGCTCCAGAACATCGCTCATGAGCGCGTTGTCTCCCCTTGCAGTGTGCCGCCGGTCTCGGCTGTCGCGTACGCCTGTGGCTCGGTCCGCCGCGCCGGTGGGCGCAGCCCCCACCGAATCTACGCCACCGGCCGGGCGGGCTGTTCCATCGGTCCGGTCCTTAGGGTGGACGCATGCTCTCGGAACCGCGTTCAGGACGCCTCGCAGCTTGGGGAAATGCCCTTCTTGCCGGACTTGTCGCGCCGGACGACGCCGTGCTCGCCGTGGTGGGTGAGGACGCCGTCCACCGGGTGGCGGGGCTGCCCGGCGAGTCGGGGCCGGTCGGGCTCACGCTCGCGCTGGGGCGGCTGCGCACGCTCGGGGCCGGTGCCCTGCGGGTGGCGCTGCCGGTGCCGGGTCATCCGCTGGGGCTGAGCGGTCCGCCGGAGTTCAACGCGCGGGCGCTGGAGGCCGGTGAGGCGGTGGTGTGCCACGGTGCCGCGCTCGGGCTGGTGCCCGAGGTGCACGAGGCGGGGCCGGCGGGTGATGTGCACGCCGAGGTGGTCTGGCATGTGCTGCCGGTGCGGGAGGCACCGCCCGCCGACGTGCCGTCGCTGGGCGAGGCCGAGCGGGAGCTGGCCGAGGCGCTGCGGGAGGCGACCGAGGTGCTGTCGCGGCTGGACGTCGCCGGGTCGGGGCCGGTGGCGGAGGCGGCGCTCGACGCCTACCGGGCGCGGGCCGAGCGGGGCCGCGAGGTGCTCGCGCCCGGGTATCCGCCGCGGGCGGTGCGGGTGCTGGAGCTGGCGCAGCGGGTGGGGCTGCTGGTGTCGCTGGCGTACGGCAACGGGCACGGCGGGGCGGTGAGCGCGTCGGAGATGGCCGCGCGGGGGGCCGCGCTGCGGCCGGTGGAGCGTACGGCGCGGCGGGCGCAGGTGGCGGCGTACAACTCCGTGATCGAGGAGCGGGAGAAGCGGGAGAGGGGCACCCGGTAGAAGGAGAAGGAGAAGGAGAAGGAGAAACGGCGGGGGTGGTGCGCGGGGTGTGCTGAGCCGACCGGCCTCCCGGGGCGGACCCGGGAGGCCGTGGGCATCGGTGTGGCGCCGTTCTCAGCGGTTGAGGCCGAGGTTGCCGAAGGCCGGGTTCAGTACGCCGATGACGTTGACGCTGTTGCCGACGGCGTTGACCGGGACGGCGACGGGCACCTGGATGGTGTTGCCCGAGACGACGCCCGGGGAGCCCTTGGCGGCACCGGCCGCCGCGGCGCCGTCGGCGGCGGAGGCCATTCCGGCACCGGCGGCGATGAGTCCGCCGGCCACCATCGTCACGGCCGCTGCCTTCTTCAGGTTCTTCACGTTCCAAGCCCTTCTGGTGTCCGCCGCGGCAGTCGCCGCGGCACGCACTGGAGAACGGCCGGGATGCCTGGAGGTTGCGCCATCCGGGGGACATTCCCACGACGGTATGAATCTCAGTCCGGAACGGAACGCTCCGTTGCCATGCGCCAGGTGCCATGTGCTGTGCGCCAGGTGCCGTGCGCGGCGCCGGTGCGCGGTGCGCCGTGCCGGTGCGCGGCGCGCGGTGCGCGGTGCGCGGTGCGGCCGGGTCAGCCCGCCGCCCCGTGCCGTACGGCCCACAGCGCGGCCTGGGTGCGGTCCGCCAGGTCGAGCTTCATCAGGATGTTGGACACGTGGGTCTTGACGGTCTTCTCGGAGAGGACCAGGGCGCGGGCGATCTCGCGGTTGGAGCGGCCGTCCGCTATGAGGCCCAGCACCTCGCGCTCCCGGTCGGTGAGGGAGGTGCCGCGGCCCTGGCCGAGGCCGGTGTCCTCCTGGGACAGCAGGGCACCGGCGACCTCGGGCTGGAGCAGGATGTGACCGGCGTGCACGGATCTGATGGCGCCGGCCAGCGCGTCGGGGTCCACGTCCTTGTACACGTACCCGGCGGCGCCCGCGCGCAGGGCCGGGACCACGGTGCGCTGCTCGGTGAAGCTGGTGACGATGAGCACGCGCGCGGGGTTGCCCAGCTCGCGCAGCCTGCGCAGCGCCTCGACGCCGTCCATGACGGGCATCTTGACGTCCATGAGGACCACGTCGGGTCTCAGCTCCTCGGCCCGCTGCACCCCCTCGGCGCCGTCGGCCGCCTCACCGACCACCTCGATGTCGTCCTGTACTTCCAGGAAGGTGCGCAGGCCCCGGCGGACCACCTGGTGGTCGTCGACGACCAGCACCTTGATTGCGTCAGCCACCCGGGGCCTCCATCTCGATCGTGGTGCCCTTGCCGGGCGCCGATTCCACCGTGAGCGTGCCGCCGGTGCCGCTCGCCCGGTCCCGCATGGAGACCAGGCCGAGATGGCGGCCGGCGCGGCGCACCGTGCGCGGGTCGAAGCCGGTGCCGTCGTCGGTGACGCGCAGGACGGCGCCGGGGCCGCGGCGGTCCAGGGTGACGTCGACGTGCGCGGCGCCGGAGTGGCGCAGCGCGTTGTGCAGGGCCTCCTGGGCGACGCGGAGCACGGCCTCCTCCTGGGCGGCCGGCAGCGCGCGGAAGCCGCGGGCGGTGAAGGTGACACGGGCGCTGTGCGCGCGGTCGAGGACCTGGATCTGGGTGCGCAGGGTGGCGACCAGGCCGTCCTCGTCGAGGGCGGCCGGGCGCAGCTCGACCACGGCGGCGCGCAGCTCGTCGGCGGCCTCCGCGGCGAGCACGGCCACCTGCTGAAGCTCGCCCTTGGCGCGCACCGGGTCGCGGTCGACGAGGGCGGCGGCGGCCTGGGCGGTCAGGCGCAGAGAGAACAGCTTCTGGCTGACCGCGTCGTGCAGCTCGTGGGCGAGGCGGGAGCGCTCCTCGGCGATGGTGAGCTCGCGGCTGCGCTCGTAGAGGCGGGCGTTGGTGAGGGCGATGGCGGCGTGCTGGGCGAGGAGGGCGAGCAGTTCCTCGTCCTCCTCCGTGAAGCCGCAGCCGCCCGCCGGTCTGGGGCAGCGCTTGTTGGCCAGGAACAGGGCCCCGATGACCTCGTCGCCGTCGCGGATGGGCAGGCCCAGGAAGTCGGACATCTCCGGGTGGGCGGCCGGCCAGCCCCCGAAGCGCGGGTCGGTGCGCACGTCCGCCAGGCGTTCGGACTCCGTCTGGTGCAGCATCGCGGCGAGGATGCCGTGCTGGCGCGGGAGCGGGCCGATGGCCCGCCACTGCTCCTCGCTGACGCCGTCGACCACGAACTGGGCGAAGCCGCCGTGGTCGTCCGGGACGCCGAGCGCGGCGTACTGCGCGTCGAGCAGCTCGCGGGCCGAGGCGACGATCGTCTTCAGGACGTCGCGCACCTCCAGGTGCCTGCTCATGGCCAGCAGCGCGGCACTCACCGCACCGAGGCCGGACCGGGGGCCTTGACTCATGACCTCACGGTACCGGCGCGGTGTGACAGGGGGATGGGACCTGGGGACGCCTCCGCGGGGCCGCCGGACCTAGGTCCGGGGACGGGGACGGGGACGCGGCCGGGAGCGAGCGCGGGCCGGAGGCAGGGAGGGGATGGAGGAGGCAGGGAGGGGATGGAGGTGGGGCGGAGCCGTGTGTCGTCGTACGCGGCCGTGCGTGGTCGTGCGTGGGTCGTGCGGAGGCCGTACGCGGGCACGCCTGTGGCATCACGTCGGCCGCGCTCGTCTCCTCCTTGCGGAGGAGGCCGTTCACGCAATGCGTTGCGACGGCAACGATCGGTGAGAATGCCCCTCCTCCGATGTGAGGACGCACATAGGGCGCACATCACGTACGAAGGGGCATAGGAGAGGACCGTCCCTCGATGAACGGGACAGGCATCCCAGTCTGTCCCGTTTTGTCGCTTCCTGATCCACTACCCGGCTTCGTACGTCACACCTTTGCCCTCGGATTTTGCGGCAGCTAAGAATGGCTCTCGTCGCTCAGCGCCGCGGGTTTCCGTTCGCGGCGTTCGTGTGGGTAGGACCCCCTCCCGCAGTCCGGAGAGCGACCTCCGCGCTACTCGAAGAGGTCCGTTTCACCATGCCTGCAAACTTCCGCATCCCCCGATCCAGTCGTGCCCTGACCCGAACCCACAAGGCCGCCGTCGCCGGTGTCGCCACCCTCGGTGCCGCCGCGATCGCCTTCACCGCCGTCCCCGGCGGCGCCCACACCACCGCGTCCGCCGACACCGTCGCGGCCCCGGTGCAGATCGGCTCGCAGCCGGTCAAGGACGTCAAGGCCAGCGTCACCGACCAGCTCGCCGGCACCAGCGTCAAGATCCAGGCCATCGAGGCCAAGAAGCAGGCCGCCGCGCAGCACAAGGCCCGTACCGCCGCCGCGCAGCACAAGGCCGAGGCCGCGGCCCGCCACAAGGCGCAGGCCGCCCACAAGGCCGCGAAGGCCGCCTCCCGGTCCGCCGAGCGTCCCCGCATGGAGACGGTCGCGGCGGCCACCAGCTACGGCAACAACCTCGACGGCTGGATCCGCAAGTCGCTGTCGATCATGCGCCAGCACAACATCCCCGGCTCCTACAGCGGCCTGCACCGCAACATCATGCGGGAGTCCTCGGGCAACCCGGCGGCCATGAACGGCTGGGACATCAACGCCCGCAACGGCATACCCTCCAAGGGTCTGCTCCAGGTCATCCAGCCGACCTTCAACGCCTACCACGTGCCCGGCACGTCGGCGAACATCTACGACCCGGTCGCCAACATCACCGCCGCGGCCAACTACGCCGCCCACCGCTACGGCTCGATCGACAACGTCAACAGCGCGTACTGACCCCAGGGGGTCGGCGCGGACCTCTGACGGCACGACGCGGAAGGGCGGCACCCGGTACGGGTGCCGCCCTTCGCCGCTCTGCGCACGGTGCGCCGCGGTCCCCGCGGCCCGTGTCACCGCCCGCGTCTCACCGCGCGTGGGGTGCGCCGGCCGTCACTTGCGCATGACCTCCGGCTCGTGGCGGCGCAGGAAGCGCGCCACCAGGAAGCCGCAGACCACACCGAGCGCGATCAGCGCGGCCATGTCGAGGCTCCAGGCCGAGACCGTGTGGTCCCACAGCGGGTCGGTGCTGGTCGGGTCGTCGACGTTCGGGGCGATGTTGTTGAGGTCCAGCGTGGTGCCAGCGCCCGCCACCGCCCAGCGCGAGGGCATCAGGTACGAGAACTCGTTGACGCCGAGCGTGCCGTGCAGCGTGAACAGGCAGCCGGTGAACACGACCTGGATGATCGCGAACATCACCAGCAGCGGCATCGTCTTCTCGGCGGTCTTCACCAGCGAGGAGATGACCAGGCCCACCATCATCGAGGTGAAGCCGAGCGCCATGATCGGCAGGCACAGCTCGAAGAGGGTGGCGCTGCCCAGGACCAGGCCCTTGCCGGGGATCTCCCGGCTGGAGAAGCCGATCAGGCCGACCATCAGCCCCTGGAGCACGGTGATCAGGCCGAGCACGACGACCTTCGACATCAGGTACGCCGACCGGGACAGGCCGGTGGCCCGCTCCCGTTCGTAGATCACCCGTTCCTTGATCAGCTCGCGCACCGAGTTCGCCGCGCCCGCGAAGCACGCGCCGACCGCGAGGATCAGCAGGACCGTGGTCGCGGTGCCGTTCGGGGTGGGCAGATGCGTCCGCGAGTTGATCGGATTGACCAGCAGGCCCTTCTCGTGGTCGATCAGCAGGCTGACCGCGCCGAGCACCGCCGGAAGGATCACCGTCAGCGCCAGGAACCCCTTGTCGGAGACGATCACCGACACATACCGCCGGATCAGGGTCAGCAGCTGCGAACCCCACGCCTGCGGCTTGGGCGGCCTGATGGCCTGCGGCGGCGGGACGGCCGCCGACTGCGGCGCGACCGCGTCGATGTCCGCGGCGTACATCTGGTAGTGCTGCGAGCCCTTCCAGCGGCCCGCCCAGTCGTAGTCGCGGTAGTTCTCGAACGCGGAGAAGACGTCGGCCCAGCTCTCGTAGCCGAAGAAGTTCAGCGCCTCCTCGGGCGGACCGAAGTAGGCGACGCTGCCGCCCGGCGCCATCACCAGGAGCTTGTCGCAGATGGCCAGCTCGGCCACCGAGTGGGTGACGACCAGGACGGTGCGGCCGTCGTCGGCGAGGCCGCGCAGCAGCGTCATCACATCGCGGTCCATGCCCGGGTCGAGGCCGGAGGTCGGCTCGTCCAGGAAGATCAGCGACGGCTTGGTCAGCAGCTCCAGGGCGACCGAGACGCGCTTGCGCTGGCCGCCGGAGAGCGAGGTGACCTTCTTGTCCTTGTGCGGGTCGAGCTTCAGCTCGCGCAGCACCTCGTCGATCCGGGCGTCGCGCTCGGCGCCCGTGGTGTCGGCCGGGAAGCGCAGCTTGGCCGCGTACTTCAGGGCCTTCTTGACGGTCAGCTCCTTGTGCAGGATGTCGTCCTGCGGGACCAGACCGATGCGCTGGCGCAGCTCGGCGAACTGCTTGTACAGGTTCCGGTTGTCGTAGAGGACCTCGCCCTGGTCGGCCGGGCGGTAGCCGGTGAGCGCCTTGAGCAGGGTCGACTTGCCGGAGCCGGACGGGCCGATGACCGCGATCAGCGACTTCTCCGGGACCCCGAAGGAGACGTCCTTGAGGATCTGCTTGCCGCCGTCGACCGTGACGGTCAGATGACGGGCGGAGAAGGACACCTCACCGGTGTCGACGAACTCCTCCAGGCGGTCGCCGACGATCCGGAACGTCGAGTGGCCGACACCGACGATGTCGGTCGGGCCGAGCGTCGCCGAGCCGCCCTTGGTGATCGGCTGGCCGTTGACGTACGTGCCGTTGTGCGAGCCCAGATCGCGGATCTCCATGCGGCCGTCGGGCGTCGCGTGGAACTCCGCGTGGTTGCGGGAGACCTGGAGGTCGGAGACGACCAGGTCGTTCTCCAGGGCACGGCCGATGCGCATCACACGGCCCAGGGAGAACTGGTGGAACGTGGTGGGGCTGCGGTCGCCGTAGGCCGGCGGCGCCCCCGCGCCACCACCGGGGCCCTGCTGCGGCACCGGCTGCTGCGGGATCGCCGCCGCCAACGGTGCCTGGGCCTGCGCCTGTGCCTGGGCGTGCTGCCAGCCGGCCTGCGGGTCCGGCTGGGCGGCCGGCGGCTGCTGCCCGGCCCAGCCCGCCCCGGCGCCCTGCGCGGCGTAGGGCTGCGCCTGCGGTGCCGCGGCGGCCGCCGCCGCGGCCGAGAGGTTCAGGCACGGGCCGTCGGTGGCATTGCCGAGGTGGACGGCCGAACCCGGGCCGATCTCCGTCTGCTGGACCCGCTGCCCCCGTACGAACGTGCCGTTGGTGCTGCCGTGGTCCTCGATCAGCCAACTGCGGCCGTTGTGGCTGACCGTGGCGTGGCGCCAGGAGACCCTGGCGTCGTCGAATGCGATGTCACCCTGCGGATCACGGCCGAGGGTGTAGGTCCGGGACGGATCGAGCGTCCAGGTCCGTCCATTTGTTTCCAGTACGAGTTCCGGCACTCCAAGCCCCACTGAGTTGTCCCCCGAATTGCCCCCGTCGCGGGGAGTCTAGGGATGTCGAACATCGTGCTGAACTATTCCAGGCTCCGCCCTCTGACCGAAAGCCGGGCCTTGTCATGAGTAGGTAACGCAGGCAACCGGTCGGTGACGCACGTCCGGTGGAAACGCGGACGGAGTGTGGCATTCGCCCCGAGGCGGACATGCGGTGGCGGCCGCCCGTGCCGAGCGGCGGGCGGTCCGCCGGAAGTGACGGACGGTCCGTCCGAAGTACGGCCACGAGGCTGGGGTGCGCGGTCCGGGATGCGGGACGGGGGTCGGCGCCGTGCCCTCGCGGGCGAGGCGTCGTCGGTCGCCGCCCGCCCGCGTGAGCTGGGCGGTCAGGCGGGCGGAGGCGGTGCGGGTGCGTCCGGTCCCCGGCGGTGGGGGCGGGCTCGGACGGAGCCTCCGGGACGGTCGCCGCGGCGGTCGCGGAGGCGCCGGGTCGGTGATGACGGGCGGCACGGCCGGGGCGGACGGAGCGTGAGGGCGCGGTCGGGGCGGACGGGTGCGGCTCCGGTCCCGGGGGCCCGTACGCACTCGGTGCGGCGGCGGGCCACCCTGCCGCCGAGGCCGTCGGTGCGCACTCCGCCGTCGAGATCGCGCCACCGGACGGACGGCGGGCGGCCATGGCACCGGGTGCCCCGAGGGGGCGTACGCGCGGAGACGCGCCGCCCCGCCCCCTCCGTGGTGGCCCGCCGGACGCTCCGGAGGAGTGACACGCCGTGCGTCCCGGTGCCGTGGCCGGATCGTCGGGCGGCGGTCATCCGGCCGACCCCCAGTGTTCGCTGTCCGCCAGGCGGACCTGAGGGGCAGAAGGCACTGGGTGCCGGATACGGTGGAAGGCACCATGAGTGCTTCGCAGAGTTCCGATGACCTCACCCTTCTCGTCAAGATCTTCGGGAAGGACAGGCCCGGCATCACGGCCGGCCTCTTCGACACCCTCGCGGCCTACTCCGTCGACGTGGTCGACATCGAGCAGGTCGTCACCCGCGGCCGGATGGTGCTGTGCGCGCTCGTCACCCAGCCGCCCGCCGGTCTTGAGGGCGACCTGCGCGCCACGGTGCACAGCTGGGCCGAGTCCATGAGGATGCAGGCGGAGATCATCTCCGGCCGCGGCGACAACCGGCCGCGCGGCCTGGGGCGCTCGCTGGTCACTGTGCTCGGCCATCCGCTCACCGCCGAGGCCACCGCCCAGATCGCGGCGCGCATCACCAAGACCGGCGGCAACATCGACCGTGTCTTCCGGCTCGCCAAGTACCCGGTGACGGCCGTGGAGTTCGCGGTGTCCGGGGTGGAGACGGAGCCGCTGCGCACCGCGCTGGCGACGGACGCGGCGGCCCTGGGCGTCGATGTCGCGGTCGTCGCGGCGGGCCTGCACCGGCGGGCGCAGCGCCTGGTCGTCATGGACGTGGACTCGACCCTCATCCAGGACGAGGTGATCGAGCTGTTCGCCGCGCACGCGGGGTGCGAGGACCAGGTCGCCGAGGTGACGGCCGCCGCGATGCGCGGGGAGCTGGACTTCGAGCAGTCGCTGCACGCCCGGGTGGCGCTGCTGGCGGGGCTGGACGCCTCGGTGGTGGACAAGGTGCGCAGCGAGGTGCGGCTCACGCCGGGCGCGCGGACGCTGATCCGTACGCTGAAGCGCCTCGGCTACCAGGTCGGCGTGGTCTCGGGCGGCTTCACCCAGGTCACGGACGATCTGAAGGACCGGCTCGGGCTGGACTTCGCACAGGCCAACACGCTGGAGATAGTCGACGGGAAGCTCACGGGCCGGGTCACGGGCGAGATCGTCGACCGGGCGGGCAAGGCGCGGCTGCTGCGGCGGTTCGCCGCCGAGGCGGGTGTTCCGCTGGCGCAGACCGTGGCGATCGGTGACGGCGCCAACGACCTGGACATGCTGAACGCGGCGGGCCTCGGGGTCGCCTTCAACGCCAAGCCGGTGGTGCGCGAGGCCGCGTACACCGCGGTGAACGTGCCCTTCCTCGACACGGTCCTGTATCTGCTCGGCGTGACCCGCGAAGAGGTCGAGGCGGCGGACGCGCACGAGGAGCGCTGAGCGGTCCGTCCCTCCGGGCGCCCACCGGTGGGCGCCCGGAGGGACGGCCTGCGGTCACCTGGTCCGGGGGCGCGCCAGGAGCCTGCTGTGCGTGTCCGCCGGGCGGGGCGCGTCGGCCCGAGGCCGGGCGCGGGGGCCTGGCCTGGGCCTGGGGGCCATGCCCGCGCGCGCCCGCGCATGTCATGCCCTTGCCCGTGCGGGGTCCGGTCCGGGCCCGCACGGGATCGTCCTCGCGCAGGCCCCCGACAGGGCCCGTGCCCGAGCGGGCCGGGCCGGGCCACGGCCGTACGCGGCCCCCGCCCGTGCCACCGATCCCGCGCGGGCCGGGCGGGCCGGGCGGGTTACTCCGACGGTGCCCAGTAGTCGGTCAGTGTGGCCACGCCCGGTTCCAGGCTCTTCCAGGAGCCGTCGAAGGTGACGACGGCGAAGGCGGCGGCCGGGAAGCCGCGGCGGCCCATCCGCTCGCGGGCGTCGTCCTCGGCCGTGCCGGAGAGGATCTCGGCCAGTCCCTGGACGCCCGGGTTGTGGCCGATCAGGACGGCGTTGCGCACATCGTCAGGGGTCTCGTTGAGCACGGCGATCAACTCGCCGGGCGAGGCATCGTAGATCCGCTCCTCGTAGACGGTCTTCGGCCGGTCCGGCAGCTCGTGGACGGCGAGCTTCCAGGTCTCCCGGGTCCGGACCGCGGTCGAGCACAGGGCCAGGTCGAACGGGACACCGGCGTCGGCCAGTCTGCGGCCGGCCACCGCGGCGTCCTTGCGGCCCCGCTCGGCGAGCGGTCGCTCGTGGTCGGTCACCTGCGGCCAGTCGGCTTTCGCATGGCGGAAAAGGACGATCCTGCGGGGTTCTGCGGCGCTCATGACTCCCAGCTTCGCACGAAACAGGCCATGGGGCGCAGGGAGTTGACAGGGGCACCGCGCTGTGGGCGGACCGGGGACCTGCGCGGACCGTGCCGGTCGGGGCTGTACGGCTCAGTGGCCGAGGAGGTGCTGGGCGTGCTCCAGCAGCTGGGTGATCGCGGGCTCGCCGGTTGCCGCATGGGCGTTCGACGGGTTCGATATCAGGACGAGCAGGGCGACGAAGGCGAGGGCCGGCAGGGCCAGAGCCCACCACGGCAACCGGATGCCGACGCCACCCGAGGTCGCCGGGTGGGGCCGGGTCTGCGTACGGGCCGACATGCTTGCCTCCGCTGGTCTTCGGGCGCTCCGCGGACCGCTGTCCCGCGGCCACACCACGAAGGTACGGAAACGGCGGGCCCCGGCCCATCCGGAATCCCACCCACTTGACCCTGACCCGTACCCCCTAGGGGACGGGGGGATAGCCCTACCCCCGGTACCCCGGCCACGCCCCGAGCCGTCACGAGGGGTGCCGGTGAGCACCGGGCGGGCGCCGGGGCCGGGTGGGTGCCGGGTGGGTGCCGCCGGGTGTCAGGGAGCGACGACGGTCGCGACGATGGCGATGATCACGAAGATGGCGAAGAACGACCCGAAGACCAGCAGCATCTTCTTCTGGCTGTTCTTCGGGTTCGGGTCGAGCACAGGCTGCATGGCCCCAGTCTCGCACTCCCGCCCCGCGGGAGTGCGCCGGGGGGCGGCTCAGCGCGCCGCCTCCTCCTCGACCGTGCGGTCGCGGCCCGCCAGCCAGCCCACCACCATCTGCGGGATCATCAGGCCGCTCATCAGCGCGATGGGCAAGCCCCAGCCGCCGCTGCTCTGGTTCAGCACGCCGACGAGCAGCGGCCCGGGGATGGAGATCAGGTAGCCGGTGCTCTGGGCGAACGCCGACAGCTGGGCCACGCCCGCGCCGGTCCGGGCGCGCATGCCGACCATGGTGAGCGCGAGCGGGAAGGCGCAGTTGGAGACGCCGAGCAGGATGGCCCAGGCCCAGGATCCGCCGGACGGGGCGAAGTACAGGCCCGCGTATCCGGCGAGACCGCACAGGCCGAGCACCAGGACGATGGGGCCCTGGTGGGGCAGCCGGGTGGCCACGCGCGGGATGACGAAGGCCAGCGGTACGCCCATCACCATGGTCACGGCGAGCAGCAGTCCGGCGGTGCCCGCGGACACACCCGCGTCGCGGAAGATCTGCGCCATCCAGCCCATCGTGATGTAGGCGGCGGTGGCCTGGAGGCCGAAGAAGACGGCCAGGGCCCAGGCGGTACGGCTCCGGGTGATGCGCAGGGCCGGCGCGGGCCGCGCGGCCGCCGGCGTACCGGACGCGGACGCCTCCCCCTCCGCCGGTTCCCGGTCCTGCCGTACGGCCTCCGGGGTGGCGGGGGCCGGGCCGCGGTCCCGGACCAGCGGCAGCCACGGGAGCACGGCGGCCAGGGCGAGCGCCGCCCACACGGCCAGGCCGGGCTGCCAGTCGCCGCCGAGCGCGTCGGTCAGCGGCACGGTCGCGGCGGCGGCGGTCGAGGTGCCCAGGGCGAGGGCCATCGAGTACAGGCCGGTCATGGAGCCGACCCGGTCGGGGAACCAGCGCTTGACGATGACCGGCATCAGGACGTTGCTGACGGCGATACCCATCAGGGCGAGGGCGCTGGCGGCCAGGAATCCGGCGGTGCCGCCCGCGTAGGGGCGGATGAGCAGTCCGGCGCCGATGGCGGCCATGCCCGCGCACACCACGGCGGCGGGTCCGAACCGGCGGGCGAGCCGGGGGGCCATGACACCGAAGACCGCGAAGCAGAGCGGGGGCACGGAGGTGAGCAGTCCGGCGACGCCGCCGCTCATGCCGAGGCCGTCGCGCACCTCTTCGAGGAGCGCGCCGAGGCTGGTGATGGCGGGGCGGAGGTTCAGCGCGGCCAGCACGATGCCGACGACGACCAGCCGGGTCGCCCACGCGCGCGGGGCGTGCTTCGCCGCGGCCCCGGCCGTCGTCCCGGGTGTCCGGGCGGCGGCGGGCGCGGCCGGGGGCACGGCCGGTGCCTGCCGCTCGGTCGGTGTCGTCGTCCGGGTTGATTCCTCACGTGCCATGAGGCCCATCATAGAATGATGGGATGATTAGCTGTCCAGTCCGTCCATGGCCCGGGGCACCCGTCCCGGTCCCCGCGCGCGAAGGTGTGCCATGCCTCTGAGCCATCCCCGCCGCTCGGCCCTGTCCGAGCAGGTCATCGCCGCGCTACGGAGCCAGATCACCTCCGGGGAGTGGCCGGTCGGCTCCCGCATCCCGACCGAGCCCGAACTGGTCGAGCAGCTCGGCGTCGCCCGCAACACCGTCCGTGAGGCGGTCCGGGCCCTCGCCCACAACGGTCTGCTGGACATCCGCCAGGGGTCCGGCACGTACGTGGTGGCCACCAGTGAGCTGGCGGGGGTGATGCAGCGCCGGTTCGCCGGGGCGGATCCCCGGCACTTCGCCGAGCTGCGCTCCACGCTGGAGTCGGCCGCGGCGAAGCTGGCCGCCGAGCGGCGCGGCGAGAAGGACCTCAGGCAGCTCGACGCCCTGCTGGTGCGGCGCGAGGAGGCCTGGGAGAGCGGTGACGCGGAGGCGTTCGTGGCGGCGGACGCGACCTTCCACCTGGCGGTGGTGGCCGCCTCGCACAACGACGTCATGACGGCGATGTACGCCGACCTGGGCGAGGTCACGCGGGACGCGCTGCGCGCGGACGTGGGCGCGGAGCTGACCCCGCGGGCGTACATGGACCATGCCCGGCTGGTCGACGCGATCCGCGCGGGCGACGCGGAGGCCGCCGCCGCCGAGGCCGCGAGCTATCCGTTCCAGTGCGCCCCGGGCCGGTTCGGTCCGCCCGCGCACGCCTGATCCGCCCCGCGCGGGCCACCCGCCGGACGGGCCGGGCGACGCGGAGGGCCCGCACCCCTGGCGGGTGCGGGCCCCTCGACGTACAGCGGCCGTCGCGGCCGGGAGACCGGGATCAGGCGCCGATGGCGTGCAGTCCGCCGTCCACGTGGACGATCTCGCCGGTGGTCTTCGGGAACCAGTCGCTCAGCAGGGCGACGATGCCGCGGCCGGCCGGCTCCGGGTCCTTCAGGTCCCACTCCAGCGGGGAACGGGAGTCCCACACGGCGGCGAGGTCGCTGAAGCCCGGGATGGACTTGGCGGCCATGGAGCCGAGCGGTCCGGCGGAGACGAGGTTGCAGCGGATGTTCTGCTTGCCCAGGTCCCGCGCGATGTAGCGGCTGGTGGCCTCCAGGGCGGCCTTGGCCGGGCCCATCCAGTCGTACTGCGGCCAGGCGAACTGCGCGTCGAAGGTGAGGCCGACGACCGAGCCGCCGTTCTGCATCAGCGGCAGGCAGGCCATGGTCAGCGCCTTCAGGGAGTACGCCGAGACGTGCATGGCCGTGGCGACCGACTCGAACGGCGTGTTCAGGAAGTTGCCGCCGAGCGCGTCCTGCGGGGCGAAGCCGATGGAGTGCACGACGCCGTCCAGGCCGCCCAGCTCCTCGCCGACGAGGTCGGCCAGGCGCGCGAGGTGCTCCTCGTCGGTGACGTCCAGCTCGATGACCTTGGTGGGCTTCGGCAGCTTCTTGGCGATGCGCTCGGTCAGCGTGGGCCGCGGGAACGCGGTCAGGATGACCTCGGCGCCCTGCTCCTGGGCCAGCTTCGCGGTGTGGAAGGCGATGGACGCCTCCGTCAGCACACCGGTGATCAGGACGCGCTTGCCCTCGAGAATTCCGCTCATGGTGTTCAGTGACCCATTCCCAGTCCGCCGTCAACGGGGATGACGGCTCCAGTGATGTACGAGGCGTCGTCCGAGGCGAGGAAGCGCACCGCGGCGGCGATCTCCTCCGGCTGCGCGTACCGGCCGAGCGGCACCTGCGCCACGATGTTCTCGCGCTGCTCGTCATTGAGCGCCCGGGTCATGTCCGTGTCGACGAAACCGGGGGCGACGACGTTGAAGGTGATGTTGCGCGAGCCCAGCTCGCGGGCGAGGGAGCGCGCGAAGCCGACCAGGCCGGCCTTGGAGGCGGCGTAGTTGGCCTGCCCCGCGGAACCGAGCAGTCCGACGACCGAGGAGATCAGGACGACCCGGCCCTTCTTGGCGCGCAGCATGCCGCGGTTGGCGCGCTTGACGACCCGGAAGGTGCCCGTGAGGTTGGTGTCGACGACCGTGGCGAAGTCCTCCTCGGTCATGCGCATCAGGAGCTGGTCCTTGGTGACGCCCGCGTTGGCGACCAGGACCTCGACCGTGCCCTGCTGGGCCTCGATCTCCTTGTAGGCCTGCTCCACCTGCTCGGGGTCGGTGATGTCGCACTTGACCGCGAGGAAGCCGGCCGGCGGCTCCCCGGACCGGTACGTGATGGCTACGTTGTCACCGGCATCGGCGAACGCGCGGGCGATGGCGAGGCCGATGCCCCGGTTGCCTCCGGTGACGAGAACCGAGCGGCTCAACGGATCACCCTTTCCTAGCGGTCTCTATCGTTCCGACAGCACGCCCGCGCCCCGCCGACGACGGGCGGCGGCAGGCGATGACAGGCGGCTTCATCCGAAAACCTATCGGTAGGGCCGCTACGGCGGACAATCGGGCACCGACAGTGGCAGGGGGGCCGCGCTGTCGAGTCCCTACAGAAAGCGGCGGACTCGACCGGCAAACGTGTGGTCCGCGGTGCCGCCCGCGCGACATGATCGGTCCGACAGGCGACGAGAGCAGGGAGACCCCCGTGCCACATACGATCGACGAGGCCTTCACCGCCCTTCCGCTGCGCGCGCTGGCCGACGCCGCCCTCGCACGCGCGCGTGCGCTGGGCGCGGAGCACGCGGACTTCCGGTGCGAGCGGGTGCGCAGCGCGTCCCGGCGGCTGCGGGACGCGCGGCCGGCCGGGGCGTCGGACACCACCGACCTGGGGTACGCGGTGCGGGTGGTGCACGGCGGGGCGTGGGGCTTCGCGTCCGGCGTGGACCTGACCATGGACGCCGCCGCGAAGGTCGCCTCGCAGGCGGTGGAGATGGCGAAGCTGTCCGCGCGGGTGATCGCCGCGGCCGGTTCCGAGGAGCGGGTGGAGCTGGCGGCCGAGCCCGTGCACGCCGAGCGGACCTGGGTGTCCTCGTACGAGATCGACCCCTTCGCGGTGCCGGACGAGGAGAAGTCGGCGCTGCTGGCCGACTGGAGCGCGCGGCTGCTCGCGGCGGACGGCGTGGACCATGTGGACGCCTCGCTGGTCGCCGTGCACGAGAACAAGTTCTACGCCGACACCGCGGGCACCGTGACCACGCAGCAGCGGGTGCGGCTGCATCCGCAGCTGACGGCCGTGTCGGTGGACGCCGCCAGCGGGGAGTTCGACTCGATGCGGACGCTGGCGCCGCCGGTGGGCCGCGGCTGGGAGTATCTGACCGGGACCGGCTGGGACTGGGCGGACGAGCTGGAGCGGATCCCCGCCCTGCTCGCCGAGAAGATGCGGGCGCCGAGCGTCGAGGCGGGCGTCTACGACCTGGTCGTCGATCCGTCCAACCTGTGGCTGACCATCCACGAGTCCGTCGGGCACGCCACCGAGCTGGACCGGGCGCTCGGCTACGAGGCCGCCTACGCCGGCACCTCCTTCGCCACCTTCGACCGGCTCGGCAAGCTGCGCTACGGCTCCGAGCTGATGAACGTCACCGGCGACCGCACCGCCGAGCACGGCCTGGCGACCGTCGGCTACGACGACGAGGGCGTCGCCGCGCAGTCCTGGGACCTGGTGAAGGACGGGACGCTGGTCGGCTACCAGCTGGACCGCAGGATCGCGCGGCTGACCGGGTTCGAGCGGTCCAACGGCTGCGCGTACGCCGACTCCCCCGGGCACGTCCCGGTGCAGCGCATGGCGAACGTGTCGCTGCGCCCGGACCCGGCGGGCATGTCGACGGAGGACCTGATCGGCGGGGTCGAGCGGGGCATCTACGTGGTCGGGGACCGGTCGTGGTCGATCGACATGCAGCGCTACAACTTCCAGTTCACCGGGCAGCGGTTCTTCCGGATCGAGAACGGGCGGCTGGCCGGGCAGCTGCGGGACGTGGCCTACCAGGCGACCACCACCGACTTCTGGGGGTCCATGGCCGCGGTGGGCGGCCCGCAGACGTACGTCCTGGGCGGCGCCTTCAACTGCGGCAAGGCCCAGCCGGGCCAGATCGCGGCCGTCTCCCACGGCTGCCCCTCGGCCCTCTTCAAGGGCGTCAACATCCTGAACACCACCCAGGAGGCCGGCCGATGAAAACCGACCGCACCGTCTGCCGGGGGTCCGGGGGTCGCCCCCCGGGCAAGCACAGCCTGAACACCACCCAGGAGGCCGGCCGATGAGCCCGCGTACGAGCAAGCCGCACGAGATCGTCGAGCGGGCCCTGGCCCTGTCCCGGGCCGACGGGTGCGTGGTCATCGCGGACGAGGAGTCGAGCGCCAATCTGCGCTGGGCGGGCAACGCGCTCACCACGAACGGTGTCACGCGCGGGCGCACGCTCACCGTCGTCGCCACGGTCGACGGCCGGGAGGGCACCGCCTCGGGTGTCGTGTCCCGGTCGGCCGTCACCGCCGACGAGCTGGAGCCGCTGGTGCGGGCCGCCGAGGCCGCCGCCCGCGCGGCCGGGGCCGCCGAGGACGCGCAGCCGCTGGTCGCGGACGTGCCGGTGGCCGCCGACTTCACCGAGGCGCCCGCCGAGACCTCCTCGGCGGTGTTCGCGGACTTCGCGCCCGCCCTCGGGGAGTCGTTCGCCCGCGCGCGTGCCGGTGGCCGCGAGCTGTACGGCTTCGCCAGCCACGAGCTGGTGTCCACCTATCTGGGCACGTCCACGGGGCTGCGGCTGCGGCACGACCAGCCCAGCGGCACGCTGGAGCTGAACGCCAAGAGCCCGGACCGTACGCGCTCGGCCTGGACGGGCCGGGCCACCCGGGACTTCAAGGACGTCGACCCGGCGGCGCTCGACGCGGAGCTGGCCGTACGGCTCGGCTGGGCGAAGCGGCGCGTGGAGCTGCCCGCGGGGCGCTACGAGACGCTGCTGCCGCCGACCGCGGTCGCCGACCTGCTCATCTACCAGATCTGGTCGGCGTCGGGCCGGGACGCGGCCGAGGGGCGGACCGTGTTCTCCCGCCCCGGCGGCGGCACCCGGATCGGTGACCGGCTCAGCGAGCTGCCGCTGACCCTGCGCAGCGATCCGGCCGAGCCGGGCCTCCAGTGCGCGCCCTTCGTCGTCGCGCACTCCTCCGGCGGCGACCAGTCGGTGTTCGACAACGGGCTGCCGGTGCGGCCGGTGCGCTGGATCGGCGACGGGCGCCTGGAGCATCTGCTGACCACCCGGCACAGCGCGGGCCTGACCGGGCTGCCCGTGGCGCCCTCGGCCGGGAACCTGATCCTGGACGGCGGCGGGGACCGCTCGCTGGAGGAGATGGTCGCCGGGACCGCGCGCGGCCTGCTCCTGACGTGCCTGTGGTACATCCGCGAGGTGGACCCGGCGACGCTGCTGCTGACCGGGCTGACCCGGGACGGCGTGTACCTGGTCGAGGACGGCGAGGTGACGGGCGAGGTCAACAACTTCCGGTTCAACGAGTCGCCGGTGGACCTGCTGGGCCGGGCGACAGAGGCCGGGCGCACCGAGCGGACGCTGCCGCGGGAGTGGGGCGACTGGTTCACCCGGGCCGCCATGCCGCCGCTGCGCGTCCCGGATTTCAACATGAGCTCTGTCAGCCAGGGCGTATAACCTCGTAGGCGGCTGTCACCCGACCGCCGGGGATGCGGCGCACCGGCCGGCGGGGCGCCGGCCGGGCAGCACCTCATCCACGAGCATCATCTGCACGAGCAGCACCTCATCTAGGAGACACGAGAACCGTGACGGACATCGTCGACGAGCTGAAGTGGCGTGGGCTGTTCGCCCTGTCCACCGACGAGGACGCTTTGCGCAAGGCGCTCGCGGACGGTCCCGTCACGTTCTATTGCGGCTTCGACCCGACCGCGCCGTCGCTGCACGTGGGGCATCTGGTGCAGGTGCTCACCGTGCGCAGGCTCCAGCAGGCCGGGCACCGGCCGCTGGCCCTGGTCGGCGGCGCGACCGGGCTGATCGGCGACCCCCGCCCGACCGCCGAGCGCACGCTGAACTCGCCGGAGACGGTGGCCGGCTGGGTGCAGAAGCTGCGCCGCCAGATCGAGCCGTTCCTGTCCTTCGAGGGCGAGAACGCCGCGGTCATGGTGAACAACCTGGACTGGACCGAGGGCCTGTCCGCGATCGAGTTCCTGCGGGACATCGGCAAGCACTTCCGGGTCAACAAGATGCTGACGAAGGACTCGGTGGCCCGCCGTCTGGAGTCCGACCAGGGCATCAGCTACACCGAGTTCAGCTACCAGCTCCTCCAGGGCATGGACTTCCTCCAGCTGTACCGGCGCCACGGCTGCACGCTCCAGCAGGGCGGCAGCGACCAGTGGGGCAACCTCACGGCGGGCCTGGACCTGATCCACCGGCTGGAGCCGGAGGCGAGCGTGCACGCGCTGGCGACGCCGCTGATGACCAAGGCGGACGGCACCAAGTTCGGCAAGACCGAGGGCGGCGCCGTCTGGCTGGACCCGGAGCTGACCACGCCGTACGCGTTCTACCAGTTCTGGCTGAACGTGGACGACCGGGACGTCTCCAAGTACGCGCGGATCCTGTCCTTCCGCTCCCGGGCCGAGCTGGAGGAGCTGGAGCGGCAGACCGAGGAGCGGCCGCAGGCGCGGGCCGCGCAGCGGGCGCTGGCCGAGGAGCTGACGACACTGGTGCACGGCGCCGACCAGACGGCCGCCGTGATCGCCGCGTCCAGGGCGCTGTTCGGCCAGGGCGAGCTGGCGGAGCTGGACGAGCGCACGCTCACCGCGGCGCTGTCCGAGGTGCCGCACATCGTGGTCGCGGAGCCGGCCCAGGTCGTCGATCTGTTCGCCGAGGTCGGCCTGGTGTCCAGCAAGTCGGCCGCCCGCCGCACGGTCAAGGAGGGCGGCGCCTACGTGAACAACGTGAAGGTCACCGCCGAGGACGCCGTGCCGTCCCGCGAGGACCTGCTGCACGGCCGGTGGCTGGTGCTGCGCCGGGGCAAGAAGAACCTGGCCGCGGTCGAGGTCACCGCGGGCTGACGCGGAAGCGTGCCGCGGGGGCGGTTCCCCGGACCACGGGTCCCGGGAACCGCCCCCGCGCGTGGCTCACGCCCGTTCGCGGCGCCGGTGCTTGTTGCCCCACAGCGCCATGTACAGCATGTCGCCGACGAAGACGATGATGATCGCGGCGATGAGCTGGAAGATGTGCCGGGTCCAGTCGATGCCGCGGGTGGACGCGACCCCGGCCGCCCGCGCGACCGCGTTGCCCGCGATGGCGCCGAGCATGCCGAAGATGGTGGTCAGCCAGAGCGGACTGTGCTGCTTTCCGGGGATGACCGCCTTGGCGATCAGGCCGAGCACGAAACCCACAATGATCGCCCACAACCAGCCCATGGCTGCCTCCTCGTCCCGCTCGACACGAGCATCACCGCCAGTGTCGGCCGGTCCACCCTGCGGCGCACCTCGGACGCCGCCGCCCGGGTCGTTCGCGCAGGCAGAAGGGCGCCCCGGCCTCGTCGGCGCGGTGCCCGCGGCGTACCGTGGACGTCGAGGAAGTGCGGGCCGGTGTCCCCGACCGGCCGGGAGCCGGAACGGGCCGGGGGACTGTCCGATGCGGGCGAATGGTGGAAGTGCGATGCGCAAGCAGCATGGCGGTGGCGGCGCCGAGGTGTTCCGGATCACGGGAGCCCGCACGGGCCTCCAGGAGGACGTGCGCGGGCGGCAGCGCCGGTACGTCATCTCCATGGCGGTCCGTACGGTGGCGGTGCTGCTCGCGGTGGTGCTGTGGGACGTCCAGCGGTACGTGGCGATCGTGGCCCTGGTGCTCGGCGCGGCGCTGCCCTACATCGCCGTGGTGATCGCCAACGCCGGGCGGGAGAACGCGCCGGGACTGCCGTCGACCTTCGTGACCACGCCGGTGAAGCCGATGATCTCGCCGCCGCGCACGGCGCAGGACGGCACGCGGGACAACGGTCAGGGCGGCGGCGTACGGGACAGCGGTCAGGACGGCGCGCACGGTGCCTTCGGGAACGACGACTTGACGCAGTCCGCCGCCGGGGACACGGCGCGTGACCCGGCGGCGGGCGCGGCCGGATCCGCGCGGGAGCATCGCGACGGGCTGTGACCGGCGGCGTTCCCCGCCGGGACGGTCCGGCGGCGGGCCGCGTCAGGCGAACCTCAATAAATGCTCAAGATCAATCGTGTTGTTCCGGTCCCGGGCGACGGGTCTGCCGTGACATACTTCGTACGCGCTCCGCATCCCCCGTCGGAGCGACGGACCGACGCCGGGCAGCTCCCCCCGTGGCTGCTCGGCGTCGCCTTGTGTGCAGTGGCTGTGAGACGAACTGTGAGTGACGAGACCGCCCCGATCTGCTCCGCCAAGGGCTGCCGTGCCGCCGCCGTGTGGGTGCTGGCCTGGAACAATCCGAAGATCCACACGCCGGAGCGGCGCAAGACCTGGCTGGCGTGCGAGGAGCACCGGGAGCATCTGTCGCAGTTCCTCGGGGTGCGCGGGTTCCTGAAGGACGTGGTCGCGCTGGCCGAGTGGCAGGCGGCGCACGAGGGCTGAGCCCTTCGGCTCCCTCCCTGGCTCCCCCTGGGCTCCCGCGGCCGCCGGGCTGTGCGGTCCGGCCCGGTCAGCCGCCGATCGCGGACATCGGCCGCTCCGGCTGGACGAACGACGGGTCGTCCAGGCCCGCGCCCGCCTTCTTGCCCCACATCGCCACCCGCCACAGACGGGCGATCTCCTCGTCGGGGGCGTCCGCGCGCAGGGCCGCGCGCAGGTCGGTCTCCTCGGTGGCGAACAGACAGGTGCGTATCTGCCCGTCGGCGGTCAGACGGGTGCGGTCGCAGGCGGCGCAGAACGGGCGGGTGACGGAGGCGATGACCCCCACCCGGTGCGGGCCGCCGTCGACGGTCCAGCGCTCGGCGGGCGCCGCGCCGCGCGCGTCGGCGCCCTCGGCGGTCAGCTCGAAGCGGCTGCGCAGGGAGGCCAGGATGTCGGCCGCGGTGACCATGCCCTCGCGCTTCCAGCCGTGCTGGGCGTCCAGGGGCATCTGCTCGATGAACCGCAGTTCGTAGTCGTGCTCCACGGCCCAGGCCAGCAGGTCCGGGGCCTCGTCGGCGTTCAGTCCCGGCATCAGGACGGAGTTCACCTTCACCGGGGTCAGGCCCGCCTCGCGGGCGGCCAGCAGGCCGTCGAGGACGTCGCGGTGGCGGTCGCGGCGGGTGAGGGTCTTGAAGACGTCCGGACGCAGGGTGTCCAGGGAGACGTTGACCCGGTCGAGGCCCGCCGCCTTCAGGGCCGCCGCGGTGCGCCGCAGGCCGATGCCGTTGGTGGTGAGGGACATCTGGGGGCGCGGTTCCAGGGCGGCGACGCGCTCCACGATGCCCACCAGGCCGGGGCGCAGCAGCGGCTCGCCGCCGGTGAAGCGGACCTCCTCGATACCCAGGGAGGTGACCGCGATGCCGATGAGCCGGACGATCTCGTCGTCGGTGAGCAGATCGGGCTTGGCCAGCCACTGCAAGCCCTCCTCGGGCATGCAGTACGTGCAGCGGAGATTGCACCGGTCGGTCAGCGAGACCCTCAGGTCGGTGGCGACCCGGCCGTAGGTGTCGATGAGCACGTGGGCCCCCTCCCTCGTCGCGTGTCGGCGGACCGGCGGACCCTTCGGCGGCGGTGGCGTCGAGCTTTCCCGTCGATCTCTTCTTCCTTCACCGAGCCTACGTGACGGGACCGACAGCGACACCGGGCCCGATCCCACGACGTGCGCGGCGGCCGTGTCGTAGATCTCTACGATCTCCACGGCACGGCCGCCGGTCCCGGGCGCGGACACGGGTGCCGGTGCGCTCGTCCCGGTGCGCGCGTGTCAGTGCGCGCGTGTCAGTGCGCTCCGGTGCCGGTCAGGGACCTGACCTCCAGTTCCGCGTACTTGGCGGGATCCGGCTTCTCCTTGGACAGCAGGGTGCCGGCCGCGCCCAGCAGGAAGCCGACCGGGATGGAGATGAGGCCCGGGTTCTCCAGCGGGAACCAGTGGAAGTCGACGTCCGGGAACATCGACGTGGGCTTGCCGGAGACCACCGGGGAGAACAGCACCAGGCCGACGGCGGTGACCAGGCCGCCGTAGATCGACCACAGGGCGCCCGCGGTGGTGAACCGCTTCCAGAACAGGCTGTAGAGGATCGTGGGCAGGTTGGCGGAGGCGGCCACCGCGAAGGCGAGGGCGACGAGGCCGGCCACGTTCAGGTCGCGGGCGAGGGCGCCCAGGACGATGGAGACCGCGCCGACGCCGACGGTCGCCCAGCGGGCGGCGCCCAGTTCCTGCTTCTCGGTGGCCCGGCCCTTCTTGATGACGTTGGCGTAGATGTCGTGGGCGAAGGAGGACGACGAGGCCAGGGTGAGGCCCGCGACGACGGCGAGGATCGTGGCGAAGGCGACCGCGGAGATGGAGGCCAGCAGGATGGCGCCCCAGTCGGAGTCGACTCCCCCGAGGTGCAGCGCGAGCAGCGGGGCCGCCGTGTTGCCCGCCTTGTTGGAGCCGATGATCTCGTCCGGTTCGATGAGCGCGGCGGCGCCGAAGCCGAGCGCGAGGGTCATCAGATAGAAGACGCCGATCAGGCCGATCGCCCAGAGCACGGACTTGCGGGCGGCCTTGGCGGTGGGGACCGTGTAGAAGCGGATCAGGATGTGCGGCAGTCCGGCGGTGCCGAGCACCAGGGCGATGCCGAGCGAGAGGAAGTCCAGCTTGGTGGTGCCGCTCGCGCCGTACTTCAGTCCGGGCTCCAGGAAGGCGGCGCCCTTGCCGCTGTTGTCGGCGGCGCGGCCGAGCAGGTCGGAGATGTTGAAGTCGAACTTCAGCAGCACCAGGAAGGTCAGCAGGATCGCGCCCACCATGAGCAGAACGGCCTTGACCATCTGGACCCAGGTGGTGCCCTTCATGCCGCCGATGGTGACGTAGACGATCATCAGTACGCCGACCAGCGCGACGATGCCGATCTTCCCGGCGTCGCTGGTGATGCCGAGCAGCAGGGAGACCAGGACACCGGCGCCCGCCATCTGGGCCAGCAGGTAGAAGATCGAGACGACGATCGTGGAGGTGCCCGCCGCGGTGCGCACCGGGCGCTGGCGCATGCGGTACGCCAGGACGTCGCCCATGGTGTAGCGGCCGGAGTTGCGCAGCGGCTCGGCGACCAGGAGCAGCGCGACCAGCCAGGCGACCAGAAAGCCGATGGAGTACAGGAAGCCGTCGTAGCCGAAGAGGGCGATGGCGCCGGCGATGCCGAGGAAGGACGCGGCGGACATGTAGTCGCCGGAGACGGCGAGTCCGTTCTGGAAGCCGGTGAACTGCCGTCCGCCCGCGTAGAAGTCGGCCGCGTCCTTGGTCTGGCGGCCGGCCCACACGGTGATGACGAGGGTCGCGGCGACGAACACCGAGAACAGCGTGACGATCAGGGTCCGGTGCTCGCTCGCGGCGCCGCCCGCGGCCAGCAGGGTGTGGGCCGTGGGATATGTCGCGGGGCTCATGCGCCGCCCTCCATCCGGGACTTGATCTCCTGCGCCTGGGGGTCGAGCTTCGCCGCGGCGTGCCGCGCGTACCACCAGGCGATGAGGAACGTGGTGAGGAACTGGGCGAGTCCGAGGACGAGGGCGACGTTGATGTTGCCGAACAGGCGGGTGCCCATGAAGCCGCCCGCGTAGTTGGACAGCAGGACGTAGAGCAGGTACCAGGCGATGAAGGCGATGGTCAGCGGGAAGGCGAACGAGCGGTGGGAGCGGCGCAGTTCACCGAACTCGGCGCTCTGGGCCACCGTGGTGAACTCCTGGGCGGAGGGAAGGGGCGCCCCGGTCTTCGGGGGTGGCGGTGTCTCGGTGGCCACGTCTGTCTCCTCGGTGCGGATCTCGTGTGCGGATACGGAGGTTCGCGGATGGTGCGACGGGGGCTCGATCGTGCTCGGACCCCCTGTCCGAGGTCCACGGCGCCACGCGAGGTCCGGTTCAAGTCCTATGAGTTCTTCCGGCAAGTGGCCTTGGACAAGTCATGACCCGCTCATTGCTGGCCGGTGAGGTGGCGGGATAGTTTCGCCCTGCACCACCCGTCATGTACCTGCCCGAGCCGTACCCGTGGCTCGGGCGGTGCCGTGCCCGGAGATGTGGAGATCCCTTGGTCCGTCCGCGTTCCGGACGCCGGCCGGCCCCGGCGGTCCGGCCGGTGCCCGTCCCGGCCGCCGTGTCCGGCGTCCGCACGGACCCGGCACCGGCTGCCTCCGGCATCCGCCGCGCGGTCCGGGCCGCGGGCCCGCGCACGCCGGTCCGCGCCGTCAACACCGGCGCGGGCCGTCACCCTCGCGGCATCCGCTCGGGCACGACTCGCGCACCGCTGCACCCATGCCACCGCGAACACACTGGAGAGACAGACACATGACAGCGTCTCAGCCGCGCGCTCGCCGCGTCCTCGCCCTTCCGCTCGGTATGGCCATGGCCGGTGCCCTGGCCTTCCTGCCGGGCGCCACCGCCTCGGCGACCCCGGCCGCGCCCGCCGCCGGCGCCGCACAGGCGGACGCGACCTCGCTCAGCTACGTCGTCAACGTCCGTCCCGGGTACGGAGTCCCGGCACAGGTGCGGAAGGCGATAGGCAAGGCCGGGGGCACCATCGTGACCTCCTACGACCGCATAGGCGTCGTCGTCGTCCACTCCGCGAACCCCGACTTCGCGAGAACCGTCCGCACGGTGCGCGGCGTGGAGTCGGCCGGTGCCACGCGCACGGCGCCGCTGCCCGCCCAGTCGACCACCGACACCGGCACCCCGACGCCGCTCACCGCCGCCCAGCTGGCCGGTGCGGGGTCCCGGGCCGCCGCCGGGCAGGACCCGCTGGAGCCATTGCAGTGGGACCTGCCCGCCATCAAGGCGGACAAGGCGCACCAGAAGACGCTCGGCAGCCCCAGGGTCACGGTCGGCGTCATCGACACCGGTGTGGACGACACCCACCCCGACATCGCCCCGAACTTCGACCGCCGGGCCTCCGTCAACTGCGTCACCGGCAAGCCGGACACCGCGGACGGCGCCTGGCGGCCCAGCGCCTCCGAGAGCCCGCACGGCACCCATGTGGCCGGGGAGATCGCGGGCGCCAAGAACGGCGTCGGCATCACCGGTGTGGCGCCGGGCGTGAAGGTGGCCGGCATCAAGGTCGGCAACCCGGACGGCTTCTTCTACACGGAGGCCGTGGTGTGCGGCTTCGTGTGGGCGGCCGACCACGGCGTCGACGTCACCAACAACAGCTATTACACCGACCCCTGGTACTTCAACTGCACCGACGATCCCGACCAGAAGGCGCTCGTCACCGCCGTCCGGCGGGCCTCGCAGTACGCGGAGCGCAAGGGCACGGTCAACGTCGCAGCGGCCGGCAACGAGAACTACGACCTCGACTCGCGCTCGATCACCGACCCGGCCTCCCCGAACGACTCCACGCCGGGCAGCCGTACGGTCGACCCGCACAAGTGCTACGACATCCCGACCCAGTTGCCGGGTGTCGTCACGGTCGCGGCGACCGGCGCCAAGGGGATCAAGTCGTCGTTCTCCAACTACGGCCTCGGGGTCATCGACATCGCCGCGCCGGGCGGCGACTCGACGGCGTACCAGGCGCCGCAGGCCCCGGCGACCAGCGGACTGATCCTCGGCCCGCTGCCCGGCGGCACGTGGGGCTACATGGCCGGTACGTCGATGGCGAGCCCGCACGTCGCCGGGGTGGCCGCCCTCATCAAGTCGACGCACCCGCACGCCTCGCCCGCCCTGGTCAAGGCGCTGCTGTACGCGGAGGCCGACGCCACGCCGTGCACCGACCCCTACGACATCGACGGGGACGGCAAGATCGACGCGGTGTGCAAGGGCCCGAAGAACCGCAACGGCTTCTACGGCTGGGGCACGGCGAACGCGCTGGCCGCGGTGACGCGGTGACTCGGTAGGCGCACCGCACCGCCGGTGGCACTGATCGCACCCCCGGACGGGACGCACGCGTCCGGGGGTGCATAGTGCCGTCATGACCGACATCTCGTTCGCATGGTCCGCGCTGGGCGGCGATCCCGGCCTCGTGCAGCGGATCACCACGGTGGAACGGGAGGGCGCGCTCACGGCCCGCCTTCCCGTACGGGACCTGGCACGCGCGTGCGTGGGCGCCTGCGCGCTGGCCGCCGCCGAACTGGCGGCGCGGCGGGCCGCCCTCGCCGAGGTGCCCGCGGTACGCGTCGACGACGGCGCCCTGGCGACCGCGTTCGTCAGTGAGCGGCATCTGCTGATCGACGGGCGGGCGCCGGTCACCTTCGCGCCGCTGTCGCGGTTCTGGCGCACCGCCGACGGCTGGGTGCGCACGCACGCCAACTACCCGCACCACCGCGCCAGGTTGCTGACCGCGCTCGGACTGCCGTCCGGGGAGGAGCGCGACGGGAGCGGGGGCAGGGACGGTGACCAGGACGACGCCCTGGTGGCGTCCGTGGCGTCCGTGCTCGCCGAGCGCTCCGCCCTCGACGTCGAGGAGGCCGTGTACGCCGCCGGTGGTCTGGCGGTGGCGCTGCGCACCCCCGAGGAGTGGGCGGCGCACCCGCAGCACGCCGAACTGGCCGCCCGCCCGCTGGTCGAGCGCGGGCGGCTCGGTGCGGCACGCGCGCGCGTGCTGCCGTCCCGCACCGGCACCCCGCTGCTGCCCGCCGCCGGAGTACGCGTACTCGATCTGACCCGGGTCATCGCGGGTCCCGTCGCCACCCGCACGCTCGCCCTCCTCGGCGCGGACGTGCTGCGGGTGGACCCGCCGCACCTGCCCGAACTGGCCGACCAGCACGCGGACACGGGGTTCGGCAAGCGGTCGGCGGCGCTGGACCTCGCGGCCGACCGGGCCGCCTTCGAGGAGCTGCTCGCCGGGGCGGACGTGGTCGTCACCGGTTATCGGCCGGGTGCCCTGGACCGGTTCGGCCTCTCCCCCGAGGCGCTGGCCGAGCGACGGCCCGGTCTGGTCGTGGCCGAGCTGTCGGCGTGGGGCGCGTACGGGCCGTGGGCGCGGCGGCGGGGCTTCGACAGCCTCGTGCAGGTCGCCACCGGCATCGCGGCCGTCGAGGGCGGCGACGGGCAGCCGGGTGCGCTGCCCGCGCAGGCCCTCGACCACGGCTCGGGCTATCTGCTGGCGGCTGCCGTGCTGCGGGCCCTGACCGAACAGTCCCGTGACGGCGGCGGCCGGTTCGTACGCCTGGCCCTGGCCCGGACGGCGGCCTGGCTGACGGAGACCGCCCCCGGGGCCGCGCGGGGGCCGGAACGGGTCCAGGACGCCCCGTACGACAGCCCCGCCCCCTGGCTCGACGAGACCGGCAGCCGGATCGGCAGGCTCCGCCACGCCCGGTCCCCCGTCGCCTTCACCGACGGCCCCACCACCTGGACCCGCCCCCCGGGCCCTTGGGGGACGGACGCGCCGCACTGGACCTGAGGGGACGGCCGGCACGCAACGCCCCGTGAGGCGTGAGGCTCCCGGTACGCGCGCGTGAAGGGCGGGTGGTTCGGCCGTGGAGGGCGGCGGGGCGGGACGGGACGGGGGTCACGCGCCCGCCGCGCCGAGCAGGGCGCCCGCCGCGTAGGTGACCGCCATGGCCAGGGCGCCGCCGGCCGTGTTGCGCAGGACCGCCCGGCCGGGCCGGGCCGCGCCCAGGCGGGCGCTGCTGAAGCCGGTGAGGACGAGGGCGGCCAGGACGGAGAGGACGGTGACCGCGAGCCGCAGGCCGGGCGGCGGCAGCACGATCGCCAGCAGCGGCAGCAGCGCGCCCACCGTAAACGCCAGGAAGCTGGCCCAGGCGGCGTGCCAGGGATTGGTCAGCGCGTCGGGGTCGATGCCCAGCTCGACGCTCGCGTGGGCCCGCAGCGCGTCCCGGGCGGTGAGCTGGCGGGCCGCGTCGCGGGCCACCTCCTGCGACAGGCCGCGCGCCCGCAGCAGCTCGGTCAGCTCCCGCAGTTCGGCCTCCGGCTGCTCGCGCAGTTCGCGCCGCTCCTGCGCCAGCGCGGCCCGCTCCGAGTCCCGCTGGGTGGACACCGACACGTACTCCCCCGCGGCCATCGACATCGAACCGGCCAGCAGACCGGCCAGCCCGGCGGTGAGCAGCGCCGTGCGGGAGTCCGTGGCACCGGCCACGCCGACGACCAGTCCGGCGGTGGAGACAATGCCGTCGTTCGCCCCGAGGACGGCGGCCCGCAGCCAGTTGAGGCGGGAGCCGAGCGCCCCGCCGTGCGCCTCGTCGTGCGTGGGTCCGGTCACAGCAGGGAGGATCGCACGGCCGCGTCCCGGGACCGGCGAACCCGGTCGGTGAGTGGCGCGCGCCCGTGCGGGTCCCCGTGGCGCCCCTGACGCGGTCTCACCTCCGCGGTGGCCGGAACGCGCCCGCGCGCGGGCGCGTGGACGGCGTGCGGGGCACCTGAGGGACCGGGCTGTCAGTCGTGGCCCGTATCCTCATTGACCATGCTCGAAGACCGCACCCTCGCAGGGCCCTCCCCCACACCGTGGCCGGCCGCGTATCCCCGGGGATACGCGGTCGTTGACGTGGAGACCACCGGCCTGGCCCGGGACGACCGCATCATCTCCGCGGCGGTCTACCGGCTGGACGCGCGCGGCGAGGTCGAGGACCACTGGTACACGCTGGTCAATCCGGAGCGCGATCCCGGTCCGGTGTGGATCCACGGGCTGACGAGCGACGTGCTGGAGGGCGCGCCGCTCTTCGCGGACATCGCCGAGGAGTTCGCCGCCCGGCTGGCGGACCGGGTGCTCGTCGCGCACAACGCGGTCTTCGACTGGCAGATGATCGCCCGCGAGTACGCGCGCGCGAAGAGCGAGGCGCCGGTGCGGCAGCGGCTGTGCACCATCGCGCTCTCCAAGGAGCTGGGGCTGCCCCTGCCGAACCACAAGCTGGAGTCGCTGGCCGCGCACTTCGGCGTGGTGCAGCAGCGGGCGCACCACGCGCTGGACGACGCCCGGGTCCTGGCGGAGGCGTTCCGGCCGAGTCTGCGGGCCGCCGCGGCGGGCGGTGTCCGGCTGCCGCTGCTGGAGTGCCGGCCGCTGACGGAGTGGTCGGACCGGCCGGTGCCCCGGCAGCAGTCGGGCGGCTACGGCGGCTACCGCGCGGGGAGTTGGCGCCCGTCCCGCAAGAGGCCCGCATGCCCGCATCCCAACCCGGGACGCTATGAAGCGGGCAAACGACTCAAACAGGGCATGCGGGTCGCCTTCTCCGGTGACACCTCCGTCGAGCGCGACCTCCTGGAGGACCGCGCCACCGAGGCCGGACTGCATGTCGCCACCAGTCTGTCCCGGCTGACCAGCCTGCTCGTCACCAACGACCCGGACTCCGGCACGTCGAAGACGGCCAAGGCCCGGCAGTACGGCACACCGGTGATCGACGAGGCGGCGTTCGGGCAGCTCCTGCGGGACGTGGAGCCCGCGGACGGCGACTGAGGGCGTACGGGCGACCGGCGGCGTACGGGTGATTGCCGGGCGACGCGCCCGGCGCCCGCTCGCCCGCGCGACGGCCACGGCTCACTCTGTGGCGCATGACGAGATGTGAAGTATGTGGAAATGACTACGGTATGACCTTCGAGGTGCACGCCCAGGGTGCCGTGCACGTGTTCGACTGCTTCGCCTGCGCGATCCACCGCATGGCACCGATCTGCGAGCACTGCCGGGTCCAGGTCATCGGGCAGGGCGTCGAGGTCGAGGGGCACTGGTACTGCGGCGGCCACTGCGCCCGTGCCGAGGGGAGGGTCGGCATCGTCGACAGTGTCTGAGGACGCCTCCGCGTCCGGGGGTGCGGCGCCGCCCGACGCGACCCCTGCCGGAAACACCCTGCGGCGCGGGAGGTACCGTCGTGGGGTGTACCGCTTCCTGTTGACCCGCCAGTGGGTGATCCTCACTCTCTTCGCGATCGCGCTGATCCCGACGATGGCCTGGCTGGGCTTCTGGCAGTTGCACCGCCACGACCACCGGCAGGCGCTGAACCAGGTGATCGAGGCCTCGCTGGCGGCCCCGCCCGTGCCCGTGGAGTCGCTGACCTCGGTCGGTGGCGAGGTCGCGCACGACGACATCTACCGCCGGGTCACCGCCGAGGGCCGCTTCGACACCGCGCACGAACTCGTGGTGCGCCGGCGCACCAACGCGGACGACCGGATCGGCTACCACGTCCTGACGCCGTTCGTGACGAACGACGGCAAGGTCCTCCTCGTCAACCGGGGATGGGTCCCGTCACCCACCTCGCAGTCCGCCTTCCCGAAGATCCCGGCACCGCCCTCCGGCGACCTCACGATCACCGGGCGGCTGATGCAGGACCAGACGACGGCCGCCAGCGGCATCAAGAACGTCAAGGGACTGCCGGACCGCCAGATCATGCTGATCAACAGCGAGCAGGTCGGCGCGCTCCTGCGCGACCGGGGCGCCCCCTCCGCCTCCGCGGTGCTGGGCGGCTACGTCGAGCTGACGGCGCCCGTGCCCGGGGGCGGCAGCCCCGAGCCGGTGCCGTCGCCCAAGGAGGACACGAGCTGGATCGGCGTGGACGACATCAACCTGCCGTACGCCATCCAGTGGTGGCTGTTCGCCGCCTGCGTCCCCGTGGGCTGGCTGATCCTGGTCCGCCGCGAGCTGCGGGACCGGGCGGGCAGGGCCCGGGAGGAGCCCGCGCGCGAGGAGTCCGCACCCGCCGCGGTGTAGCCGCGCGGCACGGCCGCCGCCCCGCCCTCGCCCCGCGCCGGGACGAGCGGGCAGGATAGGGCCATGGATCTTGGACTGAAGGACCGGGTGTACGTCGTCACCGGGGCCACCCGCGGGCTGGGCAACGCCGCGGCGCGCGAGCTGGTCGCGGACGGCGCGAAGGTGGTCGTCACCGGGCGGGACGAGCAGCGGACCGCCGAGGCCGCGGCCGAGCTGGGCCCGAACGCCGTCGGGGTGGCCGTGGACAACGCGGATCCCGGCGCGGCCGAGCGCCTGATCGCGGCGGCGCGCGAGCACTTCGGCGGCTTCCACGGCATCCTCGTCAGCGTCGGCGGACCGCCGCCGGGCCTTGTCGCCGACACCACCGACGAGCAGTGGCAGTCGGCGTTCGAGTCGGTGTTCCTGGGCGCGGTGCGGCTGGCACGGGCTGCCGCGGCGGAGCTGGAGGAGGGCGGCGTCATCGGCTTCGTGCTGTCGGGGTCGGTGCACGAGCCGATCGCGGGGCTGACCATCTCCAACGGTCTGCGGCCCGGACTCGCCGGGTTCGCCAAGTCGCTGGCGGACGAGCTGGGCCCGCGCGGCATCCGGGTGGTCGGCCTGCTGCCCGCCCGGATCGACACCGACCGCATGCGCGAGCTGGACGGTCTGTCGGCGGACCCGGTGGCGACGCGGACCGCGAACGAGTCCCGCGTCCCGCTGCGCAGGTACGGCACCCCGGCGGAGTTCGGACGGACCGCGGCCTTCCTGCTCTCCCCGGCCGCCTCCTACGTCACGGGCGTGATGCTGCCCGTGGACGGCGGGTTCCGGCACGGCTTCTGACCGCCGGCCGGGCACCCGCCGCCGCGGCACCGCCGGACCACCGCCGCCCCCGCCCTCCCGCCCGATCGCGGTGCGACGGCGGGGCAGGGGCGGGGTGCGGTGGCCGGGCGCGCTGCGGCGGCGGGGCGCGCGGGCGCTCGCCGGGGGCTACTCGCCGAGGCCGGCCAGGTCGCGCAGGCGGCGGGCCTGGGCCTGCCGCTCGGCGGCGCGCTGCTCCTCGTAGGAGTGCTCCCGGGCGCCCTGGAGCAGGGCCTTGGTCTCGATGACCGCGCCGCGGGGCGCGGCGAGGACCGCCGAGGCCAGATCACGCGCGGTGGCGTCCAGCTGGTCGCGGGGCACGGCGAGGTTGGCCAGCCCGGTGGCGACCGCCTCCTCGGCCGCGACGAAGCGGCCCGTCAGGCAGATCTCCAGCGCGCGGGCCTGGCCGACGAGACCCACCAGCGGATGCGTGCCGGTGAGGTCCGGGACCAGGCCGAGGCTGGTCTCGCGCATCGCGAACTGCACATCGTCCGCGACGACCCGCAGATCGCAGGCGAGCGCCAGCTGGAAGCCGGCCCCGATGGCATGCCCCTGGACCACGGCGACGGACACCACGTCCGGGCGCCGCCACCAGGTGAACGCCTCCTGGTACTCGGCGATGGTCGCGTCCAGCTCGGCGTCGCCGCCGCGCGCCAGGTCGAGGAAGGACGGCTCACCGTCGAAGCCTTCGGGCGTGAACGCCTGCCGGTCGAGCCCGGCGGAGAAGGACTTCCCCTCGGCGCGCAGCAGTACGACGCGGACGGAGCCCGGCAGCAGCCGCCCGGCTTCGGCGAGCGCGCGCCACAGCGCGGGGCTCTGCGCGTTGCGCTTGGCCGGGTTGGTCAGCGTCACCGTGGCGAGCGCGTCGTCGACGGTGAGCCGTACGCCGTCCTTGTCGAGAACTGTGTCGCGTACTGGTTCGAGGTCGTGCTCGATTCCGGGCGAAGCCATGGGGCGCCTCCGATGGGTGCGGTCAGCTCTGGACGCCGTACGGCCGCACTGTCGTGCGAGACGTACGGGCGCCCGTAAGTGACTGCACAGTAACCACCCGGCCGGCCGGTCGACCGACCGGGTGGCCACCGTAGGAGCCGATGGACCGCCCGCGGTCGGTCAGGCCGAAGCGGCCTTCTTGCCGCGTGTCGCCCCGCCACGCCCACGGAGCGTGACGCCCGACTCGCTGAGCATCCGGTGCACGAAGCCATACGAGCGGCCGGTCTCCTCGGCCAACGCCCGAATGCTCGCACCGGCGTCGTACTTCTTCTTCAGGTCTGCCGCGAGCTTGTCGCGCGCGGCGCCGGTCACCCGGCTGCCCTTCTTCAGAGTCTCGGCCACCCGTGCCTCCTCATGGGAAGTGCGCTCTGGTCTCCTCATGATCACCCCTCCGGGGCCGCATGGCCACCCATTCGGCAAGGTCCGTGAGACAGGCTTGTGACGACAGGAGCACGTCCCCACATGCGGAATTGCCGATTCCGCACGTCACCGTCCGTACGGCCGAACGGGTTGTTCCGCGAAGTGCCAGGTCAGAGACGCACGACGGCCGAGCCCTTGGCACATAAGGGCTCGGCCGGGAAATACGTGGCAGACACACCTCGATACGAGGAGATCTCACGCAGATGATGGATCACCGATAGGCCGAATGATCCATACCCTGTTGATCAGCGCCCCGGCCGGGTCGGCGGACGGGGCCGGGGACGCAGTGTCGGGCGGGGTCAGGCGAGGGCGACCAGGTCCGCGTAGCCCGCGCCCCACAGGTCCTCGACACCGTCGGGCAGCAGGATGATGCGCTCCGGCTGGAGCGCCTCGACGGCGCCCTCGTCGTGCGTGACGAGGACGACGGCGCCCTTGTAGGTGCGCAGCGCGCCGAGGATCTCCTCGCGGCTGGCCGGGTCGAGGTTGTTGGTGGGCTCGTCCAGGAGCAGCACATTGGCCGAGGACACGACCAGGGTGGCCAGCGCGAGCCGGGTCTTCTCACCGCCGGAGAGGACCCCGGCCGGCTTGTCGACGTCGTCGCCGGAGAACAGGAACGAGCCGAGCACCTTGCGGACCTCGACGAGATCCATGTCGGGCGCGGCCGAACGCATGTTCTCCAGGACGGTGCGCTCCGGGTCCAGGGTCTCGTGCTCCTGGGCGTAGTAGCCGAGCTTGAGGCCGTGACCGGGGACGACCTCGCCGGTGTCGGGCTTCTCCACCCCGCCGAGCAGCCGCAGCAGCGTGGTCTTGCCCGCGCCGTTGAGGCCGAGGATGACGACCCGGGAGCCCTTGTCGATGGCCAGGTCGACGTCGGTGAAGATCTCCAGCGAGCCGTACGACTTCGACAGGCCCTCGGCCATCAGCGGGGTCTTGCCGCAGGGCGAGGGCTCGGGGAAGCGCAGCTTGGCGACCTTGTCGGACTGGCGGACCGCCTCAAGGCCGGAGAGCAGCTTGTCCGCGCGCCGGGCCATGTTCTGCGCGGCGACGGTCTTGGTGGCCTTGGCGCGCATCTTGTCGGCCTGGGCGTTGAGCGCGGCGGCCTTCTTCTCGGCGTTGGCGCGCTCGCGCTTGCGGCGCTTCTCGTCGGCCTCGCGCTGCTGCTGGTAGAGCTTCCAGCCCATGTTGTAGATGTCGATCTGGGAGCGGTTGGCGTCCAGGTAGAACACCTTGTTGACGACCGTCTCGACCAGTTCCACGTCGTGGGAGATCACGATGAAGCCACCGCGGTAGGTCTTCAGATAGTCGCGCAGCCAGATGATCGAGTCCGCGTCGAGGTGGTTGGTCGGCTCGTCCAGCAGCAGGGTGTCCGCGTCGGAGAACAGGATCCGGGCCAGCTCGATCCGGCGGCGCTGACCGCCGGAGAGCGTGTGCAGGGGCTGGCCGAGCACCCGGTCGGGCAGGTTCAGCGCGGCGGCGATGGTGGCGGCCTCGGCCTCGGCGGAGTAGCCGCCCTTGGTGAGGAACTCCGTCTCCTGGCGCTCGTACTGCTTCATCGCCTTGTCGCGGGTGGCGCCCTTGCCGTTGGCGATGCGCTGCTCGTTCTCGCGCATCTTGCGGATCAGCACGTCCAGGCCGCGGGCGGAGAGGATGCGGTCACGGGCGAGCACGTCGAGGTCGCCGGTGCGGGGGTCCTGCGGGAGATAGCCGACCTCACCCGAACGGGTGATGGTGCCCCCGGCCGGGACGCCCTCGCCGGCCAGGCACTTGGTGAGCGTGGTCTTGCCTGCGCCGTTGCGGCCGACGAGGCCGATGCGGTCGCCCTTGGCGACGCGGAAGGTGGCGCTCTCGATGAGGATGCGGGCACCGGCGCGCAGCTCGATGCCGGAAGCGGAGATCACGGACAGACTCCAGGGCAGGTCGTTGGCGGGTTGGGCGGCTGAGGACGTTCCCGCCGTCTAATGCGCGAGGAGAAAGGCCATGCGGAACAGTCTAACGGGGGTGTGCAAGCTGTTTTCCCGGGTGTTTGCCCAGGGGTGCGGCGGCCGCGGCGGGGCGTTGTCGGTGGCCGGTGCCACACTGGTCCGCGAACCGGATGGACGGGGCGAAACCGGGCGGGCGGCGGCTCGCGCGGCACGACGCACAAGGGAGTGATCGGCATGGCGGACACGGCCGGCGGACGTCCGAGCATCTACCCGACGCTGCTGTACGCGGACGCGAGGGCGGCCCTGCGGCAGCTCACCGAGGCCTTCGGCTTCACCGAGCTGTCGGTGTACGAGGGCGAGGACGGGCTCGTCCAGCACGCCGAGCTGGTGCAGGGCAACGGCGCGGTGATGCTCGGCTCCAAGGGGCGCGGCGGGCGCTTCGACGAGGCGATGCGCGGCTCCGGCCCGGTGGGGGTCTATGTCGTCGTGGACGACGTGGACGGCCACCACCAGCGGGCCGTGGACCACGGCGCGGAGATCCTGATGCCCCCGACGGACCAGGAGTACGGCTCCCGGGACTACATGGCCCGGGACGCCGAGGGCAACGTCTGGAGCTTCGGCACGTACGCCCCTCGCACGGAGGGCTGACGGCGCACGGCCCGGCGGTGGGCTAGCTCCCGCCGGTGTGCACCTGGAAGGCGGCCCTGCGGACGGCCTTGGCCAGGGCGGGGTCCGGGTGCGCGGCGGCGAGGGCGACCAGTACCTGCACGGTGCGCGGGTGCCCCACCGCCCGCACCTCGTCGAGCAGGGCGGGGACGGTGGGCTGGAGCGCCGACTCCAGGTGCCGGACGAGCATCGGGGCCTCGCCGTGGTCGGCGACGGCCGCGGCGGTGTCCACCCACAGCCAGGTGGCCTCCTCGCGGGTCAGGACCTCATGGGCGTCCTCCGGGTCCACTCCGTCGTGCTCGGCCAGCCACAGCAGGGCGTACGGGCGCAGCGCGGGCTCGTCGAGCACGGCCCGCACCTCGGGCTCGGCGGGGGCGCCGACGACGCGCAGCGCCTCGAAGGCGAGGCCGCGCAGCAGGGCGTCCTCACCGCGGGCGGCCCCGAGCAGTTCGGTGATGGCGCTGCCCACGGGACGGGCGGCGAGCCAGGCGCGGTACTCGGCACGGGCCGCGTTGGGGCGCAGCTGGGCGCAGCCGCGCAGCATGCCCTCGGCCGCCTGTTCGATGTTGCCGGCGGGGCTCTGCGCGGCGACGCAGATCTGCTCCAGCTTGACCCAGACCGCCCAGCTGCCCAGCGGGGTGAGCGTGGCCTGCCCCTCGCCGTAGGTGAGCGCTCCCACGGCGCCGAGGGCGCGCAGGGCCCAGTCGAGCAGCGGGGCGAGGGCGGCCGGGAGCGGCTCCTGCGCCGGTTCCGGTTCCGGTGCCTGCCCCTGTCCCTGTTCCGGTTCCTGTCTCTGTTCCGGTTCCTGGGTCCGGGGACCGTAGGGGACCTCGCAGCGTTCGGTGCGCAGTTCGGTCACGCGCTGCTGGAGCAGGTCGAGGAGCTGGTCGACGGGGACCGGACCGGCGGAGAGCTGGAGGAAGGAGAGCACCTGCGGCATGGCCGAGACGACCTCGGCGACCGCCGCGGCCTCATGGCCGTCGGGCTCCGGGCAGGCCAGCGACCAGGCGTCGAAGAGGGCGACCCAGCCGCGCAGCACGGCGCTGTCGTCGCGGTCCCAGGCGCGCAGCCGCCAGCCGGGGCGGGCTCTGTCGCCGTGCACCTCGATGAGTCCGGCGAGGCGGGCGGTGTCCCACTCGGCACGGACCTGAGCGGCGGTCAGGTCCAGCTCATCGGCCGCGCGCTCGGCGGTGGCCGGGGAGAGGGTGGCCTTGCCGTCCGCGGTCGCCCCGGCCCGGCCGGGTCCGAGGGCGGCATCGGCCCAGCGGGCGACGCGGGCTGCCCCGGCCAGGCCGGAGCGCGCCATTCTGGCCAGCTCCGCGGGCGCCGGGGTGCCCTCCGGTGGACGCGGGGCGGGGCGGCGCGAGCGCCGCTGGTTCACGGCTCGGGGGGCGGCGGCCAGGGGTCGTGGGCGGACGAGTCGAAGCCTGGAGTCGCGCGGGATACGGGACGTCACGGGTGCAGTCTTCCGGTTGACGGTCCGAAAACCCAAACGGAATGTCACGGCGGGCGACGGAGAGGGCCAAGGCAGACCTCCGGGACGGCCGCGACACACCGCATTCAGGCCATCCCGCCGCCCCTCAACCGGAACCTCCGGAGAGGGTCGCGGGAGCTGGGCGGAGGAAGGCGGGGAGGCGGCGGGGAGGACGGAGAAGAGAGGCCGGAGGGGCCGGGTCCCGGCCCGGAGCACCTCGTTCCGGACCGGGACCCGGCCCGCCTCACATCAGCGGGGTCAGGAAGCGCCGGAGCGTCTCCTCGTACGCCTCCGGGTCGACGTTCCACATGGCGCCGTGGGAGGCGTGCGGGACCGGGCGGAGGGCGACCAGGTTGGGGTGGTCGGCGGCGAGGCGGCGGGAGGCCGCCCAGGGGGCGACCTCGTCGTCGGGGCCGTGGAAGATCAGGGTCGGGACCGTGAGCGGTGCCGGGGCGCCGGTGTCGCCGTCGGCGTACAGGCCCGTGCGGCCCTGCGCGGCGCGCACCGCGAGCGGCAGCAGCGGGCCGGGGGTGTGCCGGGCCCTGGCCAGGGCCCGCAGCGTCGCCTCCCAGTCGAGCACGGGCGAGTCCAGGATCAGTCCGGAGACCCGCTCGCGCAGCTTCGAGTGCAGGGCGGCGCGCAGCGCCATGGTGGCGCCGGTGGACCAGCCGTGCAGGACGACGCGTTCGGCGCCGTTCCCGACGGCGTGGCGGATCGCCGCGTCCAGGTCGCGCCACTCGGTCGCGCCGAGGTGGCTGAGACCGTCCGGGGGGCGGGGGGCGCCGAGGTCGCCGCGGTAGGCGAGGTCCAGCACCGGGAAGTGCCTGCGGTGCAGGAACTCCATGATGTTCAGCGGGTGCTCGCGGGTGGCGCCCAGGCCGTGCACGGTGATCACCCAGGTCTCGCGCACCGCGGGCACGAACCAGGCGGGCAGCGGGCCGAGTTCGCCGGGCACGTCGATGTCGGCGTATTTCAGGCCGAGGGCCGTGCCGGGGTTGCCGACGTGCAGGTTGGGGGTGAGCCAGACCCGGTCGCGGGGGTGCAGCGAGCCGTGGGTGACGCGTTCGAGGCGGCGTACGACGGTGTCGGGCAGGTGCGGCGCGTCCCGCAGGACGGGGCCGACGACCGCGTGCGAGCCGTTGCCGGCCAGGCCGTAGCTGCCGGGGCGCAGTGAGGCCAGGTCCCGGGTGAGGGTGATCTGACCGGCGGCCGTGCTGTGCACCGTGAGCCGGGGCTCGGTGGGCAGGGGCCGGCCCGGGGGCGACTTGAGCGCGGCGTCGCTGGCGAGCCGGCCGGCGGCGACGCTCGCCGCGCCGGCCGCCAGGGCCGCGGTGACGGCCGCGGCCGCCGCTTTGACTGTGCGCACGGGTCCAGTGTCCGGGCGTACCGGGTCACCGGCCAGCGGAAGGTGCGGTCGGGGTGACATGTCCTCGCGAGTTCCAGGAACGGCGGAATTCACCCCTGCGAGCCTTCACCGGCCGGTGTTCGCCCGCCCCGGCGAGCCGTCACCGGCCCGTGTCCGCCCACCCCGGCGAGCCGTCGCCGTCACCGGCCCGTGCCGCGCGCCCCGCCGCGTTGCCCGTACCCGCGCAGCCGGTCCGACGCCTGGGCCAGTTGCTCCGGTGAGAGCAGGGACGGGGTCAGGCCCGGCACCGAGGAGGCGGTCAGCCACAGGCGGCACATCCACTCCAGCTGGGCGGTGCGGTCGTACGCCTGGTCGAGGGTGGCGCCGTGGGTGAGGGTGCCGTGGTTGCGCAGCAGGCAGCCGGAGCGGCCGTCGAGCGCGGCCAGCATGTGCGCAGCCAGTTCCTCGGTGCCGTAGGTCGCGTAGGGGGCGACGCGCACCGGGCCGCCGAGCGCGCCCGCCATGTAGTGGATCAGCGGCAGCTCGGACACCAGCGTCGAGACGGCCGTGGCGTGCACGGCGTGGGTGTGCACGACGGCGCGCGCGTCGGTGGTGCGGTAGACGGCCAGGTGCATGGGGAGTTCGCTGGTCGGGACCAGGGTGCCCAGCACCTGTCGGCCGTCGAGTGCGACGCCCGTCACATCGTCCGGGGTGAGCCGGTCGTAGGGGACGCCCGACGGGGTGACGAGGACGGTGTCCCCCACCCGTACCGACACATTGCCCGAGGTCCCGACGACCAGGCCGTCGGCGACGGTGCGGCGGGCCGTGTCCACCAGGTCCCGCCAGGCGCGGGCCGTCTCGTCCTCGTCCGGCGGCGCCTCCCCTGTCTCCTGTGCCGCCTGGGTGCCGTGTGTCTCCTGGGTCCTGTGTTTCTCCTGGGTGCCGCTCGCGCGTCCCGTGTGCCCGGTCTCCCGCCGTCGTTCAGCCATGCGGCGATCCTGCCAGCCCGGCGGGGGTCCGGACCGGAAGCGGATCTCCCGGAAGTGGGAGACAAGCCACAGGTTCGGACACCACTGCGACCGTCCCAGTTCATCTTCCGTTCACCCGGGTTACCTACGTTCGACGAGCCAATGACGCTCGAACGATTGCCTGGGTAAATGGAAAGCTTCTCGCTGATCCTCGCGATTGTGGTGGTAACCGCACTCGCGTTTGATTTCACGAACGGTTTCCACGACACCGCCAACGCGATGGCCACCACCATCTCCACCGGCGCACTCAAGCCCAAGGTCGCGGTGGCCATGTCCGCCGTACTGAACCTGGTGGGCGCGTTCCTCTCCGTGGAGGTCGCCAACACGATCTCCAAGGGTCTCGTCGACGAGACCGGCATCCGTCCCGAGGTCATCTTCGCCGCCCTGGTCGGCGCGATCCTCTGGAATCTGCTGACCTGGCTGGTCGGACTCCCGTCCAGTTCCTCGCACGCCCTGCTGGGCGGTCTGATCGGCGCCACCATCGCCTCGGCCGGCGTCGGTGCCGTGCACGGCGACGTCCTGGTCACCAAGGTCATGATCCCGGCGGTCGCCGCGCCGGTCGTCGCGGGCGTCGCCGCGGTGGTCGCGACCCGGCTGTCGTACAGGATCGGCGCGAAGACGGACGGCAAGGCCGCCGAGAAGGGCCACCGGGCCGGGCAGATCGCCTCCGCGGGCCTGGTCTCGCTGGCGCACGGCACCAACGACGCGCAGAAGACGATGGGCATCATCACCCTCGCCCTGATCGCCGGTGGCGCCGTCTCCCCCGGCGCCAACCCTCCCACCTGGGTGATCCTCTCCGCGGGGCTGGCCATCGCGCTCGGCACCTACATCGGCGGCTGGCGCATCATCCGCACCATGGGCACGGGCCTGACCGATCTCCAGCCGCAGCAGGGCTTCGCCGCCCAGACCAGCTCGGCCGCGGCCATCCTGGCCTCCTCCCACCTGGGCTTCTCGCTCTCCACCACGCATGTCGTCTCCGGCTCGGTGATGGGTGCGGGCCTGGGCCGCAAGGGCGGTGTGGTCCGCTGGTCCACCGCGGGCCGCATGGCCGTCGCCTGGGTGCTGACGCTGCCGGCCGCCGCGGTGGTCGGCGCGGGCGCCGAGGCCGTCACCGGCCTGGGCGACTGGGGCACCACGCTGGTCGCCGTGTTCCTGGTGGCCGCGAGCTTCGCGATCTGGAAGATCTCCCGCCGTCAGGTCGTCGACCACACCAACGTCAACGCGACCGGGCCCGCCGCCGGGGAACCGGCCGGTGTGGTGACCCAGGCGATCGCCGCGGTGGCCCCGCCCCCGGCCGCGGCACCGGCGGCGCCCCTGACGGACGCACCGGCGGCCGACGGCCTGATGGCCACCATCCCCGCCCCGGCGCCCGTCCCCGTCCTCGACCCGAGCCCGGTCGCGGCCCCGGCGGCGGCCACCCCACCCGCCGCGGCCGTCTGACCGCGCGCCCCACCCGGCTCCCGAGAATCAAGAAAGCAGCTCCGACATGAAGATCGACTGGGCGGCGCTCGGCTCCGTCTTCGGCGTCAGTCTCGTGGCCACCGTCGGCCTGGTGGCCCTGTTCACCCTCGGCATCGCGGGCCTGTCCCGCCGCGAGGCCGCGTCGACCCGCGGCGAGTCGGCCGTCGCCGCCACCGCCGGTGCCTATGCGTGCTTCGCGCTGTGTGCGGCGGCTGTCGCCTACGGAATCTCCCTGATCCTGGGCTGACCACAGGAAGCCCTGCGGCCACTCAGGCCCCGGCCGCACCATCCGCATCGACCCCCGTGAGTCGTTCTATGACGCTTACGGGGGTTTTTGCTGCCTTCGACCCCTCTTCGTGACCTCACCGAAAGGACACATGTCATACTGCCAGAGGCTGGTCGCCGAGCTCTAAGCCACCTACTCTAGTGGGTAGTTAACTGTTCGATGGTGGCAGCCCGACAAGTCAACGCCGACATGTGGCAGGGAGCACCATGCCAAGAGACATCGATCCGAGCCTCAACCGACGCAGGCTGCGAATCGAACTGCGCAAGGCACGCGAGAACGCCGGGTTGACCCAGCGGGACGCAACGAAGGCCCTCGAATGGTCGCTCTCCAAACTGATCAGGATCGAGGCCGGGACGGTCAGTCTCGGGGTCACGGACCTGCGGGCCCTGCTCCAGCTGTACGAGGTCACGGACGCCGGTCTGGTCGCGGAGCTGGAGGACGCGGCACGCGGCTCGAAAGGACAGTCATGGTGGGCGCAGTACAGCGACGTGGTGTCGCCCCAGTACGCCTTGTACCTGGGGTACGAGGGGTCGGCGGACACGATCCGCATGTACAACCCGACCATCCTGCCGGGGCTCGTGCAGACGGAGGACTACGCCACGGCGCTGCTGTCGGCGCTGGGCCCCGAGTCGCTGCTGCGCCAGCAGGTGGACCTCCGGCTCTCCCGGCAGGAGCGGTTCTTCGACGGGAGCGACGGTCCCCGGATCGACATCGTCCTGGACGAGGCGGCCGTGCGGCGGCAGGTCGGCGGACCCGCCGTGATGCGACGGCAGATCGATCATCTGCTGTCCCTCACGGAGCACCCGCGCACCAATCTGCGGGTGCTGCCGTTCTCCGCCGGGGCGCACTTCAGCGTCGCGACGCCGTTCATCCTGCTCAGCTTCCGCGACGACGACGACCTGCTCTACGTGGAGGGACCAGGAGGCGGCTTGTCGAGCCGCGATGATCTGGCCCTGATGGCCCGCTACCAGGAGTGCTTCGAGGAGATCAGCGCCATCGCGTACGAGGGCGACCGGATGACCGACCTGCTCGGCGCGGTCAGAGGGAGCCTGGACAACAGCTGACCCCGGGACGGGACGACGACCCGGGCGGGAACGGGGTGGGAGGACCATGGCGGTCTTCGGAATACGAACGTGGTGGCAGCGCCTGCGTACGGGGGGCGCCGAGCCGGAGAACGCTGCTCCACTCGACGACAACACCGTCAAGGTCGAGGCGATCAAGCAGCCCGAGTGGCTTCAGCGGCTGATCGAGCTGGAGAACGCCCGGGTCTCCAACGAGATCCGGCTGCTGTCCGCCCGCATGCTGGTGGCCACGGCGTGCGCGAGCGTCCTCCTGCTGAGCATCGCCGTGGCCACCCGGGTCACTCCCGCCGTTCCGTTCGCGGCGGCCACCCCGCTGACTACCACTGTCACCGGGGCGGTCGGCGCGGCGGTCCTCACAGCGCTCGGCGCCACCGTGGGCAGAGCGCTGCGTCGGCGCTCCGGTGCCGCCGTGCCCGGCGGGGTCAGCGAGGGGGCTCGCCCCGGGGCTGAACCGTCTCAAGGGCCCGGTTCAGGACCCTCAGCCGCTCCGTGAGCGGGGTGAGCCCCCACCACAGTCCGCCGCCGGCGGCCACCAGCGCGGTGACCAGCAGCCAGACAACGCCGCGCGCCGCGCCGTCCGGTACCAGCAGCGCCGCCAACGCGCCGGCCCCCACCGCGAGGATCCCCGTGGCCGAGGAGAAGAGGATCAGCGGGAGCGCCGCGGACGTCCGGTTCTCCATGGTTCCGTCGCGGTTTCCCACCGCCGACGCCGTTCCGTCAGCTCGGTCCCGCATAGGTGCACCTCCCGCCCCCCCCGGGGCGATCACGAGCCGCCCGCTTCCGGGTTCACCAGCCCCGCCAGAAAACCACACCACGCCGTACGGCGAAAGGCGAGCACGGGCCCGCTCGCGCCGTCCACCGGCCGCTTCGAGTCGCCCACGAGCACACGGCCCTGCTCCCAAGCTGCCTCCACGCACTCTCCGCCGCTCGCCGAGTAGCTGCTCCTGACCCAGGCGCGCCCTGTCGGCTCCCTGCCTGCCAACGCCCGCCTCCTCCAGCCCCCATGGATGTTCATGACAGGAGTCTTCCCAGCTTCGCCGCCGGGAAAGAGGCCAGAAGGAGCCGTTTCAAGTCCGCGGGCCCGGATCGGGGATATGAGCCTCGGCACACCACCCCGCCGCAGGTCAACGGCAAGTTGACGGCTGTTCCGGGGCCGTGGTGGACTTCCGGGGCCATGTACGGCGGCAGAAGAGGAAGCCGGTGCGAATCCGGCGCGGTCCCGCCACTGTCACCGGGGAGGAACATCCCCGGAAGCCAGGAACTCTCGCCGCCGGTCACGTCGAACCAGGGCGCGGACACCCTGAGTGAGGACCATCGCCATGCGCGGCTGCCGACCGAGGTTCATCAGCGATTCCCTGACCGACCCCGCGGCCGGCTGACCCGATGGGTGCCGATCGCGTCTTCGCGTACGGCGCCGCCGCCGGCCTCCTCGGTGACCTGCTCCTCGGCGACCCGCGCCGCGGGCATCCGGTCGCCGTGTTCGGGCGGGCCGCGGGCGCCGTCGAACGTGTGCTGTGGCACGACCACCGTGGCTGGGGCGCGCTGCACACCGCCGTGTGCGCCGGCGGCGCCGTCGCGCTGGGGGCCGCCGCCGCCCGCGCCGCCCGCGCCCCCCGCTTCCCGTACACCGCCTCCGTCCTGCTGACCGGCGCCGCCACCTGGGCCGTGGTCGGCGGCACCTCGCTGGCCCGCGAGGCCCGCGCCGTCGGACAGGCCCTGGAGTCCGGCGACATCGAGGCCGCGCGGGCGCGGCTGCCGCATCTGTGCGGGCGCGACCCGCAGGCGCTGGACGCCGCCCAGATCGCCCGCGCGGTCGTCGAGTCGGTCGCCGAGAACACCTCCGACGCCGTGGTCGGCGCCCTCGTCTGGGGCGCCGTCGCGGGCGTGCCCGGCCTGCTCGGCTTCCGTGCCGTCAACACCCTGGACGCCATGGTCGGCCACAAGTCGCCCCGCCACCGGCGCTTCGGCTGGGCCTCCGCCCGCCTGGACGACCTGGCGGGCTGGCCGGGCGCCCGGCTGACCGCCGTCCTGGCCACCGCGGCGGGCGGCGATCCGCGCGGCGCCGTGCGCGCCTGGCGCGCGGACGCCGGACGGCACCCGAGCCCCAACGCCGGGCCGGTGGAAGCCTCGTTCGCGGGCGCGCTCGGCGTCCGCCTCGGCGGCACGCTGTCGTACGCCGGGCGCGTGGAGCACCGGCCGGTACTGAACGGCGCGGCGGGGCGCGCGGTGCAGGCCGGTGACATCGACCGGGCCGTACGGCTCTCACGGCGCGTGAGCTGGCTCGCGCTCGGCACATGCGCCGCCGTGAGGCTCCTGTGCGGCCGTCGCGGCCGTCGGACGAAGGGACGTACGTCATGAGCGGTGGCCGGGGCGGCGGGCTGCTCGTCGCCGGGACCACCTCCGACGCCGGGAAGAGCGTCGTCACCGCCGGGATCTGCCGGTGGCTGGCGCGCCAGGGCGTCAAGGTCGCGCCGTTCAAGGCGCAGAACATGTCCCTCAACTCGTTCGTCACCCGCGAGGGCGCCGAGATCGGCCGGGCGCAGGCCATGCAGGCGCAGGCGTGCCGGATCGAGCCGACCGCGCTGATGAACCCGGTGCTGCTCAAGCCGGGCGGCGAGCAGAGCAGCCAAGTGGTGCTGCTGGGCAGGCCGGTGGGCGAGATGAGCGCGCGCGGCTACCACGGCGGGCGCCAGCAGCGGCTGCTGGGCACGGTGCTGGACTGCCTGGCCGAACTGCGCGGCTCCTACGACGCGGTGATCTGCGAGGGCGCGGGCAGTCCGGCCGAGATCAATCTGCGCCGCACCGACATCGTCAACATGGGCATCGCGCGCGGCGCGCGGCTGCCGGTGGTCGTCGTCGGCGACATCGACCGCGGCGGCGTCTTCGCCTCCTTCTTCGGCACCGTGGCCCTGCTCTCCCCCGAGGACCAGGAACTGGTCGCCGGTTTCCTCGTCAACAAGTTCCGCGGCGACGTCTCGCTGCTCGAACCCGGCATCGGCATGCTGCACGGGCTCACCGGGCGGCACACCTACGGGGTGCTGCCCTTCCGGCACGGGCTCGGCATCGACGAGGAGGACGGACTGCGGGTGTCGCTGCGCGGTGCCGTACGGGAGTCCGCCGTGGCGCCGCCGGTCGGCGAGGACGTGCTGCGGGTCGCCGTCTGCGCCGTCCCGCTGATGTCCAACTTCACCGACGTGGACGCGCTGGCCGCCGAACCGGGCGTCGTCGTGCGGTTCGTGGACCGGCCCGAGGAACTGGCCGACGCCGATCTCGTCGTGGTCCCGGGCACCCGCGGCACCGTGCGGGCGCTGGACTGGCTGCGCGAGCGGGGCCTCGCGGACGCCCTGCGGCGCCGGGCCGCCGAGGGGCGGCCCGTCCTCGGTGTCTGCGGCGGCTTCCAGCTCCTCGGCGAGCACATCGAGGACGACGTCGAGAGCCGTCGCGGCCGGGTCGACGGGCTCGGACTGCTGCCCGTACGCGTCCGGTTCGCCCCGGACAAGACCCTCGCCCGGCCCGAGGGCACGGCCCTGGGCGAGCGGGTCGAGGGCTACGAGATCCATCACGGCGTCGCCGACGTCACCGGCGGCGAACCGTTCCTGGACGGCTGCCGGGCCGGCTCGGTCTGGGGCACGCACTGGCACGGCTCGCTGGAGTCGGACGGCTTCCGCCGGGCCTTCCTGCGGGTGGTCGCCGCCGCCGCGGGCCGCCGTTTCGTGCCCTCGCCCACCACGTCGTTCGCCGCGCTGCGCGAGGAGCAGCTCGACCGGCTCGGCGACCTGATCGAACAGCACGCGGACACGGACGCGCTGTGGCGGCTCATCGAGTCCGGCGCGCCGCAAGGACTGCCTTTCATTCCACCGGGAGCGCCCGCATGAGCACAGTGTTGTTGTTGTCCACCGCCGACACCGATCTGCTGGCGGCCCGCGCCTGCGGGGCGTCCTACCGGATCGGCAACCCGACCCGGGTGGACGTGACCGGTGAGCTGCCCGCGCTGCTGGACGGCGCGGACCTCGCCGTGGTGCGGCTGCTGGGCGGCAAGCGGGCCTGGGAGGACGGGCTCGCCGCGCTGAAGGCGTCCGGTGTGCCGACCGTGCTGCTGGGCGGCGAGAGCGTGCCGGACGCGGAGCTGATGGCCGAGTCGTCGGTGCCCGCCGGTGTGGTCGCCGAGGCGCTGCGCTACCTGGTGGAGGGCGGCCCGGCCAACCTCGCCGAGCTGGCCCGGTTCCTGTCCGACACGGTGCTGCTGACCGGCGAGGGCTTCGAGGAGCCGCGCCGGATGCCGGAGTTCGGGGTGCGCGGGGAGCGTCCTCACGTGCCGGGCCGCCCCACGGTCGGTGTGCTCTTCTACCGCGCGCACGAGCTGAGCGGCAACACCGCCTTCGTGGACACCCTGTGCGAGGCGATCGAGGCGCACGGCGCCAACGCGCTTCCGGTGTACTGCGGTTCGCTGCGCGGCGCGGACCCCGGCCTGTTCGAGATCCTCGGGCGGACCGACGCCCTGGTGGCCACCGTCCTGGCGGCCGGGGGCACCCACGCCTCGCAGGCGTCGGCGGGCGGCGACGACGAGGCGTGGGACATCGGCGCCCTCGCCGACCTGGACGTCCCGGTGCTCCAGGGGCTGTGCCTGACCTCCTCGCGCGCCGCCTGGGACGCCTCCGACGCGGCCCTGTCCCCCATGGACGCGGCGATGCAGGTCGCCATCCCCGAGTTCGACGGACGGCTGATCACCGTCCCGTTCTCCTTCAAGGAGCAGGGCCCCGACGGCGTACCGGTGTACGTCGCCGATCCCGGGCGGGCGGCCCGGGTCGCCGGGATCGCCGTGCGGCACGCCCGGCTCGGGTACACGCCGAACGCCGGGAAGAAGGTCGCGCTGGTCTTCACCGCGTACCCGACCAAGCACTCCCGGGTCGGCAACGCGGTCGGCCTGGACACGCCCGCCTCGGCGGTACGGGTCCTGGACGCGCTGCGGGAGGCCGGGTACGGGCTCACGGAGTACCCGGACAACGGCGACGAGCTGATCCACCGGCTGATCGAGGCCGGCGGCCACGACGTGGAGTGGCTGACGGAGGACCAGCTGGCCGCCGCGCCCGCGCGGGTGCCGCTGGCCGACTACCGGGCCTGGTTCGAGACGCTGGACCCGGCGCTGCGGGAGGCGATGACCGAGGCGTGGGGCGAGCCGCCGGGCAGCCTGTACGTGGACGGCGACGACATCGTGCTGGCGTCCCTGCGGTTCGGCAACGTGGTCGTGATGATCCAGCCGCCGCGCGGCTTCGGCGAGAACCCCATCGCGATCTACCACGACCCCGACATGCCGCCCTCGCACCACTACATGGCGGCCTACCGCTGGCTGGACCACAGCTTCGGCGCCGACGCGGTCGTGCACATGGGCAAGCACGGCACCATGGAGTGGCTGCCGGGCAAGGGCCTGGGCCTGAGCGGCGGCTGCGCCCCGGACGCGGTCCTCGGCGATCTGCCGCTGATCTACCCGTTCATCGTCAACGACCCCGGTGAGGGCACCCAGGCCAAGCGGCGCGGGCACGCCACGGTCGTCGACCACCTGGTGCCGCCGATGGCCCGCGCCGACACCTACGGCGACCTGGCCAAGCTGGAACAGCTCCTGGACGAGTACGCGCTCGTCTCCGACCTGGACCCGGTGAAGGCCCCGGCCGTGCGCGCGCAGATCTGGACCCTGGTCAAGGCCGCCGAGCTCCACCACGACCTGCATGTGGACGAGCAGCCCGACGACGAGGCGTTCGACGAGTTCGTCATGCACATCGACGGCTATCTCTGCGAGATCAAGGACGTGCAGATCCGCGACGGACTGCACATCCTGGGCGGCGGACCGGTCGGCGAGCCCCGGGTGAACCTGGTGCTGGCCGTGCTGCGCGCCTCGCAGGTGTGGGGCGGGCAGGCGAACGCGCTGCCGGGCCTGCGGGCGGCGCTGGCCGCGCACTTCGGGCTGGTGGAGAAGGAGCTGCTGGCCGAGCCGGGTGCCGCGGTGAAGGTGCCGGTGGAGCTGACCGCCCTGGTGGAGGGCCCGGCGCGGACGGCGGCGGACACGATCGATCTGCTGGAGACGCTGTGCCGGCGGTTCGCCGAGGGCATGGAGGAGCGCGGCTGGGACCGGGCCGCCGTCCCCGCGCTGGTGGCCGGGGTGCTCGGCGGTGAACTCCCCGCGGCCGTGGCCGTGCTGGAGTTCGCCTGCACGGAGGTGGTGCCCCGGCTGGCCCGGACCACCGACGAGATCGGGCACATCCTGCGGGCGCTGGACGGCGGTTACGTCCCGGCGGGTCCCTCGGGCTCGCCGACGCGCGGTCTGGTCAATGTGCTGCCGACCGGCCGGAACTTCTACTCCGTCGACCCCAAGGCGATCCCGTCGCGGCTGAGCTGGGAGGTCGGGCAGTCCCTCGCGGACTCGCTGGTGCAGCGGTACCTCCAGGACACCGGCGCGTACCCGAGGTCGGTCGGCCTGACGGTGTGGGGCACCTCCGCGATGCGCACCCAGGGCGACGACATCGCGGAGATCCTGGCGCTGCTGGGCTGCCGTCCGGTGTGGGACGACGCCTCGCGCCGGGTCACCGGCTTCGAGATCGTCCCGCTGGAGGAGCTGGGCCGGCCGCGCGTCGACGTCACGGTCCGTATCTCCGGCTTCTTCCGGGACGCGTTCCCGCACGTGGTCGGGCTGATCGACGACGCGGTCCGGGCGGTGGCGGAGCTGGACGAGCCCGCCGAGTCCAACTACGTACGGGCGCACGCGGACGAGGACACCGCCGAGCACGGCGACCGGCGCCGGGCCACGGCCCGCATCTTCGGTTCCAAGCCGGGCGCCTACGGCGCGGGCCTGCTGCCGCTGATCGACGCCCGCAACTGGCGCTCGGACGCGGACCTCGCCGAGGTGTACGCGGTGTGGGGCGGCTACGCCTACGGGCGCGGGCTCGACGGGCGGGCGGCGCGCGGCGACATGGAGACGGCGTTCCGGCGGATCGCGGTGGCCGCCAAGAACGTCGACACGCGTGAGCACGACATCGTCGACGCCGACGACTACTTCCAGTACCACGGCGGCATGGTCGCCATGGTGCGGCATCTGACGGGGGGCAGCCCCGAGGCGTACGTCGGCGACTCCGCCGTGCCCGACCAGGTGAGGACGCGGACGCTGGGCGAGGAGACCCACCGCGTCTTCCGGGCCCGGGTGGTCAATCCGCGCTGGATGGCCGCCATGCGCCGGCACGGCTACAAGGGCGCCTTCGAGATGGCCGCGACCGTGGACTACCTGTTCGGGTACGACGCGACGGCGGGCGTGGTCGACGACTGGATGTACGAGAAGTTGTCGGCGGAGTACGTGTTCTCGCCGGAGAACCAGGAGTTCATGCGCAAGTCCAACCCGTGGGCGCTGCGCGGCATCACCGAACGGCTCCTGGAGGCCGCCGAGCGCGGGCTGTGGGCGGAGCCGGACGCGGACACGCTGGAGCGGCTGCGCGCCACGTATCTGGAGCTGGAGGGCGACTTGGAGGGTGACGAGAAGTGAGTACCCCGTTTCCGTTCACGGCGGTCGTGGGTCAGGACGACCTGCGGCTCGCGCTGCTGCTGAACGCCGTCTCCCCGGCGGTCGGCGGGGTGCTGGTCCGCGGCGAGAAGGGCACCGCGAAGTCCACCGCCGTGCGGGCGCTGTCGGCGCTGCTGCCCGCGGTGGACGTGGTCGCCGGATGCCGGTTCTCCTGCGACCCGGACTCCCCCGACCCGTCCTGCCCGGACGGACCGCACGAGCCGGGGACGTTCGAGACGCGTCCGGCGCGGATGGTCGAGCTGCCCGTGGGCGCCTCCGAGGACCGGCTGGTGGGCGCGCTGGACATCGAGCGGGCGCTCGCGGAGGGCGTGAAGGCGTTCGAGCCGGGGCTGCTCGCCGACGCGCACCGCGGGATCCTGTACGTCGACGAGGTCAACCTGCTCCACGACCATCTGGTCGACCTGCTGCTGGACGCCGCCGCCATGGGCGCCTCCTACGTGGAGCGCGAGGGCGTGTCCGTCCGGCACGCCGCGCGGTTCCTGCTGGTGGGGACCATGAACCCGGAGGAGGGCGAGCTGCGCCCGCAGCTCCTGGACCGGTTCGGGCTGACCGTGGAGGTGGCCGCCTCGCGGGAGCCGGACCAGCGGGTCGAGGTGGTGCGCAGGAGGCTGGCGTACGACGACGATCCGGCCGGTTTCGCGGCGCGCTGGGCCGACGAGGAGGCCGCGGTGCGCGCCCGGATCGCGGCGGCGCGGGAGCTGCTGCCGCGGGTGCGGCTCGGTGACGCGGCGCTGCGGCAGATCGCGGCGACCTGCGCGGCCTTCGAGGTCGACGGCATGCGCGCCGACATCGTGATGGCGCGCACGGCGACCGCGCTGGCCGCGTGGGCGGGGCGGACCGATGTGCTCGCCGAGGACGTGCGGCAGGCCGCGCTGCTGGCGCTGCCGCACCGGCGGCGGCGCAATCCGTTCGACGCGCCGGGCCTGGACGAGGACAAGCTGGACGAGACGCTCCAGGAGTACGCCGGTCCCGAGGACGACGATCCCGACCCGGACCCCGACCCCGACCCGGATCCCGGTCCGGGGACGGACGGGCCGGACGGGGGCGGCGGACAGCCGGAGCCCGAGGACGGCGGTCCGCGGGGCGACGAGAGCGGCGCGCGGCCCGAGCAGGACCAGAAGGACCAGCAGGACGAGACGGGCGGCGAGCCGCGGCCGTCCGGCGCGGGCGCGGGCGAGCAGGCCGCCGTGGGGGCGGCGGAGCCGTTCCGTACCAAGGTGCTCAGTGTCCCGGGGCTCGGCGAGGGTGCCGCCGGGCGGCGCTCGCGGGCGCGGACCGAGCACGGGCGGACGACCGGCGCGCGGCGGCCGCGCGGCACGCTGACCAAGCTGCACCTGGCGGCGACCGTGCGGGCGGCGGCGCCGCACCAGCGGGCGCGGGGCCGGTCGGGACCCGGTCTGGTGGTCCGCCGGGACGATCTGCGGCAGGCGACCCGGGAGGGGCGCGAGGGCAACCTCGTGCTCTTCGTGGTGGACGCGTCCGGGTCGATGGCGGCGCGGCAGCGGATGAGCGCGGTCAAGGGTGCCGTGCTGTCGCTGCTGCTGGACGCCTACCAGCGCCGGGACAAGGTGGGTCTGGTGACCTTCCGGGGGTCCTCGGCCGAGGTGGCGCTGCCGCCGACCTCGTCGGTGGACGCGGCGGCGGTCCGGCTGGAGTCGCTGCCGACCGGCGGGCGTACGCCGCTGGCGGCCGGGCTGCTGCGGGCGCGCGAGGTGCTGCGGGTGGAGCGGCTGCGCGATCCGGCGCGGCGTCCGCTGCTCGTGGTCGTCACCGACGGCCGGGCGACGGGCGGGCCCGAGCCGGTCGCCCTGGCCGAGCGGGCGGCGCGGCTGCTGGCGGCCGAACAGGTCGCCTCGGTGGTCGTGGACTGCGAGTCCGGTCCGGTGCGGCTGGGTCTGGCCGGGCGGCTCGCCGGTGAGCTGGGCGGGACGCCGGTGACGCTGGACGAGCTGCGGGCCGACAGCATCGCCGGTCTGGTCCGGGATGTGCAGGGGACGTCGAGGAGGGCCGCGTAGTGCCGCAGGGACAGCCGAGTGCCGTGCCGGACGACGGGCTGACCACGCGTCAGCGCCGCAACCGGGCGCTGGTGGTCGTGCACACGGGGATCGGCAAGGGCAAGTCGACGGCCGCGTTCGGGCTGGCGCTGCGCGCCTGGAACCAGGGCTGGCCGATCGGGGTGTTCCAGTTCGTCAAGTCGGCGAAGTGGCGGGTCGGCGAGGAGCGGGCGCTGCGGGTGCTCGGCGACTCCGGCGAGGGCGGCAGCGTCGTCTGGCACAAGATGGGCGAGGGCTGGTCGTGGGTCCAGCGGGACGCGCAGACGGACAACGAGGCCAAGGCCCGCGAGGGCTGGGAGCAGGTCAAGCGGGACCTGGCCGCCGAGACGTACCGGCTGTACGTGCTCGACGAGTTCGCGTACCCGATGCACTGGGGCTGGGTGGACACCGACGAGGTCGTGGAGGTGCTGCGCGACCGGCCGGGGAACCAGCATGTGGTGATCACCGGGCGCAACGCGCCGGAGAAGCTGGTGGGGGCCGCCGACCTCGTCACCGACATGTCCAAGGTCAAGCACCCGATGGACGCGGGGCAGAAGGGCCAGCGGGGCATCGAGTGGTGACGCCGTGCTGACCTCTCCTGCCCCGCGCCCGGCCGCGTCCGGTGCGTCCGGTGCGTCCTTTGCGTCCGCCGCGTCCGTGCCGCGGCTGGTCGTCGCCGCGCCGGCCTCCGGCAGCGGCAAGACCACCGTGGCCACCGGTCTGATGGCCGCGCTGGCCGGGCGCGGTCTCGCCGTGTCCCCGCACAAGGTGGGGCCGGACTACATCGACCCCGGGTACCACGCGCTCGCCACCGGGCGGACCGGGCGCAATCTCGACGCCTTTCTGTGCGGCCCCGAGCTGATCGCACCGCTGTTCCTGCACGGGGCGCGCGGGTGCGACATCGCCGTCGTCGAGGGCGTGATGGGGCTGTACGACGGGGCGGCCGGGCAGGGCGAGCTGGCGTCCACCGCGCAGGTGGCGAAGCTGCTGCGGGCGCCGGTCGTGCTGGTGGTCGACGCGTCCTCGCAGTCGCGGTCGGTGGCGGCGCTGGTGCACGGGTTCGTGACGTGGGACCCGCTGGTGCGGATCGGGGGCGTGATCCTCAACAAGGTCGGCTCCGACCGGCACGAGGAACTGCTGCGCCAGGCGCTGGAGTCGGTGGGGGTGCCGGTGCTGGGGGTGCTGCGGCGGGCGCCGCAGGTGGACACGCCGTCCCGGCATCTGGGTCTGGTGCCGGTCGCCGAGCGGCAGAGTGCCGCGGTGGAGGCGGTCGCCGCGATGGGCGCGCAGGTCGAGCGGGGCTGCGACCTGGCCGCGCTGGAGGCGCTGGCGCGGTCCGCGGGGCCGCTGCCCGGCGACCCCGCTCCCTGGGATCCCGGGGGTCCGGCGCCGGGCTCCGGCGGCGGGCGCGCGCCCGTGGTCGCCGTGGCCGGCGGGGCCGCGTTCACCTTCTCCTACGCCGAGCACGCCGAGCTGCTGGCCGCGGCCGGTGCGGAGGTCGTCGCCCTGGATCCGCTGACGGACGAGAAGCTGCCGGAGGGCACCGCCGGGCTGGTCGTCGGCGGCGGGTTCCCGGAGGTCTACGCCGCCGAGCTGTCGGCCAACGAGCCGCTGCGCGAGGCGGTCGCCGCGCTGGCGCTGTCCGGGGCCCCGGTGGCCGCCGAGTGCGCCGGGCTGCTGTATCTGTGCCGGGAGCTGGACGGGAAGCCGATGTGTGGGGTGCTGGACGCCACCGCGCGGATGACGGACCGGCTGACCCTCGGCTACCGGGACGCGGTGGCCGTCTCCGACAGCGCGCTGGCGCCGGCCGGTACGCGGATGCGGGGGCACGAGTTCCACCGCACCGCCGTGGAGCCCGGGGCCGGTGAGGAGGCCGCCTGGGGCCTGCGGGCCCCGGTGCGCCGGATGGAGGGTTTCGTGCGCCGGGGCGTGCACGCGAGTTATCTGCACACGCACTGGGCGTCCGAGCCCGGTGTGGCCCGTCGGTTCGTGGAAAGGTGCCGGACGTCATGAGCAGCAGGCTGGTCGGAGTGGGGGTCGGGCCGGGTGATCCGGAGCTGGTGACCGTCAAGGGCGTGAACGCGCTGCGCGCGGCCGACGTCGTGGTGGTGCCGGTCATGGACACCGGGGAGCGCGGGCGCGCGGAGGCGACCGTGCTGCACTACGTGCCGTCGGACAAGGTCGTGCGGGTGGTGTTCGCGCTGAACGAGCGGACCGACCGGGCACGGCGGGAGGCGGCGTGGGACGCGGCCGGGGAGCGGGTCGCCGGGCTGCTGCGGGAGCACGGGAGCGTGGCCTTCGCGACCATCGGCGACCCGAACGTCTATTCGACGTTCACGTATCTGGCGCAGACCGTGGCCGCCCTGGTGCCGGGCACGGTGGTGGAGACGGTGCCGGGGATCACCGCGATGCAGGACCTGGCGGCCCGCTCGGGCGCGGTGCTGACCGAGGGCACGGAGCCGCTGACCCTGGTGCCGGTGACCGCCGGTGCGGCGGTGCTCAAGGACGCGCTGAACGGGCCGGGGACGGTCGTGGCGTACAAGTTCGGGCGGCAGGCGGCCGAGGTCGCCGAGGCGCTGCGGGACAGCGGGCGGCTGGACGACGCCGTGTGGGGTTCCGCGCTGGGGCTGCCGGAGGAGTCGGTGCGGCCGGCCGCCGAGCTGGACGGTGCTCCGCTGCCGTATCTGTCGACGCTGATCGCACCGGCGCGGCGCGCGGACGGCCGGGGCGGCAAGCTGTGAGTGCCGCCGTCCGGGAGCGTGCCCGGGGCCGCTCAGGCCGCCAGGCCCACCACGAGCCAGACGAACGCGACGCCCGCCACCGTGCACAGCAGGGTGGAGCGGGCCGGGTGCTCGTGGTGGGCCTCGGGCAGGATCTCGGCGGCGGAGAGATAGAGCAGCACGCCGGCGAAGAGGCCGAGATAGCCGCCGAGGAACCACTCGGGGATGGTGACGAACGCGGTCGAGGCGGCGCCCACCACGGGGGCCAGCGCGTCCGCGACGAGCATCGCGATCGCCTTGCGGCGGGCGTTGCCGTACAGGCTGGTCAGGGTGAAGGTGTTGAAGCCGTCCGCGAAGTCGTGGGCGATCACGGCGAGGGCGACGGCGATGCCCATGCCGCCGCCGATCTGGAAGGCGGCGCCTATCGCCACGCCGTCCATGGCGCTGTGCCCGACCAGCGCGGCGGCGGCCGTCAGGCCCACCTCGGCCGAGCGGTGCCGGTGGCCCTCCTCACCGCCGTGCGCGGCCTGCCGGGCGGCCAGCAGCCGCTCGACGAGATGGGCCAGCAGGAATCCGGCCACGAACAGCAGCAGGGCCGCGGGGACGCCGAACACCTCCCGGCCCACCGCGTCGAGCGCTTCGGGCAGCAGATCGAGTCCGACCACACCGAGCATCAGGCCGCCGGCCAGTCCGAGGACCAGATGGCGGCGGTCGGTGACCCGCTGTGCCGTCCAGCCGCCGGCCAGCGTCATCAGGAACGCGCCGAGCGCGACGAAGACCGCCATGTGCCCTTGCTATCCGATCAACCCCCGATCGCGCACATCCGGCCACTTCCCGACCACCACACACCATGACATTCCGTACGAGAGGACCCGACCCCATGGCCGATGCCCCCACCGGCAAGGTGACCTTCGTCGGTGCCGGTCCCGGCGCCGCCGACCTGCTGACCTTCCGCGCCGCGCGGGCCATCGCCGAGGCCGACGTGGTGATCTGGGCGGCCAGCCTGGTCCAGGCCGAGGTGCTGGAGCACGCCCGCGCGGGCGCCCAGATCCTGGACTCGGCCACCATGTCCCTGGAGGACGTCGTCGCCGTGTACGAGCGGGCCCGCGCCGAGGGTCTGAAGGTGGCGCGGATCCACTCCGGCGACCCGGCGCTGTGGGGCGGTACGCAGGAGCAGCTGGACCGGTGCGCGGACCTCGGCATCGAGACGGAGATCGTGCCCGGGGTGTCGTCCTTCTCCGCCGTGGCGGCGCTCGCCGGGCGCGAGCTGACCATCCCGGAGGTGGCGCAGTCGGTCGTCCTCACCCGGCTCGGCGGCGGCAAGACGCCGATGCCGCCCGGCGAGGAGGTGCGCGAGTTCGCCCGGCACGGCACCACCATGGCCGTCTTCCTGTCGGCGGCCCGCAGCGGCCAGCTGGTGCGGGAGCTGCTGGAGGGCGGCTATCCGACGTCGACGCCGGTCGTGGTGGCCCATCAGGCGACCTGGCCGGAGGAGCTGGTCGTCAGGTGCACGATCGGCACCCTGGAGGAGACCGTCAAGGAGCACCGGCTCTGGAAGCACACCCTCTTCCTGGTCGGCCCGGCGCTCGGCGCGCACGGCACCCGCTCCCACCTGTACCACCCGGGGCACTTCCACGGCTTCCGCAAGGCCGACCCGGAGGCCCGCAAGGCCCTGCGCGCGCGGGGTGCGAGCACGTGATCACGGTGGTCGGCACGGGGACGGGCGTCTCCGGGGGCGTGGGCGCCGATGTCCTCGCCGGGGCCGCGCTCGTCGTGGGCGGGCGGCGGCACCTGGACGCCGCCGTGCTGCCCGAGGGCGCCCGGCGGGTGGTGCTGGGGCCGCTGGCGCCCGCGCTGGACGCGCTCGCCGAGTGCGCCGGGGCGGGGCGGCGCGCGGTCGTGCTGGCCTCGGGCGATCCGGGGTTCTTCGGGATCGTACGGGCGCTGGCGGAGCGGTTCGGGCCCAGGGCGCTGGACGTGCGGCCGGGGGTGTCCTCGGTGGCCGCCGCGTTCGCGCGGGCGGGGCTGCCGTGGGAGGACGCCGTGGTGGTCAGCGCGCACGGGCGGGAGCTGCGGACCGCGGTCAACGTGTGCAGGGCCCGGCCGAAGGTGGCCGTGCTGACCGGTCCGGGCGCGGGCCCCGCCGAGCTGGGCGCCGCGCTGGCGCGGCATCCGGCCGGTGACCGGGTGCTGGTGGTGGCCTCGGCGCTGGGCGGCGACCGCGAGCGCGTGGAGCGGGTCACGCCCGCCGAGGCCGCCGCCCGGGACTGGGGCACGGCGGTCAACGTGGTGCTCTGTCTGGACGAGGCGCGGGCGCTGGGCGCCGTGCGGACGCTCGCCGGGACGCCGCCGCCCGCCCCGGGCTGGGCGCTGCCGGAGGACGCCTTCGCGCACCGCGACTCGATGATCACCAAGGCGGAGGTGCGGGCGCTGGCCCTGGCCCGGCTCGGGCCGCGCACCGGCGACCTGGTGTGGGACGTCGGCGCCGGTTCGGGTTCGGTGGCCGTGGAGTGCGCCCGGCTGGGCGCGGCGGTCGTCGCGGTGGAGAAGACCGCGGACGGCGTGCGGCGGGTGCGGGCCAACGCGGCCGCGCACGGCGTGGACGTGGCCGTGGTCCACGGGACGGCGCCCGGCGCGCTGGCCGGGCTCGACGCCGATCCGGACGCCGTGTTCGTCGGCGGCGGCGGGCGCGATCTGCCGGCCGTCGTCGGGGTGTGCGCGCGCCGGGCCCGCCGTACGGTCGTCGTCGCGCTGGCCGCCCTCGACCGGGTGCCCACCGCCCGGCAGGCGCTCCTGGACGCCGGGCTGACCTGCGACGGCGTACTGCTCCAAGCGTCCCGGCTCGCCCCGCTGCCGGGGGACGTGAACCGGCTCGCGGCGACCCATCCCGTTTTCCTGCTGTGGGGCGTCCGGCCCCCGGCGGCCCCCGCCGAAGGGCCCCCGGCGGCCCTGCCCGAAATCGGATCCGCAGAAGAAGCAGACGAACCAGACAAAGCAGACGAAGCAGAAGAACCCGAAGAAGGAGTTGCCCAGTGATCGGCCTCATTTCCGCCACCGCGGCGGGCGCGGTGGCGCGGGACCGGCTGGCGGCCGCGTGGCCGGAGCGCACCCGGGTCTACGACGGGCCCGCGGGCGCCGCCGTACGGGCCGCGTTCGCCGAGTGCGAGCAGCTCGTGTGCTTCCTGGCCACGGGCGCGGTGGTCCGGCTGATCGCGCCGCTGCTGGCGGACAAGGCGTCCGACCCGGGCGTGGTCTGCGTCGACGAGGGCGGCCGGTTCGCCGTGTCGCTGGTCGGCGGGCACGGCGGCGGCGCCAACGGGCTGGCCGCAGAGGTCGCCGGGGTGCTGGGCGCCGCGCCGGTGGTGACGACCGCGACGGACGCCGCGGGACTGGCCGGTCTGGACACCCTCGGCCTGCCCGTCGAGGGCGATGTGGCCGGGGTGTCGCGGGCCCTGCTGGACGGGGTGCCGGTAAGGCTCGACGCCGAGGTGCCCTGGCCGCTGCCCGCGCTGCCCCTCGCGCCCCCCGGAACGGCGGCCGAGTACGCCGTACGGGTGACGGACCGGGCGGGCGCGGCGGGCGGGCGCGAGGTGGTCCTCAGGCCGCCGTCCCTGGTCGTCGGCGTGGGCGCCTCCGCCGGGGCGCCCGCCGAAGAGGTGCTGCACCTGGTCGAGGACGCGCTGCGCGAGGCCGGGCTGTCCCCGCGCAGCGTCGCCCGCCTGGCCACGGTGGACGCCAAGGCAGCCGAGCCCGGCATCGTCGCCGCGGCCGGGGCGCTGGGCGTGCCCCTGGTGACGTACTCCGCCGCCGAGCTGGCCGGGGTCGACGTGCCCCACCCGTCGGACGCGCCGCTCGCCGCCGTCGGCACCCCCTCGGTCGCCGAGGCCGCCGCCCTGCTCGGCGGCGGCGAACTCCTCGTCCCCAAGCGGAAGTCGGCGCGGGCGGACGGGCGGCCCGCGATGGCGACGTGCGCGGTCGTACGGCGGCCGGTGCGCGGGCGGCTCGCGGTGGTCGGGCTCGGCCCCGGCGCCCGGGACCTGCTGACCCCGCGCGCCCGCGACGAACTGCGCCGCGCCGCCGTGCTGGTGGGGCTCGACCAGTACGTCGACCAGATCCGCGACCTGCTGCGGCCGGGCACCCGGATCCTGGAGTCGGGGCTCGGCGCCGAGGAGGAGCGGGCCAGGACCGCCGTCGCCGAGGCCCGCGCCGGGCACGCCGTCGCGCTGATCGGCAGCGGCGACGCCGGGGTGTACGCCATGGCCTCGCCCGCGCTCGCCGAGGCGTCCGACGACATCGACGTGGTCGGGGTGCCGGGGGTCACGGCGGCGCTCGCGGCCGGGGCGATCCTGGGCGCGCCGCTCGGGCACGACCATGTCTCGATCAGCCTCTCGGACCTGCACACCCCGTGGGAGGTCATCGAGCGGCGGGTGCGGGCCGCCGCCGAGTCCGATCTCGTCGTGACCTTCTACAACCCCCGCTCCCGGGGCCGGGACTGGCAGCTGCCCAAGGCGCTGGCGATCCTGGCCGGGCACCGGGACCCGGCGACACCGGTCGGTGTCGTGCGCAACGCCTCACGGCCCGACGAGTCCAGCCGGCTGACCACGCTGGCCGCGCTCGACCCGGCGACCGTGGACATGATGACCGTCGTGACCGTGGGCAACACGGCGACGCGGCGGATCGCGGGCCGCATGGTGACCCCGCGCGGCTACCGCTGGCAGGGGGAGCACGCGTGAACGCCCCGGCGGCCGCCGCCCGGCTCCCCCGCCGCACCCCGTACCCCCCATCGCACCACCCCCTTTCACCCGAGGAGATCCTGTGACCACCCCGACGCCGCCCGCCCTGCTCATCGCCGGACACGGCACCCGGGACGACGCCGGTGCCGAGGCCTTCCGCGACTTCGTGCGGGAGCTGGGCCGCCGCCACCCCGAACTGCCCGTGGCGGGCGGCTTCATCGAGCTGTCCCCGCCGCCGCTGGGCGACGCGGTCACCGAGCTGGTGGAGCGCGGTGCGCGCCGGTTCGCCGCCGTGCCGCTGATGCTGGTGTCCGCCGGGCACGCCAAGGGGGACATCCCGGCGGCCCTGGCCCGCGAGAAGGAGCGGCACCCGGGGATCTCGTACACCTACGGCCGTCCGCTGGGCCCGCACCCGGCGCTGCTGCGGGTGCTGGAGCGGCGGCTGGACGAGGCTCTTCAGGGCACGGGCGGCGACCGCTCCGAGGTGACCGTGCTGCTGGTCGGGCGCGGTTCGACCGACCCGGACGCCAACGCCGAGGTGTTCAAGGCGTCCCGGCTGCTGTGGGAGGGGCGCGGGTACGCGGGCGTGGAGACCGCGTTCGTGTCGCTGGCCGCGCCGGACGTGCCGAGCGGCCTGGACCGCTGTGTCCGGCTGGGCGCCCGTCGGATCGTCGTCCTGCCGTACTTCCTGTTCACCGGCATCCTGCCGGACCGGGTCCGGCGGCAGACCGAGGACTGGGCGGCGGCCCACCCGGACGTCGAGGTGCGCTCGGCGGACGTCATCGGACCGGAGCCCGAGCTGCTGGACCTGGTGATGGAGCGCTACGAGGAGGCGGCCGGGGGCATGGTGCGCATGAACTGCGACTCCTGCGTCTACCGCATCGCCCTGCCCGGCTTCGAGGACAAGGTGGGACTGCCGCAGCAGCCGCACTTCCACCCGGACGACGACGGTCACCACCACGGCCACGGACACGGGCACCACCACGGCGGGCACTCGCACGAGCATGCGCACTGAGGAGCACGCGGTGACGGACGAGACGGCCGGGGCGGCCGGGGCGGCCGGGGCGGCCGGGGCGGCCGGGGCCGACGAGACCGGCGGCCACGATCTGCGGCACCACGGTGACGCGGAGGTGCGCGACGACGGCGCGGCGCTGACCGACCTCGCCGTGAACGTGCGGACCGGGACCCCGCCGCCGTGGCTGCGGGAGCGGATCACCGCCTCGCTGGACTCGCTCGCGGCCTATCCGGACGGGCGGGCCGCGCGGGCCGCGGTGGCCGCCCGGCACGGGCTGCCGGTGGACCGGGTGCTGCTCACGGCGGGCGCGGCGGAGGCGTTCGTGCTGCTGGCGCGGGCGCTGAAGGTGCGCAGGCCGGTCGTCGTGCACCCGCAGTTCACCGAGCCGGAGGCGGCGCTGCGGGACGCGGGGCACTCCGTGGACCGGGTGCTGCTGCGGGAGCGGGACGGCTTCCGGCTCGACCCGGCGGACGTGCCCGGGGACGCGGACCTGGTGGTGGTCGGCAACCCCACCAACCCGACGTCGGTGCTGCATCCGGCCCGGACGCTCACCCGGCTCGCCCGGCCGGGCCGCACGGTGGTGGTCGACGAGGCGTTCATGGACGCGGTGCCCGGCGAGCGGGAGGCGCTGGCCGGGCGGACCGACGTGCCCGGCCTCGTGGTGCTGCGCAGCCTCACCAAGACCTGGGGGCTGGCCGGACTGCGCATCGGCTATGTGCTGTCCGCCCCGGAGACCGTCGCCGCGCTGGAACGGGCCCAGCCGCTGTGGCCGGTGTCCGGCCCGGCGCTGGCGGCGGCGACGGCGTGCGTGGAGCCGCGCGCCCTGGCCGAGGCGGCACACGCGGCGCACCGCACGGCCGCGGACCGCGGCCACCTGGTGGCGGGCCTGACCGCCTTCGCGGACCGGGGCCTCCAGGTGGCCGGGCCCGCCGAGGGCCCGTTCGTCCTGGTGCGGACACCGGACGCGGCAGGCGTACGCCGACGGCTGCGCACCCTCGGGTACGCGGTCCGCCGCGGGGACACCTTCCCGGGGCTCGGACCCGACTGGATACGGGTCGCGGTGCGGGACCGGGAGACGACGGACGGGTTCCTGGCGGCACTGGGCGCCGCGCTGTCCTGACCGGGCGGCGGTACGGCCGGCGCCCCGGAGGGCGGCACGGCGGGCGTGGAAGGCCGACCGCCTCCCGCGCCGCCGCGCCCCTCCCCCGCGTCAGCTCCTGCGCCTGCGCAGCAGCGCGAGGACTCCGCCGCCCACGGCCAGCAGCACCGCCGAGCCCCCCGCGAGGTAGGGCGTCAGGGAGCTGCCGCCGGTCTCGGCGAGGTCGGCCTTCGCGGGTTCGGCGGGCGCGGTGGCGGGGGCGCCCTGGGGCTTCACCCCGGCGGCGGGGGTGGCGGCGGGCTCGGGGGACTTCTCCGGGGCCGCGGGGGACTCGCAGCTCGCGTGGGCGAGGGTGACGGTGCCCTCGACCTCGGCGACGTTGAGCTTGAGCGGGTTGACGGAGACCTTGAGCCGCAGGGCCGTCGCCGCGGCCGTGCGGGAGGTGGTCTCGTGCTGCGAGAGGTCGAGGCGGACCTCGCCGACCGCCGGGACCTGCACCCGGGTGGTGCCGCCCGCGGACAGCGTCACCTTCTTGCCGAGCACGGTCACCGCGCCCAGCACGTCGCTGGTGGCGGCCGGGGCCCGGCCGGTCGCGCAGATCGCCTTCGAGGTGACCTGGTCGACCTCGATGACGGACAGCAGGGGCAGTCCGGGCAGGTGGACGCGGGCGTGGGCGAGGCGCACGCTGCCCTCGGCCCCGCTCGGCGAGACCTTCGCGTCCGCCGTCGCCACGTCCGCGCTGAGCACGGTGAACGGCCTGCCGCCGTCGACGCCGTCGAGGCGGGCGCTCAGCGCGGTCCGCCGGGCGCTCGCCGGTGCCTGGACCTCGTTGAGGGAGAGGGTGAGCGGGACGTTCACCGTCCTGTTGAGCAGGGACACGTCCAGGCCGGTGCGCAGCACGGACGCGCTCGCGCGGCCGTGGCCGTCGCTCGCGTGGGCGGAGCCCGCGCCGGCCAGCGCCACCGGGCCTGCGGCGAGGACGGTGGCCGCGGCTGCGACGGCGCAGCGGCGTGCGGGCATGCGGAAGTTGTTGCCGTTCACGGAGTGGGACCCCCAGAGAGTGATGCTTGGGACCCGGACAGAATTACGCACCCAGAGTGAACGGGCGGCGATCCTGCGTGACTTCACTCCTTCGTGGGGTTTCCGGCCACGTTTTCGATTTGTCCGGTACGGGTGTTCGCCCGCGTCACCCTCATGCCCCCCGCGCGCACCGGACGCGCGCACCGACCGGGCGCACCCGGCGCGCGTGAGGGCGTGCACAACGACCGGCCGGTGCGGCGGTCACCCACCCGTCAACCGCGCGACGACCGCCGCCCGCCGCCCGCCCGGTGTCCCGGCCGGTGCTCCCGGCCGGGAGCTGCCCTAGCCGACGACCCGCCCGTTCAGCACCACCCGCCGCGGCGCCGCCAGCACCCGTACGTCCGCCCGCGGATCCGTCTCGTACACGACGAGGTCGGCCGGGGCGCCCTCCTCCAGGCCGGGCCTGCCGAGCCAGGACCGGGCGCCCCAGGCCGTCGCCGACAGCGCCTCGACCGGCGGGATGCCCGCCTTGACCAGCTCCGCGACCTCGGCCGCGACCAGGCCGTGCGGCAGCGAGCCGCCCGCGTCGGTGCCGACGTACACCGGGATCCCGGCGTCGCGGGCGGCGCGGACGGTGTCGTAGCGGCGCTCGTGGAGCCGGCGCATATGGGCCGACCAGCGCGGGAACCTGCCCTCGCCGCCCGCCGCGAGCGAGGGGAAGGTCGCGATGTTGACGAGGGTGGGCACGATGGCGACCCCGCGCTCGGCGAACAGCGGGATCAGGTCCTCGGTGAGGCCCGTGGCGTGCTCGATGCAGTCGATGCCGGACTCGACCAGGTCGCGCAGCGAGTCCTCGGCGAAGCAGTGCGCGGTCACCCGGGCGCCCAGCTCGTGCGCCCGCGCGATCGCCGCCGCGGCCGCCTCGCGGGGCCAGCAGGCGGACAGGTCGCCGAGGTCGCGGTCGATCCAGTCGCCGACCAGCTTGACCCAGCCGTCGCCGCGCCGGGCCTCCCGGTCGACGTACGCGACCAGGTCCCCGGGCTCGATCTCGTGGGCGTAGTTGCGGATGTAGCGGCGGGTGCGGGCGATGTGCCGGCCCGCGCGGATGATCTTCGGCAGGTCCTCGCGGTCGTCGGTCCAGCGGGTGTCGGCGGGCGAACCGGCGTCCCGCAGCAGCAGCGCCCCGGCCTCCCGGTCGGTGAGCGCCTGCTTCTCGGCCACCTCGTCGGGGACCGCGCCGTGCGCGTCCAGGCCGACGTGGCAGTGCGCGTCGACCAGACCGGGCAGCGCCCAGCCCTCGACGGTGCGCGCCTCCCGGGCGCCGGGCGGGCGGGTGTAGGTGATCCGGCCGCCCACCACCCACAGTTCGTCACGGACCTGGTCGTCGCCGGGACCGAGAAGGACCCGCCCCTTCACATGCAGCACCGCGCCATCGCTCATGCCCCGCACCCTAGTGACCCGCTCCCCGGCGGGCCGGGGCCGCCCCGGGCCGCCCGGCCCGGCGCAGGGCGGGCGCCGCCCGGCGAGGGGCGGGCGCCGGGCACCCCGGACGGGGCCGCCGGATACTCTCGACTCCGTCGTACCTCGTGACCGAGAAGAGAGCACCGCCGTGACCCATCCCTTCCTGGACCTCGCCCCGCTGAGCGCCGCCCGCTTCGCCTCCATCGAGGACCGGGTGGCGCGGCTGCTCGCCACCGAGCAGGACGTCGTGATCACCCAGGGCGAGGCGCTGCTGCCGCTGGAGGGCGCGATCCGCGCGGCGGCGGGGCCCGGCACGGTGGCGCTGAACGTGATCACCGGTCCCTACGGCCAGACGTTCGGCGACTGGCTGCGGGACTGCGGCGCCACAGTGCACGACCTGTCGGTGCCGTACCACACGGCGGTGACCGCCGCGCAGGTCCGCGCGGCCTTTGCCGAGCACCCCGAGATCGACTTCGTGTCGCTGGTGCACGCGGAGGCGGCGACCGGCAACACCAACCCGGTCGCGGAGATCGGCGCGGCGGTACGCGAGCAGGGCGCCCTCTTCTACCTGGACGCGGTGGCCTCCATCGGCGCGGAGCCGGTGCTGCCGGACGCGTGGGGCGTGGACCTGTGCGTGATCGGGGCGCAGAAGGCGATGGGCGGTCCCGCCGGGGTGTCGGCGGTGTCGGTCAGCGAGCGCGCCTGGGCCCGGATGGCGGCCAATCCGCACGCGCCCCGCCGCTCCTACCTGTCCCTGCTGGACTGGAAGGAGCGCTGGATCGACGGCGGGCGCCGCGCGCTGCTGCACGCCCCCGCGCAACTGGAGATGCTCGCCCTGGAGGCGTGCGTCGAACGCATCGAGGAGAGCGGCCTGGACGCGGTGACGGCCCGCCACCGGTCCGCCGCCGCGGCGACCCGGGCCGGGGCGAGCGCGCTGGGCGGCGGCCTCGAACCGTACGTCCACAAGGCGTCCGAGGCGGCCCCGGTCGCCACGACCCTGCGCGCGCCCGCCGACGTCGCGGCCTCCGCCCTGGTGGCCCGCGCCCTGGCGGCGGACCCGGCGCTCCCGCTGGCGGCGGGCGGCGGTCCACTGGCCGAGGAGATGATCCGGGTCAACCACTACGGCCCGGACGCCACCCCCGAGACCGTCGACGCCTGCCTGACGGCCCTCGCCGCCGCCCTGTCCGCCGAACGCGGCACCGCGGACGGTCTCGACCCGGAGGCCGCCCGCCGGGCCGCCGCGGCGGCCTGGAGCCAGCCGCGACAGCTGTGAGAGCGGCAGCACCGCTATCGGTGAGAGCCGTGAAAGCACAGTAATTCCAGGAATTAAATCAGGGGCAGCTTCCCGTTCTCTTCTGCCCCGTTTCTCCATCTCTAAACGCCACGTTTTCACGAACGTTCGAAGACGTAATTCCCGGGCCTCGACAAGGCGGTCCCGGGAGTTACGCCATTGTGATGCACTCCACAGACGCGCCCTTTTTGCCCGGTAATTAACGGGCAAACCACCGCAAGTTGCGGCCGATCGCGCGGACGCGCGCTCGCGCGGTAACACACGTGGCGTTGCCACGTAAGAGTGCCGGGCGATGCATTTTCCAATTCAGCTCGGTAAGTTCAATTCACATGACTGCCGCACAAGCAGACCTGCGAACCGACTCCACGGAAAAGACAGATCCCGTATCCATCGAGCGCCCCGTCGTCGCCGACGGCGCCGCGCTCTGGAGGCTCGCCAAGGACTCCGGGACGCTGGACGTGAACTCCTCGTACAGCTACCTGCTGTGGTGCCGCGACTTCGCCGCCACCTCCGCCGTGGCGCGTGGCGCCGACGGCGAGCCGGTCGGTTTCATCACCGGGTACGTGCGGCCCGACCGCCCCGGTACCCTCCTCGTGTGGCAGGTCGCCGTCGACGCCGGCCACCGCGGACGCGGACTCGCCGCCCGGCTGCTGGACGCGCTCGCCGCCCGCGTCGCCGCCGAGAGCGGGCTCACCGCCCTGGAGACCACGATCGCTCCGGGCAACACCGCCTCCGAGCGGCTCTTCGCCTCCTTCGCCGCCCGGCACGGCGCCCGCGTCGAGCGCGAGGTGCTGTTCCGCACCGCCGAGTTCCCGGACGGACCGCACGACCCCGAGGTCCTGCACCGGATAGGCCCGCTGAACCACTGACCCCCGGCCCACGGACCCACCGGGGACCCGCGCGGCGCACCGGACCACCGCGCCCGCCGGCCCCGCCCGAACCGCCGACCCGACCGGTCTTCCACTCCCCACCCCCCGAGGAGCGATTCGTCGTGACCATCACCCAGCCCGACCTGAGCGTCTTCGAGACCCTGGAGTCCGAGGTGCGCAGCTACTGCCGCGGCTGGCCCACCGTCTTCGACCACGCGCGCGGCAGCCGGATGTACGACGAGGACGGCCACGAGTACCTCGACTTCTTCGCCGGTGCCGGCTCCCTCAACTACGGCCACAACAACCCCGTGCTGAAACGGGCGCTGATCGACTACCTCGAACGCGACGGCGTCACCCACGGACTCGACATGTCCACCGTCGCCAAGCGCCGCTTCCTGGAGACCTTCCAGAACCTGGTGCTGCGCCCCCGCGACCTGCCGTACAAGGTGATGTTCCCGGGCCCGACCGGCACCAACGCCGTGGAGTCCGCGCTGAAGCTGGCGCGCAAGGTGAAGGGGCGCGAGGCCATCGTGTCGTTCACCAACGCCTTCCACGGCATGTCGCTCGGCTCGCTCGCCGTGACCGGCAACGCCTTCAAGCGGGCCGGAGCCGGTGTCCCGCTGGTGCACGGCACACCGATGCCGTTCGACAACTACTTCGACGGCACGGTCCCCGACTTCCTGTGGTTCGAGCGGCTCCTGGAGGACCAGGGCTCCGGTCTGAACAAGCCGGCCGCCGTGATCGTGGAGACCGTGCAGGGCGAGGGCGGCATCAACGTCGCCCGGCCCGAGTGGCTGCGCGCGCTCAAGGAGCTGTGCGAACGCCAGGACATGCTGCTGATCGTCGACGACATCCAGATGGGCTGCGGACGCACCGGCGCCTTCTTCTCCTTCGAGGAGTCCGGGATCGTCCCCGACATCGTCACGGTGTCCAAGTCCATCAGCGGCTACGGCCTGCCGATGTCGCTGTGCCTGTTCCGGCCCGAGCTGGACGTCTGGGAGCCGGGCGAGCACAACGGCACCTTCCGCGGCAACAACCCGGCCTTCGTCACCGCGACCGCCGCCCTGGAGGCGTACTGGGCGGACGGGGCGGCGATGGAGAAGCAGACCCGCGCCCGCGGTGAGCGCGTCGAGCAGTGGCTCGTCTCGATCGCCGAGGAGAACGCCGCCGACATCAAGGAGTACCGGGGCCGCGGCCTGGTGTGGGGCCTGGAGTTCCACGACAAGGGCCGCGCCGAGCGGGTGGCGCGGCGCGCCTTCGCCCTCGGCCTGCTCATCGAGACCTCGGGTCCCGAGAGCGAGGTCGTCAAGCTGCTGCCGGCCCTGACCACCACCCCCGAGGAACTGGACGAGGGCATGAGCACCCTCGCCCGCGCGGTCCGCGAGACCGCCTGACCCGGGTCGTCCCCCGACCCATCGCGAACACTCTGCAAGGAGGCACGTACCACCGTGATCGTCCGATCGTTCAAGGAGATCGAAGGCACCGACCGGCACGTGAAGGCGGCGTCCGGCACCTGGGAGAGCAAGCGCATCGTCCTGGCCAAGGAGAAGGTCGGCTTCTCCGTCCACGAGACGATCCTGTACGCGGGCACGGAGACGTCGATGTGGTACGCCAACCACATCGAGGCCGTGGTCTGCGTCGAGGGCGAGGCCGAACTGACCGACCGCGAGACCGGGAAGACGTACACGATCACGCCCGGCACCATGTACCTCCTGAACGGCCACGAGCGGCACACGCTCAAGGTCAAGGAGGACTTCCGCTGCATCTGCGTGTTCAACCCGCCGGTCACCGGGCGGGAGGACCACGACGAGAACGGCGTCTACCCGCTGCTCACCGAGCCCGAGGAGGTGTGAGGAACCCATGACCACCACCGCCACCGTGCAGGACCTCTACCCGACCCGCGGCGCCACCGAGGTGTCCGTCCCGCGCCAGGACCCGGTGCTCTGGGGCGCCCCGGACACGCCCGGCCCGATCACGTCCGACGGGCTCCAGTCGTTCGAGCGCGACGGCTTCCTCGCCGTCGAGGAGCTGATCGGCCCCGACGAGGTCGCCGTCTACCGGCGCGAGCTGGACCGGCTGGTGGCCGATCCGGCGGTCCGGGCCGACGAGCGCTCCATCGTGGAGCCGAAGTCCCAGGAGATCCGCTCCGTCTTCGAGGTGCACCGGATCAGCGAGGTGTTCGCCCGGCTGGTGCGCGACGAACGGGTGGTCGGCCGGGCGAGGCAGATCCTCGGCTCGGACGTGTACGTCCACCAGTCGCGGATCAACGTCAAGCCGGGGTTCGGCGCCAGCGGCTTCTACTGGCACTCGGACTTCGAGACCTGGCACGCCGAGGACGGGCTGCCGAACATGCGGACGGTGTCCGTCTCGATCGCGCTGACCGAGAACCTCGACACCAACGGCGGCCTCATGATCATGCCGGGGTCGCACCGGACGTTCCTCGGCTGCGCGGGCGCCACGCCCGAGGACAACTACAAGAAGTCGCTCCAGATGCAGGACGCGGGCACCCCGTCCGACGAGGCGCTGACCGCGCTGGCCGACGCGCACGGCATCAAGCTGTTCACCGGTCGGGCGGGCTCGGCCACCTGGTTCGACTGCAACTGCATGCACGGCTCCGGCGACAACATCACGCCGTATCCGCGCAGCAACGTCTTCATCGTGTTCAACAGCGTGGAGAACGCGGCGGTGGAGCCGTTCGCGGCGCCGGTGCGCAGGCCGGACTTCATCGGTGCGCGGGACTTCACGCCCGTGCGCTGACACCGAGCCGGGAAGGGGCCTCCTCGTGTGGGACGGGAGGCCCCTTCCCGTGTCCGCGCACGCCCCGGGACACCTCCGGCGCTCAGCCCGCCAGGACGTCCAGCAGCCGGTCCACGTCCGCCTCGGTGTTGTAGAGGTGGAAGGCGGCCCGCAGCCGTCCCGCGCGGGCGGACAGCTCCAGCCCGGCGGTGCTCAACTCGCCCTGCCGGTCGCCGAGTCCGGGCACGGAGACGATCGGTGAGCCCGGTGCCGGGACCGGTTCGTGGCCCAGCGAGCGCAGTCCGGCGCGGAAGCGGTCGGCGAGGGCCAGGTCGTGGGCGCGTACGGCGGACACGCCCAGTTCCTCGACGAGTTCCAGGGAGCGGCGGCCGCCCGCGTAGGAGAAGAGCGCGGGGCTCTCGTCGAACCGGCGGGCCGAGTGCGCGAGTTCGGCGATCGGGCCGTAGCAGCTGTCCCAGGGCCGCTCCCCCGCCACCCAGCCGGCGAACAGCGGGCGGAGGCCGCCGAGGTCCTCCGGGACGACCAGGAAGGTCACGCCCCGCGGGCACATCAGCCACTTGAAGGCGACGGCCGCCACGTAGTCGTCGGCGTCCGCGTCGAGGTCCAGCCAGCCGGCGGCCTGGGAGGCGTCGACGTAGGTGCGGGCGCCGTGGGCGCGGGCCGCCGCGCGGACGGCGGGCAGGTCGGCGATCCGGCCGTCGGCGGACTGCGCGGCGCTGACCGCGACCAGCGCCGTGCCGGGCCGTACGGCCTCGGCGACCTCCTCCAGCGGCACGGTGCGCACCTTCAGGTCGCCGCGCAGGTGGAAGGGGTTCACCACGGAGCTGAAGTCGCCCTCGGCGGTGACGACCTCCGCGCCCTCGGGCAGGGAGGCGGCGACGACCCCGCTGTAGACGGCGACCGAGGCACCGGCGGCCACCCGGTGCGCCGGCACCCGCACCAGCCGGGCGAAGCTCGCGCGGGCCGCCTCCACGTCGGCGAACATGTCGGTGGGCCGGCCGCCGGCCGCCGCCTCGACGGCGACGCGCAGCGCCTCCACCGTGCGGCCCGGCAGCAGCCCGCAGCTCGCGGTGTTCAGATAGGTGCTCTTCGGGGCGAACTCGGCTCGGACGCGGCTCTCGAAGGTCTCCATGGGACCACTGTGCGGCCCGTCCGGATCGAAGTCCATCGCGTCGTTCTGCGCGGTTCCCCCAAGGAACACTTATGTGAACACCGGAAGGTCCGCGCCGGGGCTCAGGCCCCCGGCACCGCGCAGCCGTCCGGGCCGCAGGCCGCCGCGTCGGCGGAGCCGTCCTGGACCAGGGTCAGCGGCGCGCGGTCGCCCCACGCCTGGGTGAGGGCCTGGGTGAACACCTCGGCGGGCTGGGCGCCGGAGACCCCGTAGGCGCGGTCGAGGACGAAGAAGGGCACCCCGGTGGCGCCGAGCTGCGCGGCCTCCTGCTCGTCGGCGCGCACGTCGTCGGCGTAGGCGTCCGGGTCGGCCAGCACCGCGCGCACGGCCCCGGCGTCCAGGCCCGCCGCCACGGCCAGGTCGACCAGCCGCTCGTCGCCCTCGGCGAACACGGAGCGCTCCTCGGCGAAGTTGGCCCGGTACAGCGCGTCCAGCAGCGCGTCCTGCCTGCCGTGCTCCTTGGCGAGGTGCAGCAGGCGGTGCAGGTCGAAGGTGTTGCCGTGGTCGCGGTCCCGGGTGCGGTAGTCGAGTCCTTCGGCGGCGGCCTGGGCGCCGAGGCTGTCCTCGCCCGCCTGTGCCTGCGCCTGGCTCATCCCGTACTTCCTGGTGAGCATGGTGAGCACGGGCTCGACGTCGCCCTTGGCGCGGTGCGGGTCCAGTTCGAAGGAGCGGTGCACCACCTCGACCTGGTCGCGGTGCGGGAAGGCGGCCAGCGCCTTCTCGAAGCGGGCCTTGCCCACGTAGCACCAGGGACAGGCGATGTCCGTCCAGATCTCGACGCGCATGCTCTCGGCTCTTCTCCAGTCGTACGGGTGCGGAAGGACGCTCCGCGCGGATGTGTGAACGTTCAAGCAGCCGGGTTCATTCCCCGGCCGCGGTCACCGGCGCTCACGGCGCACGGCGCCTGCGCGGCCGGGTGCCCGACGGCCCGCCTCAGCTGCCGTCCCGCGGGTCCGTGAGCCCGTACGGCCGGAACTCGATGCCGTCCCAGGTCACCGTGCAGCCCTCGCCCGTCGGCGACTGCGCCAGGAAGCCCACCAGGGTCTCCTCCGGCCGCTCGGCTGCGGCCAGACCGAAGACACGGACGAAGGTCCAGCGCGCGCCGTCGAGGGAGGCGTGGAAGGCGTACGCGCGTCCGGTGCGGCTGATCCGCAGCCACAGCGCGTCGCCGTCCACGGTGAAGGAGTTGACGTCGTCGGAGTGGCCGCGGGTGACCACCGTGCACACGGTCGGCACGTCCGGGGACAGCTCCAGGCACAGCTTGGCCCAGGCCCGTTCGCCGACGTGCAGATAGAGCACCCCCGCGTCGAAGGCCGCGCCGAAGCCGACCGTGACGCGGGCGATCAGCTGGAAGTCGCCCTCCGGGGGCGCGCCGAGCAGCCGGGGCGCGTCGGAGACGGACTCCAGGGACTCCCCGGCGGGCGGCACGAAACGGTCCTGCCGGGGACCGGCCCGGCCGGTGAGGGTCCCGTCCGCGTACGCCCACCGGCCGTCGGGCCCGTACGGGCGCAGCGCGAAGGGGAGTCCGGGCAGTGCGAGAGGTTCGGCGTCCATCGCCGCAGTCTCGCAGCCCGGCTCCGCCCGGCCGCCACGGGGCCCGCGGCGGCCGCCCCTCAGCGCTCCGGGCGCCCGTCGTATCAGCGCTCCAGACGCCCGTCGTAGCGGCGCGGCAGGCCGAGCGGGTTGTCGTCGCGCAGTTCCGGGGGCAGCAGGGCCTCGGGGGTGTTCTGGTACGCGACCGGGCGCAGCCAGCGTTCCACGGCGGTGCCGCCGACCGAGGTGGAGGTGGAGGTGGTCGCCGGGTAGGGGCCGCCGTGGTGCTGGGCGGGGGCCACCGCCACGCCGGTCGGCCAGGCGTCGACCAGGACGCGTCCGGCGAGCGGGGTCAGCTCGGCGAGAATCTCCGCGCCCCGGCCCCGGCCGGCCGCCTCGTCGGCGGAGAGGTGCACGGTGGCGGTGAGGTTGCCCGGGAGCCGGGACAGCACGGCCGTCGCCTCGTGCGCGCCGCTGTAGCGGGCCACCACGGTGACCGGCCCGAAGCACTCCTCCAGGAGCAGGTCGTGGGCGCCCCCGCCGGTCAGTTCCGCGGCCGGGACGGTGAGGAACCCGGCGCGCACCGTGTGCTCGTCGGCGGCGCCCGGGGTGAGGGGTGCCTCGACGCCGGGCAGCGCGGCGCGCTCGGCGACCCCGGCGACGAAGGCGTCGCGCATGCGGTGGTCGAGCAGGACGCCGGGCGCGGTGGCGCCGACGCCGTCCGCCAGGGCCTTGACCAGGCGGTCCCCGGCCGCGCCCGCCGGGACCAGCACCAGGCCGGGCTTGACGCAGAACTGCCCGGTGCCCAGCGTCATCGACCCGGCGAGCCCGGCGCCCACGGCCTCCGCCCGCTCCTCGGCCGCCGCCTCGGTGACCAGGACCGGGTTGAGGGAGCCCAGCTCGCCGTGGAAGGGGATCGGCGCCGGGCGGGCCGCGGCGGCGTCGAACAGCGCCCGGCCGCCGCGTACGGAGCCGGTGAAGCCCGCGGCGGCGACCAGCGGGTGCCGGATCAGGTCCAGGCCCGCCCGGAAGCCGTGGACCAGGCCGAGCACGCCCGCCGGGACGCCGTGCTCGGCGGCGGCGGCGCGCAGCACCTCGGCGACCTGCTCGGACAGTGCCGGGTGGTCCGGGTGGGCCTTGACGACGACCGGGCAGCCGGCGCCGAGCGCGCTCGCGGTGTCGCCCCCGGCGACGGAGAAGGCGAACGGGAAGTTGGAGGCGGCGTAGACGGCGACCACACCGAGCGGCACCTTGTAGCGGCGCAGGTCGGGGACGGGCGGCGTGGCCGTGTCGTCGGGGTGGTCGATGATCACGTCGAGGAAGGCGCCCTCGTCGGCGAGGTCCGCGAAGGAGCGCAACTGGTGGCAGGTGCGGGCCAGTTCTCCGGTGAGCCGGGCCGGGCCGAGCGCGGACTCGGCGTCGGCGGTCGCCACGAGCCGGTCCCGGGCCGCCTCCAGGCGGTCGGCCGCGGTGCGCAGGAAGGCCGCCCGGACGGCCCGGTCGGCGAGCGTGCCGCGCGCGCCGCGGGCGGCACGCACCGCGGCGTCCACGTCCTCGGCTGTGGCCTCGGCCGCAACCCGCTCGCGCTGCTTCCCGGTTCGGGGATCGACACTCCAGACTGGTGCTGCTGCCACCGCGGGTCCCTCCACCTGCCTGCCGCTCGCGCCGCAGGACGTAGGCCGTCCGTCGCTCGTCCGTGGGTCATCCAGCAGAGTCGTTCGATATACTGAACGCTGTCTCTGATGCTGAATGACCACGAGACTATTTCCCGCCGAACGAAGGGGTCAAGGGCGATGCCGGCAGGCGACACAGGCAGCGGATCACAGGTCAAGTCCGCCGTGCGGACCGTGGAACTGCTGGAGTACTTCGCCGGCCGGCCCGGCATGCACTCCCTGGCCGCGGTCCAGGAGGCCGTGGGCTATCCCAAGTCCAGTCTGTACATGCTGCTGCGCACCCTGGTCGAGCTGGGCTGGGTGGAGACCGACGCGACCGGCACGCGGTACGGCATCGGGGTGCGCGCCCTGCTGGTCGGCACCTCCTACATCGACGGCGACGAGGTGGTCGCGGCCGCCCGCCCCACCCTGGACCGGCTCTCCGACGACACCACCGAGACCATCCACCTCGCCCGGCTGGACGGCACCAACGTCGTCTACCTGGCCACCCGCCAGTCGCAGCACTACCTGCGGCCGTTCACCCGCGTCGGCCGCCGGCTGCCCGCCCACTCCACCTCGCTCGGCAAGGCGCTGCTGAGCACGTACTCGGACGAGCAGGTGCGCAAGATGCTCCCCGAGACGCTGCCCGCGCTGACCGAGCACACCCTCACCGACCGCGAGAAGCTCATCGAGGAGCTGCACCAGATCCGCGAGCAGGGCTTCGCCGTGGACCGCGAGGAGAACACACTGGGCCTGCGCTGCTTCGGCGTGGCCATCCCGTACCGCACCCCGGCCCGGGACGCGATCAGCTGCTCGATCCCGGTGGCGCGCCTGACGCCCGCGCACGAGCAGGTGGTGAAGGATGCCCTCTTCGACGCCCGTGACCGCCTGACGCTCGCCACCCGGAGGCTCTGAACCATGCACATCGTCCTGCGCGAGGTCCACGACAGCGACCTGCCGGTGTTCTTCCGCCTGCTCAACGACCCCGAGGCGCTGCGGATGGCCGCCTTCACCCCGAAGGACCCGGCCGACGCGGACGCCTTCGCCGCCCACTGGGCGCGGCTGCGGGCCTCCCGCGACGTGCAGCGCACGATCCTGGCCGACGGGGACGTGGTCGGCAGCGCCGCGGTGTACGGCGAGCCCGGTGAGCGCGAGGTCACCTACTGGGTGGACCGCGCCCACTGGGGCCGCGGCGTGGCGACCGCCGCCCTGCGCGCCCTGCTGGCCGAGTTCCCCGAACGCCCCCTGTACGCACGGGCCGCGGCGGACAACGCCGCCTCCCGCCGGGTCCTGGAGAAGTGCGGCTTCCTCCAGACCGCCACCGCCCGCGGCTACGCGCAGGCGCGCGGCGAGGAGATCGACGAGGTCGTCCTGACCCTGCGCGACTGACCCCGGGCGGCGCCCTCGCCCTGCCCCGCGTCCCGCCGGTTTCCTGAGCGTCCGATGAGAAAAGGGCCGGACCGGAACGATTCGTCCCCTCCCGTTCGTCGTCCTGACCGGGATGAACGCGATGAACGGGATGAACAAGACGATCAGGCGGGCGGCCGTCTTCACGCTGCTGCTGGTGTTCGCGCTGCTGGTCAGGGCGACCTGGGTGCAGTTCTACGAAGGCAGGGCGCTCGCGGACGACAAGGACAACCGGCGCGGGGCGATCGCGACGTACGCGCAGCCGCTGGGGAACATCGTCGTGGGCGGCAGAGCCGTGACCGGGTCCGCGCGGACCACGAGCGGTGACCTCGCCTACCGGCGGACCTACGAGGACGGCAAGCTGTACGCGGCCGTCACGGGCTACAGCTCGCAGGTCTACGGCACGACCCAGCTGGAGGGCGTCTACAAGGACCTGCTGAACGGCTCCGACAGCCGGCTGCGCGACCCGCTGGACACCCTCACCGGCAAGCGGGCCGCGCCCGGGGACGTGGTCACGACGATCGACCCCGAGGTGCAGAAGGCCGGTTACCGGGCGCTCGGCGACAAGAAGGGCGCGGCCGTGGCGATCGACCCGGCCACCGGGCGGATCCTGGCGGTGGTCTCCACACCGTCGTACGACCCCTCCGTGCTCAGCACCGGCGACAGCGCCGCCTGGAAGAAGCTGACCGAGGACCCGGACAAGCCGATGACGAACCGGGCGCTGCGCCAGCCGCTGCCGCCGGGCTCGACGTTCAAGCTGGTCGTCGCGGCGGCGGCGCTGGAGGACGGGCGCTACGCCTCGGTGGACACCCCCACCGACAGCCCCGACCCGTACCGGCTGCCGGGCACCACCCGGGACCTGGCCAACGAGAACCCGTCCGCGCCCTGCGAGAACGCCACGCTGCGCACCGCGCTGCGCTACTCGTGCAACAACGTCTTCGCCAAGCTGGCCGTCGACCTCGGGCAGGACAAGGTGCGGGCGATGGCCGACCGGTTCGGCTTCGACGACAGCGCGCAGGACGTGCCCGTACGGGCCTATCCGAGTGTGTACCCGTCCGGGATGGACAAGGCGCAGACCGCGCTGAGCGGCATCGGGCAGTTCGATGTGACGGCCACTCCGCTCCAGATGGCCATGGTGTCGGCAGCTATAGCCAACGGCGGCACTCTCGTCTCACCGCACATGGTGTCGCGCACTACGGACGGCAACGGCAATGTGGTGCGGGACTATGACGACCATCCGGACAGCAAGCGGATCGTCAGCGCCGCCACCGCCGCCCAGCTGCAATCGGCCATGCGCACGGTGGTCGAGCAGGGCACCGGCACCAACGCGCGCGTCGACGGGGTCACGGTGGGCGGCAAGACGGGCACCGCGCAGCACGGCGAGAACAACAGCCAGGTGCCGTACGCCTGGTTCACCTCGTTCGGCACCTCGCAGCGCACCGGCAAGCAGATCGCGGTCGCGGTGCTGGTCGAGCAGTCGGACGCGGCCCGCTCCGAGGTCAGCGGCAACGGTCTCGCGGCGCCGGTGGCCCGCGCCATGACCGAGGCCGCGCTGAAGTGAGCCCCGCCCGGGGTGCCGCCGGGCACCCCGGACGGTGGCCCGTCCGTCCCTACGCGACGTAGTACGTCGGGTTGGGCAGCTTGTAGGTGCGGTCCGCGTAGCCGCCCTCCAGGTCGGAGTACTGGTCGCCGAAGTTGCCGACGATGTCGTACCCGAGGCTCTCGATGTGCTTGCGGGTGCCCGCCTTGAACTGCACGGTGGTGCACTTCCAGGCGCCCGGCGCCGCACAGTCGCGCAGATAGGCGGGCGGGTTGGCGGCGTCCTTGAGGAACATGTGCCCGGCGTCCAGGTTCACATCGGCGCCGACCTTCTTCAGGTTCTGCACGGCGGCGGTGCGCTGGGCCTCGCTCAGACCGGAGTTGTAGAAGACGGCCACGCCCTTCTTCGCGGCGTAGCGCACCAGGTCCGGGCTGCCGAAGACCTCCGGCCGGTCGGCCTTGTCGACGTAGGCGGCCCAGGTGGTGCCGTTGTAGCCGTAGTTGTTCTTCTTCTCGTAGTCCAGGCTGAGCAGCAGCGTGTCGTCGATGTCGAAGACGACGGCCGGCTTCTTGCCCCGGTGGCCGTGGTGCTGCGCCGCGCGCGCCGCCTTGTCGATCTGCCGCTTGGCGGCGGCGTCGACGCGCGCCAGGTCCTTGGCGTACTGGCTGTCGGGGGACGCCTGGTACACGCCGTCCGCGTCGAGCGTGGTGCCGTAGTAGGTGTCGATGTCCTTGGTGAGCAGGCCGATGTTGTACGGCTCACGGGTGGAGTTGGCGGTGGACTGCCCGGCGGTGGCCGCTCCGGCACCGTAGACGACGGTGGCGGTGAGGGCGCAGGTGGCGGCGATCGCCGCGAGACGCAGTGGCTTATTCATGACAGGTTTCTACGCGCGTCACCCCGGCGAGCGCGAGCACCGTTGCCCGATCGATACCTACCGGTTCCGCGCGAGCGGGCCGCTCGCCGCCGCGCGGACGCCGTCCCGGGGTCCGCGCGGCGGCGGCCGGCGCCGGGTCAGGACCCGGGACGCCAGTCCGGGTCGCGCCCGCTCAGGCCCACCGCGCGGTCCAGCAGCGGGGCCCGGCCCGGGACGGGCACGACGGGTCCGAAGATGCCGCTGCCCTCCTCCGGGCTGCCGTCGGCCGCCGCGCACAGGAAGCCGAACGCCGCCCGCAGCGCGGCCGGATCCGGCTCGTAGGGGCGCCCGGTGGCGCGTGCCAGGTCCCAGCCGTGGACGACGAGTTCGTCCGCGGCGACGGCACCGGCGACCTCGCCGGGCAGGTCGACGCCGCCCGCCCGGGTCATGCCGGTCCAGGCGGCCGGATCGCGCCAGACCTCGGCCAGTTCGCCCAGGGCCCGGGGCAGTTCCTCGCGCCAGCCGGGTCCGACGTCGGGCCGGGTGCTGTCCGGGCGGGTGTCGGTCCCCGGGCCCAGCTCCTTGCGGCCCGCGTCACGGAAGGCGGCGGACAGGCCCAGCAGATGGCCCAGCAGATGGCGGACGGCCAGGTCGGGGCAGGGCGTCGGGGCGGCGAGCTGGTCGTCGCGCACGTCCAGGGCGAGCCGTGCCACGATGCGGGCCTGCGGGCCGAGGTCGAGAGGGGTGCCGGTCGTCATCGTCTGCTCCTGGGATCGCGTGGGGCGTCTCTCCTGGAGGCAGACCGCCCGGAGCGCCGGAACTCATCGGTGCCCGGCCGGGCGGCGCCGCCCCGTTCACAGCGCGGCGAGCCCGGCCGCGACCGCCTCCAGGTCGGCGTCCGAGGCCAGGCCCGCGTGGTAGAGGCGCAGCTCGGTGGCGCCGAGGCTGCGGGCGCGTGCGGCGTCCCGGGCCAGCGCGGCGGGACGGCCGCCCAGGCCGGAGACGACGGTGAGGTTGGCGGCCAGGACGGTGCCCGCGCGGGCGTGCCGCGCGAAGGGCGCGAGCCGGTCCGGTCCCTGGGTGCAGGGCACGACCACGCCGTCCGCGACGGACAGGACGTGCGCGGGGTCGGTACCGGCGTCGGCGCCGCAGTGGTAGGACACCGGGTCGGCGTGCAGCAGCACCCGGAAGCCCTCGGGGGCGGCCGCGCGGACCGCGGCGACGGCCTCCTCCTGGAGGGTGCGCGCGGTCGTCTCGCGCCACGCGCGCGTGGAGCCCGCCTCCCCGGCGCCGAGCAGCCGCTCCACCGCGGGCCAGCCGCCCCCGGAGGGCGCCCCCCGCCACACCGGCTCCAGCGCGCCGCGCACGGCGTGCGCCAGCGCGTCGGCGTCCAGGCCCCGCGCGCCGTAGCCGGTGCGGCACGCCGGGCAGAAGCACAGGGACATCAGGTACTGCCCGGCGTCGCCGAGCGCGACCCCGGCGGTCTTGTCGTGGGCGTGCAGATGGGCGAACCCGTACCAGCCGAGGGACTCCAGTTCGGTGCCGCGCGCGCCGGGCCGTACGGCGGCCTCGGCGGCCAGGTCCACCAGGTACGCGCGCGTGGCGGGCTGGGCGACGCAGGGCGCCCACGGGTAGCGGTCGCCGTAGGCGTTGACGACGGAGGTCTCCGGGTGTTCGGCGCCCAGCCGGGAGTTGTGCGCGAGGACCACCCAGGTGTGCACCTCAAGGCCCGCGGCGGCCAGCGCCCCGGCGGCCTCGCCGTACGCGTCCCCGGGCGCCCAGTCACCGGCCGGGTGGGGGCGCGGGGTCCGTTCCCGCCAGTGGCCGCCGGGCGGGTAGAGGACGGCCGCGTACTCGGCGGTGACCACGCGGTGGCGCGGGTGGCGGGGGGTCAGCGCGCGGGTGGAGTGGTAGGCGGCGGCGAGGGTCGCCGCCCGCACGCCGAGGGCGGCGGTGCGCTCGGGGGCCGCCGGGTCGCCGTTGACGTCCCAGGGGTAGAGGAACGCCGACGCCTTCACTCGGCCCCCTCGGTGAGCGCGCGGCCGCGTTCGACCAGCCGGGCCAGCCGCTCGATGTGCTCGGGGGCCGGTTCGTGCAGCGGCGGCCGTACGCCGCCCACGTCCAGTCCGCGCAGCCGCACCCCGGCCTTGACCAGGGAGACGGCATATCCGGCGCCCTGCGCGCGCAGTTCGACGAAGGGGCGGTAGAAGCCGTCCAGCAGACGGTGCGCGGTGGTGTCGTCACCCTCGCGCAGCGCCCGGTGGAAGGCGAGGGCGATCTCGGGGACGAAGCAGAAGACGGCGGAGGAGTAGAGGGTGACGCCGATGCCCCGGTAGGCGAGCTGGGTCTGTTCGGCGGTGGGCAGTCCGTTGAAGCAGAGGAAGCCGTCCAGGCCCTCGGTGCGGAGGGCGCTGACGACGCGCTGCATGAGGTCGAGGTCGCCGAGGCCGTCCTTGAGGCCGATGACGCCGTCCGTGCGGGCGAGCGCGACGGCGGTCCGCGGGGTGAGGACGGCGTTGTCGCGCTGGTAGACGATGACGGGCAGGGCGGTCGCCGCGGCCAGCTCGCGGTAGTGCCGCAGCAGTCCCTCCTGTCCGGCGACGACGAGGTACGGCGGCATCGCGAGCAGTCCGTCCGCGCCCGCGGCCTCGGCGAGCCGGGCGTACCGCACGGCGAGCGCGGTGCCGTAGCCGGTGCCCGCCACGACCGGGACGCGTCCGCCGGCCGCCTCGACGGCCGCGCGGACGCAGGTCCCGAACTCCTCGGGCGTGAGCGCGTGGAACTCGCCGGTGCCGCAGCAGGCGAAGACGGCGGCGGCCCCGGCCTCGACGCCGCGGCGCACATGGGCGCGGTAGACGTCGAGGTCGAGGGCGCCGTCGGGGCCGTAGGCGGTGACGGGGAAGAACAGCGGCCCGCTGGGGATGCTGAGGCGCTCGGCGAGGGGGACTGACGTCACGGGCTCTCCCTGGGGCAGGCGGGCAGGGACGGACAAGAGAACAGGCAGACAGTCACTCATGTTTCTGACTGACGTCCATATGCATGAACGCGTCCACGCTAAGTGGCCTCCCTGCGGCCGGTCAAGCGCCCCCACCCGCGAGCGACCAGGGATCCCGCCCCGGCACGGCACCCTTGACGCCGCCCGCCCGCGCTCCCTAGCGTGATCATGCATGTGAATCCGGTCCACGCATACGGCTGAGCCCGCATACGGCTGACTCCGCATACGGCTGACCGTCGCGCACGCCCGACGCAAGGAGTCCACGGATGCCCGCTCCCCGCACCGTTCTGCTCACCGGCGCCGCCGGCGGACTCGGCACCCTGATGCGGGAGCTGCTGCCCCCGTACGGCTACGCGCTGCGCCTGTTCGACATGCGGCCGGTCGAGGGCGCCCCGGACGCCGTCACCGCCGACCTCGCCGACCGGGCGGCCCTGCGCGAGGCGGTCCGCGGTGTCGACGCGATCATCCACCTGGCGGGCATCTCCCTGGAAGCCCCGTTCGAGAAGATCCTCAGGGCCAACATCGAGGGGACGTACCACCTCTACGAGGCCGCGCGCGAGGAGGGCGTCGGGCGGATCGTCTTCGCCTCCTCCAACCACGCGGTCGGCCGCACGCTCGTGCCGCGCGAGGGCGATCCGCTGATCCCGGTCGGCACGCCGCGCCGCCCCGACACCTTCTACGGCCTGTCCAAGTCGTTCGGCGAGGACCTCGCCCAGCTCTACTGGGACCGGCACGGCCTGGAGACCGTCTCGGTGCGCATCGGCTCCTGCTTCCCCGAGCCGACCAGTGTGCGCATGCTCTCGATCTGGCTGAGTCCCGCCGACGCCGCGCGCCTCTTCCACGCCGCCCTCACCGCCGAGCACGTGGGCCACACCGTCGTCCACGGCTCCTCCGCCAACACCCGCCTGTGGTGGGACCTGTCGGGCGCGCGGGCGCTCGGCTACGACCCCCGGGACGACTCGGAGCCGTACGCCGCGAAGCTCGTCGCCGAGCAGGGCGGACTCGACCCGGACGAGCCGGCCCACGCCTTCCTCGGCGGCCACTTCGTCACCGACCCGCCGATCTGGCCGTACTGACGGCGCCGCGGCCGTCCGCCGCACGGCGCGGAACCACCCCCGCACACGGCGGGCGGGCACCGAACGGGCCCGCCCGCCGCGCCATGCGGGCATCCGCCGTGCCCGGTCCCACCGGGCGCCGGACAGCCGCCCAGGTCCGCGACGGACACACACCCCGGCAAACGGGCGCACCCGGGCATCATCGGACCGGCAACAGACCTGGTCAGCACCGCACACCGGCTGTACAACTGTGCCCCGAGGGCCGCACCGGGCCCGAACGGGCAACACACCAGGAGGGCAGGTACCGGCCATGGGCGCGCGGACGGCGGAGGAACGGCAGCGGGAGATCGTGCGGGCCGCCCGTGCCGACGGCCAGGTCGACGTCACCGCGCTGGCCGGCACGCTGGGCGTGGCCAAGGAGACCATCCGCCGCGATCTGCGCGCCCTGGAGGACCACGGGCTGGTCCGCCGCACCCACGGCGGGGCCTATCCGGTGGAGAGCGCCGGCTTCGAGACGACCCTCGCCGTCCGCGCCACCACCCATGTGCCCGAGAAGCGCCGGATCGCCGCGGCGGCGGCCGAACTGCTCGGGGACGCCGAGACGGTCTTCGTGGACGAGGGCTTCACCCCGCAGCTGATCGCCGAGGCCCTGCCCGTGGACCGGCCGCTGACCGTGGTGACCGCCTCCCTTCCGGTCGCCGGGGCCCTCGCCGGGGCGGCGAACGTCTCGGTACTGCTGCTCGGCGGCCGGGTGCGCGCGGGCACGCTGGCCACCGTCGACCACTGGACGACGAAGATGCTCGCCGGATTCGTCGTCGACCTCGCCTACATCGGCGCCAACGGCATCTCGCGCGAACACGGCCTGACCACGCCCGACCCGGCGGTCAGCGAGGTCAAGTCGCAGGCGATGCGGGCCGCGCGGCGCACGGTGCTCGCCGGGGTGCACACCAAGTTCGGCGCGGTCAGCTTCTGCCGGTTCGCCGAGGTCGGCGCGCTGGAGGCGATCGTGACCAGCACCCTGCTCCCGGCCGCCGAGGCCCACCGCTACGCCCTGCTGGGCCCGCAGGTCATCCGGGTCTGAACCACCCCGCCCGTACGGCGGCCCCCGCCGCGCGGACCGGCACACCCCGCACCACCCCTTATGTCCCGCTATCCCCCTGTACCTAGTACCTCTGCACTTCCCACTCCCCATGCCCCTCCCTCCCCAATGTTCAGGAGCGATCCATGCGAACCCAGAGCCGACGGCGGCCACCGCGAGCGACACTCGCCCTGGCCGCCGCAGGGACGCTGCTCGCCCCGCTGCTCTCCGGCTGCTGGGTCGGGGCGGGCGGGGCCGGTTCGGGCGGCGACTCGATCAATGTGCTGATGGTCAACAACCCGCAGATGACGGAGTTGCAGAAGCTCACCGCCGCGCACTTCACCAAGGAGACCGGCATCAAGGTGAACTTCACCGTGCTGCCGGAGAACGACGTCCGCGACAAGATCAGCCAGGACTTCGCCAACCAGGCGGGCCAGTACGACGTGGCCACCCTGTCCAACTACGAGATCCCGATCTACGCCCGCAACGGCTGGCTGCACCCGGTGGACTCCTATGTCGCCCGGGACCCGGGCTTCGACCAGCAGGACGTACTGGCCCCGATGCGCCAGTCCCTCACCGCCGACGACGGCAAGCTCTACGGCGAGCCCTTCTACGGCGAGTCGTCCTTCCTCATGTACCGCAAGGACGTCTTCGCGGCCAAGGGCCTGACCATGCCCGCCCACCCCACCTGGCGGCAGGTCGCCGACCTGGCCGCGAAGGCGGACGGCGCCCGGCCCGGCATGAAGGGCGTCTGCCTGCGCGGACTGCCCGGCTGGGGCGAGCTGATGGCGCCGCTCACCACGGTCGTCAACACCTTCGGCGGCACCTGGTTCGACCAGGACTGGAAGGCGCACCTGGACTCCCCCGAGTTCACCGGGGCGACGAAGTTCTATGTCGACCTGGTACGGCAGCACGGCGAGTCCGGCGCCGCCCAGTCCGGCTTCGCCGAATGCCTCAACAACATGACCCAGGGCAAGGTCGCCATGTGGTACGACGCCACCAGCGCGGCCGGCCTGCTGGAGGCCGAGGACTCCCCCGTCAAGGGCAAGGTCGGCTACGCCCCCGCGCCGGTGGAGAAGACCGCGTCCTCCGGCTGGCTCTACACCTGGGCCTGGGGCATCCAGAAGGCGTCCCGCAACCCGGACAAGGCGTGGAAGTTCGTCTCCTGGGCCTCCGGCAAGGGGTACGAGCGGCTGGTCGGCGAGACGAGCGGCTGGTCGAACGTCCCGGCGGGCAAGCGCGCCTCCACCTACCGGATCCCCGCCTACCGCGCGGAGGCCGCCGCCTTCCAGGAGCGGACCAAGGACGCGATCGCGAACGCCCGCCCCAACGACCCGGGCGTCCAGCCCCGGCCCGCGCCCGGCATCCAGTTCGTCGACATCCCCGAGTTCACCGACCTCGGCACCAAGGTCTCCCAGGAGATCAGCGCGGCCGTCGCCGGACGCCAGTCGGTCGAGTCCGCCCTCGCGAAGGCCCAGCGGCTCGCCGAGAAGATCTCCAAGGAGTACGAGGGACGATGACCGCCACGACCACGGCCCCCGTGGCCGCCACCCAGCCGCTCACGGGCCGCCGGACCTCACCCCGGCTGCGCGCCTGGGCCACCCGCGCCCCGCTGCTGCCCGCCCTCGTCTTCATGATCGCCGTGACCCAGCTGCCGTTCGTGGCCACGCTGGTGATCTCCTTCTTCGACTGGAACGCCCTCTATCCCAAGGCCCGCCGCTTCACCGGGCTCGACAACTACCAGCAGGTGCTCACCGACGCGGACCTGCGCCACTCGGTGTGGACGACCGTGCTGCTGACCGTGGGGGTGGTGCTGGCCAGCCTGGTCCTCGGCCTCGCCCTCGCCCTGCTGCTGGACCGCCGCTTCCCCGGCCGGGGCGCCGTGCGCACCCTGCTGATCGCGCCGTTCCTGGTGGTGCCGGTCGCCGCCGCCCTGCTGTGGAAGCACGTCCTCTACAACCCGGAGTACGGCCTGCTCAACGGCCTGCTGCACTACGTGGGCGGCCCGCAGCCCGACTGGATCTCGAACACCCCGCTGCTCGCCGTCGAGGCCTCGCTGGTGTGGCAGTGGACGCCGTTCATGATGCTGATCCTGCTGGCCGGGCTCCAGAGCCGCGACCAGCAGCAGATCGAGGCCGCCCGGGTCGACGGGGCCGGCGACTGGCAGATCTTCGTCCATCTGACCCTGCCGCACCTGCGCCGCTACCTCGAACTCGGCGCGCTGCTCGGCTCGATCTACATCGTGCAGAACTTCGACGCGGTGTTCACCCTCACCTCCGGGGGCCTGGGCACCGCCAACCTGCCCTACACCGTCTACCAGAGCTTCTACCAGGCCCACGAGAACGGACTGGCCTCCGCCGCCGGTGTCCTGGTCGTCATCGGCTCGATCCTCATCGCGACCTTCGCCCTGCGCGTGGTCTCGTCCCTGTTCCGCGAGGAGGTGTCCCGCGCATGAACGCCCTCAAGCGCAACGGTCTCGGCCTCGTGGCCTGGCTCGCCGGGATCGTGTTCTTCCTGCCCATCGCCTGGATGGCGCTGACGTCCTTCCACTCCGAGTCGGACGCGGCGACCAACCCGCCGTCCTTCGCCGCCTCCCTGACCCTGGACGGCTACCGCGAGTTCTTCGGCAGCGGCGGCGGGGCCAGCCCCTGGCCCGCGCTGGCCAACTCGGCGGTCGCCTCGGTGGCCTCGACGCTGCTCGTCCTCGTCCTGTCCCTGCCGGCGGCGTACGCGCTGTCGATCCGGCCGGTGCGCAAGTGGACGGACGTGCTGTTCTTCTTCCTGTCCACCAAGATGCTCCCGGCGGTGGCGGGCCTGCTGCCGATCTACCTGTTCGCCAAGAACACCGGGATGCTGGACAACATCTGGCTGCTGGTCATCCTCTACACCTCGATGAACCTGCCGATCGCGGTGTGGATGATGCAGTCCTTCCTCGCCGAGGTGCCGGTCGCCGTCATCGAGGCGGCCCGGGTCGACGGGGCCCGGCTGCCCACGATCCTGGCCCGGGTGGTGGCCCCCATCGCCGTCCCCGGGATCGCGGCCACCGCGCTGATCTGCTTCATCTTCAGCTGGAACGAGCTGCTCTTCGCCCGGGTCCTGACCGGCGTGGTCGCCGAGACCGCCCCCGTCTTCCTGACCGGCTTCATCACCAGCCAGGGCCTGTTCCTGGCGAAGGTGTGCGCCGCGTCGCTCGTCATCTCCCTGCCGGTGCTCGCCGCGGGGTTCGCCGCCCAGGACAAACTGGTCCAGGGCCTGTCGTTGGGAGCCGTGAAATGAAGGCCGCCGTCATCGAGTCCGTGGGCCGCGCCGTCGTCACCGAGGTCCCCGACCCGACGCCAGGGCCGCGCGAGGTCGTCGTGGAGGTCGCCGCGTGCGGGCTGTGCGGCACCGATCTGCACATCCTCCAGGGCGAGTTCGCGCCCAAGCTGCCGATCGTGCCGGGCCACGAGTTCGCCGGCCGGGTGGTCGCCGTGGGCACCGGTGTCACCGAGGTCGCCGAGGGCGACCGGGTGGCGGTGGACCCCTCGCTGTACTGCTACGAGTGCCGACAGTGCCGTACCGGCCACAACAACCTGTGCGAGCGCTGGGCCGCCATCGGCGTCACCACCGCGGGCGGCGCCGCCCGCTACGCCCTGGCGCCGGTCGCGAACTGCGTGAAGCTGCCCGACCATGTGCGCACCGAGGACGCCGCGCTGATCGAGCCGCTGTCCTGCGCGGTGCGCGGCTACGACGTCCTCCGGTCCCGGCTGGGCGCCCATGTGCTGATCTACGGCTCCGGGACGATGGGCCTGATGATGCTGGAGCTGGCCAAGCGCACCGGCGCGGCGAGCGTCGACGTGGTCGACCTGAACCCGGCCCGCCTGGAGACGGCGCGCGGCCTCGGCGTCTCGGCGTCCGCCGCGAACGCGGACGAGCTGGACCGCCCCGAGGGCTGGGACCTGGTCATCGACGCCACCGGCAACGCGGCGGCCATCCAGGACGGCCTGGACCGGGTCGCCAAGGCGGGCACGTTCCTCCAGTTCGGCGTGGCCGACTACGCCACCCGCGTGCAGATCGACCCGTACCGCATCTACAACCAGGAGATCACCATCACGGGCTCCATGGCGGTCCTGCACAGCTACGAGCGCGCGGCGGAACTGTTCGCGGGGGGCGTCCTGGACCCGGACGTCTTCATCAGCGACCGCCTGCCGCTGGACAGCTACCCGCAGGCGCTGGAGCAGTTCGCGGCGGGCGTCGGCCGCAAGATCGTGGTCGTGCCCTGACCCGAGCCCGGGGATCGTGAACCCGGGGATCGTGAACCCGGGGATCGTGAGCCCGGGGGATCGTACGGGGCATGCGGGGGGCGGGGCGGGCGGAAATCCGCTGGGACCGTCCGCCCCGCCGCCGTACGATCCCCCGCATGCCCCGACCCCACGGCTTCGCCTGTGCCACCGACGGCGACGGCACCGTCCGCATCACCCACCACGACCGCGCGGCGGCCACCCTCAGGGGTCCGCGCGCCGCCCGCTTCCTCGCCGAGGTCGCCGCGGGCGATCCCCAGCTCGTCATGGCCCGCTGGACCGGCAACTACCGGCGCGGCACCGAGCGCACCGCGCGCGAGCACCCTCGCAACCGCCGCTGACCTGCACAGACGATGACCAGGCAGCCGTGGACGCACCCGAATGGAGGGTAAGGGAACGGTAAAGCGCCCTCGCTCGTTACACCCGGCATGACAGCTATGACCCCCGGCTCGAACATCCCCCTGCCCACCGCCCGCGTCACGGTGGACGTGGCCGCTCCGGTGCGGCTGGACGTTTCGGGCCTGCTGCTCACCGCCGACGGCAAGGTGCGCTCGGACGACGACTTCATCTTCTACAACCAGCCCTCCGGTCCGGGCGTCACCCACCGCTCGGGCGGCGGCGGCGCGCCGGACGCGATCACCGTCGACACCTCCGCCGTGCCGCCGGGCATCGAGAAGATCGTGGTCACCGCCAGCCCGGACGCCGCCGGGCAGACCTTCCAGGGCATCGAGCCCACGGCCACCCTGCGCGACGCGGACAGCGGCGCCGCGCTGGCCACGTTCACCCCGCCCCGGCTGGGCACCGAGACGGCCCTGGTCGTCATGGAGATCTATCTGCGCGCCGGCCAGTGGAAGGCACGGGCCGTCGGCCAGGGGTACGCCGACGGGCTCGCGGGCATCGCGACCGACTTCGGCGTCAGCGTCGAGGAACCGGCGTCCGCACCGGCGGCGCCCGTCGCACCGGCCGCGGCCCCGCCGCAGCCCCACACCCCGCCGCAGCCGATGGCCCCGCCGCCGCCCGCCCCGCCCGCGCCGCCCGCCCCCGGCGCCGGGAAGGTCAATCTGGACAAGGGCCGCGTCAGCCTCCAGAAGAACCAGACGGTGTCCCTGGTCAAGGGCGGCCGCCCGCTGCTGTCCCAGGTGAAGATGGGTCTCGGCTGGGAGCCCGCGTTCCGGGGCGCGGACATCGACCTGGACGCCTCCGTCATCGCCTACGGCCCGCAGCGCAACCACATCGACAGCTGCTACTTCGGCAAGCTGTCCATCCTGGGCGGCGCGGTGAAGCACTCCGGCGACAACCTCACCGGCGAGGGCGCGGGCGACGACGAGGTCATCGTGGTGGACCTCGGACGTCTCCCCCAGGAGGTCACCGGCCTGGTCTTCACGGTCAACTCCTTCTCCGGCCAGAAGTTCACCGAGGTCGCCAAGGCGTACTGCCGCCTGCTGGACGCCGCCACCGGCGAGGAGCTGGTCCGCTTCGACCTCACCAACGCCGAGGCCCAGACCGGCGTGATGATGGCCAAGCTGGTCCGGCAGTTCTCCGGCGAGTGGGACATGACCGCCATGGGCGACTTCGTCAAGGCCCGCACGGTACGGAACATGGTGAAGCCGGCGGCCCAGGCGCTGTAGCGGCACCCTCCGTCAGGGCGTCCCGGCACCGGGCGGTGCCGGGACGCCCGGGCGCCCGGGACCGGCCACCGGCCACGCCCGCCCCGCGCCCGGCTCCCCCGCGGCCACGGACCCTCACGACGCCCGCAGGCCCTCCAGCAGCAGCGTCAGATAGCGGCGCAGGTGCGCGCCCTGCCCGTCCGCCAGCTCCGCGGCCGTCGCCACGCCGTGCGCCAGCCGCAGCAGTTCGACCGGTTCCAGGTCCGCCCGCAGCGTGCCCGCGCGCCGGGCGGCCTCCACCAGACGGGCCGCGGCGCCCATGAGCGACGTACCACAGACGGTGACCGCCGTCGTGCTGCCGTCCGTGACCGCCGAGCCCAGCAGCGCCTTCAGCCCGCGCGCCTCGATCGTCCAGGCGCACAGCTCGTACAGCCACTGCGACAGCGCCTCGCCCGGCGCCAGCCGCTCCGCCAGCTCGTCCGCGCGCGCGGCGATCGCCTCGACCCGGCCGACGAAGGCCGCCTCCAGCAGCGCCTGCCGGTTCGGGAAGTGCCGGTACAGCGTCCCGGAACCGACCCCGGCCCGCTTGGCGATGTCATCGAGCGAGGCGTTCTCGCCGTGCTCGGTGAAGGCCCGGAGGGCCACCTCCAGCAGCCGTTCGTAGTTCCGCCGGGCGTCCGCCCGCATGGGTCTGACCTGCGCCATCCGCATACTCCTCGGGGACCGGAGGCCGTCTCCAGAATGTACCGGAGCCGGAGCGGGCACCTCCCCGCCCGCCCTCTCCCGGCCCCCCAGGTCCCGCCCGGCCACGTCCCGCAGGCGCTCAGCCCCCGTGCGCGGAGCGCGCCTTGAAGGCCGCCTTGCGGGCCTCCTTGGCGATCTTCTTGTCCGGGTGCAGCCGGCCCATGGCCTCCAGGACGTCGGCGGTGTGCGGATGGTCCACCCGCCAGGCCGCGGCGAAGAACCCGCTGTGCTGCTCGGCGAGCCCCTGCACCAGCGCGAGCAGCTCCTCCGAGTCGCCCTCGGCGGCCAGTTGCGCCGCCACCGTGTCGATGGTGAGCCAGAAGACCATGTCCTGGGAGGGCGGCGGTACGTCGGGCAGGCCCCGCTCGGTCAGCCAGACCCGGGCCAGACCGCCCAGTTCGGCGTCGCCGAGCACCTCGCGCAGCGCCGGTTCGGCCACCACGCCCACCAGGGACAGGGCCTGCTGGCAGCGCAGCCGGCGCAGCGGGCCCCCGGCGTCAGCGCCGCGGGCCGCGGCGAGCAGTTCACGGGCGGCGGCCAGCGGTTCGCGGCGGGCGAGCCACTGCTCGGTCTCGGCGTGCGCGGCCGGGGGCGGGAAGACGGCGGTGCCGTCCAGCAGCGCGTCGGCGCCCTTGTCCGCGAGGTCACCGACGGCCGGGGCGTCGTGCCCGGCCTCCAGCAGCCGCGCCCGGACGCCGTACAGGCCGAGCGGGGTGAGCCGGACCATGCCGTAGCGGGCGACGTCCACGTCGTCGTCGGACCCCGGCGCCGAGGCGGCGGGCCTGCCGCCGTCCGTGCCGGACTCGGCGTCCTCCAGCAGGGCTTCGTCCACCGGCCGGTGGTCGACGAGCCCGATCGGCTCCAGCAGCCGGAACTGGTCGTCCAGCCGCATCATGGCGTCGGAGACCTGCTCCAGTATGTCGTCGGTGGGCTCGCCCATGTCGCTGGGCACGATCATGGAGGCGGCGAGCGCGGGCAGCGGCACCGGCCCGGCGCCCGGCCCGCTCTCGCCGACGGTCAGCAGATACAGATTGGCCAGCACCCCGTCCAGGAACTCCGCCTCGGCCTGCGGGTCCCAGTCGAGGGCGGAGAGGTCGACGGCGCCGCCCTCGTCCATGGCGTCGATCAGGCCGTCCAGGTCGGGCACGCTCGCGTCGGCCAGGACGGCGTCCAGCGCGGTCAGCCAGAGCGTGAGCACGTCGTGCGGCGAGCCGCCGGTGAGCCGCCGCAGCTCCGCGCCCGCCGCGACGGTGCCCTCCTCCTCGTCGGTGATCTCGACGAGTCCGGTGTCGACGGCCATCCGCCATGCCTCGCTCGCCGAGGCCGCCGCGTCGTCGCCGCTCAGCCCCAGCTCCCCGGCGGCGGCGGGCAGTTGCTCGGGCAGCAGCGCGCCGCCCGCGTCGACCCGGGTGGCGGGAGAGGCCCAGCGGGCCAGCCGGGCGGCCCGGGACAGCAGCGGAGCGGCGAGGGCGTCCCGGGCCAGCTCCGGTTCGGAAGCCAGCCGCACCGGCGGCAGCGGGGACGTGTCTGACATCGGCGGGTTCTCCTAGGACCTGATGGACCGGGGGTTGCGCACCCCGGACCGGTGAAGCCTGACGACTCGACCGCTCAGCCTAGACGGATTTCCACCCATGCCGCCCGGTTCATCTCCCCGACGCTCTTCGTACATGGCCGAAACCTTGACAACGCCCCTGGCTCCGCAGGAGATTGACGCGCGTAGACATTCGGGGGACAACTGTCCACCGAGCGCGCTGCGTGCCACGGCCGCCCCGGTCGCGGCATCCTGTTCCCCGCTCCACCCTCGTCCCGGCGCTTCTGTACGTCCCCGGAGGGATTCCGTTGCCGAGCAAGTCTTCCGCCCGTCTCGCCGCGCTGACCGTCGCCGCCGTGTGCTCCGCGGCGGCGGTCACCCAGATGATCGTGCTCCCCGCGCCCGCACACGCGGACTCCGTGCGCATCCATGACATCCAGGGCACCACCCGGATCTCCCCGTACGCCGGCCGGCAGGTCTCCGACGTGGCCGGAATCGTCACCGGGGTGCGCACCTACGGCGCCTCGAAGGGGTTCTGGATGCAGGACCCGCACCCCGACGCCGACCCGGCCACCAGTGAGGGCGTCTTCGTCTTCACCAGCTCCGCCCCGAAGGCCGCCGTCGGCGACTCCGTCACGGTCACCGGCACCGTCTCCGAGTACGTGCCCGGCGGCACCTCCTCGGGCAACCAGTCGATCACCGAGATCACCAAGCCGGCCGTCACCGTGCTCTCCTCCGGCAACGCCGTCCCGGCCCCGGTCGTCGTCGACGCGAAGTCGGTCCCGGCCGCCTACACCCCGGCAGGCGACAGCGCGGCCAACGGCTCGATCGACGCCCTGCCGCTGCGCCCGAAGCGCTACGCCCTGGACTACTACGAGTCCCTGGAGGGCATGAACGTCCAGGTCAAGGACGTCCGCGTGGTCACCGCCAGCGACCCGTACACCGAGCTGTGGGTCACGGTGAAGCCGCACGAGAACGCCAACAGGCGCGGCGGCACGGTGTACGGCTCCTACACCTCGCAGAACACCGGCCGGCTCCAGATCCAGTCGCTCGGCGCCACCGCCGACTTCCCGGTGGCGGACGTCGGCGACACCCTGCGCGGCACCACCGCCGGGCCGCTGGACTACACCCAGTACGGCGGCTACACCCTGGTGGCCAACCGCATCGGCGCCCTGGAGAGCGGCGGCCTGCGCCGCGAGAGCACCCGCAAGCAGTCCCGCGACGAGCTGGCCGTGGCCACCTACAACGTGGAGAACCTGGACCCGTCCGACACCACCTTCGCGGCGCACGCCTCCGCGATCGTGAACAACCTCCGCTCGCCCGACATCGTGTCCCTGGAGGAGATCCAGGACGACAACGGCGCCACCGACGACGGCACCGTCACCGCGGGCGTGACGATGGCCAAGCTGATCGACGCCATCGTCGCGGCGGGCGGCCCGCGCTACGAGTGGCGCTCCATCGACCCGGTCAACGACCAGGACGGCGGCGAACCGGGCGGCAACATCCGCCAGGCGTTCCTGTTCAACCCGGCCCGGGTCTCCTTCACCGACCGCCCCGGCGGCGGCTCCACCACCGCCGTGGGCGTCACCCGGGTGCACGGCAGGGCCGCCCTGACCTCCTCGCCGGGCCGGATCGACCCGGCGAGCGAGGCGTGGAAGTCCAGCCGCAAGCCGCTGGCCGGCGAGTTCGTCTTCCACGGCCGTACGGTCCTCGTGATCGCCAACCACTTCGCCTCCAAGGGCGGCGACCAGGGTCTGACGTCCAAGTACCAGCCGCCGGTGCGCAGTTCGGAGACGCAGCGCCACCTCCAGGCGACCGAGGTGAACTCCTTCGTCAAGGACATCCTGAAGGTCCAGCGCGACGCGGACGTGATCGCCCTCGGCGACATCAACGACTTCGAGTTCTCCGGCACCGCGCAGATCCTGGAGGGCCGCGGCGAGCTGTGGTCGGCGATCAAGTCGCTGCCCAGGAGCGAGCGGTACACCTACGACTACCAGGGCAACACGCAGGTCCTGGACCAGATCCTGGTCAGCCCCTCGATCCGGCACGGCCGCTTCGCGTACGACAGCGTGCACATCAACTCGGAGTTCCACGACCAGATCAGCGACCACGACCCGCAGGTGCTGCGCTTCCGCCCGTAGGCCGTGCCATGGCGCACGGCCCCGGTCCCGTGCCCGCCCGTCAGCCGTCAGCCGTCGGGGGGCAGGAGCCGGGCGTCGGGCGTCAGGCGGGTACGAGACCGAGCGCGTGCTCGTACCGGCTCACCGTGCTGCTCCGGACGCCGGGCCAGGTCTGCACGCGCTTCCACTGCGCGGTCGCCGACCCGACGCCGTCGCCCGGGGCGGCGAGCGCCGCGCGGTGGGCTTCCGCGCTCTCCCACTCGGCGTAGTTCAGCACCCGCCGGCCGTCGGTGCTCAGATGGAAGTGGGCGGCGATCCCGCCGGGGCGTGGCGCGGGGTCGCTCTCCAGGGCCTCGAGGACGGCGTCGACCCAGGCCCGCTGCCGGTCCGGGTCGGGCCCGTCGAACTCGACGTCGACGACCACGAGGCAGCCGGGCACCCGGCGGTCCCGCCCCGCGGGGCCGCCGCGGGCGGCGCTCCGGTGGTGCCGGAACCGGCCGAGCCCGACCCGCTCGATCCCGGGCACGGCGACGTCGATCTCGTCGACCCGCTCCTGCCGTCGGGTCCGTACGAACGCCTCGAACTCCTGCTCGCTCGCCCACTGCGAGTGGTGCAGCAGCGTGGTGCCGTCCTCGCCCGTGTAGACGTGGTAGGAGATCAGCCCGTCCGCGGGCCAGGGACGGCGCTGCCAGGTCCCGGCGATCGCCTCGACCGTCGCCCGCTGCCGCTGCGGCGTGCCCACCCGCCAGGTGCTGAAGAGCGGCGAGCCCACGCGCGGATCGGTGAGATCGGGGTGGTCGTCGGTGCGCAGGGTCGTACGCGGTACGGAACTCATCGGGGCCTCCGGTGATCGGCTGTCTGAGCGACACGATCACTCTCCGACCTCAACCAAGATTGAGGTCAAGCCCTGTCCGTGAGCCCGACGGGAGCCCGGCAGGAGCCCGGCGGGGGGCCTCTCCGGTCGGGCCCCGGCGCGGGGCGTCCGGGGGCGCGGTCGTCCCCTGTCGGCCGTACGCGCCGGGGCCAGCGGTTCAGCAGTGCGCGCGGCGCCGGTTGAGCAGCAGCCCCACCGCCAGGACCGCCGCTCCGGCCGCGCCCGCGAACAGCAGGGGGCGGGCGTTGCGGCGGACGGTCCGCACGGCGCTGTCCAGCGGCTGCCCGAGGGCGTCCGGTGCGTTGCGGGCCGTGAGCGCCGCCCGGTCCTGGGCGCGGTGTCCGACGTGGGCGGCGCCGCTGCGCAGCTGCACCGTCATCGCCCCGGCCCGGTCGCGCAGATCGGCCGCGCGGGCCTTGGTGCGGCCCTTCACATCGGCCTTGGCCGCCAGTTCCTCGACGGTGTCGCCGAGCCGGGTCCTGGTCCGCTCGATCTGCGCGCGCAGCTCGTCGGGCCCCTTGGCGCCGGGCGCCGTCGCGGCCTTGTCCGTCCCGTGCCTGCTGTCGGTCATCGGTGGTGTGCCCTTTCCTTGATCTCCTCGACATCCGCCCGGACACTGCCCAGTGCCCGCTGCGGCGTGGGCGGTCCGGCGCGGCGCAGCTGGGCGCGGCCGGTGAGGGCCAGCAGGCCCGCCAGCGCGAACAGCACGCCGGTCACGATGAGTGCCGCGGCCCACACGGGCAGCACCAGGCTGAGCGCGGCGACGCCCGTACCGGCGAGTGCGAACACGCCGACGTAGGCGAGGGCGCCCGCGGCCCCGAGGAGGCCGCCGCCGCGCCCCATGCGCCGACCCTTCGCGGTCAGTTCCTCCTTGGCGAGGGCCACTTCCTGCCGGGCGAGCAGGGAAAGCTGTTCGGTGGCGTCGTGCACCAGCTCGCCCACCGAGCGGTCGCCCGCCGGAGCGTGCTCCGCGTGCACTGGTCTGGCATCGATGGTCCCGGTCACGGTGGACCGCCTCCTCTCGGTCGGAGGCCCGGGTACCCCGCGTCGCCCGCGCTACCCCTGGCCCGCGCCGCCGGGTCCGCGCTCGCCCAGCAGCGCCAGCCGGGTCTGGAACCAGTCGAGCCGGGCCTGCAACAGGGCCGCCTCCGCGACGAGTTCGGGCATCCCCGGCACAGCCTGGCTGCCCGGCCCGCCCGCTGCCGGAGCGGACTCCGCGCCCGCCGGACCCGGGAGGACCTCCGCGCCGGGGGCGGCCACGACGCGCAGCCCGTCCCCGGCGAGCCGCGCGAAGGCGGCGAACGTCACGGGCGTACGCCCGCGCACACAGCCCGCGCAGGTGGCGGCCAGGGCGCTGCGGCCGGGCCGGCCCCAGCCCGCGTCGGCCAGCGCGAGGGCGGGCGCGCCGCACGCGCAGGGCCCGACCGTCATCGTGCGCACCCGCTGGCGGGCCGAGCGGTAGCCGCGTTCGAAACGGATGTAGGCGCCGAGCACCGAGACCTCCAGAAGGACGGCGGCCCGGTGCTCCGTGATGCACAACAGGGCCTCGGCGGCGGCGCGTTCGCGCACGCAGTGGAAGCCGCAGTCGCACCGGCGCGCGGGCGGCCGGTGCCGCCGGCCGTAGACGCAGCCGGCGTCCGCGACGACGCCGTACGGCAGCGCGCCGCCGAGCGACACTCCGGTGAACCCGGCCCGGCTGCCGTCCTGCCACAGCACCGGGTGGGCGATCTTGTATCCGGTCGGCGGCTCCGCCGGGTGCTCCGTCGGCAGCCGCAGCCTCATCGGGCGGCCGGGACCTCTTCGGCGACGGGGTTCTCTTCGGCGGAGACGGTGTCCTGCCGCTCCTCCAGGAGCGGTACGGGCCGTCCGGGCCGTACGAGGGTCTCCGCCTCCTCCGGCCGCGGCTGCCGCCGCTCCTCGGCGAATCCGGTGGCCAGTGCCTTTCCGAGCTTCATGACGCCTCCCATGAGCTGCCGGTCGGTGACCTCATGCCCATGGTGACCCATGACGGGCGACTTTGGACAGACCGCCCACGATTGAAGCATCACTTATCAATATGGCGTAGAAGAATTAAGTGGTGCTGTACGTTCGGGTTGCCGAGACTACCCCCATGACGACCACGCACCCCGCATCCGCCCCCACGCCCCCGCTGGGCCGCGCCCTGTGCGCGATGATCACGCCCTTCACCCCGTCGGGAGCGCTCGACCTGGACGGCGCCGCGCGCCTGGCCGACCACCTGGTGCGCGAGGGGTGCGACGGCCTCGTGCTGAACGGCACCACCGGCGAGTCGCCGACCACCACCGACACCGAGAAGGCCGAACTGGTCCGGGCCGTCCGGGACGCGGTCGGGGACCGCGTCCGGCTCGTCGCGGGCGTGGGCACCGCCGACACCCGGCACACCACCGAGCTGGCCCTGGCCGCGGAGAAGGCCGGCGCCGACGCGGTGCTCGTGGTGGCGCCGTACTACAGCAGGCCGCCGCAGGACGCCGTCGAGGCCCACTTCCGCACCGTCGCGGACACCTGCGGGCTGCCCGTCGTGCTGTACGACATCCCCGCCCGCACCGGCACCCGCATCGAGACGGACACGCTGCTGCGCCTGGCGGAGCACCCGCGGATCACGGCGGTCAAGGACTGCTCCTACGACCTCCTCGGCGTCCAGAAGCTGCTGGCCCGCACCGATCTCGCCGTCTACGCGGGCTGCGACGAGCACAACCTCGCCCTGTACGCGGTCGGCGGCGCCGGATACATCAGCACGGTCGCCAACGCGGTCCCCGGGCGGCTGCGCGCCGTCCTGGACGCGTTCGACGCGGGCGACACCGCGGGAGCGGCCCGCGCCCAGCAGCGGGCCACACACCTCATCGAGCTGACGACGTCCTCCGGTCTGCCCGGCGCGGTCACCGCGAAGGCCCTGCTCAGCGCGCTCGGCCTGCCCGCGGGCCCGGTCCGCGCCCCACTGCTGCCCGCCTCCGAGGAAACCACGGCCGCCCTGCTGACGGCACACGAAGACCTGACCGCCCCCGCACTCTGCCCCGCACGCTGACCGGGTGAGCGGCCCTCTTGCTGTCCCTCGACGTCGACGGCCCGCTCACCCCCTGACCGCCCCGAAACGCGGCGAGGCACCGCTCCCCGGACGGGAAGGGTGCCTCGCCGTGGCCGCCGTGGCCGCAATGGCTGCCGGGCGGTCAGTTGTGGCTGTGCAGCACGTCGTTGAGGCCGCCCCAGACCGCGTTGTTCGGGCGGGCCTCGACGGCGCCGGTGACCGAGTTGCGGCGGAAGAGGATGTTCGAGGCGCCGGAGAGCTCGCGGGCCTTGACGATCTGTCCGTCGGGCATGCTGACCCGGGTGCCCGCGGTGACGTAGAGGCCGGCCTCCACGACGCACTCGTCGCCGAGCGCGATGCCCACGCCCGCCTCGGCGCCGATCAGGCAGCGCTCGCCGATGGAGATGATCACGTTGCCGCCGCCGGAGAGCGTGCCCATGGTGGAGGCGCCGCCGCCGATGTCCGAGCCGTCGCCGACCACGACACCGGCGGAGATGCGGCCCTCGACCATGGAGGTGCCCAGGGTGCCCGCGTTGAAGTTCACGAAGCCCTCGTGCATCACGGTGGTGCCCTCGGCCAGGTGCGCGCCGAGGCGGACCCGGTCGGCGTCGGCGATCCGGACGCCCTTGGGGGCCACGTAGTCCGTCATGCGCGGGAACTTGTCGATGGAGGTCACCTGGAGGTGCAGGCCCTCGGCGCGCGCGTTGAGGCGCACCTTCTCCACGTCGTCCACGGCGACCGGGCCGAGCGAGGTCCAGGCGACGTTGGCGAGGTGGCCGAAGATGCCGTCCAGGCTCACGCCGTGCGGCTTGACCAGGCGGTGGGAGAGCAGGTGCAGCCGCAGATAGGCGTCGTGCGCGTCGAGCGGCTTGTCGTCGAGCGAGGCGATGACCGTGCGGACCGCGACCACCTCGACGCCCCGGCGGGTGTCCGGCCCGGTCGCCGCGGTCGCGCCGGCGCCGAGCAGTTCGGCGGCGCGCTCGGCGGACAGCCGCTCGGTACCGGCCGGGCCGGGCTCCGCCGTCAGCTCGGGAGCGGGGAACCAGGTGTCGAGGACGGTGCCGTCGGCGGCGATCGTGGCGAGTCCGGCGGCCACGGCGCCGGTGGTGCGGGGAGCAGTCTCGGTCATGGGGAAAACCTAACGTGGGGCGGGGTGCGGGAGCGAACCGTGTCTCACGTGCCGGGCGGCTTCGGTGGGATCAGCCGGGCCAGCGTCCCGCAGGCGTACTCCTCGTCGTAGGAACCACCGGTCAGCAGTACCTGGAGGCAGATGCCGTCCACCACGGCCACCAGGGCGCGGGCGGTGACCGGGTCGGTGTGCCGGGCCAGCAGGGCGGCGAGGCCGTCGGCCCACTCGGCGGCGACCGGACGCAGGGCCGGGCGGCGCAGCGCGGCCAGATACAGCTCGTACTCCAGCTCGACCCCGGTGCGGTCCCCGGCCAGCCACTCCCCCATCGCGGCGGCGAGTTCCCGGGCCACGTCGGGGTGCGGGCCGCTCAGGGCGCCGCGCGCGGCGACGGCCTCGGCGAAGCTCTCGTCGGCCTGGCGCAGCGCGGCCACCAGCAGATCGTCGAGGGTGGCGAAGTGGTACGTGGTCGAGCCGAGTGGCACGTCGGCCTCGGCGGCGACCGTACGGTGGCTGAGCCCCGCGATGCCCTTCGCCCCCACGACCCGGATCGCCGCGTCGATGATCCGCTGCCGCCGGCCGGGATCGTGCCGCCGGGCCATCAGTGCGCGCCGCCCAGATTGAGCACCACCACACCGACGATGATCAGCGCGACCCCGGCGGCCTTGGTGAGCGTCATGCCCTCGCCCAGGAAGGCGACGCCGATGGCGGCGATGGCCGCGGTCCCGATGCCGGACCAGATGGCGTACGCCGTACCGACGTTCAGCGTCTTGAGCGTCTGGGCGAGCAGCCCGAAGGAGATCAGATAGCCGAGCGCGGTCAGCACCGAGGGCCCCAGCCTGCTGAACCCCTCGCTGTACTTCATGGCGGTGGTGCCGGCGACCTCGGCGGCTATGGCTCCGGCAAGGAACAGGTATCCCATGTGTACGAGCGTACACATCGTTTTGTGCAGCTTCTAAGGGCTGTCCCGTAAAAGGTCTCCGGGGGACGGCGGTGCGCTACCCCATGACCGCGCGAGCCGCGTCCAGAAACGCCAGCCGGTTGTCCTCCAGGTAGTCCCGCACGCTTTCACCGTCGGGCAGGCCTTCCCATACCGTCCGGTTGAGGTCGAGGAAGTACGCGCGGGCCGCGTCGTGCACCGGCAGAGGGAACTGGATGCGGATGAGCCGCTCCGCAA
>NZ_JBSFSI010000026.1:0-105125 GCF_053589675.1 Streptomyces sp. NPDC003284
GTGCCCAGGGAGCTGAGGAGTTCGCACAGCAGGCGGCGGCGGGCGAGGGAGCGGGCCAGGGCGTCGGTCACGGACGCGGGCGACGCCGGTCCGGATGGGGCGGCCGCGGCGAGGTCGGCGGGCAGTTCGTCCAGCCACTGGTCGAAGGACTGGTTGAGCAGGGCGAAGAAGACGGCCTCGCGGGTCTCGAAGTACCGTACGACGTTGGTCTTGGACAGGCCCACACGGCGGGCCAGTTCCCGCAGGCTGACGTCCCCGACCGGCATCTCCTCCAGCGACTCCGCTGCGGCCGCCAGGATCGTCCGCCTGCGCGCCTCACGCTGCTCCGCACTGCGCGCCCGCTGGAATCCCGCCGCTCCGCCGTCTGTCACTTCCGCATCCCCACGCACTTCCGCGCGGCCCGGCCGTGCCCGGCACCGCTCGGGCCACTTTACGCCTCGGCCGGCGCGGTCCCGGAGGACGGCGCCGGCGGGGGTCACCTGGCGGAACCTGCGCGCGGGCGGCCCAGCGCCGCGCGGGCGCCGGGCCGCCCGCGGGGCGCCGTCGCGGCTACTTGGCGAGGAAGGCGAGCAGCGCCTCGTTGACCTCCGCCGCGTGCGTCCACAGCAGGCCGTGCGGGCCGCCCTCGACCTCGACGTAGTCGGCGGCGGGCAGCGCCTTGTGGAACGGCCGCGCGGTGGCCTCGACCGGCAGGATCCGGTCGGCGGTGCCGTGCAGGATCAAAGCGGGGACGTCGACCTTCGGGATGTCGGCGCGGAAGTCCGTGCCCCAGGTCAGCGGGGCGGCGGCGGCAGCGTACGCGCCGCCGCCCGCGGCCACGTCCCAGCTGTTGCGCACGGCCTCCTCGCTGATGCGACTGCCGAGGGTGACGTCCAGGTTGTAGAAGTCCTTGTAGAACTCGGTGTAGTAGGCGTACCGGTCGGCCTTCACCGTCCGGGAGACCTCCTCGAAGAACTCGGCGGGCGCCGCGCCCTCCGGGTTCTCGTCGTTCTTGGTCAGCCAGGGCTCCAGCGAGGCCAGGAAGGCGACCTTGGCGAGCCGCGCGGTGCCGTAGGTGCCGACGTAGCGGGCGACCTCGCCGGTGCCCATGGAGAAGCCGACGAGGACGGCGTCGGTCAGGTCCAGGGTCTCCAGGACGGTGTTCAGGTCGGCGGCGAAGGTGTCGTAGTCGTAGCCGGTGGTGGGCTGGCTCGACTGGCCGAAGCCGCGGCGGTCGTAGGTGATGACGCGGTAGCCGGCGTCGAGCAGCGCCGCGGACTGCTTCTCCCAGGAGTGGCCGCTCAGCGGGAATCCGTGGATCAGGACGACCGGCTGGCCGGTGCCGTGGTCCTCGTAGTACAGGTCGATGTCGGTGGTGTTCTCCTGGCCGACCGTGATGAACGGCATGGTGTTCCCTTCGCAGGTGGAGCGCCGCGGTGGCGCCGTCCCGGTTCCGTCCACGCGGTGCCGGGCCGCGCTCCCAGGATGGCTGCGCCCGGTTCCGGCGGTATCCGTCTGATGACTCACGTTCTTCCGGCCGGTTCCGCGCCGTCCGGCGTCCGGCGCGACATGTCCGCAGTCAAATGACGTATCGCGGGCACGTGTGCCCGCGCGTGAACCCCCCGCTGTGGGCACACGTTGCACGAGGTGTGAGAGAAATGACATGTGCCGCCCGTGGGCGGCCCCGTGGAGCGCGCTCGACGGCATGGCTGCCGGGCGCGCTGGGCGCGCTGGTGCTCGCGCTGCTGCCCGCGCCCTTCGCCGCCGCCGCCGCTCCGGTCACGGCCCCGGCCACCGCCGGTCAGGGGGCCGCGGGACGGGCCGCCGCCGCGGCCACGACGGCCTGGCACGACGGCGCCTTCCAGGTGGACCGCGCCAACGCGGTCCGCCGCTCGGACGTGGTGCTGGGCCGGCCCGGTACCGAACCGGCCGAGTCGATGCCGCTGGGCAACGGCGTGCTGGGCGCCGCCGTCTGGGCCGCGGACGGCTTCACGGCCCAGCTCAACCGCGCCGACACCTTCCCGGACCGCAGGTCTCCCGGCCAGGTGACGATCCCCGGTCTGAAGAAGCTCACCGGCGCCGACGACTTCTCCGCGCGGCTCGACCTGTACGACGGTGTGCTGCGGGAGAGCGGCGGCGGGATGACCGCGACCGTCTACACCCGCGCGGACCGCGACGAGCTCGTGGTGGACGTCACCGGCGCCGACCCGGACAGCACCCAGACGGTCGGCGGCGACCTGTGGGAGGGCCGCTCGCCCTCGGCCGCCGCCTCGGGGCCGGTGGGCACGCTCGCCGAGACCTGGCAGGACTCCGGCACCGGCGGCACCGGCGACACGTACGGCACGCTGCTCGCGGTCACCGCGGGCGGCCGCGACGTGACGTCCTCCGTGCGCGACGGCGACTCCGTACAGGTGTCGTTCAAGCCCGCCGCCGACGGCAGTTTCCGGGTCGTCGTCGCCGCGCCGCACTGGAGCGGCGGCGACGCCCCCGCGACGGCCGCCTCCTCTCTGGGCACCGACGCCACCGCGTCCGCTTCCTCCCTGCTCACCCCGCACCTCGCCTGGTGGCACGACTTCTGGTCGCGGGCCGGGACGATGAAGATCGAGTCGGCGGACGGCACCGGCCCGTACCTGGAGAACCTGCGCACGGTCCACCTCTACCAGGCGGCGGCGAGCAGCCGGGCGGCCCTGCCGGGCACCCAGGCGGGCGTGGCCGACCTGTTCTCCTTCTCCCGCGACCAGCACGACTGGTCCCCGGAGAGCTACTGGTGGTGGAACCTGCGCATGCAGGCCGCCGCCAACCTCACCTCGGGTGTGTCCCAGCTCAACACGCCGTACTACCGGCTGTACACCTCGAACCTGGCCGCGATCGAGGCATGGACGAAGGACCACATGTCCGGCCGCCCGGGTGCGTGTGTCCCGGAGACGATGCGGTTCAACGGCAACGGCTACTTCGACGGCGGCACCGCCAACGCCTCCTGCGAGGCGAGCGTCACCTCGTACAACGCGCAGACGGTCAGCACCGGCGCCGAGGTGTCCCTCGCGCTGTGGCAGCAGTACCGCACCACCGGTGACCAGGCGTTCCTCAAGGACGCCTATCCGCTGATGCGCGACAGCGCCCGCTTCCTGCTGTCGTACGCCACCACCGGCGCCGACGGGCTGCTGCACACCCGGGCCAACGCCCACGAGACGCAGTGGGACGTCCAGGACCCGGTCACCGATGTCGCCGCGATGCAGGCGCTGTTCCCGGTGGTGGTCTCGGCGGCGAAGGCACTGGGCACCGACGCGGACCTCGTCACCCAGCTCACCGCCGCGCAGCAGAAACTGCCGCCGCTGCCGCGCACCGACGCGGCCACCCACACCAAGGTCCTCACCCCGGACGCGGACGCCGCCGGGGACGACGTGATCGCCGTCTCCGCCCAGCCGGCCGCCCCGACGCACAACTCCGAGAACCTCGACCTGGAAGCGGTCTGGCCCTACGGACTGATCGGCGACACCGGCCCCCTGCACACCCTGGCCGGCCGGACCTTCGAGCACCGCCAGTACCCGAACGACGCCAACTGGAGCTTCGACGCGCTCCAGGCGGCCCGCCTCGGCACGGCGGACGCGGTCAAGGACGGGCTCCTCTTCAACGCCACCAACCAGCTGTACCCGTCGGGGCTGGCCAGCAACAACAACGTGCAGGTGGGCCACGAGCCGTACAGCGAGAGCGGCGGGGTGATCGCCGCCGCTCTCAACGAGGCCCTGGTGCAGGACTACGACGACGTGCTGCGCATCGCGCCCGCCGTTCCCGCCGACTGGGACGTGGACGGCACGGTGACCGTGCACGACGGCGCGAAGGTGGACGTGCAGACGCGCGGCGGCACACCGGTGACCGTGGTGCTCGAAGCCGGACGGGACGCCTCGTTCGTCACCCGCAACCCGTGGGCCGGCCAGTCGACCGGGGTCGTGGACGCCGCCGACGGCAGCACGGTCGTGCCGTTCTCCACCGCCGGTACGTTCACCCTGCCCGCGCGCGCCGGACACGCCTACCTGATCGAGCGCGGTTCGGCCCCCGTCACCTCGCTCCCCTTCCAGCAGGTCGGCGGCGCACCGGCGGTGCTGCCCCGGCACCTGGGCAGGACGTCGATCGGCCTGGACTTCCCGGTCTCCCCGGCGCCCGCCGGGCCCGTCGGCACCCTCGGCGCGGTCGGCGGCACATGTGTCCGCCACGCGGGCGGCCTGGCCAACGGCACACCCGTGCAGACCGGCGCCTGCGACGGCGGCGCCGACGAGCAGTGGATCGCCGGACGCGACGGCTCCCTGTGGGTGCAGGGCAAGTGCGCGATGCCCGCGGGCCGCAGCGGCGCGGCCGGCACCGCCCTGGTGCTGGCGGCCTGCGACGGCTCCGCCGTCCAGCAGTGGCGGGCGGGTTCCGGACGCACCCTGGTCAACCAGGCGTCCGGGCTGTGCGCCGAGGTGAAGGGCTCGGCGACCGCCGAGGGCACACCGCTGCTCACCCGCGCCTGCGACACCTCGGTGGCCGGGCAGCGCTTCGACCCGCCCGCCGTCCCGGCCGGGCCGCACGGCCACCTCACCGGCATCGGCGGCATGTGCGCCGACTCGGACGGCGGCAGCGCCGCGCCGGGCACCCGGCTCCTGCTGAACACCTGCGGCGGCGCCGAGTCCCAGCAGTGGACGGTGGCCCAGGACGGCACGCTGCGCGTGTTCGACTCGCGGTGCATGACGCCCGAGGGCGGCGGCACGGCGGGCAACGGCACCCCGGTGGTGCTCGCGGTCTGCGACGGCTCGGCCGCGCAGAAGTGGCACGCGGGCCCGGACGGCGGCGTGGTGAACGACCTGTCCGGGCGCTGCCTGGACGTCAAGGACACCTCGTCGGCCGTCGGCGCGGTCCTGTGGCTGTGGAACTGCGGTCCGGTCACCGACGCCAAGGTGTGGCAGCTCCCGGCCGCGCAGGGGCCGACCGGCCGCATCGCCGGGTACGGCGGCAAGTGCGCCGACCTCGCGGGCTCCGGCTCCACCACCGCGCCCGGCACCCAGGTGCAGCTGAACACCTGCGGCACGGGCGCCTCGCAGCAGTGGACGCCCGCCCCGGACGGCACCGTGCGCGTCCTCGGGACGTGCATGGCGCTCAGCGGCGGCGGCACGGCGAACGGCACCCGCGTGGTGCTGGCCGCCTGCGACGGCTCCCCCGCCCAGCAGTGGCAGCAGGCCGTGAACCACGGTCTGGTGTCGAAGAAGTCGGGTACGTGTCTGGACGCCACCGGGCCCAGCTCCGCCAACGGCACCCCGTTGCAGATCTGGGCCTGCGCGGGCTCCGACAACCAGCGCTGGCAGGTGCCCGTCCAGGGCCCGACCGGGCGGGTGACCGGCATCGGCGGCAAGTGCGCCGACCTCGCGGGCTCCGGCTCCACCAACGCGGCCGGAACCCAGGTGCAGTTGAACACCTGCGGCACGGGCGTCTCCCAGCAGTGGACCGCCGCCCAGGACGGCACCGTGCAGACCCTCGGCGACTGCATGGGCGTCTCGGGCAACGGCACCGCCAGCGGTACCGCGGTCGTCCTCCAGGTCTGCGATGCCTCGGCCGGGCAGAAGTGGACGCCGCAGGCGAACGGCACCCTGGTCAACGCGCTGTCCGGGCGGTGCCTGGACGCGACCGGGGCCAGCTCCGCGAACGGCACCAGGCTCCAGATCTGGACGTGCGCGGCCTCCGAGCAGCAGAAGTGGCAGCTCCCGGCGGGCTGAGCGGCCCCGTACGACGACAGGCGCCCGGCGGAACGCTTCCGCCGGGCGCCTGTCCCGTACCGCCCGAGGCCCGCTCGGGCTCCGGTGGCATCATCGGCTGTCGGGGACAGAAGACAGACGCAAGACGCAAGAAGACAGACGCCAGAAGACAGAAGACAGACGACAGACGACAGACGACACCGGACCGGTGAAAGCCGCCGTCCGCGCCAGGAGAGTTGCCGTGCCCACAGCGTCCACCGGATGGTTCGAGACCGCCCGCTTCGGAATGTTCGTCCACTTCGGGCTGTACAGCCTGGCCGCGCGGCACGAGTGGGTGCGCAGCCGGGAGACCATGTCGCAGGAGGCGTACGACCGTTATCTGGACCGGTTCGAACCGGATCTGTTCGACGCGCGCGAGCTGGCCCGCGCGGCACGCGCGGCGGGGATGCGCTACGTGGTGCTGACCGCCAAGCACCACGACGGGTTCTGCCTCTACGACTCGGCGCTGACCTCGTACACCTCCCAGCGGGCGGTCGGACGCGACCTGGTGCGGGAGTTCGTGGAGGCGATGCGCGCCGAGGGACTGCGGGTGGGGCTGTACTACTCGCTGCTGGACTGGCAGCACCCGGACTTCACCGTCGACGAGCACCATCCGCTGCGCGGCACCCCGGCCGCGGACGAGCCGCGCGACATGGCCCGCTACCGCGCCTATCTGCACGGCCAGGTGCGGGAGTTGCTGACCGGGTACGGCCCGATCGACCTGCTCTTCTTCGACTTCACCTACCCCGGAAAGGGGCCCGAGGAGTGGGGTGCGGCCGAACTGCTGTCCATGGTGCGTGCGTTGCAGCCGGACATCCTGGTCAACGACCGGCTGGGCATCCCCGGCGACTACGTGACCCCGGAGCAGTACCAGCCCGACCGGCCGCTGGAGCGGGACGGCGCCCCGGTGACCTGGGAGGCCTGCCACACCCTGAACGGCTCATGGGGCTACGACCGGGACAACCACGCGTACAAGGACCCGGCGCTGCTGGTGCGGATGCTGGTGGAGTCCGTGGCGTGCGGGGGCAACCTGCTGCTCAACGTGGGCCCCACCGGCCGGGGCGCCCTCGACCCCCGGGCGCGCGGGACGCTGGAGGCCATCGGCGCGTGGCTGGCCCTGCACGAGCGGTCGGTGCGCGGCGCCGGTCCGAGCGGCCTGCCGGCCCCGCCGAACACCCTATGCACGCGGGTGGGCCGCCGCCTCTACCTGCATCTGCTCGCCTGGCCGCTCAGCCACCTCCATCTGCCGGGGCTCGCGGGCCGGGTCCGCTACGCCCAACTCCTGCACGACGGCTCGGAGATCCGCTTCCACGAGCTGGACGGCGCCGAGCACGAGCACGTGAACATGGCGCCGCCCGGCCAGCCCGCGGGCACTCTCACCCTCACGCTGCCCATCGCGCGGCCCGATGTCCTGCTTCCTGTCATCGAGCTGGAGCTGGCAGAGGAGGGGTGAGCGGCCCGCGGGCCGGAGGCCGCCGGGTCAGGAACCGGACCCGGCCTCCTTCCAGATGCCGAGGCCACCGGCCTTGTTGTCGTAGCCGAAGTCGGCCAGGTTCGGCAGCTTGTGGAAGGAGGACACCCTGAGGCCGACCTGCGAGTCCCGCGGGTCGGCCGTCAGGGCCCAGACGTAGTTGGTGTTGTTCTTCACCGAGGAGATGCTGCGGTACATCGACGCCCCGATGTCCACCTTGAGGTCGATCCAGGTGTCCCGCTCGCCCCACCGGATGCCGACCGACTTGCCCTGGTAGTTGGCGTCGGTGTAGATGCAGAACTCGTACTTGGCGGCGTCGCAGCCCGAGCCGACGTTCCAGACACCGATCTGGCCGGGGTTGTTCGCCGCCGAGGCGGACGCCGCCGTGGTGGTGCCCAGCGCGGTCACGCCCGCGGCGAGCACGGCCAGGCCGATCCCGGCGAGGCGCTTGTTGCGCAGCTTCACACTGTTCCCCTTGTTCGGTACATCGTTGATCGTTCTCCAAAGGATCAACGGATGCCGTGGGGTCCGGGGTTCACTCGGAGCCGAGGTTCGTCCCCGTGGGGAGGGGTTCCCCGGTCAGTGACTCGGCCAGCGCCCGCAGCCGGGCCCGGGGCGTCGCCTCGTACGCCTGCTCGTGCGCGCGGGCGGGCCGGTCGCCGTCGTAGTAGCGGCCGGTGGCCACGGCCAGCTCCGGGTCGTCGACGAGCCGCAGCGTATGGCGGGCGCCCTCCTCCAGCGTGCTCCGGTGCGGGAAGCCGGGCGGCACCATCTTGGTCGGCATGAGCGAGGCCGGGTGCACGGCGTTGACGGTCACCCCGGTCCCGCGCAGCCGTTCGGCGAGGTCGAAGGTGAAGGCGATCAGCGCCAGTTTCGCGCGCGCGTAGGCGAGCATGCCGTCCCACTCGCCGTGTTCCAGCATCACGTCGTCGAAGTCGACCGGCGCCTGTCCCCGGGAGGCGACGTTGACGACGCGGGCCGGGGCCGACCGCGCCAGCAGGGGCGCGAGCCGGCAGGCGAGCAGGTACGGGGCCAGGTAGTCGACCTGGAGGATCAGTTCGGCACCGTCCCGGCTCTCCTCGCGCACCGGCGGGGAGCCGATCCCGGCGTTGTTCACCAGGACATCGAGCCGCCCGTGCCCGGCCGTGACCCGGTCGGCGAGGTCGCGCACCTGGGCCAGCGAGGAGAAGTCGGCGCGTTCGTAGTGCAGACGGGGGTTGCCGGTGGCCGCGCGCAGCTCCGCCAGCAGGGCGGCGCCCTTCTCCGCGCTGCGGCCGTGCGCGATCAGTGTGTCGCCGCGCGCGGCGAAGGTGTGCGCGAGGACGCGGCCGAGGCCGTCCGTCGCGCCGGTCAACAGGACGGTCCTGCGGGTGGTGTTCACGGGGTGAGCGCCTCCTCGGGGGCGAAGGAGGGACCGGCCACCCGGGGGTCCGCCCGGGGGTCGGCGGGGCGGGCCACGTAGAGGGGCGGGTTCTCCTGGTAGAAGAGGTTGATGTCGGCCTCCTCGCCGCCGACGATCAGGGTGTCCCAGGCGCCGCTGGCCAGGAGGGTGCGCAGGGTCGACGGCCGGAGCCCGCCGAGGTGGTCGCGGAGTTCCTCGTCGGTGGGCATGCCGGGGAGGCGGGGCGCCAGGCGTGCGCGGATGGCGGTCAGCCGGGTGAGCAGCGCGTCCAGGTCCGACGTCTCCCCCGCCCGGTCCGGGTCCGGGCCCCGGGCGGCGCCGGGGGCCGGGTCGGGGGACGGGGCCGGGTCCGGGGACGGCTCCTGGCTGGCCGCGACGATGTCCTTGATGGCCCGGGTGACGCCCTGGTCGTCGGTGGTGACCATGGCGTTCCACGCGCGGCTCTTGTGCCGGTACTGGAGCATCGACATCGCCGCCTCGTGCCGGATGAAGTCCGCGTCGCGCAGCGGCTTGCCCCGCCAGGCGCGGCTGAGCGAGAGGGCGAGCGAAGTGGCGGAGGCCAGGCCGCTGTTGAGGCCGCGGCCGGGCCAGAAGTGGATGGCGTTGGCGGCGTCGCCCAGCAGGAATCCGTAGGTTCCCGGGTCCGTCGCCGTGGCCCGGCCGATCTGCGCGGTGAACCGGGGCCGCTGGACCATGTCCAGCCGGAACGAGGTGACGGCGCTCAGGTCGTCCTCGGCCACCCCGAACAGCCGCAGCCCCTCCTGGATCCGCCGCCACAGCGGCGAACCGCGCAGCAGGGCGGGCAGGAAGAGGGTGCCGTGGGTGGGGCAGACGAACTCGTTGTCGCCGTGGCGGCTCATCACACAGGGGCGCGCGGCGACACACTCCTCGAAGACCTGGCGCACGGGATCGATACCGATCACGTTCCGGGCCTCCTCGCGGGTGAGCCGCATGTTCAGGAAGCCCTCGCCGCGCAGCGAGTTGAGCAGGAACCTGTTCTGCGCGACGGTCAGCAGCACACTCATCCGGTCGGTGAGCGAGGACTTGACCCGCAGTCCCAGGACGACGTCCTGGAGGTGTTCGCCGTCCAGGGAGTAGATGGAGGCGTCGGCCGCGCCGAACCGGTCGGCGTAGTGCTCGCGGGTGCGGGAGCGGCCGCCCTCGCAGATCGCCAGGACATGGTCCCGGACGGGCCGCTTCTCGTACTCGGCGGCGTCGAAGCGCCGGGGCACGAGCCGGATCGCCGGTTTGCGGGCGGCGAGTTCCAGCAGCCGGTCCTCGACGTACGCGATCCGGATGTTGCGGGGCGGGCGGCCCTCGACGGAGTCGGGTCCGACGGGCCACATCTCGGAGAAGTGCTCCGCGTCGCCGAACAGCGCCGTGCGCATCTCCTCGGTCAGCGCCAGGTACTGCCTGCTCTGGACGGTGACGACCTGCTGTCGGCGTACGTTGCCGTGGGTCTCGTCCTTCCAGACCACGGTGGAGCCGTGCTCGGTCCACCGTCCGTCGTGGACGGTGACGGACACCCGTCCCGGCAGCGCGTCCTCCAGCAGCAGGGCGAAGGCGAGTCCGACCGGGCCGCCGCCCGCGACGGTGACCCGGAGTTCCCCGGGGCCGGCGGCCGGTCCGGGGCGGGGCGGGTCCGGCGGGGCCAGGGCCATGACCGTCTCCATGGCCTCCTCCGTGTCGAACAGGAAGGTCTCATCGCCGATGCGGATGATGTCGCCCGCGGTCAACGCGTGCCGTACGACGGGCTGTTCGTTGATGTACGTGCCGTTCTTGCTGGCGCGGTCGTGGAGGACGTGGGTGTCGCCCTCCAGGACGATCTCGGCGTGCAGCCGGGACGCGCTGGCCCTGACGATGACCACGTCGTTGTCGCTCTTGCGCCCGAAGCGCAGCGGAGCGGCGCCCAGCACCAGGCTCTGACCGGTGAAGGGACCGGTGCGTCCCACGATGACCGACGACACTCGTACTCCTGGAGGACACGGGAGAGGTACCGGGCCGGTCCGCCGACGGAACCGGCCCATCACAGGAACGGAATCCGGGACCCGCCGGGTTCATCTCCTCAGGAGGCGCCGTCCGCGGACGGCTCGCAGGTCAGCGTGAACGGGACCGCGCCGGACACCGTCTGCGGCGAGGTGCGGATCTCCACCGCCATCGCGCTCGACAGCCTGCCCTCCTTCGCGTACGCCGTCAGCCGCACGGTCTCCTGGTGGGTGCGGGGGCCGCCCGCCGGGAACGACAGGGTCCGCCAGCTCGGGTCGACCACGGCCCCGCCCACCGACACCCAGCGGTAGGCGAACCGCACGGGCGGCTCCGTCACGGTGAAGGTGGCCGTGAAGGCGGGCGCCTGCTCCGGCGGCGGCGGGCAGGCTCCGGCGTACGTCGTGTGCGTACCGCTGACCGTGACGGCCACGGGCTGCTCGGCCGCGGCGCCGGTGCCGGAGCCGTCCGCGCCGGTACCGGCCGCGCGCCCGGACTGTTCCGTGGCGGTGGTGCCCGCGTCGGCCCGGTGGTCGCCGCCGGTGCTCCGGGTGGCGGCGTAGCCCAGTCCGGCGGCGAGCAGGACGCACAGGGCCGCGGCGACGGTCAGCGCCTGCCGGGTGCGCCGCCGGTTCGTGGGCCGGGCGGGAGGCGTGGCCGGTGGTGCGGGGTGCGGTGCGGCGGCGGCATGGGTGGCCGCGGGGTCCAGCGGGGGCGGCGCGAGGGGTGCAGCGGAGGTGCTCGTCACCGTGTCGTCCGGTGCCGGAGGACGGGGCGCTGTGGGCTCCTGCCCGGGGTGTGCGTCGGATCTCGGCACCGCTGCGGCGCCCGTGACAGTGGCCGCGTTCGGGACAGTGGCCGCGTCCGTGGCGGTGACCGCGAGGTGCGGGACGGTGTCCGGCCCGTCGGCCGGGGTGAGCGCGGGGGCCGTGGGCGCGGTGTCCGTTCCCGGCGCGCTTCCGGCGGCGATGAGCCGCAGGTCCCGTGCGGTCTGTTCGGCCGTGGCCCGTTCGGCGGGGTCCTTGCGCAGGAGGGTCCCGATGACGGGGGTGAGCGGCCCGGCGAGGTGCGGTGGCGGCGGTTCCTCGTCAAGCACGGCGCGCAGGGTCGCCAGGGCGTCGTCCCTGCGGAAGGGCGAGCGGCCCTGGACGGCGGTGTGCAGGAGGACCCCGAGCGACCACAGGTCCGCCTCGGCGCCCAGGGCGCGGCCCAGCGCCTGTTCCGGTGCGATGTACTCGGGGGAGCCGACGACCTCCCCGGCCATGGTGAGCCCCGCGGTCCCCTCCATCCGGGCGATGCCGAAGTCGCTGAGGACCACCCGGCCGTCGTCGGCGAGCAGGACGTTGGCGGGTTTCACGTCGCGGTGCAGCACCCCGGCGCCGTGCACGGCGCGCAGCGCGGCCAGCACCTCGGCGCCGATCCGCGCGGCCTCCCGGGGCTCCAGTCTGCCCCGGGAGCGCAGCAGGTCGGCGAGGGAGCGGCCGCGGACGAATTCCATCACGATCCAGGGGCGGCCGCCGTCGGAGACGACGTCGTGGACGGTGACCACGTTGCCGGCCGGGACCCGGGCGGCGGCCCACGCCTCGCGCTCCAGCCGGGCGTACAGCCGCTCGGCCCGCGCGACGGGCAGTCCGGCGGGCGCGCGCACCTCCTTGACGGCGACCTCGCGGTGCAGCGCCTCGTCGTGGGCGCGCCAGACGACACCCATGCCGCCCTCGCCGAGGACGGACAGCAGCCGGTAGCGGCCGTCGACCAGTCGCTCGGGGCTCCCGCCCGGGGACGTCTCGTCCTGCTGGTGCATCGGAGCGGTTCTCCCTCGCCTTCGGCCTTGCCGTGCCACGGGGACGTTCGCCCATGGCCATCTGGGACACGTGGTGCGGGGGCTCTTCGGTTCATTCTCCTGCGGGTGCGGTACCGAAATCGGTCGCCTCCGGTGCCGCACCCGGGTGCGGCCGGGAGCGGCCGGGAGCGGCCGCGCACCGCGGCACACCCGAGAACACCTGACCGTGCGACTACACTCACACGTATGACTGAGAATCCTATCGCGCTCCGGGCCGCCGAGACTTTCCAGGCGGCGGTCGAGACGCTGGCCGGTATCGTGCCGGGCGGCTTCCACGAGCGCGGCCCCGGCGGCTCCCTGCTGGCGTTCACCGGTTCGCAGATCGCCGCGCTCAACGGCGTCCTGAGCGTGGCTCCCGCATCGGCCGCTCCGGCGGAGATCGAGCTGCTCAGCGCGAGGGCCGAGAAGCGCGGTGGAGGGCTCCCCTGGAGCATCCGGCTGAGGGGCGAGCCGGAGAAGAAGATCGTCCGTATCGCCGCCGACCACGGGCTGACCACCATCACGCGACAGCCTTTCATGCTGCTGCCGCTGGCGGACGGCGGCCTGCCCGTACCGGAAGCGGTCCCGGACTCCGTGCGTGTCCGCCCACTCGGGGGAGACGAGCACGAGACCTTCGCCACGGTCCTGGGCGGCGCTTTCGGAGCGCCTCCCGCGATCATCTCCGGGCTCTACACGCCTGCCGTCCTCGACCAGACGTTCCTCACCGCCTATGTCGCCGAGGTGGAGGGCGTGCCGGCCGCCGCGGGGCTGTCGATCGTCACGGACCAGCACGTCGGGCTGGTCAATATCGGTACGCTGCCCGCATACCGGCGGCGTGGCATCGGCCGGGCGGTCACCGGGACGATCCTGCGCGAAGCGTCTGCTGCCGGAGCACACACCGCATACCTGCACTCCAGTGACGAGGCAGTACCGCTCTTCGCGCACCTGGGCTTCCGTACCGAGGAAACCTGGACCGCCTTCACCGCCTGACGGTGCACTGGCGCCCGTGCACACGCGGTCCCTCACACACACGTGTGGAGCCGACGGGCCGGGCGACCCGTGCGGACCGGAGGTCCCTCAGGTGAGCAGTCCTCTCATCCGGCCGACCGCTGTCTCGGCCTGGCTCCGGTCCCGGCGCCCCAGGCCGCACGCGGTGGCGATGTCCACCTGTGTCCCGGCCGCTCGCTCCACCATGTCCCGGACTTCCCGTTGTGTCCTCACACTCTGGTTCTCGTGCGCGATCCCCGCGACGAGAGGCGTGCCGGGAGGGAGTCCGAGGTGTCGGAGCGGTCTGTAGAAGGCCGGTTCGGTGGAGGGCGGCTGTTCACCGGCGCACAGAGGCAGATGGACGTACTCCAGCGTCCGTCCCTCGGGCCACTTGCTCACGAGGACATTGGCGAGCGTGACGAGGGGGGCGGCGGACCTGAGGCCGACCCGGGCCTTGTGGCCCATGTCACCGAGGCACAGGTGCAGACCGATTCGGGTCCCGCGGGGTGCCCGCCGCACCTGGCGCAGCAACAGCCTGCCGACCGCCTCGGCCACCGGCCGCCGCAGCGGCGGCGGAGCGGAAGCGACGGCGATGGCCGCGGCAGGTGTCTCCAGTTGCAGGACGACTCTCTCGCCGCCGAGGGCGATCACCTGCTCCGCCTGAGCGGTGACGGCGTCCAGGAAGGCCCTTCCCTGGCGTACGGGGCCCGTGGGACCGAAGATGAAGAGGCACAGGTCCAGGAAGGCGGGCAAGCCGACCTGCAACGGGCGTTGCCGCGTGGCCGGTGTGCCGAGGGCTTCCAGCACGGCGAGTTCTTCTTCCGCCCATCGGGCCCACCGCAAAGGGATGTCCTCGGCCGTCAGCGCCTGCCCGCGCCGGACCGCGAGCCGGTCCACGTCGTCGTAGCCGGTCCAGTCGCCCGTCCGCCGAGCACGGACCTTCGGGTTGCGCATGAGTTCCTTCACCAGGGGGACGAACCAGGCGAGCCGCGCACCGGTCTCCCCGCCGCTCAGCCGCTCCACCGCATCGCCCAGTTGCCCGGTCTGCCAGGTGAACGCTTCGGCCGCCGTCGCGAACTGGGGCATGGTGCCGACGAAGTGCATCCGCCGGCCGCGGACTCGTTGCTCCATCGCTCTTCCTGGGGCAGAGGGCTGGGCGACACCGTGGTGACGCAGGACGGAGGCCCGGTACGGTGAGCCCACGGGCCGGGCACGGCAAGGCCGGGCGGTGCACTGTCCGGCCTTCTCCTTGCTCCTACTTGACCGACCCGGCCATCACGCCCTGCACGAAGTGCCGCTGGAAGGCGAAGAAGACCACCAGCGGTACGACTAGCGAGATGAAGGCACCCGGTGCGAGGACGTCGATGTTGCTGCCGAACTGCCGCACCTGCGACTGGAGTTCCACGGTGAGCGGCTGGGAGGAGCTGTCGGCGAACAGCAGGGCGACCAGCAGGTCGTTCCACACCCACAGGAACTGGAAGATGGCAAGGCTGGCGATGGCGGGGCGGCCGACCGGCAGGACCAGCTGTACGAAGATGCGCCACTCGCCGCCGCCGTCCATCCGGGCGGCCTCCAGCATCTCCTTGGGGATCTCGGCGAAGTAGTTGCGCAGCAGGAACACCGCGAACGGCAGGCCGTAGGCCACATGGAAGAGGACGACGCCGGGGATCGTGCCGAACAGGCCGAGCTGTCCGAAGAGTTTGGCGACCGGCAGCAGACCGATCTGCACGGGCACCACCAGCAGGGCCACCACCAGCAGGAACAGCGGCTCGCGGCCGGGGAAGTCCAGCCAGGCGAAGGCGTATCCGGCGAGCGCGGCGAGGAGCACGACGAGCGCGGTCGCCGGCACCGAGATCAGCACGGTGTTCCAGAAGGCCCGGGTGATCCCGGCGTTCTGGAGCAGGGACGAGTAGTTGTCGAAGGACAGCTGTCCCGGGCTGCTCAGGGCCGTCCACCAGCCGCCCTCGGCGGTGTCCTCGGAGGACCGCATCGAGGAGACGAAGAGCCCTGCCAGCGGGGTCAGCCAGATCAGGCCGATCACCACGAGGAAGGCCTGCACCAGGCTGTTGCCCAGGCCCCTCCTGACCGCGTTCATCGCTGACTCTCCTTGAAACGGCGGACGTTGAAGATCATGGCGGGGATGACCAGGACGAGCAGCAGGACGCCGAGGGCGCTGCCGAGGCCCTGGTTGTTGCCGCCGCCGAAGGACACCAGCCACATCTGGGTGGCCAGTACGGTGGCGTCCTCCTGGACCGGTCCCGGCGCGATGATGTAGACGAGGTCGAAGACCTTCAGGACGTTGATGACCAGGGTCACGAAGACCACGGTGAGGACGGGTGCGAGCAGCGGCACGGTGATGCGCCGGAAGACCTGCCACTCGCTGGCGCCGTCCATGCGCGCCGCCTCCAGGGTGTCCCGGGGCAGGGTGGACAGGCCCGCGCCGATCAGGACCATCGCGAAGCCGGTCCAGATCCACAGATAGGCACCGATGATCGCGGGGGTGACGAGCGTCGGGCCGAGCCAGGAGATGCCCTGGTAGGGCGGGGCGAAGTTGGATTTCGGCAGTCGCAGCGTGTACGAGCCGTCGTCCAGGCCGGAGAAGCGGAAGGAGCCGTCGGCGGCGGTCGTGGTGTGTGCGACGGTCCGGCCGCCGCTGACCGCTTCGACCTTCATGCCGGGCAGCCCGTTCTCCTGCCGGTCGACCTTGCCGGTGGTGCCCGCGCCGCCGGGGGTGAAGTCCAGGTAGACCACGCCGCGCAGTTCACCGGCGGCGGCCTTGTGCCCGCTCGCCGGGTAGGCGGGCGCGGCGTTCTTCGGCAGGTCCTTGGGCAGGACCCCGACCATGGGGACGGTGACGGCGGCGCCCGGCCGGACGGCGGCCGTGCTGTACGAGCCGTCGCCGCCCTGGACCAGTCCTTGCGGGCCGGTGCGGGCGCGCGCCGTCGGGTAGGTCGAGGTGCCGCTGAAGGCGTCGTGGACGGAGACGGCGGCGGCGTTCAGCACGCCCTTGTCCGGGTCCTGGTCGTAGGCGAGCCGGAAGATGATCCCGGCGGCGAGGAAGGAGACGGCCATGGGCATGAACAGCAGCAGCTTGAACGCGGTGGCCCAGCGGACCTTCTCCACCAGGACGGCGAGGATCAGTCCGAGGGCGGTCAGCAGGGCCGGGGCGACGACCACCCAGATGACGGTGTTCCGGATCGCCTTGAGCGTCGCCGGGTCACGGAACATCTCGGTGTAGTTGTCGGCGCCGACGAAGCGGTCGCCGGAGGCGTCGAAGAGGCTGCGGCCGACGGAGAACAGGACGGGGTAGACGACGAGCGCGCCGAGCAGGAGCAGCGCGGGGAAGGCGAACAGCACGGCGATGATCCGGCCCCGCCGCCGCAGCCGCCGGGCGTTGCCGGAGGGTGCGGCGGACGGGGGCGGGCCCGCCGCCGCCTTCTCGGTGAGTGTGGTGGCGGCCATGTCAGATCAGCCCTGGCCCTGATACGCCTTGGCCGCGGCGCTCTCCAGCTTGGCCGCGGTGCCCTTGGCGTCGGACGGGTCGCGCAGGAAGTCCTGGAGGAGCTTCCACTCGCCGACGCCCTTGGTGCCGCCGAACGACGCGGGTGCCTGGTCCGACATGTCGAAGCGGACCGAGTCCCCGGCCCCGACGAGGGACTTGGCGGTGGCCCGGGTCACGTCGTCGCCGTAGGCGGCGAGGTCGAGGGCCTTGTTCGGGGACAGGAAGCCGCCCGCCTTGGCCCAGACGCCCGCGGCCTCGGGGGTGGCCAGGTACTCCACGAGCTGCATCCCGGCCTTGCTGTTCTTGCCGTCCTTGAGGACGACGGCCGCGTCACCGCCGCTGACCACCGGCGCCTTGCCGCCGTCGACGGGCGGGAACGGGAAGAAGTTCGCGTCCTTGCCGACGGTCCTGCCGAACTGGTCGTGGGCGACACCGGCGACGAAGTCGCCCTCGTAGACCATGCCGGCCTCGGGCTTGGGACCGAAGACCTTCTCCACCGAGCCGGGGAAGTCGGTGTTCAGGGCCTCCTTCTGGCCGCCCGCGAGGAGCTGCTTGTCCTGGAACAGCTTGCCGAGGGTGTCGAGCGCCTTGACCACGCTGGCGTCGGTCCACTTCAGCTGGTGGGCGGCGAGCGCGTCGTACTTCTCGGGTCCGGCCTGGGAGAGGTAGATGTTCTCGAACCAGTCGGTGAGGGTCCAGCCGTCCTCTCCGGCGACCGAGAAGGCCGCGAGCCCGGAGTCGGAGACGGTGTGTCCGGCCGTGAGCATCTCGGCGTAGGTGGCGGGCGGCTTGACCCCGGCCTGGTCGAGCGCGGCGGGGCTGTACCAGACGGTCGACTTGTGGGCGGCCTTGAAGTACAGGCCGTACAGGGTGTTGCCGACGCTGCCGTACTTCTTCCACACGGGCGCGTAGTTGCTTCCGACGGACTGCTGGGTGGCGGCGGACAGCGGCTTGAGCCAGCCCTTCTTGGCGAACTGCTGGAGCACGCCGACCTGCGGGACCATCACGACGTCGGGGGCGTTGCCGCCCTCGATCTTGCTGCCGATCACGGTGGAGACGTTGTCGCCGGTGGAGACGAACTGGGTCTTGGCGCCGGTCTTCGCGCTGAAGGCGTCCAGCACCTTCTGGAAGTTCTTCTGCTCGCTGCCGGTCCAGACACCGGCCACGGTGACCGTCTGGCCGCTCAGGGTCTTGGCGCCGTCGCCGCCGCCCGCCGAGACGGGGTCGTCGCTGCCGCAGGCGGTGGCACCGAGGGCGAGCACGAGGGCGGTGCAGCCGGTGAGGAGCGCGGTACGTCGTCGCATCATCGTTGATGTCCCTTCACGGGTGGATAACTGACGGAAACTCAGAGGGCGGCGGGGTCGGTGATCCACCAGGCGGCGGTGGACCCGGCGAGCACGCCGGGCGGGCACGGTCCGCTGGTCAGCAGCGGTGTGCCGGGAACCGGGGCGGGGGTGGGCGCCGTGCCGAAGTTGACGGCGCAGACCAGGCCGTCGCCGCGGGCGAAGGCGAGGACGCCGGGCGGGGTGTCGAGCCAGCGCAGCGTTCCTTCGCCCAACTGCGGCAGAGCGGAGCGCAGTTGCAGGCCCTCGCGGTAGAGGTGCCAGAAGGAGCGGGTGTCGGCGAGCGCGCGGTCGGTGGCGTACTCGGCGAAGTAGTCGGGCTGCGGCAGCCAGGGCCGGGCGCTCTCGGCGCCGGAGGTGAAGCCGAACGGCGACGCCTGTCCGGACCAGGGCAGCGGGACCCGGCAGCCGTCGCGGATCCGGGCCCGGCTGCCGGTGCGGTGGAAGATCGGGTCGGTGAGGACGTCGTCGGGCAGGTCGACGACCTCGGGCAGGCCCAGTTCCTCGCCCTGGTAGATGTACGCGGCGCCGGGCAGCGCCAGCATCAGCAGCGCGGCGGCGCGGGCGCGGGCGGTGCCCAGGCCGCTGCCCTCGGGGGTGGGCTCGCCGTAGCGGGTGACGGTGCGCACCTGGTCGTGGTTGTTGAGGACCCAGGTGACGGTGGAGCCGGTGCCCGCGATGTCCTGCATGGCCTCGGAGACCACCTTGCGGAAGGCGTCGGGGTCCCAGGGGGCGCTGAGCAGGTCGAAGAAGAACGCCTGGTGCAGTTCGTCGGGGCGGACGTAGCGCGCGTGCTCGCGTGCGGTGGGGACGGACACCTCGCCGACGAGCAGCCGCTCCCGGCCGTCCTCGGCGGTGTACTCCTCGCACAGGGCGCGCCAGCGGCGCCACACGTCGTGCACCTCGGGCTGGTTCCAGGCGAGCGGGTTGACCGAGTCGCGGGTGCGGGCGTCGGCCTCCGGGTCGGGCGAGTCGGGCAGGTCCGGGTGTTTGAAGAGCCCGGCGGCGACGTCGATGCGGAAGCCGTCCACGCCCCGGTCGAGCCAGAACCGCAGCACCCGGTCGAACTCGGCGGCCACCTCGGGGGTGCGCCAGTTCCAGTCGGGCTGCTCGGGGGTGAACATGTGCAGGTACCACTGGCCGGGCCGGCCGTCGGCCTCGGTGATCCGGGTCCAGGCGGGGCCGCCGAACATGGCGTGCCAGTTGTTGGGCGGTTCGGCGCCGTCGGGGCCGCGGCCGTCGGCGAAGTGGAAGCGGGCGCGGGCGGGGCTGCCGGGCGGGGAGCCGAGCGCCTTCCGGAACCAGGGGTGCTCGCTGGAGCAGTGGTTGGGGACGATGTCGAGGAGCACCTTGACGCCGAGCTGGCGGGCGGCGGTCATCAGCCGGTCGAACTCGCCGAGGTCACCGAAGAGCGGGTCGACGTCGCAGTAGTCGGCCACGTCGTAGCCGTGGTCGTGCTGCGGGGAGCGGTAGAAGGGGCTCAGCCAGATCCCGTCGACCCCGAGTTTGCGCAGGTAGGGCAGTCCCGCACGGACCCCGGCCAGATCGCCGACGCCGTCACCGGTGCTGTCCAGGAAGCTGCGGACGTACACCTGGTAGATCACGGCGTCACGCCACCAACGATGCCTGTTCACACGATCGACCCGTCTCTGAAAGCCACGTGAGCCACGGAAGCAGCCCCGTCGTTATGCATGCATGTTATGTAGGTGTTTCAGGAAGGTGTCAACGAAGTCGGCGAAACTACCGAGCGGTTACTCATGCGGATGCATGACAAAAGGGATGTATCCTGGCGCAGTGTTATGGCCGCGTTACCTAACAAGTAAGTATCTAGGTGTGCCTAGCGGCGGGTGATGTCGTCCAGTTCCCGGGCCAGCCGGCGTACGGCCTGCTCAGGTGTCTGCTGCCCGGTCAGCGCGTCGTGGACGACGGCCTGCACCACCAGGCTGACCTGGTCGTAGTGCGGGCTCTTGGGGCGCGGCGCGGCGGCGAGCACGGCCGCGCGCAGGGTCGGCAGATACGGGAACCGCCGCACCAGCTCCGGGTCCTGGTACAGGTCGGCCCGGACGGGGGGCAGCGCGCCCCGGGTGAGCACCTGCCGCTGGACCTGCTCACCGGTGAGGTACTGGATCAGGCGCTCGGCGGACTCGGGGTGCCGGGCATGGGTGTTGACGGCCAGGTCGGAGCCGCCGAGCACACTCGTGCCCGGTCCGTCCGGGCCGGGCAGCGGCACCGCGCCGATCTTCCCGGCGACCGCGGAGCCCTCGGCGGCGGCGACGGCGTAGGCGTAGGGCCAGTTGCGCAGGAAGAGCAGGTGGCCGTCCTGGAAGGCCTGCTTGGACTCCTCCTCCTTGTAGGACAGCGCCGCCCGGGGGATCCAGCCCTCGCGGAAGCCGCGCGCCAGGAAGCCGATGCCCTCGCGGGCCGCGGCCGAGTCGACGGTGACGCGCCGGCCCTCCTCGCCGAGGATGGTGCCGCCGGCGGAGTACACGGCCTCGGCCGCGTTGACGGTGAGCCCTTCGTAGGACAGGAACTGTCCCGCGTAGCCGTCCAGCCCGTACCGGGGGGCTATGGCCTTGGCGTCCTGCTCCAGCTCGGCCCAGGTGCGCGGCGGCGGCACGCCCGCCGCGGCGAGCACGTCCTTGCGGTACAGCAGGAGCCCGGCGTTGGTGACGTAGGGGACGGCGTACAGCCGGCCGTCGTAGGTCGCCGTGTCGACGACCGGCGGCAGGAACGACTTCAGCGGGAAGCGCTCGGCCGGCAGCGGGCGGATCCAGCCGGCCGCCGCGAACTCCGAGGTCCAGTTGACGTCGATGTTGAGCACGTCGAAGCGGCTGCGGTCGCCGCCGCGCAGGTCGGTGGTCATCTGCGCGTGCGTCTCGTCGGCCGAGTCGGGCAGTTCGACGAGCGTCACCCGCTCCGCCGGATGGGTCCGGTTCCAGCCTTCGAGCAGCGGGCCCAGATAGCCGGTGAGGTCCCCGGCGGTGGCCAGGGTGAGCGGTCCGCGCGTACTGCCGCCGCCCTCGTCGGCCCGCGCCCCCGAGGCGACACATCCGGTCATGACCACGACCAGTGCGAGAAGCCCCCTACCGGTGGCTCGTATCCACCGCATAGGTTCCTCCTTGCACACCCGCCACCGGCACCTTCGCCGAGCGTCAGCCCATGTATACCCGTTAGGTATGGGCGATACTAGGGTCCGGAGCACAACAGGCAGATGACAAGGTCAGGAGGACAGCACGCGTGCGCCTGCACCTCCTGGCCCTGCTCGCCCGAGGCCCCGCACACGGCTACGAGCTGAAGCAGGACCTTGAGCAACTGCTCGGCTCCGCGTACCCTCAGCCGAACGTCGGCCAGATCTATGTGACCCTGGGCCGCCTGGAGAAGACCGGCCTGATCCAGGGGGAACAGGTCGAGCAGTCCAGCCGGCCCAACAAGAAGATCTACCATCTCACCGACGCCGGACGGGACGAGCTGCGCACCTGGTTCGCGGAGCCCGAGGACGAACCGCGGGTGCGGGACGAGTTCTTCATGAAGCTCGCCCTCGCCCCGCGGACCGGCCTCGCCGACCAGATCACGCTCATCAACCAGCAGCGGCGGCAGTACCTCAACACCATGCGCCAGCTGTCCAGGCTGGCCGCGGCCGAGGACCGGGACAACCGGATCGCCCAGCTGCTCATCGAGGGCGCCATGCTGCACCTCCAGGCCGATCTGGACTGGCTGGAGCGGTGTCAGGAGGAACTGGAGGAGCTGGAGTGAACGACCGCCATGGGTGACGGGCGCTCTGTCCGGGATCAGGCCGCCGAACCCCCCGTGCTGCGGGCCGAGCGACTGGTGAAGACCCACCACGGCGAGGGCGCGCCCGCGCATGCCGTGCGCGGGGTCGATCTGTCGGTCCGGCGGGGCGAGTTCGTGGCGGTCACCGGACCCTCCGGGGCCGGCAAGTCGACGCTGCTCCATCTGCTCGGCGGGCTGCAACGCCCCGACGCGGGCAGCATCTGGCTGGACGGCCGGTGCACCGACTCCTACAGCGAGGCCCGTTGGGCACAGGAGCGCAGACGGACCGTCGGGATCGTCTTCCAGTTCTTCAACCTGGTCTCCAACCTGTCCGTCGCCGACAACGTCGAACTGCCCGCCCTGCTGGCCGGCCGCACCCCGCGCCAGGCCCGCGCCGAGCGGGAGGAACTCCTCGCCGGACTGGGCCTGGACGGCAAGGGACGCAGCATGCCCGGCGAGTTGTCCGGCGGCGAGCAGCAGCGGGTGGCCCTCGCCCGCGCCCTGGTCAACCACCCCCCGCTGCTGCTGGCCGACGAACCGGCCGGCAGCCTCGACAGCAAGGGCACCCGCGAGGTGATGCGGCTGCTGTCCCGCTTCCACGCGCGCGGCCAGGCCATCGTGCTCGTCACCCATGACGCCCGGCTGGCCAGCGCCGCCGACCGGGTGATCAGCTTCTTCGACGGCCGGATAGCCGACGACGCCGAACTGGACGGGGCGCCCGTGCCGGGCCGGGGCATCTCCCGGGTGCTGGAGCTGAAGGACCGCACCCGGTGAGCGGCGGTCGGCGCCACCCGGACCGGCCGGGGGGCTGACACCGTGCGAGCCGCGTTGCGCTGGGCGCACTCCGATCTGCGCACCCATCGCGGGGAGGCGCTGTTCCTGGTGCTGGCCACGGCCGGCATCGTCGTCTCGCTGCTGCTGGCCACCGCCCTGTTCGGCTACGCCACCAACCCCTGGCAGCGGGTGTTCACCCAGTCCCGCGGCGCCCACGTGTGGATCCACACCGTGAAGAACGCCGACACCGCGCGCCTTTCGGCCCTGGACGGTGTGGAGTCCGTGGCCGGCCCCTACGCCGACGAGTTCGCCACCGTGTCCTCGCGCGGGGTGCGCGCCTCCGTGGAACTGCGCGCCACACCGGGCGAACCGGCGGTGGACCGGCCGCTGCTGGTCTCGGGCCACTGGCTCGACGCGCGGCAGCCGGACGGCGTGGTCCTGGACAGCCGCCTCGCCCGCGCCCTGCTCGCCGAGCCCGGCGACACCCTCACCCTGCCCGACACCGCGCGCACCCTGACCGTGGTCGGCGTCGCCGAGAGCGCCGAACCCCGCTACCGGCCGGGCGAGCAGCCCGGACTGGTGTGGGCGCCGCCCGCCGCGGTGCACGACAGCGGCGGCCAGGTCGTCGGTCTGCGCCTGGCCGACCCCGACGACACGGACTACGCCGTCCAGCGGGCCGTCACCGTCCTGGGCGCCGGTGTGGTCGGCGAGGTCTCCACCTGGCGGCAGGCGCGGGCCGAGGCACAGGGCGACGACCGGCTGCTCGGCCAGGTGCTCGGGCTGTTCGGCCTGGCCGCGCTGCTGGCGGCGGGCCTCGCCGTGCACGGGGCGATCGGCGCCCGGATCCGCGGACATCTGCGGGACATCTCCGTGCTGAAGGCGATCGGCTTCACCCCCGGCCAGGTGGTCCGGATCTTCCTGCTCCAGCATGTGGCGTACGCCGTGCTCGGCTCCGTGGTGGCCGCGGCCCTGGTCAGGGCGCTGGGCCCGCGGCTGCCCGGCCGGCTCGGGGACGCGGTCGGGGTGTGGCAGGGGCTGCCGGGCCACAGCGCGGCCCTGCTCGCGGTGCCGGTCTGCACGGTGCTGTTCATCGGTGCCGTCACCGGGCTCGCGGCCTGGCGGGCGGGCCGGGTGCCGCCCGTCCCGGTGGCCCGCCGGAGCCAGGTGTCCGGCGGGCGGCTGCCGGGCGCCGCCCGGCGCGCCCTCGGACTGCGGCTGCCGCCCGGGGTGCTGCTGGGCTGGCACCGGACCGTCACCAGCCGCCGCCGCACCGTCGCCACGGTCGGCCGGTTCGCCCTGCCACTGCTGCTCATCGTGGTCGCGACCAGCGCCTGGACCACCATCGACCGCTTCCACGACCGGCCCGAGCGCCTCGGTCTGCCGGCCGCGCTCACCGTCCGCACGGACGGCACCCTGGACGACCGGGAGACCCGGGGCCTGCTCGGGCGCGAGCCGCGGGTCGCCGCCGTCTACCCGGGGGTGCAACTGGCCGCGCTCGTACCGGGGCAGACCTCCACCATCGCCCTGCGCGGCCTGGGCACCCGCCAGGCCCCCTACCCGTACCGCGTCGCCGAGGGCCGCGCGGCGCACGGGCCGGACGAGGCGGTCGCCGGGCAGGGGCTGTTCGACCTGCTGGACGCGCGGGTGGGCGACTGGGTGCGGATGACGGTGGCCGGACAGCCGCAGGTGCTGCACCTGGTGGGCCGCAGCATCGAACCGGAGAACGCCGGACGGGTCGTCTCCACCTCCCTGGACACCCTGCGCGAGAACGACCCCGGACTGAGCGCCACCCTCTACCAGGTGCGGCTGCGCCCGGACACCGATCCGCGGCGGGTCGCCGCCGCGCTGCTCACCGCCGGGCACGGCCACCTCGATGTGCACGCGGTGCCCAACCCCGCCGACGGGCTCTCCGCGCTGCGCGGTCTCGTCGCCGGTCTGGTCTGCGTGCTCGCGCTGATCGGGCTGATCGAACTGCTGGCCGCGATCGGCAGCACGGTCCGCGAGGGCGAACGCGACCTGCCCGCCCTCAGGGCGATCGGCCTGACACCTCGTCAGGTCACCGCCGTCACGGTGACGGCTACCGCCTGCACGGCCCTGGCCGCCGTCGTGCTCGCCACGGCCGTCGGACTGCCCCTCGCCCGCTGGCTGATCGACGCCCAGGGACGCTCCAGCGGCATCGGCGCCGGGATCGCCGCCGGTCCCTCCTGGCTGTTCCTGGTGCTGCTCGCCGTCGCCGCCGTCGGCGGTGCCGCCGTCCTGGCCGCGGTACCGGCCGCGCGTGCCGTCCGGCGGCGGCCCGCCGACACCCTGAACACCGTCGCCTGAGCACCGGCCGTACGCGGGTGTGCGGGGGGGTGTGTCCCGGGGGGTGTTAGGTTTCTCGGCGGACCACACATCCCGCCGAGCCCGGAGTGGCGATGACCGATGACACGTGGGCACCGTTCCCGGACGCCGACGCCGCCCGGCTGCGCCGGGACGTGGAGTTCCTCGCCGCCGGACCGCGCGGGCGGCGCCGCGCGCCCGGCGCGATGGAGCGGGCCGAGGAGTACGTACGCGCCCGGCTGGCCGGTGCGGGCTGGCAGGTGGAGCGGCAGCCGTTCGACCTGCGCTGGCGGATCGGCGCGACCGACCGGCACGGCCACCGCGCGCTCGTGTGGAAGCCGAGGCTGCACCGCCGGCTGCGCGGCGCCAATCTGATCGCCGTCCTGCCCGGCGCGCCCGTGGGGCCCACGGTGCTGGTCGGCGCGCATCTGGACACGGTCGACGGCAGTCCGGGCGCGGACGACAACGCCTCCGGGGTCGCGGTGCTGCTGGAGACCGCACGGCTGCTGGCCGCTCTGCCCGCTCCGCCGCCGGTCGCACTCGCTGTGTTCGACATGGAGGAACTGGGCCTCATCGGCGCCCGGCACGCCGCCCGCGTGCTGAGCCGGGACGGCCTCGGGGGCACGGGCGGGCGCCGGGACATCGCGGGGATGATCTGCCTGGAGTCGGTCGGCTACTTCGACGACGCGCCGGGCAGCCAGCGGCTCCCGGCCGGATTCGCCACGGCGTTCCCCGGGACGGCGGCGGCCACCCGCGCCGACGGCCACCGGGGCGACTTCACGCTTGTGGTGCACCGGCGCTCCTCGGCCGCGGCCGCCGCGTACTGGCAGCGGGCCGCCGCCGCCACACCGGCCGGTCTGCGCGGCCTGCTGCTGCGGGACCCGCGGCCGGACGGCCCCGCGGGCCTGCTCATCGGGCTGGCGGTGCCGCCCGCCAACCACCTGGGCCGCAGCGACCACGCGCCCTTCTGGAACCGGCGGATCCCGGCGCTGATGCTCACCGACACGGCCAACTTCCGCAATCCGCACTACCACCGGCCCACCGATGTGCCCGCCACCCTGGACTACGCGCGGCTGGCCGCCGTCACCGCGGCGACCGCGGCCACCGCCACCGCCTGGCCGCAGAACCGCTTCTGACGGTACGTCAGGACACTGGGCGTGCCCGCCCGGCACCCGTGCCGTCAGTAGAGGACGTCCTCCTGCGGTGCGAGCGTGAGCAGCCGCACGGTCTCCACGTACAGCCACACCAGGGTCAGGGTGAGGCCGAAGGCGGCCAGCCAGCGCTCCTCGCGCGGGAGCCCCCGGGTGAGGGCGCTCTGGACGCGGCGCAGATGCAGGGTCAGGAAGGAGGTGCCGAGGGCGACGCCGACGGCACCGGTGAGGATGCCGAGGCCACCGCCGCGCAGACCGAGGCCGTCGGTCTGCGGGAGGGCGGACAGGAGGAGGTCGGCGGCGGCGAGCAGGAGCAGACCGAGGCCCGTGGCCCCGGCGAGCCCGCGGGCCCGGCGTGCGATGCGGGTCCAGCGCAGCCGGTGGGCCGCCAGCACGGCGGCGGACGAGGTCATCGTGCCCAGCACCAGATGGACGAAGACCCCGGGGGCGACCTGTGCGGAGGCGGTGTTCGACAGCACACCGAGAAAGGCGCCCAGGAACACCGCGTGGGCGAGGGCGAGGACCGCCGAGGGCCGGGTGCGGACGTACTGGAGCACGACCAGGGCGAGGGCGGCCAGCCCGGCGGCGCCCGCGACGCCGTAGGACCAGCCGGTGCGGGCCGGGGGCAGCGGTGGCACCGCCCACACCAGGACGGCGGCGACGGTCGCCGCGCCCAGGGCGAGGGCGGCGCGGGACACCACGGCGTCCATGGTCAGCAGGTCACCGACGAGGGCCGGGGACGGTCCGGGGCCGGGCGCGGGGGCCGGTTCCGGTCCCGTGTCCTCGCCGGTGCCGGTCCGGTCCCGCGCGACGACGAGCCGGATCTCCCGCTCGACCCGCGGATCCCGGTCCGCTGCCGCGGTCTTGCGCCCGCCCCGGCGTTCGAACCGACGCCGGGACAACAGGGGGTTGCTGCTCTTCAGGGAACGCTGCTCGACACCTGCCACGGCAGACACCTTCCTCCGACCTGCTCACACTTTCGCACACATTTCTCCCAGACCCTATCCCTAGAGTCACACATATCTTCGCCGCCGACCTCACCGGTCGAAACAGTGACTGATACCGGGCCGAGCGGTGTCCGCGCCCCGGCCGACATCCGGCGGCGGCCGGGCGGATGCCGGGGCGGACCAGGCTCCGGCTCAGGCGGCGGCCGGAGCCTGGTCCGCCGTGCCGGACTCGCCGGGCAGTGCACCGGCGAGCGGACCGAAGCGAAGTGAGGTCATCCATGGGCAGGTTGATGAAGCGGCGGGCGATCGTGTCCCTGGCCGGTGCCGGAGCGGTGGGCGCCGTGCTGACCGGGGCGCCGACCGCCTCGGCGGTCGTCGGCGGGGTGCCGGTCGCGGACGGCGAGCGGCCCTTCGTCGCACAGATCGAGCAGCGGGACGAGGACGGCACCTGGTCGCACTACTGCGGCGCGGCGCTCGTCGACCGCCGGGTCGTCGCCACGGCGGCGCACTGCGCCAGGTTCGCCGTGTCGGGACAGGTGACGATCCGGCTGGTGCTGGGCCGGGCCGACTCCGCCTCCTCCGGCGGAACGGTGGTGACCGGCGACCACTTCACCGTCTACAGCCACCCGCAGTTCAACATCGCGACCAACACCGATCTGGGGCTCATCGTGCTCGACGCCCCGGTCACGCAGACACCCGCCGCGCTGCCCCGGGCGGCGACCGAGCTGCGGCCGGGCCGGATCCTGCGCGCCGCCGGCTGGGGACGCACCGACCTGGAGAGCCCGGACAAGCCGTCGCGCCTGCGGGAGGCGAGCCTGCCCGTCAATGTCTTCGACACCGAAGGAGGCATCTGGGACAAGGAGTTCATCTGCGCGGGCACCGCCGAGCGGCGGGTCGCCCCCGGTGACAGCGGCGGACCGCTGTTCGACGCGAAGGGCCCCGGCAAGACGGTCGTCTACGGGCTGGTGACCGGCGAGACCAACACCTGCACCGGCCTCTTCACCAACCTCGCCGACCCCACGCTCTGGGAGCCGTTCCGCGCACCGCTCGCGGCGCACGGGCTCGGACACGTCATCCCGGACTGATCCCCGGCGGTCGTCCCGCACTGATCCCCGGCGGGGGGCCGCCGCCCCGGTCAGCGCAGCTTGCGGTAGGTGGCGCGCAGGTCGTCGATCCACGCCTCGGGGTTCTCGTAGGGACCGAAGTGACCGCCCTTCTCATGGACGTGCACGTCCCGGATGTCCGCGTAGAACTGTCCGCCGCCCGCCTTGAAGATCGCGACGCGCTCCTCGGCGGTCTCCGCGCCCGGGGAGGAGTCGCCGAGCAGGAAGGTGAAGCTCGCCGGGGCCTGGACGTACGGCGTACGGTCGTGGGCCGGCACCGGCGGGTACAGGCTGGCGTTCTTGTAGGCCCGGATCGAGGAGCCGATGGCCTGGTTGACCCAGTAGACGGTCGCGAAGGTCAGCAGGTCGTCGGCGGGCCACTCCGCCGCGAAGTCGGCGTTGCGGTCGCTCCACGTCTTGTACCGCTTGATGATCCAGGCCAGCATGCCGGCCGGCGAGTCGTTCAGACCGTGGGTGACCGTCTGCCCGTCCAGCAGGTGTGCGGCCACGTGCGACACATAGATGTTGTTGCGCCGCACCAGCCGGGCCCGCTCCCGCTCGGGCAGGTCCTCGGTGCGCTGTCCGCCGGTCAGGTCCCAGAAGCGGTCGCCCTGGAACATCGCGGGCGGCATCTCGTTGCCGAGGTGGATGCCGTAGAGGGAGTCGGCGTACTTGTGGCCGAGCCGGGCGCCCACGAGCGCGCCGTAGTCGGCGGCGCCGACCCCGTACCGCTCGTAGCCGAGGATGCCGGTCATCAGGGTGTGGAAGCGGTCCGCCATGCTCGCGTAGTTCTCCCGGGGCGCGGTCAGCGGCGTGGAGAAGCCGAAGCCGGGCAGGGAGGGGACGACGACGTCGAAGGCGTCGGCGGGGTCGCCGCCGTGGGCGCCCGGGTCGGTCAGCGGGCCGATGACCTTGTGCCAGTGGTGGTGGGTCCACGGCCAGCCGTGCATCAGCAGCAGCGGGATCGGCGCCGGGCCCTTGCCCCGCTCGTGGACGAAGTGCACCGGCGTGCCGTCGACGTCCAGCCGGTGCTGGTTGACGGCGTTGAGCTTCGCCTCGGCGGCGCGCCAGTCGAAGCCGTCGGCCCAGTACTCCACCAGTGGCTTGAGATAGGCGGTGCTCAGGCCGTAGGTCTCGTTCTCGTTCTCCGGGTCGGGCGCGAACCGGGTGGCCTTCAGACGGGCCCGCAGATCGTCCAGGACCTCCTGTTCGACCTGAACGGTGAACGGCTCGAGGGTGCGGGTCTCTCCGGTGGTGTCCATGGTTTCCTCTTCCTGGGGGGGGTGGGGCGGGGCGCGTCAGTGGGCGAAGTCGACGCGTACGCGGGTCAGGACCAGTTCGGCGATCTTCCAGGTACCGTCCACCTTCGTGAAACGCGGCCGGTAGTGGCCGTACCCGTGCATCTCGGTGAACTCCGGGCGGCCGTCTGCGTCCGTGCGGGCGGGGCGCTTGATCAGGTCCTCCATCGCCCACACACCGCGCGCGGAGGTGTCCGACTCGACGTCGATCTCGTCCGAGAAGAGATGGTGGACGAGGACGGCGCCGGGGCCGACGCTCACCGGGATCGTCGCGGCGATCTCGGCCGGTGAGCCCATGGTCCGCAGGACGGTCCCGTCCACGTTGTGCGGGGTGAAGGTGCCGTCCTCGGTGAAGAGCGACGCCAGTTCCGACCAGTTCTGGTGGTCCGCCGCGTAGACGTAGCGCGCCATCACCCGGCGCAGTTCCTCGATGGTGCTCAGCCGCTCTGTGGCGTTCATGACGGTGCCCGTTCCTCGCTTTGGACTGTTCGGTCCACCCATCATGCGCCCACAAGAATGGACCGTCAAGTTCAGACTTCGCTGGGACCGGAAAAACACGTGTGAAGTAACGCACGGCGCCCCCGGGAACACCTGGATGTTCCCGGGGGCGCCACGAGCGGACAGGTTTCTCAGACGGGGAGCTTCCAGAGCTGGTTGTCGGAGGCCGCACAGGTCCAGATCTGGAGCTTGGTGCCATTGGCCGAGCTGGGACCGGTCGCGTCCAGGCACTTGCCCGACTGCGTACCGGCCAGCGTGCCGTTCGCCTGCGCCTGCCACTTCTGCGAGGCGGCACCCGAACAGGTCGCGAGCTGCACCGCCGTACCGTTGGCCGTGCCGGAACCCGCCACCGTCATGCACTTGCCCAGCGCCCGCAGCGTCCCGTCGGCGGCCGCCGTCCAGGACTGCGCACTGTCGGAACCACAGGTGTTCAGCTGCACCGCCGTACCGTTCGCCGTGGTGCCACCGGTCACCTCGGCACACTTGCCGCCGTACCCGCTGACCACACCGGCCGGACGCGACGACGGCACACCCCAGATCTGATTGTCGGAGGCCGCACACGCCCAGATCTGGAGCTTCGTGCCATTGGCCGAACTCGGACCGGTCGCGTCCAGGCACTTAGCGGACTGCGTGGCGACCAGCGTCCCGTTCGCCTGCGCCTGCCACTTCTGCGACGCCGCACCCGAACACGACGACGACTGCACCGCCGTGCCGTTCGCCGTGGCGCCACCGGCCACGGTCATGCACTTGCCCTGAGCCCGCAGCGTCCCGTCAGCGGCCACCGTCCAGGACTGCGACGCCGCCGAACCGCACGTGTTGAGCTGCACAGCGGCGCCCTCCGCCCCGGCCTCCACGCACTTGCCGTTGTACCCGGCGATGCGGCCGGACGGTCCCGCCGCCGAAGTACCCGCCGGAACCTTCCACTTCTGGCCCACGTCACCGGGGTTGCACTCCCAGATGATCAGCGGATTGCCGTCCGCCGTGCTCCCGTCCGCGTCCTCCAGGCAGTAGCCGGACTTGGCGTTGACGAGGTAGCCGTTGGCCGCATCCACCGACCACTGCTGCTCCTTGGAGCCGTCGCACGAGGCGATCTGGACCCGCGTCCCGTTGGCCGTTCCGCCGTTCTCCGTGGTGAGGCACTTGCCGAGGACCCGCACGGAGGAGTCGGGAGCGACCGTCCAGGTCTGGGTGCCGGTGGTGGCACAGGTGTTCAGGACCGCCCGGGTGCCGTCGGCCACGCTGCCCCCGGCGAGGTCCACACACTTGCCGCCGATCCCGGTGACCGGACCGGTCGGGCCCACGGGCGCGGGGGCCACGGGCGCGGCGATCGTGGTCGCTGTCCAGTAGTTCGCGTTCAGCGAGCCGGCCGGGAACTCCAGGCGCACCGTGTGGTGCGTACCGGCCGGGAGCTGGAAGGTGCCCGCGTCGACGGTGGTGTACTTCTGCCAGTCACCCGTGCCGGGGACGTCGACGGTGGGTCCCGCCGTGCCGTCCACCACGAAGCGGACCTGGGCGCCGGTGTTCGGCGTGGCCACCCGGGCGGAGAGCTTCACCGTGCCCTGGAGGGGCCGGCTGTTCCAGGTCAGGGACTCGCCGGGGGCGATGTCGCCGACGTTCCAGCCGCCGCCGGTGTCGCCGGTGGGCTGGACGTCGATGTCACCGCTGCGGTAGGTGTCCCAGGTGCTGCCCGGGGTGGCCCCGGCGAACGCGTCCGCCGTCTCCGCCTCGGTCCGGTACTCCTTGGGGAAGGGGTCCGTGGAGTAGCTGCGCAGGGTGTCGATCATCTGGTTGGGGTAGTCGGTCAGCCGCTCCGCGTACGTGCCGTCGGCCGTACGCGCCAGCATCGCGTTCTCCTCCCAGTCCGTGAAGCCCTCGACCAGGGTGAGATCGGCCCCGGCGTTGACCGTGGCGTCCAGGGTGCCGCTCAGCTTCCTGCCGTGGTCCGGGTCCATGATCATGCTCACGTCGCTGTTGACGACGCGGAAACCGGGCGTCGCGACGCCGTACGCGCGGCCGTTCAGCGCGGCGGACCGGCCGGTGAGCACCCGGAAGCCGTCCACGGTGACCGGCGCGGTGGACTTGTTCACCACCTTGATGGTGTGGGTGCCGTCCGTCAGTCCGGACTTCTCGAAGACGGCCTGCTGCGTCTTCGGCGCGCTCCCGGTGTTCAGCTTCACCGTCACGGGCGCCTGCCCGTCGACGGACACATCGACGCTGCCCTGGTCCGGTGCGGTACGGGCGAGGTACTGGACGCCGGTCCCGATGAAGGAGTACGTGACGGACGCGCCCGCCACCGTGGAGGACTGGTAGGTGTTCTTGTAGTCGCCCGCCCCGTCGGAGGTCCGGTAGTCCCAGCCGTCGCCGAACGCCAACTGGCCGTTGTCGATGATCGGTTGGTACGTGGCGTTGGAGGAACCCCTGGGCAGCTCGAACCAGTTGTTGATGCCGTCGATCTGCGAGACGACACTCGGGTCGCGGTCCGGCCAGCTGCTGTCGACCACGTAGTACGGGTCGACGCCGAACTCCGCCCTGGCACGCGAGCGGGCGTACTGGAGCAGCTTGGACAGGTTGCCGTTGCCCTGGTTGCTGAACGCGAAGTCGTTGACCGACCACTCGTAGACCAGCGGGCGGCCGTCGACCTTGTAGAGCATGTCGTCCGGGATGCGGGAGAAGAACTCACGCTGGTTGTTGTCCCAGAAGTACTGGTAGCCGCCTTCTCCGGTGCCGTTCGCGTCACCGATGTCGAAGGGCGGTGAGTAGCCGCCGGTGTGGTGCACGGCCCGGTTCTTCTTGTCGGTGAGGGTGGCGGGCGTGTCGTCCAGCGCCGCGATCTTCAGCCGGTCCGCGACACCGCGCCGCTTGATGGCGTCGACCAGCGGGGTGAGCGCCCTCGGGTCGCCCGCGCCGTCCGGGACGGCGTTGCCGGGCCCGAAGCCGCGCAGGTCGACGGCGACGAAGTCGACGCCCGCCGTGGTGAGTTCCTCGACGTAGTTGTCCCAGAAGGAGTCCGGGTCGGACGCCTTCGGCTGGTACATCGGCCGGTTGTAGTTGTGGTTGACCGGCTGCTCGTAGGGGCCGCCCGCCATGGTGATGTCGGAGAACCCGAACGTCACCCCCAGCGCGCCGTTCTTGCCGGGGACCCGGCCGGGCAGGACCGTCCCGCCGTCCACGACGACCGGGGTGTCGGCGGCGGCGCGGCCCGCCCCGGCGGGTGCGGCCTGGGCCGTCACCGGGCCCAGGGCGGCCGAGGCGAGCGCGGTCAGTGCGGTCAGGCCGAGCGCGAACGCCGTGCGGCCCTGGTGTCCGGGCACGGATCTGTGCCGTGAGAACACGTGGTTCCTCATCTCATACGGTGTGGGAAGTCTGTCGATGCGCTACGGGTGTGTCAGGCGGGGAGCTTCCAGAGCTGGTTGTCGGAGGCCGCGCAGGTCCAGATCTGGAGCTTGGTGCCATTGGCCGAGCTGGGACCGGTCGCGTCCAGGCACTTGCCCGACTGCGTACCGGCCAGCGTCCCGTTCGCCTGCGCCTGCCACTTCTGCCCGGCGGCACCCGAACAGGTCGCGAGCTGCACCGCCGTACCGTTGGCCGTGCCGGAACCCGCCACGGTCATGCACTTGCCCAGCGCCCGCAGCGTCCCGTCGGCGGCCACCGTCCAGGACTGCGCACTGCCCGTCCCGCACACGTTGAGCTGCACGGCGGTACCGTTCGCCGAGGCCGAACCCGCCACCTCGGCGCACTTGCCGCCGTACCCGCTGACCACACCGGACGGACGCGACGACGGCACACCCCAGATCTGGTTGTCCGAAGCCGCACACGCCCAGATCTGGAGCTTCGTGCCATTGGCCGAACTCGGACCGGTCGCGTCCAGGCACTTGCCCGACTGCGTACCGACCAGCGTGCCGTTCGCCTGCGCCTGCCACTTCTGCGACGCCGCACCCGAACAGGCCGACGACTGCACCGCCGTACCGTCCCCGGTACCGCCGCCCGCCACCGTCATGCACTTACCCAGCGCCCGGAGCGTCCCGTCAGCGGCCACCGTCCAGGACTGCGACGCCGCCGAACCGCACGTGTTGAGCTGCACAGCGGCGCCCTCCGCCCCGGCCTCCACGCACTTGCCGTTGTATCCCGCCACGCGCCCCGAGGGACCCGAGGCCGAAGTGCCGGTCGGCACCTGCCACTTCTGGCCCACGTCACCGGGGTTGCACGCCCAGATGATCAGCGGATTGCCGTCCGCCGTGCTGCCGTCCGCGTCCTCCAGGCAGTAGCCGGACTTGGCGTTGACGAGGTAGCCGGTGGCCGAATCCACCGACCATTGCTGCTCCTTGGAGCCGTCGCAGTAGTCCAGGACGACGCGGGTGCCGTTGCCGGTGCCGCCGTTCTCGGTGGTCATGCACTTGCCCTGGTTCCACAGGGACTTGTCGGCGCCGAGTGCCCACTGCTGGGAGGCGTTCTGGTTGCAGGAGCGCAGGACGACCTGCACTCCGGCGGCGGGCCCGGCGGCCAGGTCGACGCACTTGGAGCCGATGCCGGTGATGTGGCCGACGGGTCCGTCCGGCTGCGGGGCCGGGGTGTGGACGGTGCCGCCGATGGCCATCGCGAAGACATGGCCCTGGGGCGCGCCGGTGCTCGGGTCCTCCGAGGCGGGCAGCACGACGGCCTGGACGGTCTTGCCCGCGGCCAGGGGCACCTTGGTGGTGAAGAGGCTGACCTTCTGGTTCTGCCTGCCCTCGCTGTTGTTGATGTACGGGAAGGAGGACAGCAGGTCGCTGCCCTGGGCCACGTTGGTGCCGTCCCACCAGTCGGAGAAGCTGAGGCCGTACTGCTGGGTCGTGCCGTCGGTGTAGACGATGGTGCCGACGCCCTGGTGGGGGCCGCTGGTGCCGCTGCCGACGAAGCCGAGTTCGCTGCCCGAGCCGGACAGGGCGACCGCCTGGCCCCGGGTGTCGATGGCGTCGGGGCTGCCCGCCGGGACGTCGGGCCACTGGTAGGCCAGTCCGGCGTGGGTGAAGGACGTGCCGGGGGCGAGGCCCTCGGCGGCCAGGGCCTGGGCGGAGAAGCTGAAGCCGCCGCCGTCGTACTTGCCGGGCCTGGTGTTGCCGTCGTCGGTGACACCGACGTTGCTGTACGCGGCCTTCTGGCTGGCGAAGGGCACCCGGAGGGTGGCGGCGGCCGTGTAGGAACCGGCGGTGTGGACGGCGGTCGCGGTCAGCGGGGTGTTGCCGGGCGCCGCGCCCGAGGGAGCGGTGACGCGCCAGGTCGTCGTCACGGTGGTTCCGGCGGCGACGCTGCTGAAGGTGGCCGGGGTGGTGGCCTGCACGGTCCAGCCCGAGGGGGCGGGCACGGACACGGTGACGCCGGTGAGCGCCGCGCCGGTGCCGTTGGTGAGCGTGGTGGTCGCCTCGGCCGTCCGGCCGGGCTGGATCACCGGAGCGGTCTTCAGGGCGAGGACGTCCTTGACGACCATCACCATGGAGCCGGTGACGCCGCCCACGGTGACCTTGATGGTGGTGACGCCGTCGGACGCCGCGCTGACCACGCCCGAGGAGCTGACCGTGGCCACGGTCGGGTCGCTGCTGGCGTACTGGACGGTGGTCTTGGACAGGTCCGTGAAGGTCTGGTCGTTGTTGACCGCCTCGACGATGTCGTCAGCCGTGATCGAGGTGTCCCGCTGTTCCTTGGCGGGGTCGGTGTCATCCTTGATCCACGGGTTCTTCTTCGTCAGGTCGAGGGTCTCGCCCGCGTGGAAGACGACCCGTCCGGGCTGAACGGTGACGGTGCGCACCTTGGGGGTGAGGGTGCCGGTGATGTTCACCGTGGCGGTGCTCCGCACGGTCGCGGAGTCGGAGGCCACGCGCAGCGCCCAGGCGCCGGGGAACACGGTCTGCCGGGACGTCGCCGGGTTCCAGACGCTCAGGTCCGCGGCGGCCACCGGCAGGGTGACGTGGATCTTCTCGCCGGGGGCGAGGACTCCGGTGTTCTTGAAGCCGACGAGGCGCTGCCTGGGCAGTGTCACACCGGAGACGGTGAAGGTGTTGGCGGCGTAGAGCTGGGCGACGGTGGCGCCGGGGGTGTCGCCGGTGTTGGTGACGTCGAAGGAGACGTTCACCGTGCCGTCGGCGGTGATGGCCGACTTGTCCACCTGTGCGGCGGAGTAGGTGAAGCCGGTGTAGCTGAGCCCGTAGCCGAACGGGTAGGTGGGGGTGCCGGTGAAGTACTGGTAGGTCTGGCCCTTGCCGTCGCTCTGCGCGGGTGTGAGGCCGTAGTTGTTCTTGCCGGTGAGCTGGGTGTCGTCCTTGTACCAGGTGAAGGTGAGGTGGCCCTGCGGGTTCTGCTTGCCGAACAGGACGTCGGCGAGCGCGGTGCCCTGGCTCTGGCCGTTGTAGCTGCTGAAGAGGATGGCGGCGGCCTTGGACTGCCGGGCGGCGATGTCCACGGCGCCCACGGCCTGGAGGTCGAGGACGGTGTTCGGGTTGCCGAGCGCGGCGACCTGGTCGATCAGGGCGTTCTGGTTGCCGGGCAGGGCGAGGCTCTTGCGGTCCTTGCCCTCGGAGGCGGTGTCCTGGTCGGTGCCGGCCACGACGACGACCAGGTCGGCGGCCTTGACGGCGGCCTGGGTGGCGGCGCTGAGCGTGATCGCGCCGGTGCCGGTGGTGCTGCTGCCGGCCGCGTCGTAGAGGACGGACGCGCCCGGGTTGGCGGCCTTCAGCGCGTCGGTGATGCCCTGCCGCATGGAGACCTGCTGCGCGGGGGCGTTGCCGTAGCTGCCGAGGCTGACCGTGTCGGCGAGCGTGCCGAGGACGACGACCTTGCTGACGGAGGCGGCCTTCAGCGGCAGCAGGGGGCGGCCGGTCGCGGCCAGGGTGCCGTTCTTCAGCAGCACCATGGAGGCGTCGGCGGCCTTGGCGGCGAGGGCCTTGTGGTCGGCGCTTTGGATGACGGACTTGTCGATGGAGGTGTAGGGCACACTGCCGGCCGGGTCGAACTCGCCGGTCCTCATGCGGACGGTGAACACCTTCACCAGCGCGGTGTCGATGACACCCTCGTCGAGCAGGCCCGCGCGTACGGCCTCCAGGACGTTGGCGGTGGTCATCTCCTCGCCGCTGCAATTGAGGTCGTTGCCCGACCTGAGGGCCATGGCCTGGCCGCCGGCCGGGGCGCGGACCTCGTCGCCCGTCCTGCCGTTGATCCACAGCGGGTTGCCGTGCGAGCCGTTGGTGGTGAAGGGCGCGGGCGCCCAGTCGTGGCCCTCGTCGGGCAGTTTGTAGGTGGTGCCGACGCCGCCGCAGTCGGAGGTGGTGAAACCGCCGAACCCGTAGGTGCGCTGGGCGAGTTCGTTGTTGGTGTAGGTGTTGGCGACGGCCGGGGTGCCGTTGATCGCGTTGTACGAGGTCATCAGACCGGCGACATGTGCCTCGCCGATCAGGCTCGCGAACTGCTTGGTGTAGTAGTCGCGCAGCTGGCTGTCGTCGACGTCGGAGCTGATGCCGGTGCGGCCGTCCTCGACGTTGTTGAGGGCGTAGTGCTTGGCGGTGGCGGCGGCCTTGAGGTAGCCGTTGAGGGAGGTGCCGTCGGGCTTCTGGCCCTGGAAGCCGTCGACGAACTGGCCGCCCAGCTCGGCCTGGAGATAGGGGTCCTCGCCGTACGACTCGTCGTGCCGTCCCCACAGCGGGTCGCGGTCGTTGTTGACGGTCGGGGCGAAGTAGGTGAGGGCGCCGTAGTTGTCCGCCGAGGAGCCGAGGTTGTTCTGGCCGGTGCCGAACAGCGACTTGTCCAGGAAGCCGCGTGCCTCGTCGGAGATCGCCGAGCCTTCCTGGTACTGGAGTTCGGGGTCCCAGGCCATGGAGGTGGCGAGGCTGGTCGGGAAGCCGGTGGCCTTGATGGGCCAGGAGCCGCCGTCGCCGACGTTCTTGCCGTTGCCGAGGGCCTGGATGCCGTGCAGGGCCTCGTTCCAGTACGTGTAACCCTGGACGCCCAGGGCCGGGATGGCGGGCGCGTCGTTGGTGATGAGCTGGCGGATCTTCTGGTCCAGCGTCATCCGGGCGACGAGGTCGGCCGCGCGTTCCTCGAAGGAGTACCGGGTGTCCTGGTAGACCGGGGTGGCGCGGGCGGCCTGGTCGGTGACGGTCGGGCGGGCGAGGGGAGCCGCCGTGGCGTCGGAGGCGGCCAGGGTGAGGGCGACAACAGCCGTGGCGAGGACCGCGGTCCGTCTGCCGCGGCGGTGCGGATGGCGTCTGGGACGGTGCATGTGTGTCTCTCTCCGGAGGTGCGGTGGCCGATCGGCCACCGTGCACCTTGTCACATGTGGTCCACCCCGGGCGCATGTTTCCGGGTCACATGTCGACAAGCGTTCCGCTGGGGATGTGTGTGGTCTCGAACCGGTGTCGGAAAGGCGTGCGTTCGGCTGAACCCTGCGACGGGGCCGGTCCGTTGTGACGAGTGGAGGAGCTGTCGTCGCCCGCGGCCTGTTCCGTACGAGTCGTTCAACCGTAGTCCGAGGAGGACGGCATGAGCCCGTCGTCGCAGTCCCGTCCCGTCGAACTGGTGTTGACGGTCCGTCGCCGCCGACAGCTCCCGGACCATCTCGTGGCGGGGCCCGCGACGCTGTCCCGGGACGAGCTGGCCGCCGGGTACGGCGCCGACCCGGCGGACATCGCGCTGGCCCGCTCGGTGCTGGAGCGCGCGGGCCTCCGGGTCACCGAGTCCGACGCGGCCTCCCGCCGGGTGGTCGTGCGGGGTGAACCGGCTCTCGTGGACGAGGTCTTCGGCACCGGGACGGGCCGCCACGACGACGGCCGGACGCACCCGCGGCCGCCGGCCGAACTGGGTGAGGTGGTCCGCGCGGTCGTCGGTCCGGGCACCCGGCCGCTCGCCACCCCGCTGTTCCGCTCCACGCCCGGACAGCCCCAGCTCTCCTACACCCCGCCCGAGCTGGGCAGCCTCTACGGCTTCCCGGAAGGCACCGACGGCTCCGGTCAGGTGCTCGCCGTGGTCACCGTCGACGGCGGCTGGCGCCGGACCGACCTGGACGCCTACTTCGCCGGGCTGGGGCTGCGCACACCGGACATCCGCGCGGTCGGGGTCGGCGGTGCGGCGAACTCCCCGGGCCCGGCCGACGCACCGCCCTCCCCCGCGGACATCGAGGCGGCCCTCGACATCCAGGTCGCCGGTGCCCTCGCCCCCGGGGCCCGCCTGGTCCACTACTTCGCGCCCAACACCGGCAGCGGCATCCTCGACACCCTGCGGGCCGCCGTGCACGCCACGCCGACGCCCACCGTCATAAGCCTCAGCTGGGGCTCCTCGGAGCAGGTCAACCCGCCGGACTTCGTGACGGCGGTGGAGGACCTGTTCCAGGAGGCCGCCGCCCTGGGCATCACCGTGTGCGCGGCGGCCGGCGACGCGGGCAGCGGCAACGGGGAGGGGGACGGCGGCGCGCACGTGAACTACCCGGCCTCCAGTCCGCATGTGCTGGCGGTGGGCGGCACCACACTCGTCGCCGACCCGGCCGACGGCGCCGTCCGGGCCGAGACGACCTGGAACGCGGGCGCGGCCCGCGCCACCGGCGGCGGGGTCAGCGCGCTGTTCCCGCGGCCCGGCTGGCAGGAGCACGCCGGGGTGCCGGACCGGTTCGGGGAGGGCGGTACCGGCCGCGGGGTCCCGGACGTCGCGGCCGACGCGGACGGCGGCACCGGCTACCAGGTGCTGATCAACGGCAGGTCCGTCGTCGTCGGCGGCACCAGCCCGGCCGCCCCGCTGTGGGCGGCCCTGGTCTGCCGCCTCGCCCAGGCACTGGGCCGGCCGCTCGGCCTGCTCCAGCCGCACCTCTACCGCGACCTCGTCCCCGGCAAGGTCCCGGCCGGATTCCGGGACGTGGTGAGCGGCGACAACGGCGCCTACGCGGCGGCACCCGGCTGGGACCCGAACACCGGGCTCGGCTCCCCCGACGGCACCGCCCTGCTCGACGTGCTGAGGTCACGCACCGCAGCGGGCCCCACGGCCTGACGCACCACCGGACGCCCGCCGTCCACCGCCCCGGCCCCGGCCCCGGCCCCGGCCCCGGCCCCGGCCCCGGCCGTGGTGTACCAGGGTGGCGGCGCGCCGGGACCATACCGGGTGGGCGGCAGCGAGCAGGACCGGTTCCCGGTGCCCGGTGCCCGTGGCGTCCGTACTGCTGCGCGCGGACGGTCCGTACGGGGTGGCACCGGTGCCGGTGTCACTGCGCGTGACGGGCCCCCGGTCCGCCGAGGGCCGGAGGAACGGCATGATGGAACGGCCCGCACCCCCGCCGGGTGCGGGCCGCACCTACGTCCGGATGGAAGAACATGTCTGTTGCACCGGCCGCCGGGAGCGGCGAAACCCCGGTCACCCTGCTGCTCGTCGAGGACGACGAGGTGATCCGGCGGTCCGTCACCCTCGCCCTGGAGCGCTACGGGTACCGGGTCCACGCGGCCGCGGACGGCCTGAGCGGTCTCGAACTGTTCCGGGAGGGCGGCCACGACCTGCTGCTGCTCGATGTGATGCTGCCCGGCCTCGACGGCATCGGGCTGTGCCGCCGGGTGCGGGAGAGCAGTACGGTGCCGATCCTGATGATGTCCGCGCGCGGGGACGCGCTGGACGTCGTCTCCGGTCTGGAGGCGGGTGCCGACGACTACGTCGTCAAACCCGTGGACACCGCCGTCCTGGTGGCGCGCATCCGCTCGCTGCTGCGGCGTGCCGCCTTCGCCGCGCCCGTCGGGGCGGCGGCGCCGGACCCGGCGGACGCGGCCGGGTCCGGAGACGGTGCCCGGCTGCTCTTCGGGGACCTGACCGTCGACACCGCGGGCCTGGAGGTGCGGCGCGGCGGCGAACCGGTCGCCCTGGCGCCGACCGAGCTGCGCCTGCTGCTGGAGTTCGCCGCACACCCCGGTGTGGTGCTCGACCGGCAGACACTGCTGCGCAATGTGTGGGACTACGGCTGGGACGGGGACAGCCGGGTCGTCGATCTGTGTGTGCAGCGGCTGCGCAAGAAGATCGGCGCCGACCGGATCGAGACGGTGCGCGGTTTCGGCTACAAGCTCCTGCGGCGCTGACATGGACACCTTGCGCTCGCTGCTCAACTGGCGTTCGCTGCGCTGGCGGATCGCCCTGCTGGTCTGCGTGGCCTGCTGCGCGGTTGCCCTGACCATCGGGCTGCTGGTGCACGCAAGCACCCGGGACCGCTCGCTGAACGAGGGCGCGGTCAAGGCGCGCAACGCGCTGTCCCTCGCCCTGGAGCGGTACGGACGCGACGGCACGGACAGGGATCTGTCGGCGGGCAGTGCCCTGCCCGACGAGCTGCTGAGCCGGCTGCGGGACCAGCGGTCGGACGACCCCGTGGCGACCTGGTACGACCCCACCCCGGTCAGGCCCAGGATGTGGGCGGGGCAGCTCTACCACGGGCAGCCGTACGCGGTGAACGTCGACATGACCCTCGACCTGCTGTCCCGCAACGCGCTGGACCGGCACATGTGGAAGTACTCGGCGCTCGCGCTGGCCGTGGTCGTCCCGCTGTCGGCGCTCGCCGCCGAGCTGCCCAACCGCAGGCTGCGCCGGGTGGCGCGGACCGCGCGCCGGATCTCGGCCGGTGACCTGGACGCGCGCACCGCGGCCGGGGGCGGCGGCCGGGGCGACGAGGTCACCGAGATCTCGGCCACCGTGGACGCCATGGCGGACAGTCTGCGCGACCGGCTGGAGACCGAGCAGCGCTTCACCGCCGATGTCGCCCATGAGCTGCGTACGCCGTTGATGGGCCTGGTCACCGCGAGCGGGCTGCTGCCCGAGGGCGAGGCGACCGACCTGGTGCGCGACCGGGTGGGGGTGCTGCGGACGCTGGTCGAGGAGCTGCTGGAGATCTCCCGGCTGGACGCGGGCGCCGAGCGGGCCGAGCTGCGGCCGGTGCCGCTGGCCGAGGTGGTCGCGGACTCACTGGCCCGGACCGGGCTCGCGGCGCGGTTCACGGCGGGCGCGGTGGCGCCGGTCGAGACGGATCCGCGGCGCCTGGACCGGATCGTCGCCAACCTGGTCGTCAACGCGCACCGGCACGGCCGGGCACCGGTCGAGGTCGAGGTGGCGGGCGCCACGGTGACGGTGCGCGACCACGGTGACGGCTTCCCCCGGGACCTGCTGGCGCACGGGCCGCAGCGGTTCCGCACCGGGGCCGCCGAACGCGGCCGGGGGCACGGGCTCGGGCTGACCATCGCGCTGGGCCAGGCCCGGGTTCTCGGCGCCTCGCTGGAGTTCGCGAACGCGCCCGGCGGCGGGGCGCTGGCCACGCTGCGGCTGCCCCCGGCCGGGGCCTGACCTGGCCCACCGGGTCAGGCCGCCGCCCTCGCCCGTGCCGGTCGATACAGAGCGGATACAAGGACGAGCGGCGGCGGAGACGGTATCTCGCTCTGCCGGAAAAACCGGCACCGCAAGGTGGTTGACGTGCGTGAACGTCGCGCGCTGCCCCTTGGAGGTGCGTTCCCATGTGCCCGGTCACCGTTCCCGGCGAGCCCGACCTGCGACCGGTGGGACCGCCGCCCGCCACCGGCCGGCGACGCTTCGGGGCCGCCTGCGCCGCGGGGGCGACGGCACTGGCCGCGCTCGTCGTGCTCGCCGTCGTCACCCGCGGCGGCGACGGGATCCAGGACGCCGGATCGGCCGGTCCCGCCGACAAGGCGTCCACGACGGCGTCGCTGCCCTGGCCCGGGGACGGGCAGACGAGCGTGTCCGTCGAGGGGGTCGGCGCGCTGGGCGACCTGGGTACGCGCGGCGCGCAGAAGCCGGTGCCGATCGCCAGTGTCACCAAGGTGATGACGGCGTACGTCGTGCTGCGCGGCCACCCGCTGGACGAGCACGGCACCGGTCCGGGGATCACCGTGGACCAACAGGCCGCGGACGAGTCGGTGTCCGGGATCGAGTCGACCACGCGGGTCGACGAGGGGCGTCGGCTGGACGAACGCAGGCTGCTGGAGCTGATGCTGATCCCCTCCGGGAACAACATCGCGCGGCTGCTGGCCCGTTGGGACGCGGGTTCCGAGGAGGCGTTCGTCGCCAAGATGAACAGGGCCGCCCGCGACCTGGGCATGCGCGACACCACGTACACCGACGCCAGCGGCATCGGTCCGGCCAACACCAGTACGTCCCAGGACCAGTTGAAGCTGGCCCGCGCGGCGATGCGGCAGGCGGCGATCCGCTCGGTGGTGGCCATGCGCTCCACGAGCGTGCCCGGCGTCCCCGGGGAGATCAAGAACACCAACACGCTGCTCGGCGAGAGCGGCGTGATCGGGCTGAAGACCGGGTCGAGCACCCCCGCGGGCGGCAACCTGATGTGGGCGGCGACCGCGCCCGACCGGGACGGTCACGAACGGCTGGTGCTGGGTGTCGTGCTGCACCAGCGGGCCGGCTCCAGCCCGCAGCAGGGCCTGGAGGCCGCGGTCAGCGCCAGCGGTTCGCTGGTCGCGGGCGTACGCGCCTGGGTGTCGGCCAACGTGCCGGGGAAGCGGTGAGAAGCGCCATGACGGTCTCGGTGAGCGCGTCCGAGACACCTTGCGCGTCGGACATCTCGGACACGGCGGATGCCGCAGATACCACGGACGCCACGGACGCCGCGGACGCCGCGGGCACTTCCGGCGCCGCGGAAGTCTCCCGCAGATGGCGGCGGGGCCGGATCGCCTCCGCCGCCGCCCTGCCGGTCGTCCTGGTGATGGTGGGTCACCGGCTCGTCCCCGACGGACCCGGGCACCTCGGCTCGCTGGTCGAGAGCTTCCTGCCGTGGACCGCGCTGGTCGTCCCGGTGCTGCTGCTGTGCGCGCTGCTGCGCCGGTCCGCGACCGCGGTGGTGGCCGCCGCGGTGGCCGCGGCCGTGTGGGGCTCGGTGTTCGGCGGCACACTCGTCGACAAGAGCGCCGAGCGGGCCGGCGGAGGCGACCTGACCGTCGTGACGCACAACGTCGACGAGCACAACCCGGACCCGGCAGGAACCGCGCGGGCCCTGGCCGCCTCCGGGGCCGATGTGGTGGCCCTGGAGGAACTGGGCGACGCGACGGACACGTACCGCAAGGTCCTCGCGAGCCGTTACCGGTACGCGGTGGTGCGCGGCACGGTCGGTCTGTGGAGCCGGTACCCGGTGGACGACGGCGGCCCGGTCGACATCGCGCCGTGGCCGCGCGCCCTGAAGGCCACGGTCCACACACCCAGGGGACCGGTCGCCTTCTTCGTCGCCCATCTGTTGTCGGTACGGTTCAGCACGGCCTCGGGCTTCGGAGTCGGTGCCCGTGACGCGGCGGCACTGCGGCTGGCCGACGCGCTGCGCGCCGAGAAGCTGCCGCGACTGGTCGTGGTGGGCGACTTCAACGGCACCACCGACGACCGGGCGCTGGCCCCCGTCACCTCCGGTCTGCGGTCCGCGCAGGCCGAGGCGGGCGCCGGGTTCGGCTTCAGCTGGCCGGCCGCTTTCCCGGTGGCCCGGATCGACCAGATCCTGGTCCGCGGGGTGGACCCGCGCTCGGCCTGGTCGCTGCCCGCCACCGGCAGCGACCATCTTCCGGTGGCGGCGTCACTGCGGCTGTGACTCCAGCCGGTCAAGGGCGGCCGCGATCCGCCGCGGTGTGGTCCCCTGGGTGATGCGTTCCGCCAGGCGCCGCAGCTCCGCGCGGGCTTCCGGTCCGCCGATGCGCTCGAGCGCGTACACGGCGCTGTTGGCGACCTTGGGGTTGCGCGGGCCGTGGCCGGGGACATGGCGCAGGACCGTGTGGGTCAGGGCACCCAGCGCGGCGACCGTCTCCTCGTCCGGGCCGGTGAGCGCGAGCAGCCAGGTGAGCCCGCGCAGGGCATCGGCGTTGAACGGGTCGAGGAGTTCGTTGACGGGGGCCCGGCGGTAGTCCTGGCGCGCGGTGAGGGTGCGCGGCCGGCCGGCCAGGGCGAGCCAGCCCAGCGCGCGGGCCCTGAAGGCGCCGGGGCCGATGTCGTCCAGGAGCGCGCGGCCCGTGCGCTCCCAGGTGGCGGTCGGCCGGACCGCTCGGGCGGTGGCGGCGTGGGCGAGCAGGTCCCGCCAGACCGGCCGGAGTCCGAGGATGTCGGCCATGGCGGTCTCGGCCCACTGCTCGCCGACGTTCAGCACGGGCTCGGTCATCCGGCCGGCCAGTCCGTTCAGGCCGGGGGGCACGTCCTGCGGGCGGCGCCGTATCGCGGCCACGACGGCGGGCGGCAGCGGGCGTCCGGCGTCGAGTTCCGCCTCGGCGAAGCAGACGGCCTCCGCGGGCGCCTCCCAGTGGTCCGCCGCGCGGCCCAGCTCCTCGCGCCGCTCGGCGACCAGTGTCTCCCCCGGCAGACCGCGGGACAGGGTCAGGGAGAGGTACAGCAGCGAGCTGCGCAGCCCGCCCCGGGCCGGGGCGACGCGCGCGGGCAGGACCGCCAGCAGCCGGGCCCGTGTCCCGGCCGGCTGCTCGGCGAGCTGGCGCAGGACCTCGTCCCACACCATGCCGGGGAAGCCGTGGGTGGTCTCGTACGCGGCCACGGCCAGGTCCAGTACCGCCTCCATGTCCCCGTCCGCCAGCGCCAGCCCGACGCGCTGGACGTATCTGAGTCCGCTCATGTCTCTCTCGCCTCATGTCACATGTGTGTATGGCCGGCCGGGACCGACCATACACACAAGGTGTGAGGCGAGCGAATGTGTCAGCCCCGGTAGGTTTCGAGGAGTCGCAGCCACACCTCGCTGATCGTCGGGAACGGCGGGACCGCGTGCCACAGCCGGTCGACGGTGACCTCGCTGGTGATGGCGACCGTGGCGGAGTGCAGGAGTTCGCCGACGCCGGGCCCGGCGAAGGTGGCGCCGACGACCGTACGGCGCTCGGGGTCGATGAGGACGCGGGCCGTGCCGCGGTAGTCCGGGCGGTGCTGCAACGCACCGGCGAGCAGGCCGATCTCGTAGTCGACGACGTCGACGCGCCGGCCGGTGCGCTCCGCCTCCTCGGTGGTCAGGCCCACCGCGGCGATCTCCGGCTCGGTGAACACCACCTGCGGTACGGCTTCCAGGTCGGCGGTGGCGGTGTGGCGGCCCCAGCGCGCGGTGTCGAGGGGCTCGCCCTGCGCCCGCGCCGCGATGACGGCACCGGCGATCCGGGCCTGGTACTTGCCCTGGTGGGTGAGGAGCGCGCGGCGGTTGACGTCGCCCACGGCGTAGAGCCAGTCGCCGGACACGCCGGTGGCGGTGAACGAGTCGTCGGTGGCGATCCAGCCGCCGGGGGTCAGGCCGACCGTGTCCAGGCCGAGGTCGTCGGTGCGCGGGGCGCGCCCGGTGGCCAGCAGCAGTTCGTCGGCGACGAGCCGGCTGCCGTCGGAGAGGGTGAGGTGCACCTCGCCGTCCGGGCCGCCCTCGCGGGTCGCGGTGCTGATGGTGGTGTTCAGGCGCAGTTCGGCGCCCGCCGCGCGCAGGCTGTCGGCGACCAGTTCACCGGCGAACGGCTCCATGCGGGTCAGCAGGCCCGGCTCGCGCGCGATCAGGGTGACCTGGGAGCCGAGGGCCTGGTAGGCGGTGGCCATCTCGACGGCGACGACCCCGGCACCGAGGATGGCGAGCCGTCCGGGCACCCGCTGCGAGGCGGTGGCCTCGCGGCTGCTCCACGGCCGCAGGGTGTCCAGGCCGGGCAGCGGCGGGAAGGCGGCGCGGGTGCCGGTACAGACGGCGACGGCGTGCACGGCGCGCAGGTGCAGCACCTCCCCGTCGGGGGTGTGCACGGTCACCTGCCGGGGTCCGTCCAGTCGGCCGTGCCCGCGGACCAGGTCGATTCCGGCGCCCTTGAGCCAGTCGACCTGGCCGTCGTCGTTCCAGTCGGCGGACATGCGGTCGCGGTGCGCGAGGACGGCCGCGGTGTCCAGCGGGCCCGCGACGGCCGGGTTCAGGCCGGGGACCTTCGCCGCGTCGGCGCGCAGCAGGGCGGGGCGCAGCAGGGCCTTGCTGGGCTCGCAGGCCCAGTACGAGCATTCGCCGCCGATGAGTTCGCTCTCCACGATGACGGTGCTCAGTCCTGCGGCCACGGTGCGGTCGGCGACGTTCTCGCCGACCGGTCCTGCGCCGATCACGACGACGTCATAGGTGCGGGTGTTCTCGGTCGTCACTGGTACTCCGGTGGGTGTGTGCCGGGGGTGTGCGGGGGCGGGCCGTGCGGGCACGGCCGGGCGCCCCGGGGGCGGCCGTCGGACGGCCGCCCCCGGGGCGGGCGCGGGGGTCAGCGGCCGGGGGCGCGCTCGGTGACCTCCTGGAGGAACCACTGGTTGCCGTCCGGGTCCTCGAACGAGGCGAACGAACCGTAGCTGGCCCGCTCCGGGTGCAGTCCGGGCACCCGGTCGGCGTCGCCGGGGTGGTGGAAGATGCCGGTGACGTCCTGGAACGGCTCGCTGACCTCGACACCGTTCCCGGCCAGTTCCTTACGGGCCTGCTCGATGTCGGTGACGATGAGGTGCAGGCCGTGCAGGGTGCCCGGCCGCGCCTGGCTGACGCCGTCACCGAGGATGACCGAGCAGCCGGAGCCCGGCGGGGTCACCTGGACGACCCGGTAGCCGTCCTGGACGGGGAAGTCCGCGTCGAGCCGGAAGCCCAGCCGCTCGGTGTAGAACTGCTTGGCGCGGTCCACGTCCGACACGGGCAGGACGACGACTTCGAGCTTCATGTCCATGGTGCTGTTCTCTCTTTCGGTGGGGCTGGGTTCAGCCAGGGGTTCCGGGTGCCGGGACGGGTCAGCGCGTGGTGGCGCGGGCCGCCTTCTCGATCACGTTGGCGACGACGCCCGGGTGGGAGACGGCGACGGAGTGGGAGGCGGCGATCTCGGTGGTGTGGGCGTGGGCGCGCTGGGCCATGAAGCGCTGTACGGATGCGGGGATGTTGAGGTCCTGGGTGGTGACGATGTCCCAGCTGGGGATGGTCTTCCAGGCGGCGGTGGTGGCCTTCTCCTCCAGGGCGGCCTGGGCGATGGGGCGTTGTCCGGCGGCGGCGAGGGCGGCCTGGTCGCGGGGGACGTCGGCGGCGAACTGGTGGCGGAACTTGTCCTGCTGGATGTAGAGGTCGGTGCCGGTGGTGCCGTCGGCGTTCTTGAACGGGACGGGGTCGAGGGCGTCGGGGAGGGTGGAGCCGGGGTACTTGTTCGTGAGGCCGAGGGCGGTCTCGCCGGGGGCGGGGAGGAAGGCGGCGACGTAGACGAGGGCCTTGATGTCGTGGTCGCCGGTGGCGGCCTGGCTGATGACGGAGCCGCCGTAGGAGTGGCCGACGAGGATCTTGGGGCCCTTGATGTGGTCGAGGAGGCTGCGCAGGGCGGTGGCGTCGCCGCTGGGGCTGCGCAGGGGGTTGGCGGCGGCGACGACGGGATAGCCGTCGGCGCGCAGTCGTGTGATCACGCCGTTCCAGCTGGAGGCGTCGGCGAACGCGCCGTGTTCCAGAACGATCGTCGGCCTGGCGTGCCGGCCGGCGGTGTCCGTGTGCTGGGGCGTGCTGCTCGCGTTCACGGCGAACGCGGTACCCGCGATGCCCGCCGTGAGCGTGGCCGCGACCGCCGTCACGAACCGCCGGCCCCGCAGATTCTTGATACCGACCATGAGAAATCACCCTCCGGAAAAATCTTGAACTGTGCTGAACAGCGAACTGTGCTAAATCGCGACCTGTGCCGAGGAACCGCACGAGAAGCTCGATGTGTCCACTGTGGGCCACACATGTTGCTCCCGCATCCGTCGCATGACGGTCATACCTGGGTACGTACATCTACTTGGCCGCGCCCCGCCGCGCCGGACACCTAAGCCATTCGACGCTCGGACACACGCCGCCGCCCGCCCGGACGCCCGTCCTCCGCCCCGGCCGGTGGCACAGCGGCCGATTCGTTACCTCGGCCACCGGCACCTTTCGGGCCTCCGCAACGTGTCAGCTAGTGATCGTCGATCACGAGAGGACAGATCTTGAGGAGACTCCTTACCGCTCCCACCGCGCGGCGCTCGCTCACGGCGGGTGCCGCGCTGCTCGCCGGTGTGTCGGCCCTGGCCCTGGCCGGGACCCCGTCGGCGAGTGCCGCCGACGCCCGGCACGACGGGCGCCACCGGGTGGACTATGTCGCCCTCGGCGACTCGTACGCCTCCGCACCGCTCGTCCCCACCCAGGTCGACAGCACCTGTCTGCGCTCCGACCAGAACTACGCCTCCATGGTGGCACGGTCCTCGCGGGCGGCGCTGACGGACGTCACGTGTTCGGGCGCGACCACCGCGAACATGGCGGCCCCGCAGGGCTCGGTTCCGGCCCAGTTCGACGCGCTGAACCGGGGCACCGACCTGGTCACCGTCACCATCGGCGGCAACGACATCGGCTTCTCGACCGTGCTGGGCACGTGCGCGAAGCTGTCGGCCTCCGATCCCGCGGGTGCGCCGTGCCGGTCGTACCTGACCGGCCAGGGCAGTGACCAGGTCTCCGACGCGGTCGCCCGGACCGCGCCGAAGATCGCGGACGTGCTGCGCGGCATCCACCGCCGCGCCCCGCACGCCCGGGTCGTGGTCGTCGGCTATCCCGACCTGTTCCCGGACGACGGTGTCGGCTGCACCAGCGCCAAGGTGCCGCTGGCCGCCGGTGACTTCTCCTACCTGCGGGACAAGGAGAAGGAACTGAACGGGATGCTGGCCCGGCAGGCGCGGCGCGGCGGCGCGGAGTACGTGAACACGTACGCCCCCACCGTCGGCCACGATCTGTGCCAGCCGGTCGAGCGGCGCTGGATCGAGACGTTCGCCCCGGAGACACCGGCCGCTCCGGTGCATCCGAACGCTTCGGGTGAGCGGGCCATGGCCGGTGCCGTCCAGCGGGTGCTGACGCGCCACTGGTGGCACTGGTGATGACCGGGGGGCTTCCGGGCGACGCGCTGTGCGGGTCGCTGTGAACGGAACACCTTGAAAGCAGGGGGCCCGGCTCACACCGGGCCCCCGTTCCCGTCCACCCGCCCCCACGGCTCAGAGCGGACGGGAGATCCGGCGGCAGTCCGCCCGGCCGGGGGGACCGGGGGACCGCCTCGTCCTGCGTCCACGAGCGGAGCGCAGGAGCCTTCATCTGATGAACGCATCCCGGCCCGCCGAGGGTTCACAGAAATGCCACGGTCTTTTCCGTGTCAGGCGGCGGTGGCGTCGAGGGTGACGGGGATGTTGCCGCGGGTGGCCTTGGAGTAGGGGCAGATCTGGTGGGCGGCTTCGGCGAGTTCCTGTGCGGTGGTCTGGTCGACTCCGCCGAGGACGGGGCTGAGCGTGGCGGAGAGGGAGAACTCGCCGTCGTCGCCGTGAGTGAGGGTGATCTCGGCGGTGATGGCGGTGCTGGTGAGGCGGATGTGGCGGGTGGCGGCGGCGCGGCGCAGGGCACCGAGGAAGCAGGCGGCCCAGCCGGCCGCGAAGAGCTGTTCGGGGTTGGTGGCGTCACCGGCGCCGCCCAGCTCCTTCGGGATGGCCAGGGTGTGCTCCAGGAGGCCGTCCTCGGAGCGGGCGGTACCGCCGTTGCGGCCCTCGCCGGTGACGGCGACACGGGCGGTGTAGGTGACGGCCATGACGGTTCTCCCTGTACGTGTTCGTGGATACGTGGGTGTCGGGTGCCTCCTTCCCTGGTGACCGGACTTTCTCGTCACCCGTTCAGGCGGTGACGTCATCATGGCAGGCGTGCGCGCCACCGGTCAAGCCGGTGACGGCGCCGGGAGAGCGTGGCCCGCGACACATCAGGAAAGCGAAACGCGGCATGCCCGTGCCGGAAGCACGGTCATGCCGCGTGGGTGACGGCGGGATCACCGGTGTACCGGCGTCCCGGGGACGATCACTGCCAGCGCACGACGCGGGGGGCCTTGGTGGTGCCCTCGGCGCTGTACTTGCGGCCGGGCGAGGTGGCCTGCCAGCCGCCGCGGGGCGCGCTCACCTTCGCGATGCCGAAGTGCGTCCGGCCGCCGTCGCGGAAGCCGCCGATGGTGTAACCGCCGGTTCCCCAGACGTTGAACGTCTCGCACTTCCCGCGGTGGACAGCCGTGCTGCGCAGACCGTCGGACCAGGTGATGTCGGCGTCGTAGCTGCCCTTGGCGCACAGCTGCACGCGGTGGACGCTGACGGCCGCGGAAGCCGGGGCACCCGCCGCGACGACCGCGGTCCCGGTGGCGAGGACGACGGCGCCCGCCGCCATGAGGGCACGCAGCCGGGGGCTCTGCTTGTCACGCATGAATTCTCCTGCATTCAGGGGGTGGTGGCCTTACACCCCCACAACGGGCGCTGTTGTCACCGGAGTTCACAGGAGTTCACCGGAGTTCACACCTCACAGAGCGAGCACCGTCTTGCCGGTGTTCTCCCCCGCGAACAGCCCCCGCAGCGCCTCCGGGAAGCGCTCGACCCCGCCGCTGATCACATGGGTGCGCTCCTTGAGCCGCCCCTCGCGCAGCCAGTCGGCCAGCCGGGCCCTGGCCTCGTCGAAGCGCGGGGCGTAGTCGAAGATGACGAAGCCCGTCATGGAGGCCCGGTTGACGAGCAGTTGCATGTAGTTCGAGGGGCCCTGCACGCCGTGCTCGGAGTTGTACTGGGACACCGCTCCGCTGATGACCACCCGCGCCCCGCGGGCCAGCCTGGTCAGCACGTCGTCGAGCACATCGCCGCCGACGTTGTCGAAGAACACGTCCACCCCCTGCGGAGCGAGCTCCTTCACCTGGGCCCGCACCGACCCGGACTTGTAGTCCACGGCTCCGTCGAAGCCAAGCTCCTCCACCAGGTGGCGGCACTTGTCGGGACCGCCCGCGATGCCGATGACCCGGCACCCCTCGATCTTGGCGATCTGGCCGACCAGCGCGCCCACGGAGCCCGCCGCGGCGGAGACGACCACCGTCTGGCCGGGCCGGGGACGGCCGATGTCCAGCAGCCCGAAGTACGCCGTGAGTCCGCTGAACCCGAGCACGCCGAGGTGCAGCGGCGCCTCGCCCAGGGACAGGTCGACCGTGCCGACGTCCTTGCCGTCGCTGAGCGCGTACCGCTGGACGCCGAAGGTGCCGCTCACCACCTCGCCGACCGGGTGGTCCGGGTGCCGGGACTCGACGACGTGCCCGGTCCCGGCGGCGCGCATCACCTCGCCCAGGGCGACCGGCGGCACATAGGAGCGGCCCGCGTTCATCCAGGAGCGCATGGCGGGGTCGATGGACAGGAAGTCGACCTCGACGAGGAACTCCCCCTCGCCCGGCTGCGGGGCCTCTTCCTCCGCGTAGCGGAAGTCGGAGGCGGCGGGCAGGCCGACGGGGCGCGCCGCGAGGCGGTACTGCGGGTTGGTGCGGGACACGTGTGCTTCCTCCGGGGTGCGGTGACTCGGTGGGACGGGACGGTGTTCAGAGCCGGGCGGTGTCGATCGGCAGGCCCAGCAGATGGCGGCCCGTCACTTCGTAGGTGGCGGCGTTCACCTGTATGTGGGCCGTGACGGTGTGCGCGTCACGGAATCTGCGCTGGAGGGGCGAGTCCTCGTGGATGGCCGCGCCGCCGCCCAGCTCGTACATGGCCGCTGTCACCTCGGCCGCCGTGCGGGCCGCGTGGGTGGCGGCGAGGCGCAGGTCGACCCGTAGGTCCGTGGTGACCGGGGCCGCGTCCCGTGCGGCCCGCCAGGCTCGGGCCACGGCGTCGTCGTAGAGCAGGCGCGCGGCGCGCAGGGCGGCCTCGGCCCGCGCCACCGCCGCCTGGGTGGCGGTGCGTTCGGCCAGGGTGCGCTCCGAGCCGGACGGGCGGCGGACCGACGCCAGCGCCAGAAGGTCGTCTACGGCACCACGGGCGTTGCCGAGGGCCGCCGCGGCGACCGACAGGGCGAAGAACCCGAGGAGCGGGAAGCGGTAGGGCGCGGTGGCGTCCGCGGGCGGCCCGTCGACGAGCGACGCCAGCCGGTGCGCGGGGACGAACACGTCGTCGGCCACCACGTCGTGGCTGCCCGTGCCGCGCAGGCCGCTGGTGCGCCAGGTGTCGAGGATCTCCAGCTCCGCCGTGGGCATGGCGACGACGCGCAGGACGGGCGCGGCGCCCTCGGCCGCGTCGGGACCGGCCAGCACACACCCGGCGATCAGCCAGTCGGCGTGGGTCACACCGGAGCAGTACGCCCAGCGTCCGGTGACCCGTACCCCGCCGTCCACCGGCAGGGCGCGGGCGGTGGGCGCCCACACACCGGCGGCGACCGAGCGGGGGTCGCCGAAGACCTCGGCGGCGCCCTCGGCGGGCAGATAGGCGCTCAGCAGGCTCGTGGAGGCCGCGATGGCCACGCACCAGCCGGCGGACGCGTCCGCGCGGGCCACCGTCTCGGCCGCCCGCAGGATCCCGGGCGGCGGGATCTCCGGGCCGCCTAGGGATTCCGGGACGCCGGCGCGGAACAGCCCGCCGGCGGTCAGCGCGTCGGCCAGTTCCCCGGGGAGCGATCTGCGCTCCTCGGTGGCGGGGGCCAGGGCGCGGGCGAGGTCCGCGCAGTGCCGTGCCGCCGCGTGGAACTCCGTCCGTCCGGCCCGCTCGTCGTCGGTGGTGGTGTCGCTCAGGTGAGGCATCGTCAGCAGTATCCCGGTGGATCGTGTCGAATGTGAGGTCCGGGGCGGGATCCTGGGAGGATCCCGGGACCGGTCGTCCTCGGTGGGGGCGTCACCATGATCCCCGGGACACGTGTGGGATATGCCGTCAGTGGCGGCGTGTACCGGCCAAAGTCAGCCCGTGGCGGCCGCCTCGGCGGCGCGGACCGTCCGCGCGTAGGTGAGGTAGCGCCGGGCTCCGACCAGCCGCCACAGCACCCGGGCCGGTGCGGGCATCTCGCCGAGGAACCAGGCGCGCTGACGGGGCGTGGCGTCCTCCAGCACCATCCCGGCGAGGTTCAGCTTGCCGGCGAGTGTCTTCGGGCCGTTCTTCATCGCGTGCTTCTGCGGGACCAGCCACTCGGGCACGGTCAGGTGCTCGTGCATGAGCGGCAGCACCCTGCTCTCCTCCAGGTCGAGGTGCACGGTCAGCGCCTCGTCCAGGCGGCGCAGCGCGTCCGCGATGCGGTCGCGTGCCGTGGCGTCCGCCTGCGCGGTCCAGGCCGGGAGGCCGGACCCGATGGCCGCGACGGCGTCGGCGATCGCCTGGTGCTGGGTCTCCATCAGGCCGATCAGATCCTTCTCCAGCGGGACCCGTTCCATGAGGACCGGCCAGAGAAACATGTCTTCCGCCTCATGGTGCTCGTGGAGCATGGCGAGGACCAGCGCGAGGTGGTCGCCGACCACGCGGGCGCGGGCGGTGTCGGCGGGCCGGACGGCCGCGACCAGGGACGGGAGGTTCCGGAACTCACGGCGCAGAGTGCGGTGGATCACCACCATCTGCTCCGTTTCCGGCTTGTCGGTGGGAGCGTCGGGATTGATCGGCATACTTTGAGAGTAACAGGGTTCCTCTGAAAATATGTTTCTCTGGCTCGGCCTGCGATACTGCCGGTCATGGCCAAACGTGTGTATCGATCAGTGGTCCGGGCCGCCTCGGCGCGGGAGACCCGCGCCGAGGTCCTGCGTGCCGCGGAGGAGCTGTTCGCCGGGCAGGGATACACACGCACCACCGTCGCCCAGATCGCCGAGCGCGCGGGTGTCGCCGTGAACACCGTGTACACCAGTGTCGGCGGCAAACCGGCCCTGATCGGGGCCCTGGCGCGGGAGAGCACCGACGACGAGGGGATCACCGATTCGATGGCCGCCGTGCTCGCCGAGACCGACCCGCGGCGCATCCTGCGTCTGACGGCCGAGGGGACCGGCGAGGTCACCCGGCGCCGCTCGGCCTTCCTGCACGTCATGGTGGACAACGCCGCCTCCGACCCCGCCGTGGCGGCGGCGGCCGCGTACGCGGTCGGCAGGTACCGGCAGCGGCTGGCGGCCGTCTCCGGCCGCCTGGTCGCGCTCGGGGCGGTCCGCTCCGACGCGGCGCGGACCGAGCAGATCCTCTGGTTCTACTTCGGCACCGCGAGCTGGTCGACCGCCCGCGAACTGGGCTGGGACTGGGACGAGACGGCGGCCTGGCTCGCCGAGCAGGCCGCCTCGGCGCTGCTCGGCTGAACCGGGCACACCTCCCCTATGGACTTTGAAGTCGAATGGACTTTGAAGTCCAGAAAATTCGGTCTACCGTTCCTGCCATGACCGCGGCGATGGCACACGTGGAAACACGTGTCATGGAGCCCGCCCGACGCATGTGACCCGCGATGCCGGACCGGCCGGTCCCGGATCGGTCCTTCGCGGCATCGACGGTCACATGACTGAAGGCGGCTCCCGGCAGGCCGCGGACAATCGCTGTGAGACACATCCGGAGCCGCGGGACGGCCCCCGTCCCTGGGAGGGAAACATGAAGGCAGTAGGCGTCACCCGGTTCGGGGGCCCCGAGGTCCTGGACGTCTTCGAGCTGCCCGCACCGCACGCGGGCCCGGGACAGGTGCGGGTGCGGGTGCACGCCGCGACCGTCAACCCGGGCGACCGGTTCCTGCGCGGCGGGTTCGCCGATGTCAGCGCGGTCCGGCCGCCGTACGTGCTCGGTGCGGAGGCCGCCGGGGTCGTGGACGAGATCGGCCCGGGGACGGACACCGGACTGCGCCTCGGCGACCGGGTGATGGCGGTGGTGGTGCCCAACACCGCGACGGGCGGCGCCTACGCCGAGTACGTCGTGCTCCCGGCCCGGCAGGTCGCCCTCGCGCCCGCCGGCACCAGCCACGCCGAGGCGGCGACCCTGCCGATGAACGGGCTCACCGCCCGGCTCGCCCTGGACCTGGCCGACCTCGCGCCGGGCCGGACGGTCGCGGTCACCGGCGGCGCCGGGGCGGTCGGCGGCTACGTGGTCCAACTGGCCGCGGCCGACGGGCTCACGGTCGTGGCCGTCGCCTCGCCGCACGACGAGGACCTGGTGCGCGAGCTGGGCGCGGATCTGGTGGTGCCCCGGTCGGGCGACATCGGCCGGAACATCCTGCGGGCGGTGCCGAGCGGTGTGGACGGGCTGGTGGACACCGTCGGCGCCGGTGCCTCCGCCTCGCTGGCCGTGCGCGAGGGCGGAACGATGTCCAGCAGTGTGGGGATCGGCTCCTCCGAGGAACTGCGGCTGCGCGCCGTCCGCAACCGTACGGCGGTGTTCACCTCGTACCTCGGCGACACGGCACGCCTCGACCGGTTGCGCGTCCAGGTCGAGAAGGGCCTGCTCACCCTGCGGGTGGCCCGGACCCTCCCCGCCGAGGACGCCGTCACCGCGCACCGGCTCCTGGAACAGGGCGGGATCCGCGGCCGGCTGGTGCTGGAGTTCTGAGCGCGGGGCACGCCCGCCGTCCCTCCTATGCTGCTCGCATGGGTCTGGACCTCACGCTGTTCATGGCGGACTGGGAACGGCTGCGTGCCCTCCCCGCCGGGCGCCGGGCCGACGCGCTGGAGGACGCGGTGCGGCCCCCGGGGGCCCGGGAGGAGGACGCCTGGTGCGCCGAGTACGTCTTCTCCCACACCACCGGCGCCTACCGGCCGCACCGTCGCGCGGGCGACGGGTGGGACGACATGCGCATGCGCGCGGACGCGTCCGTGCGCGCGGCGATGGACGCCTTCCTCGACGGCCTGATCTGGTACGCGGATCCGGCGACCGGCAGCGGGGAGCGGACCTGTGGAGGGCTCTTCCCGCCCGCCGCCGGCCCCCGGCTCCCCCGCGTGCTGCTCGTCTGCCCGCCAAGTGCCGTGCCCGGCAAGGTCCGTGCCTGGGAGCGGGTGGAGCCGCGGCTGGAGGAGCTGCGCGGACCGTTCGCCGCCGAGTGCGCGGGCTGGGCCGGACGTCCGGACACCTTCGGGGAGTTCACCGCGCTCCTGCGTGAATGGGCCGATGCGACCGGGGCGGCAGCGCGTCGCGGCTGGGGACTCGTCGGGCTCTCCTGACGGGCCGACGAGGACGGCCCGACGAGGACGAGCGGTTCAGGTGGAGGGCGGCTGGTAGACGCGTACCGTGGCGGCGATCTTGCGTGCGGTGGCGTCCGGGACCTCGCCGTCGACCCCCTTGGCGGCGAAGAAGGACCAGGACTGCAAGTCGCCCTGGGCGTTCTTGAAGGCGAACGTCCACGCCTTGCCGTTCGTGACGCACTTCTTGCCGGTGCCGACGCCGGTCGACCAGGCGCTGCCGAGGCTGCCCTTGAGGCCGGAGGCCGAGGTGAACGGTTCCACCGGACCCGAGGTGATCTTGGCCTTGTCGGGCTGGGTGTACTGGCCGTAGACCCAGGTCCTGGGGTCGTCGTGGGCGATGCCCTCGGTGGTCCTGGCACCGTTGTTGCCCCGGGACCCGGCCCCCGCGAGAGGGGTGTAGCCCACACGGCCGTCGCGGTCCTCGTCCGAGGCGCACCACTGCTCCTTGAGGAACGCGGGGGCGCGCATGCCGATCAGCGGCTTGTCGTCGGGGTCCTTGTTGTCGGCGACGAAGGTGACCCACCCGGTGGACTTGAGCCCCCACTCCGGCGGGACGTCGAACTTGATGCCCGCGTCGGGGTTCACGACGACCTTCCAGCCCTTGACCGTGGCCGTGTCGCTGCCCGCGTCACGGGGGTTGGCCGAACTCTGCTGCGCGGAGGGCGAGATGGTGGGATGCGGCGTGGGACCGGGTCCGGCCTCGTCGTCCTTGCCGCCGAGCACGGCGTAGCCGGTCACCCCCGCGGCGACCACGACGGCCGCCGCCGCGACGACGGCGACGAGTGCCGTGCGGTTGCGGCCGCCGCCCGGAGGACGCGGAGGTCCGGGCGGACCGGAGGGGCCCTGCGGTCCCTGAGGCGGCCCGCCCATCGGCCGCGTCGGGACGTCCCACGGCTGGGGCCCCTGCTGGTACGGGTTCGGCTGCTGGTAGGCATTCGGTTGGTGGTATCCGGGCTGCTGGTACGGGTTGGGCTGCTGCCCCGGTACCGGTTGCTGTCCCGGTCCCGGCTGCTGCCCCGGTACCGGTTGCTGCGGATGCTGCCCGCCCCCTGGCGGCTGTTCTCCTGGCCACATGGGCGGTAACCCTATGCGAGCGGCGGAGCGGGCCCGCAGGAGGGGCGGTGGCACCGGCCGCCCGCCGCGCCGGGGGTGCGCGGAGGGCGGCCGGGGTCCGGGTGACGCGGTGCGTCAGGTGGCGATGGTGGCCACGTCCTCGAATCCGTAGGTGCGCGCGTATCCGTTCTCGGTGCCGACGAGGAGGTCGACGATCTCGAAGTAGCGGTCCCAGAAGGGGGTTTCGCGCAGGGCGTCGATGAGGAGCTGGTAGGCCCGGTGGTCGTCGGCCTCCCAGACCCAGACGTCGGTGACGCGCGCGGAGTAGAACTCCGTGTCGTAGAAGCGGGACCGTACGCCGCTGGTCTTCGCCTCTATCGCGGGGACGATCTGGGTGGTGAAGGCTTCCAGACGCTCGCGGGGGGTCAGGGCCAGCCACTCGGGCGTGGTCTTGACGAGCAGGAACGCGGTGACCGGCGGGTCGGTGTTCTCGGTGGTGGTCATGGCGGGACGCCTTTCGGGAGAGGGGCGTTCGGGAAAGGGCGGCGGAGCGGCTTCAGGAGAGGACGGCGGAGCGGCTTCAGGAGAGGACGGCGGGCCCGAGGGTCCGGGCGCACCACTCCTCGAAGGTGGTGGGGGTCGCGGTGGCCGGGGTGCGGGTGACACCGGCGTCGAGGCCGTCGTCCTTGGCCCGCTTCATGTCGACGATGCCCTGGACGAACGACGCGTCGAGGCCGTAGCCGACCAGGGTGGCGTGGACCTCGTCGAGGGGCTGGTGCACGTAGCGGACGGGGCGGCCGAACTGCTCGGTCATGATGCGGGCCAGGTCGTCGGGCGACAGGTCGCGCGGGCCGAGGACCGGGACGTCGGCGTTGCCGGTCCAGGAGCGGTGCAGCAGCAGCCCGGCGGCGACGGCGGCGATGTCGGCGACGGCCACCATGGGAGCCCTGCGGCCGGGGTCGACGCAGTCGGTGAAGAAGCCCTGGTCGCGGATCGAGTCGGCCTCTTCGAGGAGATTCTCGAAGAAGGACGGGTTGGCCAGGGCGCGGTAGGCGGTGCCGGTGCCCGCTATGAGGTCGTCCATGGCGAAGGAGGCCGTGACGAGTCCGGCGCGGCCGGCGACCGGGGTGCCGCGGCCGAGCGCGGAGACGCCGACGACATGGCCGACGCCGTGGACGGCGAGCGCCTTCGCGGCGGGGCGGGTGAAGCCCCGGTAGGCGTCCTCCGGGGGCAGCGAGGAGTCCGGCGGGACGAGCCAGAAGACGGCGTCCGCGCCGTCGAAGGCGCGGTCGACCACCTCGGGGTCGCCGTGCGAGCCGGTGATCACCTCGACGCGCTCGCGGACGTCCTCGGGCAGGCGGGCGGGGTCGCGCACGATCACGCGCAGTTCCTCGCCGAGGGTGGGGGCGGACTCCAGGAGCAGCGGCAGCAGGTGGCGGCCGATGTTCCCGGTGGGGGCAGTGATGACGATCATGCAAACCTCGTGGATCGTGCCGGATTCGGTACGTCCCTCATCCTGCGGAGGCAGCAGGTGTTGCCACAATGGGAACTTCAGCACGGAATCCTTGCCTGAAATGGAATGACGCCGTTGAACAGCGCGCACAGCACAGAACCCGTGATCGACGCCCAGCTCGCCGTCGCCCTGGACGCGCTGCTGGCCGAGCAGAGCGTGACCCGGGCCGCCGCCCGTCTGCACACGTCGCCCGCCGCCATGAGCCGCACCCTCGCCCGGCTGCGCCGCGTCCTCCAGGACCCGCTGCTGGTGCGGGCCGGGCAGACGATGGTCCCCACGCCCCGCGCCCAGGCCCTGCGCGACGAGGCCGCGACCGTCGTACGGCGGCTCGGGGCGCTGCTCACCCCCGGCGCAGGCGCCGACCCCGCCACCCTGCACACCACCTTCACCCTCCAGACCGCCGACGTGATCGGCGCGGCGCTGGCTCCCGGGCTGCTGCGGCTGACCCGGCGGGAGGCGCCGGGGATCTCCTTGCGGTTCCGGGCCGAGGAGCTGGAGGCCGGACCGGCGCTCCGCGACGGCCGGATCGACCTGGAGGTCGGGCCCATCGACCACGTCGACCCCGAGACCCAGGTCGAGGAGCTGGTCACCCTGAAGATGGCGGCGGCCGTGCGGCCGGGGCACCCCCTCACCGAGGGGACGCTGACCCCGGCCCGGCTCGCGGCGGCCGAGCATGTGGCGGTCAGCCGCCGGGGCCGGTTCAGCGGCCCCCTCGACACCGCGCTGGCCGAGCAGGGGCTCAGGCGGCGGGTGACGGTGGTCCTGCCCAGCCATCTCGCCGCGATGACGCTCGCCGCGCGCAGCGACGTCGTCTGTCTCCTTCCGGCCGCGCTCCCCGGCACGGCCCCCTCACCGCTCACCGAGGCCGCCGCCGTGCTCGGTCTGCGGCTCCTCGGCATCCCCCTCCCGCTCCCGCCCCTGACCATCGGCATGGCCTGGCACCCCCGCCACGCCGCCGACGGCGCCCACCACTGGCTGCGCGGCGCGGTACGCCGCACGCTCACCGCACCAGAGGAAACGGACCGCGGACCGGACTCTTCGTCACCGTGCTCGCCGGGGTCCTGGAGTTCCAGCGCGACCTGATCCCGGAGAACACCGGAGAAGGCGTCGCCGCCCCCTCGACGCCGCAGGCGCCCGCGGCCCGCCCGCCGCCCCCGGGCCGGGCCGCGCCCCGCCGCCGAGCAGCACCGGCCCGAACCGAACACCACGGTCACGGGACCTCGGCGTTCGATCCGCCGGTGACACCGGCGATCCGCCGGTGACACCGGTGAGACCTCGGCGCGGCTGGTCTCACGACCAGGCGATCTCGCCATGCCGGTCGACGAAGCGTCCGCTGCCGGCGCCGGGCCCCTCGGTGGCGAGGGCGACGATCGCGTCCGTGCCCTCGGTGACGGTCTGGGGGCCACTGTGACCGTTGATGTCGGTCGCGGTGTAGCCGGGGTCGGCGGCGTTGACGCGGATGTCCTTGAGCCCCTTGGCGTACTGCGTGGTCAACATCGTCAGCGCTGCCTTCGAGGAGGTGTACAGCGGCGCGACGACACGCGACTCGGACCGGGCGGGGTCGTGAGTGAGGGCGAGGGAGCCCATGCCGCTGCTGACGTTGATGATCACGGGGTCGTCCGAGCGGCGCAGCAGCGGCAGGAACGCGGTGGTGGTGCGGACGACGCCGATGACGTTGACGTCGAGGACGGCGTGGGCGTCGGCGGCGGTGAGGTCGCCGGGATCGCCGAGGGGACCCTGGACCCCCGCGTTGTTGATCAGGACGTCGATCCTGCCCTCGTGCTCGGCGACGTCCGCGGCGGCGGCGGCCACGGACGCGTCGTCGGTCACGTCGATGGGGACGAAGCGTGCGCCCAGCGCGGCGGCTGCCTCCTCACCCCGCGCACGGTCGCGGGCTCCCAGGAGAACGGTGTGACCGCACGCGATGAGGCGGCGGGCGGTCTCGCGGCCGATGCCCTTGTTGGCTCCGGTGATGAAAGTGATCGTCATGCCTTCGATGGTCGCCTGGACGAGGGAGCCGGACCAGGGACGCTTCGACGGTGGGAAGACCAGTACCACCCTCGCGTCCCCGCGTGTGATCGGGGACGCGGGAGGATGGCGGGAGGATGGAGAGCATGACGACGACACCCCCCGGAGCTGGACTGGGCGCGATGATCCGCGCGTGGCGTAACCGGCTGCCCCCGTCGGCCGCCGGGCTGCCGGTCGTCCGCAAGCGCCGGGCTGTCGGGCTGCGGCGTGAGGAACTGGCCGACCTGGCCGGAGTGTCGGTCGACTACGTCGTGCGTCTGGAGCAGGGGCGGGCCACGACGCCCTCGGCGTCGGTGGTGGCGTCCCTGGCGCGCGCCCTCCAGCTGTCCACCGCCGAGCGGGACCACCTCTACCGGCTGGCCCGGCTCGTGCCGCCGGCGGACGGCACGATCTGCGACCATCTCCCGCCCGGTATGCAGCGGGTCCTCGTGCGCCTCGGAGACGTACCGGTGGCCGTGTTCGCGGCGGACTGGCAACTGGTGTGGTGGAACCACGGGTGGGCCGCCCTGCTGGGAGACCCCCTGGCCTCGCCGCCGCGGATGCGCAACTTCGCCCGCGCCAGGTTCCCGGTGGACGCCGGTCACACCCCCCTCGTGCTGTGGCCGGTCACCGATACGGACCCCGGCACCACCGACGCCGCCCTCGTCTCCGATCTACGCCGCGCCACCGGCCGCTTCCCCCGGGACGGTCGCCTGGCCGCGCTGGTCCGCGACCTGGACGCAGGCAACGAGAGGTTCGCCGAGCTGTGGGCGAAGGGAGAGGTGACCGCGAACCGCGAGGTCCGCAAGACGGTCGACCACCCGTCGGTGGGTCCGGTCACGGTGGACTGCGACGTCCTGAGCGACGGCGACTCCGAGCTCAAGATCGTCATCATGACCGCCGAGCCCGGCAGCGAGGACGAGACCAAACTCCGGCTCACCGCCGTCGCCGGCCCACTGGCCGCCACGCGCGACTGATCCGGCCTGCGCGTCGGTCGACCGGCCGCGTGTGCGTGGCGAGCACGGAACCACCCGATGCCGGGTTCAGCCCGCGGCCGGTCTCAGTACGGCGTCCACCAGGGCGTCCACCAGGTCGCCCGGCAACTCCGCCCCCGTCAGGGCGCGGTAGACGAGCGGGCCGATCAGGGCGTCGAGCGCGGCCTCGGGGGCGAGCCGGGGCGCGAGGGCGCCGGTGGCGATGCCGCGGGCGAGCATGGCGCGTTCGCGCGCCCGGCGCGGTTCCAGGTAGCGCTCCTGGAAGCCCTTGGCCGTGGCGGGGTCGTGCTGCGCCTGGGCGAGCAGGGCGAGCAGGACCGCGCCCGCGGTGTCATCGGTGAGGAAGTGCGCGTAGCCGCGCAGGTAGTCGCGGACCGTCCCGGCCGTGATCTCGTCCGCCGGGACGGGCAGGCGCTTCGCGCTGTCCTCGATGAGGGTGTCGAGGAGGATGTCCGTCTTCGAGGACCACCAGCGGTAGATCGTCTGCTTGGCGACGCCGGCCCGCCGCGCGATGGCCTCCACGGTGAGCGCGCCGAAGCCGTGCTCGACGAGCAGATCGTCCGCGGCGTGCAGTACGGCGAGGCGCGCGGCCTCGTCGCGCCGGTTGCCGGAGCGCGGCCGACGGGGTGGGGAACTGGCGGCGGACATGCGGCACACATTACCGGCCCTTCGTCCCGGCCCCGCGGAACACCATTGATTAGACGCGACGTCGCGTCTAATCTGAGTCGAGCCCCACCGCCGACCGAGCCCGCCTCGCGTCCCGCCACCAGAAGGAGCACCCATGTCCCCCTCGCCTCCCTCACCTTCCTCACCCCCCTCGTCCGCCGAGTCCCCCGCCCCCCGCCGCCTGGCCCTCGTCATCGGCGCCTCGCGCGGCCTCGGACTCGTCCTCGTCGACGAACTCGCCCGGCGCGGCTGGCAGGTCGTCGCCACCGCCCGCGGCGGCGACGGCGAGCTGCGCGGCCGGGCCGCCGCGCACGACGGCCGGCTGGAGATCGAGTCCCTGGAGATGACCAGCCCGGAGCAACTGGCCGCGCTGCGCGAGCGCCTGGCCGGCCGACGGCTCGACCTGCTCTTCGTCAACGCCGCCATCGACCGGGGCGACCTCACCATCGACGAGGTCCCCACCGAGATGTTCACCGAGGTGATGATCACCAACGCGCTCGGTCCGCTGCGCGCCCTGGAGGCCCTGCGCGGGCTCGTCGCCCCCGGCGGCACCGTCGCCGTGATGTCCTCCGAGCAGGGCAGCGTCTCGCTCAACACCGAGGGCGGCTACGAGCTGTACAAGGCGAGCAAGGCCGCGCTCAACCAGCTGATGCGCAGTCACGCCACCCGGCACGCCGACGACGGCCTGACCAAGCTGCTCATCGACCCCGGCCACAACCGGACGCGCCTCGGCGGCCCCGACGCGCCGCTCGATCCCGGCGAGAGCGTGCCCGCCGTCGTCGACGTCCTGGAGGCCCAGGCGGGCGTCCCCGGCCTGCGGTTCCTGGACCGGCACGGCGAGACCGTCCCCTGGTGAGTCACAACAACTCTTTCAAAAGAGTTGTTGTGAGCCTACGCTCGGCCCCATGACCGATCCCTCGACCACTCCGCCCGCCCAACCCTCCGCGCCCGAGATCGAGTTGGACACCGCCGCGCTGCGCGTGCTGGCCCATCCCGTACGCATCGACGTGCTCGGGCTGCTGCGTCGGCGCGGTCCGTCGACCGCCACCCGGCTCGCCGCGGAACTGCGCGTCAACCCGGGCGCCGCCAGCTACCATCTGCGGCGCCTGGCGGCCGGGGGCCTGATCGAGGAGGAACCGGGGCGCGGCAAGGGGCGGGAGCGGTGGTGGCGGGCCTGCCACCACCGCTCGGTCCACGATCCGGCGGCGGGATCCCCCGAACAGCGGGAGGCCGGGCGCGCGTACACGCACGCGGTGGCCCTCGCCGCCGCCGAACGCCTGCGGGCCGCCGCCGCCGAGGTGCCGCTGCTGCCCGAGCCCTGGACCGGGGTCAGTGCCTACGGCGACTTCGTGCTGCGGCTGCGCCCGGCCGAACTCGCCGAACTGCGCGACGAGTTGTTCGCGGTGATAGCCCGCCACGGACAGCCGCGCACCCCGCTCCCGGCGGCGGCCCGGGCACCGGCGGAGGAGCAGCCACCGGCACCCGTCGCCGCGGACCTCGCCCCGGTCATGGTGCAGGTGCAGGCGTTCCCCGTGCCCGGCGCGGTCGCGCTGCGGGACGCCGGCTCATGACGGTCCGGGAGGCGGAGACGGCCGTCGCGCGACCGGCGTACCGGGACGGCAACGTGTTGCGCTGGCTCGCGGCGCACACCGCCTCCGTCACCGGTGACGTGGTCTACTTCCTCGCCCTGTCCTGGTCGGCCGCCCGTGCCGCGGGCCCGTCCCAGGCGGGCCTGGCCGTCGCGGCGGGCGCGCTGCCCCGCGCGGTGTTCATGCTCGCCGGAGGCGTGGTCGCGGACCGGTTCGGCCCGCGCCGGGTCGCCGCGGTCAGCGACGCGACCCGCTGCCTGGTGATCCTGCTGACGGCCGCCGTGCTGGTGTCGGCGGCGCCGGACATGCGGCTGCTGATACCGCTCGCCCTCCTCTTCGGTGTGGTGGACGCGGTGTTCATGCCGGCGGTGGGCGCGTTCCCGCCCCGGATCACCACCCGGGAGCAGCTCGCGCGGGTCCAGGGCATGCGGGGCCTGTCGCTGCGGCTGAGCAACGCCGCGGGGCCCGCCGTGGGCGGCGTCGTGCTGGCGGCGGGCGGGGCGGCCGGGGCGTTCACCGCGGCGGGGGCGCTGTTCGCCGTGTCGCTCGCCCTGCTCCTCACCGTCCGGGTCACTTCCGCTCCCGCCCCGGTCCCCGTCCGCGCCCCCGCCGCCGCTTCCCGCTCCGCCGCCCCGGCCGTCCCCGTACGCCGGGGCTCCCTGGGGGAGTTGGCCGACGGGCTGCGGTACGTCCGGCGGCACCGGCTCCTCGGACCGCTCACCGCTGTGATCGGGCTGAGCGAGATGTGCTTCAGCGGCCCGGTCGCCCTGGGCCTGGTGCTGCTGGCGGACGAGCGGGGCTGGGGCGCGGCGGGCACGGGCTGGCTGGCGAGCGCCTTCAGCGTCGGCGCGGCGGGCGCCGCCCTGTGGATCACCGTGTCCCCCCGGATCCCGTACGCCGGTCCGGGCGTCGCCGCCGCGCTGCTGGTCACCGCGGCGGCCACCGCCGCCCTCGGACACGTGCCGTCCCTGGGTGCCGCCGTCGCCCTCACGGCCCTGGCCGGCCTCGCCAGCGGTACGACGGTGACGCTCACCGGCGCGCTGGTGCAGGCGACGGCCGACCCGCGCTACCTCGGCCGGGTCACCTCCGTCAGCACGCTGTGCACCCTGGGTCCGGCGCCCCTCCTCTTCCCCCTGGCGGGCCTGACCGCGCAGCACTGGGGAACCGCCGCCTTCTTCACCGGCTGCGGCACCGTCAGCCTGCTGGCGGCGGTACCGGCGCTCGCGGTTCCGGCGCTGCGCCGGGCCCGGTTGCGGGGTGCGGGCGCCCCGGACTGACGCCGCACCGCCGGGCCCGGTGCAACACCCCGGTCGTACCGGGCGATTGTGCCCCGGCCCGCCGGGTGAACCCCGCCCCGGTGCCGGGAACATGATCTTCGTTGGTAGCGTCCACCCCGAAGTGTGCAATGCAACGATGTCATGTTGCGTATCCAGCACTGATCAGGGGTGGAATGTGAGCGCGGACCATCGCAGAGGCCGCAACAAGAAGAGACTGCTCGCCTGCACCGTGGCCTCGGCCGTCGCCGTCGTCGCCGCGGCCGGCACGCCGGTCATGGCGGCGCCCGGACCGGGGGGAACGGAGGGCCTCGCGGCCGCCCGTCCCGGTGCCCGGTTGCAGACCGAGTTCGAGAAGGCGGCCGAGGAGTTCGGCGTCCCGCTGAGTGTGCTGATGGCGGTCTCGTACCGGCAGACGCTGTGGGAGGACCACGACGGGCTGCCCAGCACCACCGGTGCGTACAACGTCATGGGGCTCACGGACGTGGATCCGGGCAGCCTCGCGGGCGGCCCGGACGCGCGCGCCCAGCAGCTCGACCGGATGAACCGCAGCGGCGATCCGGCCGTGGCGAAGCACTTCGACGCCGCCAAGGCCCTCAAGGGTCTGGGCAAGGCGTCCGTCGACACGAGCGACCCGCGGCTGCACACGCTCGACGAGGCCGCCTCCCTCATCGGCGTCGCCCCGGACAAGGTGCGCGCCGACACCCGGCAGAGCATCCGGGCGGGAGCCGCCCTGCTCGCCAAGTACCAAAAGGACGCCGCCGGTTCGCTGCCGAAGGACCCGGGCGCCTGGTACGCGGCCGTGGCCCGCGCCAGTCAGGCCACGCAGACCCAGGGGGCGCGGCTCTTCGCCGACCGCGTCTACGACTCGGTCCGCACCGGCGAGCGGCGGGTCACCGCGGACGGCCAGTCCCTGACGCTGCCCGCCGATCCGGCCGTGCGGCCCGCGCGGCAGTCGGCCCTCAAGCTCGCCGGGCCGGCCGTCGCCACGGTCGGCGCCAACGCCACCGCCGACTGTCCGTCGGCCCTGAAGTGCGACTTCAAGCCCGCCGCCTACCAGCAGAACAGCGGTCCGGACGACTGGGGCAACTACAACATCGCCAACCGGCCCACGGCCGGCGGTGACATCAACTCCATCGTCATCCACGACACCGAGGGCACCTACGACTCGGCGCTGAACGTCTTCCAGAACCCGGCGTCCTACGCCAGCACGAACTACCTGATCCGGGCCTCGGACGGCCAGGTCACGCAGGTCGTCGAGAACAAGAACGAGTCCTGGCACGCCGGGAACAAGAGTGTCAACATGCACTCGATCGGCGTGGAGCACGAGGGCTACGCGGTCAAGAAGGGCAGCTGGTACACCGAGCCCGAGTACGAGTCCTCGGCGACCCTGGTCAAGTACCTGGCCGCCGAGTACGGCATCCCGCTGGACCGTGAGCACATCCTCGGCCACGACGAGATCCCGGGCGTCCTGGACGCCAACGTGAAGTCGCAGCACTGGGACCCGGGCCCGTTCTGGGACTGGAACCACTACATGCAGCTGCTGGGCGCCCCGACCGGGGCGAGCGGCTCCGGCGGCCTGTACCAGCCCGGACAGGTGATCCGGGTGGTGCCGCCGTTCACCACGGCCAACCAGCCGACCGTCACCAACGGCGGTGCCGCGGTCGACAAGCAGCCCGCGAACTTCGCCTACCTGTACACCTCGCCGTCCACCGGCTCGGCGCCGCTGTCGGACCCGTACCTGGGCAGCCAGACCGCCACCGAGGCCCCGAACTGGGCCAACAAGGTGGTGGCCGGGGGCGAGTACGTGGTCGCGGAGGCGCAGCGGGACTGGACGGCCATCTGGTACGGCGGCCAGAAGGCGTGGTTCTACAACCAGGGCGGCCAGTTCGCGACCGCCGTGGGCACACCGGACACCGTCACGCCCAAGGCGGGGGCCGCTTCGATCCCCGTGTACGGGCGGACGTACCCCGAGGACGCCGCGTACAGCGGCACCGGCGTGCCGGTGCAGAACCAGAACGGCGCGTCGCTGACCAAGTACAGCGTCCCGGCCGGGCAGAAGTACGCGCTGGCGGGTGCCGCCATCAAGGGCTCCTACTACAACAGCGGTCTGATCGACGGCTCCGGAACCGGGTCGCGCGTGACGGTCGTGGGCAGCAACACCTTCTACCCGATCCGCTACAACCACCGGATCGCCTGGGTGCGTGCCGAGGACGTCCAGGTCGTCAAGGGCACCGCTCCCGACGCGGCCACCGACCGGTACAACGTGCTGGGCCGGGACGCCTCGGGTGTGCTGTGGCAGTACCAGGGCAGCGGCAGCGCCTCCGGTCCTTTCCTGCTCCGCTACCGCGTCGGCGGCGGCTGGGACACGTACGACCTGGTGACGCCGCTGACCGCGCTGCGCGCCGACGGCACCGGCGACATGGTCGCCCGCGACAAGAGCGGGGTGCTCTGGTACTACAAGGGCACCGGCAAGCCGTCGGCGCCCTTCGCCGGGCGGACCAAGGTCGGTTCGGGCTGGAACACGTACAACGCCCTGACCGGTGCGCGGGACGTCACCGGTGACGGTGTCCCGGACCTCATCGGCCGGGACGGCTCCGGTGTGCTGTGGCTCTACCGGGGCACCGGCGACGCCACCGCGCCGTTCGCCGCCCGGACCCGTGTCGGGCCCAGCTGGAACACGTACGACAACCTGACGTCCACGGGTGATGTGACCGGCGACGGCAAGGCGGACCTGATCGCCCGGGACACCTCGGGTGTGCTGTGGCTCTACCAGGGCACCGGCGACGCCACCGCGCCCTACGCCACCAAGTCGCGTGTGGGACCCGGCTGGAACACGTACAACGTGCTGGTCGGACCGAGCGACCTGGACAAGGACGGCAAGCCCGACCTCATCGCCCGGGACGCCTCGGGCGGGCTCTGGTTCTACAAGGGCACCGGTGACGCCGCCGCGCCGTTCGCCACCAAGTCCAGCGTCGGCGGCGGCTGGAACACCTACGACACCATCATCTGACGCCCGCGGCCGCAGCGGCTGAACCCCGCGACGGCCGCACGGCGGTATGGCCTCCCGTCCGCCCGCGGCGCCGCGACCGTCCCGATCCCGGGGCGCGCCGCGGCGCCGCGGGCGGACGCATGCCGTCCAGGGGACGGAACGGGTCTGAACGGGCCTGCCGGAACAGGCGGGCGGCACCACCACCGCGGCCCCCGGGAGTTCCTTCCGACCGTCGTCCCCACCCCGCACCCCGCACCCCGGCCCCGGCCCCGGCCCCCGGGGCACCGCTCGCCGGGTGTCAGGTGGCCACGGCGCGCAGGCGCGCGAGCTTCTCCACGGCGGCGGGGTCGGAGCCGGTGAGCACGGCGGCGACCTCGGGACCGCGCCCGGCGAGGCTGTCCAGCACCTCTTCGCAGACACCGGACAGATCGCTCGGCCCGGACGTGGACCAGCCGGTCACCCGGATCGCCCCGTCCTGCTGCGCCACGCTGTAGCGGGCGTCCGGGCCGCCCTTCAGCTCCAGTGACGTGACCACGTGCTCGCCCGACCAGGCCGAGGGCGCCGCGGCGGCCATCAGCCCGTAGCGGGCGACCACGCGCAGCTCGCTCTCGGGGCATGCGGGTGAGACGCCGCGCGGCAGCAGGATGTCCCGCTCGTGCATCCAGGCGTCCCACAGGATGTGCACCGCCGCCACGGACCAGTGCAGGCGTCGGCGCAGCGGCCCCGGGACCGTCTCCTGCGAGCCGGCCTCCGCCTTCTGGCGCAGCAGCGTGTCCTCCAGCTCCACGACGCGGGCGAGGGCGCGGACGGTGTCCTCGGGGGACTCCGCCGAGGAGAACTCCAGCCACTGCGCCGGTGTCCGCGCCGGATGGAAGCGGAACCGTTCGGAGACCAGGAAGTCCGGTCGCGGGCCGCCGAGCTGGTGGACACCCATGGCGGCGACGTCGCGCACATGGCGCACCACGTCGTGCACGTTCCATCCCGCGCACCGGGTGTCCGCGTGCCAGGTGTCGGCGGGGAGGTCCGACACCTGGGCGAGGAAGCGTCCGCGCTGGGAGCGGATCGCCTCGACGGCCTCGGCCGCCCCGCCGTCGAATCCCTGCTTCTCGTCGAGCACCTGGTACGCCGCACGGCTCGGGCGCGTCATCGTTCCCCTCCTCGGGCAGCTCCGGAAGTGTGCCGGAGCGGCTGTTCGTCCGCTGTGGGAGTGTGTCCGCCTGCCCGGCGCAGACACACTACACGGCACATGTCTCGCCACCCGGGTGGGCCTCAGGTGTGCGCGGGAGGGGCCGTACGGGCGGGTGGCGGGGAGTCAGCCGGTACGTTCCGCGGTGAGGAAGCCGGAGGCGGAGGCGGCCGCCGGGCCGGACGGCCTGCCGTATCCGGCGGACACGGCGGCCAGGTCGCTGATACCGACCGACCAGCCGTCGCGGGCGAGCCAGCGATCGGTCCCGGGGCCGAGGCCGCCCTTCCACAGGTCGGTCATGGGGGTCAGTGTGTCCTCCCGGGGTGTGGTGGTGACATCCCGGCCCTGTTCCAGCAGGAGCAGGCTGCCGGGGGCGGAGAGGCTGCCCACGGCCGACAGCAGGTGTGCGGCCTCCCGCGCGGTGAGGTAGACGAGCAGTCCCTCGGCCAGCCAGGCGGTGGGCCGTTCCGGGTCGAGACCGGCCCGGACCAGTCCCCCGGCCCAGTCGTCGCGCACCAGGTCCGCCGCGACGGTGGCGCGTTCGCAGCGGGGGACGGCGCCCTGCTCGTCCAGCACCCGCTGTTTGAACGCCAGCACGGGTGCGAGGTCGACCTCGAAGAGGCGGGTGCCCGGCGGCCACGGGAGCCGGTGGGCGCGGGTGTCCAGGCCCGCGCCGAGCACGACGACCTGGGTGCGCCCGGCCCGGCCGCCCGTGGCCTCGACGAGCCGGTCGTCGTAGAAGCGGGTCCGGATCACGCCCTGGAGGACCAGCCTTCGGGCGAAGTCCCCGGCCGGGCCGGACGTCGGCAGCGGCATGCCGGACGCCCGCACGAAGGCCATGGCGTACGGGTCCTGGAAGAGCGGGTCGGGGCGGCTGCTCTCGTAGGCGCGGACCAGGGCGACGGACAGGGCCGTGCGGGAGACCGGGCTGAGCGGTTCTGGAGTGGTCATGGCGCCAAAGTAGATCGGCGCAGATGCATCTGTAAAGATGTATCGGCGAAGATGCATCACTGGCGATGTATCGATCGTGATGCATCACCGGCGATGGGGATTCGCTATATGGTGTCGGCATGGATGGCGTCCAACTCCTGAGACTCGGCAAACGCCTCACCGACCTCGGGCGGGACGTGGTGGCCGATCCCTCCGGCGGCACCCTCACCCCGGGCGAACTGGCGGTGATCGGGGACGTGTTCAAGCACCCGGGCGCCTCGGTCCAGGACATCCGCGCCCGTACGGGCTTCGCGCAGAGCCATGTCTCCACCTCCGTCCAGCGGCTGCGCGACCGCGGGATCCTGCTGGCCGCGCCGGACCCCGCCGACGGGCGCCGCACCCTGCTCACCCTGGCCGACCAGGTGCGCCGCGTCGTGCACCAGCGGGCCGCCATGCCCGCTGAACAGGTCCTCTCCGCCGCCCTGTCCGACCCCGGACAGACGGCGCGGGCCGTCGCGCTGATCGGGGAACTCGCCCGGCTGCTGGGCATTCCGCCCACGGAGCCACCGGCCGCCGAAAGGTGAGAACCGGCTGAACTTTGCGGGGGGCCGCCTCCGTTACCAGTGTGCGGGGTCTGTGTCCGGCCGCCCGCGGCCCCATCGGGCCACGGGGGCGCGTACCCCCGCTCCCGGTCCGGCGACCCGCGCGGTGCCGGACCGGCGCATGCCGCAGCGCCCTCCGAAAGGAACTCCATGAAGTCCCCGCACCCGCCGCCGGACCGCGAGGTCCCCCGGGAGGTTCCCGTGGCCGCGCCACCCGGCGAACCGGCACCGGATGCCCTGTCGAGCCGGACGGAGGTCCTGCCCATCAGGTCCCGCACGGACCGGCGGACGGGCGCCGACGGCCCGGTCACGGGCGGCGGCCTGCCGAAACGCCGCAGGGGCGCGCCGGACGACAGGTTCGGGAGCGGACCCGCGGGCGGTGGCAACGAAAGCGGCGACCATCGCAACAACAGCGACAACGGCGACAACAGCGACAACAGTGCCGACAGCAGCAATAGCGCCGACGACTCCGGGCGGGCGGGCGCAGGCCCGGCCCGTGAGCGGGGCACCCTGCCCCGGCTGACGCAGTTCTCGTCCCTGGGCCGGGTGCGCGGCTCCGCCGCCCGGGGCACCGCGGCCTTCGACCGCCTCGGGGCCCCCGAACCCGCCGGACACGACGGGGGCGAAGCGCCGGGCGGGCGCCGCGGCGGGGCGGACCCAGCCGGACCGTCCGGTCCGGCACCGGGCGGCTTCGGCCCGCGTACGCCGCCGCGCGGCAAGCGCCGGGGCCTCCTGATCGCCGCCGCGGCAGTCGCTGTGGCCCTGATCGCGGGCACCGCCGTCACGCTGGCCAGGGGCGGCGGCGACTCCCCCGAGCGCGGCTCGACGGGCGGGGCCTACGGCGCACACCGCCCGGACGTCGAGGATCTGCTGCCGGATCTGCCCGGGAGCTCCTCCCCGTCCGCGTCCTTCGGCGGACCGTCGAAGGGCACGGCGTCCGCCTCCCCCTCGGACGGGAAGCCCCGCCCCACGTCGAGCGGCAGCGCGACGGCGAAGGACGGCGGTTCCGCACCGGACGCCTCCGGCGCGGCGACCGCTCCCGCCGCCTCCGGTGACCCCGGGGCCGGCCCCGGGGCCGGGGGATCCGGCCCCGGCCCGGACGCCGGGGCGGGGGCCGTGCGCCTCCGCAGTCACTCGGCGAGCGGCCGCTGCATCAGCGTCGCGGGCGGCCAGGGCAAGGACGGTGCCCCGCTGGACATCCGGGACTGCTCGGGCGCGGCCGCGCAGCAGTGGACGTTCGCCCCGGACGGAACCGTACGGTCGATGGGCCTGTGCATGGACGCCGCCGGGGCCCGGACGTCGGACGGCACGACGGTCCAGCTCGCGAACTGCAACGGCAACCCGGCCCAGCGGTTCGCGCTCAACTCGCACCACGACCTGGTCAGCGGCCTGGCCGACAAGTGCGTGGACATCCGGGACAACCGGACCGCCAACGGCAGCAGGCTCCAGCTGTGGACCTGCGCAGGCACCCCCAACCAGAAGTGGTCCAGCGCCTGACGCGGTACGCGGCCGGGGGCCGGGCGGTTGCCCGGCCCCCGGTGCCGTTCCGCGCTCCCGCGCGGTGGCTCCAGCGGGACTACTGCCCGCTCTCCCCGGTTCCTTCGGCCTGGGCCGCCTGGGCGAGGCCGCTGGAGGCGCGCAGCGGGACCTCCTTGATGAACAGGGTCACCAGGAACGCGAGCAGGGCGACCGGCGCGATGTAGAGGAAGATGTCGCCGATGCCGTGGCCGTAGGCGCTCTCCAGCCAGGTGCGGACCGGGACCGGCAGCATGTGCAGGTCCGGCAGACTGCCGCCGCCGGACGCCTGGGCGGCGGCCGCCCGGTCCTGCGGGCCGAGGGCGCCGATGGTCTCGCGGGCGTAGTGGCCGATCCGGGTCGTCATCACCGAGCCGAGCACGGAGACACCCACCGCACCGCCGAGGGAGCGGAAGAAGGTCACCACGGAGGACGCGGCGCCCAGGTCGCCGGGGTCCACCTGGTTCTGGGTGCACAGCACCAGGTTCTGGAGGGTCATGCCGACGCCGAGGCCCATCAGGGCCATGCAGAGGGCGATCTCCCAGTACGGGGTGTCGTGGCGGAGCATGCCCAGCAGGGCGACGCCCGCGGTGAGCAGCACACCGCCGGACAGCAGCCAGCCCTTCCACTTGCCGGTGGTGGTGATGACGCGTCCGGAGACCGTGGAGGAGATGAACAGGCCGCCGATGAACGGGATCGTCATGACGCCCGAGCGGGTCGGGGAGTCGCCGCGGGCCAGCTGGAAGTACTGGCTGAAGAAGACGGTGCCCGCGAAGAGCGCGATGCCGACCAGCAGCGAGGCGAGCGAGGCGAGGGTGATGGTGCGGTTGCGGAACAGGCGCAGCGGGATGATGGGTTCGGCGGCCCTGGTCTCGACGAACAGGAAGACGAGCGTCAGCAGCGCGGAGGCGCCGACCAGTGTGTACGTCTGCCAGGACAGCCAGGCGTACTTGTCGTCGGCGAAGGTGACCCAGATCAGCAGCAGACAGACGGCGGCGGTGACGAAGAACGCCCCGGCCCAGTCGACCTTGACCCGGCGCTTGACCAGCGGCAGGTTCAGCGTGCGCTGGAGCACGAACAGGGCCACGAGGGCGAACGGGATGCCGATGAAGAGGCACCAGCGCCAGCCGAGCCAGCTGGTGTCGGTGATGACACCGCCGAGCAGCGGGCCGCCGACGGTGGCGACGGCGAAGGTGGCGCCCAGATAGCCGGAGTACCGGCCGCGTTCGCGCGGGGAGATCATCGCGGCCAGCACGACCTGCGAGAGCGCGGAGAGGCCGCCGCCGCCCAGGCCCTGGATGACGCGGGCGGTGATCAGGGTGGCGGGGTCCTGCGCCAGACCGGCCACCAGGGAACCGGCGACGTAGATGACGAGCGCGGCCTGGACGAGGATCTTCTTGCTGAACAGGTCCGCGAGCTTGCCCCACAGCGGGGTCGACGCCGTGACCGCGAGGAGCGAGGCGGTGACCACCCAGGTGTAGGCGCTCTGTCCGCCGCCGAGGTCGCTGATGATCCGCGGCAGGGCGTTGGTGACGACGGTCGAGGAGAGGATGGCGGCGAACAGTCCGAGCAGCAGCCCGGACAGGGCCTCCATGATCTGCCGGTGGGTCATTCCCCCGGCGGCGGGGTCCTCGCCGGGGCCTGGATGCGCCCGTACACCGTCCGGTGTGGTCGTGGTCATGGTCTTCCTTCGTCTGTGCGTCGGTCTGAGGCGTACGGGTGGCTGGGCGAGGGCGTACGGTGCGCCGTCACGGCGGTGAGCCCGGCCGGTTCGCATCCGGTGCTGTCGAAGCTGGACCGGAGCCGCGCCATGAGCCCGATGAGCCGGCCGACCTCGTCGTCGGTCCAGTCGCTCAGCCGGTCGGCCAGCAGCCGGGTGGTCCGTTCGGACAGCTCGTCGAGCTGGTCGCGGCCCTCGGGGGTCAGGCGCAGGATGCGTGAGCGGCGGTCCGCCGGGTCCGGGGACCGGTCGATCCAGCCCTGTGCGGCCATGTGCGCGACCTGGCGGCTGATGACGGACATGTCCACCGCCAGCAGCTCGGCGAGCTTGCCCATACGTATGTCGCCGTACCGGCTCAGCAGGGCCAGTACGGCGGCGGACGCGTGAGAGCAGCCGTCCGGCAGGATGCGGCCCAACTCGCGCTTGACCAGGCCGAAGGCACTGAACTGGCGTACCAGTTCCTCGTACTGAGCCCGTTCGGCCACATCCGCCTCCCATGTCATTGCTTGAAGCAACTATATTTGCTTGGTTGCCACAGGCAAATAGATATGTGTGTTTGAGTGGCAAAGATTCGACAAAGACATGTTTCTTCTCTGCCGCTGCACACATATCTCACCCGCCGACGTACCGGTCCGTCACCGCTGCACGGCGATCCACCCTCCGTCGACGCTGAGGATCTGCCCGGTGACGAAGGAGCTGGCCGGTGAGGCGAAGAAGAGCACCGCCTCGGCGATGTCCTCCGGCCGTCCCATCCGGCCCAGCGCGTACTGCGCGGTCAGCGCCCGCTCCAGATCGGGGTCGGCGAAGACGGCGGCGGACATGTCGGTGTCCGTCACCGCGGGGCGTACGGCGTTGACGCGGACGCCCCGCTCGCCCCACTCGGCGGCCAGGGAGCGGGTGGCCCCGTCGACGGCGCCCTTGGTCGCCGCGTACAGGCTCTGGTTCGGGATGCTGCGCACGCTGCCGACGTCGGAGGAGATGTTGACGATGCTGCCGCCGCCGCGGGCGGCCATGTGCGCGGCGGCGAGGCCGCCCAGCAGCAGCGGGGTGCGCGCGTTGAGCCCCCAGAGCTGGTCCGCCTCGGCGGGGGTGAGTTCATGACTGGCGGTGAAGTTCTCCGCCGCGGCGTTGTTGACGAGGACGTCCACCCGGCCGAAGCGGGCAAGGACCGCCTCCAGTACCTGGGCCGGTGCCTCGGGCAGACTCAGGTCCGCCACCACGACCGCACTCTCCGCGGGGAGTTCACGGGCGGTGCGGGCCAGGGTCTCCTCGGTGCGGCCGACCAGGGCGAGCCGGGCGCCGGCACGGGCCAGCAGGACCGCGACGGCGGCGCCGATGCCCCGGCCGCCGCCGGTCACGACCGCCACCTTGCCCTCCAGCGGGCGGGTGGGCAGGCCCTCGGGCTGTTCACTCATGGGGTATGTCGTCCTTCTGTGTCGGCAGTGGCGGGCGCCGGTAGGCGCCGTACCACCAGATCTGTCCCAGTTCGTGCGCGAACGCGGCGTCACCGCTGCCGTCGTCCACGCGGATGTGATGGGCGATCGCCTGCGCGCCGCCCCACACGATGACCCGGCTCGCCGCCCCGGGATCGAGGCCGGGCGTGGTCGCCCGTCCCCGCTGCTGCTCGACGAGCGTGGTGTGCACGGCCTGTTCGAACTCCTCCAGGTCCGCGGTGTAGAAGTCGCCGACGGTCGCGTCGTACGCCGCCAGTTCCCGCAGCGCGGCGAGAACGGCGCCGTGGTCCCGGTGGATGGCGATGACCTGGCGGAAGAAACGTGTGAACCGCTCCGCGCCGTCCTCGCCCGCGGCCGGGTCCCAGTCCCGGGCCAGCCCCAGCAGCCGCTCGCGCAGCCCGTCGGTCAGGGCGACCAGCAGATCCGCCTTGTCGCCGAAGTAGTTGTAGAAGGTGGCGCGTGCGACGCCCGCCTCCTCGATGATCTCCCGGACGCTGATCTCGGTGAAGACCCGTCCGGACCGCAGGAGCCGCTCCAGGGCCCGGGTGAGCTGCTCGACGGCCGTGGACCGGCCGGCGGCCCCGGTCCTGCTCGGCCGGGTGATGGATGCCATGGCCGTGTCTCTCTTCCCGCGTGCCTCTCCTCCCGTGCGGCTCAGCGGGCCGTGGCCTGCTCGCCGATCTCCATGAGTTCCCGGGCGAACTCCTCGGGGTGCGAGTAGAAGGGCGCGTGGTGCCCGGGGACCCGGCGGACGAAGTCGGCGCGGGCCGCCATCCGCTCCGCGACCGTCCCGGTGAGGGACACGTCGTCGTCGGGGACGACGTAGGTGGTGGGGACGGTGTGCCAGCCGGCCCGGGTGACCGTCTCGTAGTCGGCGCGCACGGTCTGCGGCACCAGGCGGGCCACCGCCTCCTTGGTCTCCGGGCTGTCCGGGTCGCCGTCGTAGAAGGCGGCGGGCAGGTTGAGGTCCGGGTTCTCCGGGGGCCGCAGGCCCGCCAGGGAGTCGGGCACCGGCACACCGTGGGTCTGGAACATGCCCTCGCCCGCCTCCAGCAGATAGGCCGCCACGTACACGGCGTGCACCACGCCGGACGCGTCGGCCAGGGCCTCGGTGAGCGGGACGCCGCCGTAGGAGTGGGCCACCGCGACCACCGGTCCGGGGATCTCGGCGAGGGCGGCGCGGATCACCTCGGCGTCGTCGTACATGCCCGGCAGCGGCTCGGCCGCCTCGCTCTCCCGCACCGCGCTGCGCAGGGTCACCGTGCGGCTCTGCCATCCGTGGGCGTCGAGGACCGCGCGGAGCCGGTCGTAGACCCAGGGACCGTGGTGGCCGCCGGGGACGAGAAGGAACGTGGGACGGGACTGCTCGGCTGTCTCCGGCAAGGGAACTCCTGGAATCGGGTACGCACACGGGCCGGCACACCTGCCGGGCGCGGGATCGGCGCTCTCGGCGCCCTGTGGACATCCGGCCCGCTCGAAGGGGGCCGACCGCGCCAGCATACATGTTGTCTGGACACCTTGTTCAGACACATCTGCGCACTCTGACACACATATCGCTATGTGTGTCAGAGTGCACAGAAGAGGGCGGCGGTGCCGGGGCCGTCCGTCAGCCGGTGGTGTGCGGGCCGCCCGCACAGTCCAGGGCGGTGAGGTCCACCGCGTCGGCCATCGCCTGCATGCCCTTGTCGTCGGGGTGCAGATGGTCGCCGCCGTCCAGGGCGGGCAGGATGCGCTCGGGGTCGTAGGGGCTGCGCAGGATCCGGTCGAAGTCGGTGACCGCGTCGAACGCCCCGCCGGTGCGCACGAAGGTGTTGACCTCCTGGCGCACGGACTCGGCGGCGGCGTCCCACTCGCCCCAGCCCTTGAACGGCCCCACGGTGGCTCCGACCACGCACAGGCCGGCGGCGTGCGCCCGCGCGACGACCTCGCGGTACCCGGCGATCAGGTCGGCGGCCGTGACCCCGGTGTGCGCCTTGAGGTCGTTGACGCCCTCGAAGAGGAACACGGTGCGCACACCCGGCTGGGACAGCACGTCCCGGTCCAGGCGGTGCAGGGCGCTCTGCCCGGCGCCGTCGGCGAGCACCTTGTTGCCGGAGATCCCCTCGTTCGCCACGCCCTGGACGCCGGTGCCGGCCTGCCGCAGACGGCGTGCCAGGTAGTCGGGCCAGCGCCGGTCGAGGTCGGCGCTGGAGTGCCAGCCGTCGGTGATGGAGTCGCCGAGCGCGACCACGGCCCCGGTGCGCGGGGCGGCGGTGCGCACGGAGACGGCGTCCAGGTAGAACCAGGAACCGGTGGTGGCCGTCCAGTGGTCCGCGCCCTCCTCGGCGGTGTGGTCGCCCTGGGTGGTGTACGAGGTCTGGAGGGCCATGCCGTGGCCGGTCGCCGGGCCCGCGGCGTCCGGGCTGTGCAGGCTGACGACCAGGTCGGTGGCGGCGGGCAGCGGGCCGGGCAGCGGATCGCTGAGCACGGTGTGCCCTGCGGGTACGGTGACGGCGGCGGCGCCGCCGAAGGTCAGCCGCCGGTTGCTGCCGGGGCGCAGCGCGGCGCCCGACTCCCGGATCCCGGCGTAGACGCTGTCGAGGGTCAGCGGGCGGTCGCCGAAGGCGTTGCTCAGCCGGACCCGCGCGGCGCTCCCGGCGACGCTGGTGTGCACGACCAGCCGGTAGGCGCGGTCGGGGACACCGGTTCCGGCCCGGTCGGCGCTCGCCGCCCAGGTGACCACCTGGTGCGGCCGGGCGCTGCCGGAGGCCGCCCGCGCGGGGGCGGGGGCGGCGGTGTGCACGGCGGTGGCGGCCAGGAACACGGCGGCCAGGGCGGCGACACGGGTGGGCCGGTTCCGCGTCTTCCTCATCGGTGGAATCCCTTCAGCGTGACGGACGTCCCCGGTGCGAGGGAGACCGTGCGGGAGGTGTCGCCGTGGGTCACCGTAGTGGTGCGGCCGCCGGTGCTGTGGATCCTGGCCGCCACCGGCGTGCCGTCGCGCCAGCTCAGGTCGACGGTGAACCCGCCGCGCACCGGCACACCGGTGACCGAGCCCGACCCGGCCCAGGCGGCGGGCAGCGCGGGCAGCAGCTCGATGTGGCCGGGGCGCGCGTACAGCAGCATCTCGACGACCGCCGCCGGGGTGCCGAAGTTGGCGTCGATCTGGAAGATGCCCCGGCCGGGTCCGGTCTCGTAGATGTCGAAGAGGTTGAAGGCCGTGCCGTTGCCGCCGTCGGTGGAGGGGCGCAGGTTGCCGACGACGAGCCGGTACGCCTGCTCGGCGTTCTTCAGGCGGGCCCAGCACAGCGCGCGCCAGGCGTTGGCCCAGCCGAAGCTCTCCGTGCCGCGCGCGGTGAGCAGGGCGGTGGCTCCGGCGACGATGTCCTCCGGGGTGGAGGTGTCGGGGCGGATCCGGTCGCCGGGGAAGAGGCCGACCAGCGGGGAGAGATGGCGGTGGGTGGTCTCGCCGAGGTTGTCCGGCGACATCCACTCCTCCAGCCAGCCTGTCCTCGGACTCACCCGGGGCAGGTACAGCCGCTCGCGCAGCGCGCCGATCCGCTCCGCGTGGGCGGTGTCCTTCTTCAGCTCCTGGCAGCATGCCTGGTAGTTGCCGAACAGCGCCCACACCAGTTCCTGGGCGTAGGTGATGCCCTTGGCGTCCAGCGGTCCGTGTTCGGGCGACCAGTCGCTGTCGGCGATCAGCACCTCGCCGGGGGTGCCGGGCACGGTGGTGGCGACCAGCCGGGCCTCCCAGAATGCACAGGCGCCCTTGAGCAGCGGGTGGATCTTCTCCAGGTGGGCGCGGGAGAGGGTGTACTCGTAGTGCTCGAAGAGGGTGATGCACAGCCAGGCGTTGCCCGCCGGGTGCCACCACCAGCCGCCTCCGCCATGGGGGTTGGTGGAGATGGCGACGGTCCAGCCGGCGGTGCGGCCGCTGCTGTTGCGGTAGCGGTTGCGCGGGTCGCCGAAGAGCCGCCCGGTGGTGTCGGTCCAGGCCGGGAGCTGGGCGAGGCAGTAGTCGGTGAGGGCGTCGAAGCACGGGGACAGCGCGGTCCGGTCGGCCATCCAGTAGTTCATCTGGACGTTGATGTCGGTGTGGTAGTCGCCCATCCAGTCCGGGTCGTTGCCGTCCAGCCAGAGGCCCTGGAGGCCCAGCGGGAGGCTGCCGCGCGATCCGGAGATCATCAGGTGGCGGCCGAACTGCACGTAGGCGGCCTCCAGTTCGGGGTCGGGTACGCCGCTCTCGGCGCGGTACCGGACGCGCTCCCAGGTGTCCAGGGCGCGCTGCTGCGGGGTCGAGGTGCCCAGGTCGAGGGCGAAGGTGCCGTACAGGGCGCGGTGGTCGGCGACGTGGGTGCGGCGCAGGGCGGCGACCGGGTGGCCGGCCGCCGCGCGGGCCTTGGTCCGGGCGAGGTGTTCGGGGTCGAGGGCGGGATCGCGGTAGCCGGTGCGGGCGTCGGGGGCGTAGTTCGTGCCGCCGCTGAGCACGACGGTGAGTTCCGGGCAGCCGTCGAAGTCGATCCGGGTGTCCCGCACGCGCACCCGGCCGCCGCCGTCCGCGTGGACGGTGACGGCGGCGCCGTAGCGCAGTCCGCCCGGCAGGGCGCCGCCGAAGGAGGGCGCCGGGGCCTCGCCGTGGGTGCCCTCCAGGGTGACGGTGCCGGTGTGGCGTCCGCCGCCGCTCTGGGTGAGGTGTACGACGATGACGTCGTCGGGGCGGCTGGCGAAGATCTCCCGGCGGTGGACGACGTTCCCGCGGGTGTAGGTGGTGGTGAGGACGCCCTGTGCCAGGTCGAGGGTGCGGCGGTAGCCGTGGACGGCGGACAGGTCGTGGCCGGGGAGGTCGACGGTGAGACGGGCCAGCAGGGTGAGGGAGCCGAAGTCGTCGCGGCCGTACGGGAACTGGCCGTCGGCGTCGAGGGTGTCGTTGCGGCCGCCGGTCCACATCGTGGCGTCGGTGACGAGGAGGAGTTCGCGGCCGGGGTCGTTGCTCGCGAGGGCGCCGAGCCGCCCGTTGCCGACGGGCAGGCCCTGGCTGATCATCGAGTGTTCACCGGCGGGCGCCTGCCACCACAGGGTGTGGCGGGGGTCGGCGGGTGTGTCCTCGGTGGCGGGCGGGCGCCGGGGGGCGGCCGAGGCGGTGAAGGCGGGCAGCGCGCCGAGGGCGCCGGTGAGGGATGCGGTGGCGGCCAGGGAGAGGAGTGTTCTTCTGCCGGGCCCGCCGGGTGCGGGTGAACTGCCCTGCGATGAGGGGGCGTCGGCGGCCTCGGACGACTCGGGGCGGTCTGCGGTCATGGCGGCTCCTGGGTTCGGGGACGGCCCGGCCGGCACTGGGGACGGGTGCCGGCCGGGCCTTGCGGGGTTCAGGAACGTGCTCGCGGTGCGGTGGGTCTTCTTCAGAGGGTGCGGGCCGGGTCAGGACGGGCGCGGTACGTCGACGCGGTCGATGTCGGGCGCGTAGTCGGAACCGCTGTCGAAGGTGAGCGTATTGCCGCCCGCCTTGAGGACGACCGGGACGGTGACCGTGCCGGGGGTGCCCCAGTCGCCGGTGGAGGGGAACCGGTGCCGGACCGCGCCGCCGCCGTTGGCCGAGACCTGGACGGAGCGGGCGTCGCCGCTGACGTAGGCCACCTTCACCTGGTAGGTGCCCGGCCGGTCCACGACGACGTCGTTCACGGTGAGCCTGCCGCCCAGGTAGAGGTTGCCGACCTTCTTGCCGCCGGAGCAGGCGGCGCAGTCGGCGACGGAGGCGCTGCCGGACAGGGTGTTGGCGCTCGCCTCGGCCTCGTGGGCGGTGGAGGTGACGGCGGTGGTGCCGCGCGGGGTGAGGGTGAACAGCCGGGAGCCGTGCGCGGGCAGGGCCTCGGTGATCTTGTCACGGTGGGTGCCGAGGTCCTGGTGGTTCCACAGGTCGCGGACGGCGGCCCGGCCGGTGAAGCCGAGGGCGGCGAAGTCGGCGGTGACGGCGGCGGGGGCGTCGGCGAGGTTGAACAGGGCGACGGTGTAGGTGCCGTCGGGGTTCTCGGCCGCCCACACCTGCTGCGGGTCCAGGGCGGTCACGGGGTGCGCGGGCGGGCCGTCACCCTGGTCGACGGCGATGACCTCGCGGTTGGTGAGCAGCGAGAGGCCGTAGGAGTCGAGGCGGGTGAGGTCGTCGCCGGTGTAGAGCGGGGACTTGGCGACGGCCCACAGGGTGGCGTAGGTCTGCCGCTCGGCGTCGGTCAGGCCGTCCATAGGGCCGTTGCCGACGTCGAGGGAGTCGAGGTCGCTCCAGCCGCCGGGGCCCGCGTGGCGGGTCCAGGCGGGCGCGTCGTCGAAGCGGTCGTCGACGGAGTTCTCCCAGCTGACCAGGGTGTTGCAGTAGCACTCGACGTCGGTGTCGATGCGCCAGCCGTCCGTGTACTTCTTCCAGTCGGCGGCGTGGCCGATGTCCAGGGACCAGGACACCTCCAGGTGCACCGGGCGTCCGGTGGCGGCGAGCGCCCGGTGCCAGGCGGCCACGTCGGCAACGTTGTCGTACTGGTCGCCGCCCTTGCCCGAGCCGGGTCCGACGCCGTCCAGCTTGAGGAAGTCGTAGCCCCAGTCGGCGAGCAGCCGGGCCTGGGAGTCGATGTACTTCTGCGCGCAGGGGCGGGAGAGGTCGAGCTTGTACGCGCTGTCCCAGCCGTTGGTGGTGCGCAGGTCGGCGTAGACGATGTCGGCGGTGGTGCAGCCGTCGGCGTGCCAGACGGGTGCCCGGCCGCCGTCGTACGCCTCCTTCTCCAGGCCGACGGGCAGATAGATGCCCGCCTTGAGGCCCTTGGCGTGGACGGCGTCGGCGACGGCCTTCATGCCGTGCGGGAAGCGGACCGGGTCGGCCTGCTGGCGTGCGTACCGGTCGAACCCGGGCTTCCAGGCGTTGTCGCGCCACCAGCCCGCGTCGATGTTCACGTACGTGTAGCCGTACTTCTTGAGCTTGGCGGCGAGGGCGTTCGTCTGCTTGAGGACGTTGGCCTCGGTGAGATAGCTGTAGTCGCCGTCCGGGTTGAGGCCGGGGTACTTCGAGGACTGCATGCTCCAACTGGACCAGCCCATGAAGGGCTTGGCGGCGAGGGCGGGGGCCGTTGCGGCTGCGGCTGCGACTGCGGTGTGGTGCGCGGGGGCGGCCGGTTGGGCCGGTGCGGAGTGCGCGCGGGCCGCCGTCTGGGTGGTCGTCGCGAGGCCCGCGGCGAGGGCCAGGACGACCACGGCTCTCAGGCCGCGCGCGGGCAGGGCGGAGTACGAGGGTGACCGCATGGGTCGTGCCTCCTGGAGTGCGGTGGGGTGGGCCGGAGCGGCTCGGGGGCTTTCCTGGGCGTTCCGGGGGCGGTTCAGCCCTTGCCCGAGCCGATGGTGAGTCCGCTGACGAACTGGCGCTGGAGCGCGAAGTACACCAGCAGTGTGGGGACGGCGGTCATCAGCGCGCCCGCCGCGATCAGGTTGGGGTTGGTGAAGTACTGGCCCTGGAGATTGGCCAGCGCGGAGGTGACGGGGCGCTTGTCGCCGGTCTCGATGAGGGTGAGCGGCCAGAAGAAGTCGTTGTAGATCCAGATGGATTCGAGCGTGGCCAGCGCGGCGAACGCGGGGCGGCACAGCGGCAGGATGATCTGGAGGAACTGCCGCCACACGGGCGCGCCGTCGACGAGGGCGGCCTCGGAGATCTCCTTGGGGATCGTCTTCATGTAGTTGCTGAGGACGAAGGTGCAGAAGCCGCACTGGTAGGCGATGTGGATGACGATGAGGCCCCAGGCGGAGTTGTACAGCAGCAGCGAGTCGCTCATCCAGGCGGGCAGCGGGACCTGGAGGTAGAGCCGGTACAGCGGGGTGATGAGCACCTGGGCGGGCAGCAGGTTGCCCGCGGTGAACAGCATCAGCAGGGCCAGGTTGAGCCGGAAGTCGAAGCGGGTGACGAAGAAGGCGACGGCGGCGGAGAAGAGCAGGGTGCCCAGGACGGCGGGGACGGTGATGAGCACGGAGTTGAGGAAGAAGTGCGGCATGCCGGACCGGGTCCAGGCATCGGTGAAGTTGCCCGGTCCGAAGCTGTGCGGCAGCGAGAAGTAGCCGTGGCGCGCGGTGTCGTCGTAGGAGCGCAGCGAGGTGTAGACGGCCCACAGCAGCGGGACGAGCCACAGCACGGAGACGGTGCCGAGCAGCAGGTGGCGGCCGGTGTGCCGGGGCGGGCGGCGGGCGCCGCGGGCCGGGGCGGGCCGCCGGGCGGCGCGGACGCGGGTGCGGGTGTCCGGGCGGGACGCGGTCGTCGTCATGTGTCCTCCTTGCGGAAGGTCTGCACGAGGAACGCGCCGATCGCGGCCAGGGAGACCAGCAGCAGTACGACGGCGAGCGCGGAGCCGTAGCCGATGTGGCCGGACTCGCCGATGATGTTGTCGGTGATGAGCAGGGACAGCAGTTCCATGCCGGGTTTGCTGCCGGTGCCGCCGCCGAGCACGTAGACGATGTCGAAGGCGCGCAGCGACTCCATGGCGGTGACGACGACGATGATGACGTTGACCGGCTTGAGCGCGGGCAGCACGATGCGGAAGAAGGTCTGCCGGCCGTTCGCCCCGTCGAGGGCGGCGGCCTCCTTGAGGGCCGGGTCGAAGCTCTTCAGACCGGCCAGGTAGAGGATCATGATGTAGCCGGTGTGCCGCCAGCCGGAGGCGACCAGGACGGCCCACAGGTTGAGGGAGGGGTCGCCGAGCCAGTCGATGTGGTGGGCCGGACCGGCCGCGCTCAGCAGGCTGTTGAGCAGTCCGGTGTCCGGGTTGTAGATGATCTCCCAGATGAAGCCGACGACGGCCAGCGAGAGCACCATCGGCAGGAAGACCGCGGTCTGGTAGAAGCGGGTGAACCGGATCTTCTGGTCGAGCTGGTAGGCGAGGAAGACCCCGAAGGGGGTGGGCAGCAGGGCCGTGAAGAGCAGCCAGAGCACGTTGTGCCGGACGGCGGGCCAGAACGGCGGGTAGTTGGTGAGGATCTGGGTGTAGTTGTCGAGGCCGGTCCAGTGGATACCGGACAGGTCCAGGCCGTCCCAGGTGGTGAAGGACAGGGCGACCGAGGCGAGCGCGGGCAGCCAGACGAGGACCAGCAGGGCGGCCAGCGGCAGCCCGATGACGGCGGCCAGGAAGAGGCGGTCGCCGCGGCCGAGCCGGGAGGCCGGGGCGGTGCGGGTCCGGCCGGTGGCCGGGGTCTTCGGCGCGAGAGGCGAGCGGGAGGCGCGGGAGGCGAGGGACACGGCGGGAGCCTTTCCGTCCCGGTCAGGCCGCGAAGAAGCGGGAGCGCTGGGACTCGATCCGCTTCAGCGTGCCGGAGCCGTCGTCGGGGTGGCCGAGCCAGGCGGTCAGGCCGGGCAGCAGGACGGTGGAGACGAAGCCGGGGTCGCTGTCGCGGTCGGCGAACTGGCTGATGTGCTTGGCCGAGGCGATCAGTTCGGCGGACTTCTTCTGGAGCGCGTTGTACGCGCTGGTGTCGGCCTGCTCGTGGACGGCGAGGTTGCTCGGGTCGACGCCCATGTAGGTGTGTTCGGCCCGCGCGCCGCCCAGGAACTCCAGGAACTTCCGCGCGCCGTCGGCGTTCTTCGGCTTGCGGCTGAGCATGAAGCCGTCGGTGGGCGCCTCCACGGTGTCCTGGCCGTGGGCCGGGTCGACCTCGGGGAACGGGAAGAAGTCGAGGTCCGAGCGGAGGGACTCGTCGGTGATCTGCTGGCCGACGAAGAGCCCGATGACCGCCATGCCGGACTTCTTGTCGAACAGCGACTGCGCGGCGTCCTGCCAGGACCGGCCGCCACCGCTCGCCTGGTGATACGGCGTCAGTTCGCGCCACAGGTCCAGGACGCGGGCGGCGCGCGGGTCGGTCCAGGACACCTGGCCGCGCAGCAGGGAGGTGTGGAACTCGTAGCCGTTGGCGCGCAGGTTCAGATAGTCGAAGGCACCGAGGACCGACCAGCTGTCGCCGCCGCCGTAGCCGGCGGCCACGGGCGCCAGGCCGTCCTTCTTCATCCGCTTCGCCAGTGCGATGAACTCGTCCCACTTCCTGGGGACCTGGTAGCCGCGCTCCGCGAAGAGGCTCTTGCGGTAGAACACGGCCCACGGGTAGTTGTACAGCGGCACGAAGTAGTACGTGCCGTCCGCGCCGCGCGCCAGTTGCCGGGTCGCCTCGCTGAAGCCGCCGCCTATCCGCTTCCACACGTCGTCGAGGGGGCTGCACAGGCCCTTCTCGGCGAAGTACTCCATGCGGTACCCGGCGAACCAGGTGAACACGTCGTCCGGGGTGCCCTGGAGGTAGCTGGTGATGGACTTCTGGAACGTGTCGTGGTCGACGGTGTTCGTCCTCACCTTCAGCCCCGAGTCCGCGGTGAACGCCTTGGTGAGGGCGGCGTAGGCGGACTTCGGGGTGGCGTCGGCGCCGTTGGAGCCGAAGGTGACCGTCTTCGGGTCGGCGCCCGCTCCCCCGCCGCAGGCGGTGAGGACGGGGGCGGCCAGGGCGGTGGCGCCCAGACCGAACAGTCCGCCGACGAGGGTGCGCCGACCCGGGCCGGGCGCAGCCAGGGGTGTGCGGCTCTGCTGCGTCATGGTTGCTCCTCATACGTGCGTGTGGGACCGATCGGTCAAGTGTGAGGGGGGCGAGAGCGCGGTGGGTGTTCCGGACGATCAGTAGGTGTGCTGGGCGATCAGCGGGTGTGCCGGGTGATCAGTGGGTGAGGGCCAGTGGGTGTGCTGGGGATCAGTGGGTGTGCTGGGCGGTGAAGGACTGGATGGCGGTGGCCGCCGCGCCGCGGGCCCACTCCTCGAAGGACAGCGGACGGGTCTGTACGTCGCACCGGGCGGCGGAGCCGAAGGCCGCCTCGGTGAACGCCTCGCGGATCTGCTCGGCGAACAGGTCGTAGGCGGCCAGCCCCTCACCGGAGATGATCACCCGCTCGGGGCCGAGCAGATTGGCCACGGTGGCGATGCCCCGGCCGATGGCGGCACCGGCGCGCGCGTAGGCGTCCCGGGCCCCGGCGTCGCCCCGGTGGGCCAGGGCCGCGGCCGCGGCGGCGTCGGCGACCTCCGCTCCGGTGGTCTCCCGGATCCGGCGCACGATGGCGTCGTCCCCGGCGATGGCCTCCACGCAGCCGCGGTTGCCGCAGCGGCACAGCGGTCCCGCCGGATCCACGGTGACATGCCCGATCTCACCGGCCACACCGTGCGCCCCGGCGACCACCCGGCCGTGCACGACCAGCCCGCAGCCGATGCCCGCGCCGACCGTCACCACGGCGAAGTCGGAGAGCCCGACACCCGCGCCGAACCACTGCTCGGCGACGGTGAGGGCGCGCACGTCGTTGTCGACGGTCACCGGCAACCCCGTGGTCATCCCGGCGAGTTCGGCGAGCGGCACCTCCCGCCAGTCCAGGAACGGCGAGTACCGTACGACGCCCTCGGCCCGGTCCACGTCACCGGAGACGGCGATGCCGAGCCCCATGACGCGCACCCCGAACCCGTCGGCCTCGGTGAGGAGTTCACCGACCAGCGCGGCCGCGGAGGCCAGGACCGCCTTGGGCGCCCGGTCGGCGAGGGGCAGATGCCGGGCGAGCAGGACGCGGCAGCACAGGTCGGTCAGCACGCCGATGATCTCGTCGCCGGTGACCTTGACCCCGATGAACAGGGCGCGTCCGCCGTCCACCCGGACCAGGTTCGCGGGCCGGCCCAGCGCGGGGCGGGCCTCCTCGTCCGCGTCCTCCACCAGGTAGCCCGCCTCGATCAGGGGCCGTACCGCCTTGGTGACGGCCGCGGCGGACAGCCCGGCCCGCCGACCGGCCTCGGCGCGGGTGAGCGGCCCCTGCGACAGCAGCGTGGTGAAGATCTGCGCGGCGGCGGGGGTGCCCGCCGGGAACGTCCCGGCGGGCGGCGCGGCGGCGGGCCGGGGGGCGGGCGAGGAAGGCGGGACGGGCGAGAGGCGTGGAAGCGGCGGGAGGGGCGGGAGCGGCGAGGGCATGGCCGGGAACCTAGGTCTCTTATTTTCCGCTGTCAATGAAAGAAGCAGGAATGCTCCGAAGACTGCCCAGGAGCGGTGATCGTCTTTCAATGGCAGGCGATATCGGGGGTGTTGACATGTGACCGAAGGTGGCGCTTGGCTCTTGCGCACGCGCCGCCCTCTGCCGCCGTCACCCCTTCTCGTGAACGTGAGGCCCGATGCCGATGATCTCCCATGCCCCGGACTCCGGGGTCTGGCTGCTGACCACGCCCCGTACGTCCTACGTCCTGCGTGTCGACGGCACGGGCGCGCCCTGCCATGTCGCCTGGGGGCCGCGGCTGACCCTGCGGGAGGCGGCGGATCTCGCCGTCCCGGCCCCGGCGGCGGCCAGCAGCTTCGAGGGACGGCCACCGGTCGGCGAGGAACTCCCGGTGGACGGCGGCCCCCGGTACGGGCCGCCGTCCCTCCAGGTGCGCTACGCGGACGGCACCCGCGGCTTCGAGTGGGAACCCGTCGGGCACCGCGTCCTCGCACCGGCGCCCGGCCGCGCCGAACTGGTCCTGGAGTTCCGCGACCGCCTGCACCCCCTGCATGTGGCGCTGCACTACACGGTGCGCGAGGACACCGACGTCATCGAGCGCCGCGCGGTGCTGCGCAACGCGGGCGAGCGGCCGCTGACCCTGCTGCGGGCCGACTCGGCCGCCTGGTCGCTGCCGCCGCTGCCCGGCTGGCGGCTCAGCCATGTCACCGGCCAGTGGTCGGCGGAGAACCAGCTCGCCCGCGAGCCGCTGCCGCGCGGCGAGACGGTGCTGACCAGCAGGCGCGGCATCACCAGCCATCACGCGGGACCGTGGCTGATGCTGGACGGTGGCGAGGCGTCCGAGGAGCACGGCAGGGTATGGAGCGCGGCCCTGGCCTGGAGCGGCAGTTGGCGCATCACCGTGCAGCGCACCCCGGACGGTCGCGCCGGGTTCACCGGGGGCGCCGGGCACGAGGGCACCTGTGTGCCGCTGGCACCGGGCGAGGAGTTCCGCACCCCGGTGTTCGCCGGTCTCTTCACCGAGGGCGGCTTCGGCGCGGCGAGCCGGGCCTGGCACACCTATGTCCGCCGCCATGTGCTGGCGCACGCCGACGAGGTGGCGCCCGTGCTCTACAACTCCTGGGAGGCCACCGGTTTCGACGTCGACGAGGCGGGTCAGAAGGCGCTCGCCGAGCGGGCCGCCGCGCTGGGTGTCGAGCTGTACGTCGTCGACGACGGCTGGTTCGGCGCGCGGCGCAGCGACCGGGCGGGCCTGGGCGACTGGACCCCGGCCCCGGACCGCTTCCCCGCCGGGCTCGGACCGCTGGCCGACACGGTGCACGGACTCGGTATGCGCTTCGGCCTCTGGGTGGAGCCGGAGATGGTCAATCCGGACAGCGACCTGTACCGCGCCCACCCGGACTGGGTGCTGCACCTGCCCGGCCGCACCCGCACGGAGCTGCGCCACCAGCTGGTGCTGGACTTCGCCCGCGACGATGTCGCCGAGTGGGCGTACGGCTGGCTGACGCGGCTGGTGGGCGAGTACGGCGTCGACTTCCTCAAGTGGGACATGAACCGCCCCTTCAGCGAGGCCGGCCGACCGGGGGCCCGGGGCGAGGCGGAGCAGGGGCCGGACGGCGGCGACCGGCTGTGGACGGCGTACGTGGAGCGGCTGTACGGCGTCCTCGACCGGCTGCGGGCCGATCACCCGGGGCTGCGGGTGGAGACGTGCAGCGGCGGCGGCGGCCGTGTCGACCTGGGGATTCTCGCCCGTACCGATCAGGCGTGGGTGTCGGACAACACCGACGCGGTGGACCGGCTGGTGATCCAGCACGGCTTCGGCCAGCTCCATCCGGCGCGTGTGCTGTCCGCCTGGGTGACGGATGTGCCGAACCAGCTCACCGCGCGCACGGTGCCGCTGCGCTTCCGCTTCCATGCCGCGATGTCCGGGCTGCTGGGCATCGGCGGCGACCTGGCCCGCTGGTCGCCGGCCGAGCTGGCGGAGGGCGCCGAGCTGGTGGCCGCGTACAAGAAGGTGCGGCATCTGGTGCAGCAGGGTGACCTGTACCGGCTGTCCGGTCCGCACGGCGAGGGCGCGACGGTCGTGCAGTACGCGGCCGCGGACGGCGCCGAGACCTTGGTGCTGGCCTGGCGGCGCGGGCCGCGCCACGGGGTGCCGCAGCTTCCGGTGCGGCTGCGCGGGCTCACCGCCGGGGCCCGCTACCGCGACACCGGCACGGGCGAGGTGCACCATGCCGCGGTGCTCACCGAGTACGGCTTCCGCCCCGGCCTGGCGCCGGGCGACTGGGCGAGCTGCGCGGTGCACCTGGTCCGGGTGGCCTGACGGGCACCCTCCCCATTCGTCACTGGCTTGACAGGTGACGGCACCCATGGAACATTAATCACCAGTTAGAGCGGTGACGGGCGCCGAGGTGCCGGTCTCGATTCCCGAATCGAATCTCCGTGAAGGGTGATTTCTCATGGTCGGTATCAAGAATCTGCGGGGCCGGCGGTTCGTGACGGCGGTCGCGGCCACGCTCACGGCGGGCATCGCGGGTACCGCGTTCGCCGTGAACGCGAGCAGCACACCCCAGCACACGGACACCGCCGGCCGGCACGCCAGGCCGACGATCGTCCTGGAACACGGCGCGTTCGCCGACGCCTCCAGCTGGAACGGCGTGATCACACGACTGCGCGCCGACGGCTACCCCGTCGTCGCCGCCGCCAACCCCCTGCGCAGCCCCAGCGGCGACGCCACCGCCCTGCGCAGCCTCCTCGACCACATCAAGGGCCCCAAGATCCTCGTCGGCCACTCCTACGGCGGCTCCGTCATCAGCCAGGCCGCCACCGGCAACCACGACATCAAGGCCCTCGTCTACGTCGCCGCCTTCCTCCCCGCCCCCGGCGAGACCGCCCTCGGCCTCACGAACAAGTACCCCGGCTCCACCCTCCCCGACGCCCTCGACCCCGTCCCCTACAAGAACGCCGACGGCACCACCGGCACCGACCTCTACATCCAGCAGGACAAGTTCCGCCACCAGTTCGCCGCCGACGTCCCCCGCGACCAGGCCGCCCTCGCCGCCGCCGGCCAACGCCCCATCGCCCAGGCCGCCCTGGAGGAGAAGGCCACCACCGCCGCCTGGAAGACCATCCCCAGCTGGGACATCGTCACCACCCAGGACCTCAACATCCCCGCCGCCGCACAGCGCTTCATGGCCCAGCGCGCCCACGCCCACACCACCGAGATCGCCGCCTCCCACTCCGTCGCCGTCTCCCACCCCGGCCTCGTCACCAACGTCATCGAGAAGGCCGTACACGCCACCGCCAGGTGAGTGAGGCGAGGGAACCGCTCTCCGGGACGAGCAGGACAGGCCCTACGGCCGGTCCTGCTCGTCCCGTGCCGTGCACACGCCGTTCTCCCAGGCCCAGGCCGCGATCTCGACCCGGTTGCGGGCGGCGAGCTTGCGCTGCACGCTGCCCAGATGCGTCTTCACCGTGGAGAGCGAGACGTGCAGGTCGGCCGCCAGTTCCTCGTTGGTGCGCCCCCGGGCGACCAGGCGTACGACGTCCATCTCGCGGGCGGTCAGCGGGAGTTCGGGTGCCGTGCGCGCGGCGGGGGCGGCGGGCGGCGCGGGCGGGGCGGGCCGGGGGCGCGCGGCGGCGTCGGAGGCGGCGTCCGTCATGTGCTTCAGCAGCCGGACGGTGATCGACGGCGAGATGAGGGCGTTGTCGGCGGCGACGGCCCGTACCGCCTCCACGAGCAGCGCGGGCGAGCCGTCCTTGAGCAGGAAGCCGCACGCGCCGTTGCGCAGCGCCCGGTACACGTACTCGTCCACGTCGAAGGTGGTCGCGATGAGCACGTTCAGCGGCTCGGCCGCGTCCGGGCCCGCCAGCAGCCGGGTCGCCTCCAGACCGTCGAGTCCGGGCATCCGGATGTCCAGCAGGCACACGTCGGGGCGCAGCCGCCTGGCCTCCTGGACCGCGGTGGCGCCGTCCGCCACCGACGCGACGATCTCCATGTCGGGCTGCGAGCCGAGGATCATGCCGTAGGCCGAGCGGATCATCTGCTGGTCGTCGGCGAGGAGAATTCTGATCGTCATGGGTCCAGGGTGTCAGCCGCCCCGGACTCGTCCGTGCCGTGGGGCGGCGCTCCGGACGTCGGACCTTCGAGCGGGCCGGGCAGCGGGATGTCCGCCTCCACGACCCAGCCGACGCCGGTGCGCGGGCCCGCGGTGACGGTGCCGCCGACCAGGGCGGCGCGTTCCGCGAGCCCGACCAGGCCGTAGCCGCTCCCGGCCCCGGTCCCGGCGCGCCGGGCGGGCGCGGGCGACCGGGCCGGGGCGTCGGCGGCGGTTCCGGCCGCCGCCTCCGCGTCGTCGCACACCGACACCCGTACGACGGGCCGGGCGGTGTCACCGGCCACGCGGACGTCCACGGTGACCCTGTGCGCACCGTGCGCGTGCTTGCGTACGTTGGTCAGCGCCTCGCGCACGACCTGGTGCACGGTGGTGGCGATGCCGGGCGGCAGCCCGCCCGTGGTCAGGCGCGGGTCGAGGGTGAGGGCGGTGCGCGGGCCGGAGGCGGAGAACCGCTCGGTGAGGGTGCGCAGTCCGGCCAGGCCGCCACCGGGCCCCGTCGCCGCTCCGCCGCCCCGCGGGTCCCGCAGCACGGCCACCATGCTCCGCATCGACTGCATGGCCTGCGAACCGGCCTCCTCGACGGCCGCGAGCATGCCGTCCAGTTCCTCGGGGCCGGGCGGCCGCCCGGCGGCGGTGGCGAACCGTACGGCCTTGGTCTGGGCGATGATCGCGGTCACGTGGTGGCCGACGAAGTCGTGCAACTCCCTTGCGTAATCAATGCGTTGTTCTTGCAGTGCGGCCTCGTGCTCGCGCTCGCGGAACCGGTCGAGCAGCCGCAGGTACAGGCCGAGCACCGCAGCGAGGGCCGCCGCGCACCACAGCACCGGGACCGTGAACGAGCCCGCCCGGCTGTACTCCGCCGACGGCAGCCGCAGGAAGATCACGGTGAGCGCGGCCACCGCTCCCGAGGCCACGGCGACGGCCCGCAGCGGCGGACCCAGGCGCAGCGCGCGGGCGACGACCAGGAGCAGCGCGCACGACTCGACGACGCCGAAGGTGTGTTCGGCGCGGACATCGGTCAGGACGGCGAGCAGGGTCACCAGGCCGGAGGCGACGACGGCGGCGAGGGCCACCGGGCCGAAGCGGTCGCGGGGGACGGCGACGGCGGCCAGGGCCAGGGCGCCGGACAGCGTCCAGGCCACGGCCGACCACACGGACCCCGCGTCGGTGCTCTCGGCCACCACCGCGGACAGCGACAGCACCGCCGCGCAGCGCGCCGCGCTGCGCCGGCCGCTCACCGGGACGTCGAAGAACTGCTTCATGTCTGTGCAGGTTACGGGCCGGTGGCGGGCGGCGCCTCGACCGTTCGGCCGAGGCGCGGCGCGCACCGGAGCGCCGGATTCGGTCCTCCGGCCGATCCGCCGCCGCCCCGCGCCGGGCGATGATCGGGACACCGGGCCGCCCCGCCCCCTCCGCACACACACGCTCCCACACATGTCACGTGTCTCCTCACGTTTCTCCCCCCTCCCTGCCCACGTTCCTCTCCTTGCCCCCGTCCCTCTCCTTGCCCCCGTCCGGCAGCCCTGGAAGGCGTCATGTTCCGTACCGTCCTGCGCTCCGTCCACCGCGATCTGCGGCGCTTCGTGCTGCCCGCGCTGGCCGTGCTGATCGGTGTCGCGTGTGTCAGCGGCTCGTTGCTGTACAGCCGGTCGCTGGCCGAGGGCGCCGACCGGCTCCAGCGGGCGTCACGGCCCGATGTGTCGGTGGAGGTGCGCGCGACCGGCGCCCCGGCGGCGGGCGGCGCCCCGGCGGTGCCGGACGAGGCGCTGCGGCGGCGGCTGGCCGCGCTGCCGGGGGTGGCCGCGGCGCGCGGCACCCTGGTGGGCCGGGCGTTCCTGGTGGCGCGCGACGGCACGCTGGTGGGACCGGCGTCCGGCGCGGCCGGGGTGGACTTCACACCGGACCGGCACGGGTCCGACCCCCGCTACGCCCTGACCGGCGGGCGCGGCCCGCAGGGTCCCGGCGAGGCCGCCGTCGACCGGTGGTCGGCCGCCCGCGCCGGCTACCGGGTCGGGGACCGGGTGCGGGTCGTCGTGTCCGGCGAGGTCCGCTCGGTGCGGCTCACCGGGGTGTTCACCGTGGACGACCCCGTCGTCGCGGCGGGCGGCACGGTCACCGCGTTCGACCGGGCCACCGCGCGCACCCTGTTCGCGCCCGCGCCGGGCGCCTACGCGTCGGTGACGCTCGCGGCCGCTCCCGGCACCGCCCCCTCAGTGCTCGCGGAGCGTGCGGCACGGGTGCTGCCCGCCGGTCTGGAGGCGGTCTCCCGCCCGGAACTCGACGCCGAGGCCGCGGCGGCGCCCGACCGTGCGAAGCTCGGCACGCTGCTGCTGGTGTTCGCGGGGATCGCGCTGTTCGTCTCGGCGTTCCTGGTGGGCAACACCTTCACGATGCTCAGCGCCGCGCGGGCCCGGGAACACGCCCTGCTGCGCGCGGTGGGCGCGAGCCGGGGCCGGGTGCTGCGGACGGTGCTCGGCGAGGCGGCCCTGGTCGGCGCCGTCGCGGCGCTGGCCGGATATGTGACCGGCATCGGGGTGGCCGCCGCGCTGGGCACGCTGTTCGGCCCCGGCGCGGGCCCGGGGGCCGCGGCCCCGCTGCGGCCGCTGGCTCCCGTGCCGCTGCTGACCGCACTGGCGGTCGGTGTCGCCGTCACGGCCGCCGCCGCGTACGTGCCCGCGCTGCGCGCCTCGGCCGTCGCTCCGGTCGCCGCGCTCCGTACCGACCTGCCCGCCCCCGCCCCGTCGCTGCGCCGCCGCACTCTCGCCGGGGCTCTGGCCACGGGCGCGGGCGCACTGCTGCTGGCCGTCGCGGGCGGCGAGCTGGCGGTGCTCGCGGCGGGGCTGCCGGTGCTGCTCGCCGGTCTGGTGCTGCTCACCCCGGTGATCGCGCCGCCGCTGACCCGGGTGCTGCGCGCACCGCTGCGGCGGGCGACCGGCGTACGCGGTGTGCTGGCGCTGGCCAATGTGCGCCGCAACCCGCGGCGCACCGCGGCGACCGCCGGGGCGCTCACCGTGTGCGTGGCGCTGGTCAGCGCGGTCACCGTGGCGCTGTCCTCGCTGAGCGCCACGGCGGCCCGGAAGGCCGGGGCGGAACTGCCGACGGACCTGCGGATCGGCGCGGTCGACTTCGCCGAGGTCGGCGCGGACACGGCGGGCCGGGTCGCGCGGCTGCCGCACGTGGCGGCGGTCACCGCGGTCCGGGAAAGCTCCTTCGGGCTGCGCGACGGCTCGACGCTGTGGGCGGCCGTCGTCGACCCGGACGCCGTGGGCCGCGGGCGCCTGGGCGGCCTCACGGTGCGCGCCGGTTCCCTGGACGGCCTGGCGCGGGGTGTCGCCGTCACGACCGGGCTGGCCGCGGCGCACGGCTGGAAGCCGGGCGACCGTCTCACCGGCCGGGAGCTGTCCGCCGCCGGGGTCCCGGACGGCCCGGCCCTGGACCGGCCGATCGTCGCGGTCTACGACGGCCCCGAGGCGCTGGGCCCGGCCCTGCTGCCCGAGAGCGCGCTCGCGGGGGCCGGGGCGGCGCGCGGCGGCCCGGTCACCTCGGTCCTCGTACGGGCCGAGCCGGGCCGTACCGAGGAGCTGAAGGAGGAGGTCCGCCGCGCCCTGGACAACCCGCTGCTGGTGGTCCAGGACCGGGCGGACGCGCAGCGGGACGCGGCCGAGTCGTTCGGTCCGCTGCTGTCCGTGCTGTACGCGATGCTCAGTGTCACCGTCGCCATCGGGGCGCTGGGGGTCGCCAACACCATGGGCATGGCGGTGTTCGAACGGGTGCGGGAGATCGGCCTGCTGCGCGCCGTCGGCCTCGACCGCGCCGGGGTGCGGTCCATGCTGCGGGTCGAGTCCGTCGTGGTGTCCCTGCTGGGCTCCGGTCTTGGCGTCCTGGCGGGCGGCGCGGCGGGGGTGGCGGCGGTGTCCGGCCAGCCGGGCGCGGTGATCTCCCTGCCCTGGCTCTCCCTGGCGGCCTTCTTCGCCGGTGCCGCCGCGATCGGCCTGCTGGCCGCCCTCGGCCCGGGGGCGCGGGCGGCGGCACTGCCCATCACGCGGGCGGTGGAGGTCTAGGGTCGCCCGTCGGACCGGGGGGCGGGCGGGCGTCCTCCTGTCCGTGGCCGGTGGCGGCGGCGGTCGTAGAATGGACCACCGGTCCGGTGAAGGGGAGCTGGAGTATGGTCCACGTTCTGACCCCCAAGGGGCAGGCGACACGCAAGCGCATCGTCGCCGGGGCCTCCGAGGTCCTGCGCGAGGAGGGCCTGACGGCCACGCTGGACGACATCCGCGAGCGGACCCGGACCAGCAAGAGCCAGTTGTTCCACTACTTTCCCGGCGGCCGGGACCAACTCCTGCTGGAGGTGGCCAACTTCGAGGCCGGCCAGGTCCTGGAGGACCAGCAGCCGTATCTGGGGAACCTGGACAGCTGGGAGGCGTGGGACCGGTGGCGCGACTCGGTCGTCGCGCGGTACCGGGACCAGGGCGACACCTGTTCGCTGGGCTCCCTGCTCCGCCAGGTCGGCCCCGCCTCCCCCGGTGCGCAGGCGGTGGTCGTCGAGCTGATGCGCAAGTGGCAGGAGCACATCGCCGAGGGCATCAGGGCGCTCAGGAGCAGGGGGCTGCTGCCGGACACCTTCGACGTCGACACGGCCGCGGCGGCGCTGCTGGCCGGTATCCAGGGCGGGGTGGCACTGCTGCTCGCCACGGGCCGGATCAGCCATCTGGAGGCCGCTCTGGACTGGGGGATCGCGCAGTTGCGCGCGGCGGAACCGAAGGCCACCTGAACCGGGCGCCGTGCCCTGCCCGTTGGCCGTGCCCTGCCCGTTGCGGGAGCACGGCGGCGGGAGCCGGGGCCGCGCCGCGTCCGGGCCGGGGCCGCGCAATGCCGTCGCGCCGCCCGTGCGACCGGTGCTAGCTTGCGGACGTGGATCTCTTCACGCGCTCCTGGACGGCGCTGCTGTCGGCGGTCGCCGAGCTGGCCGACGAGGACTTCGCGCGCCCGTCGGGCTGTGCGGGCTGGCTGGTGCGGGACCTGGTGTGCCATCTGATCATCGACGCGCAGGACGTCCTGATCACCCTGGTCACTCCCACCGACGCGGAACCGACCCGGGACGCGGTGACCTACTGGGACATCGTGGAGCCACCGTCCGGCGACGATCCGCTGGACGCGCTGATCGTCCGCCTGGCCGCCGCCTACGAGCAGCCGGGGCTGCTCACGTTCCACCTGGACGACGTCGGTTCGGCCGCCGGACGCGCCGCGCTGCTCGCCGACCGCGGGCTGCGGGTCACCACCCAGGGGCAGGTCCTCACCGCGGGCGACTACCTCGACGCGTACGTCCTGGAGTGGACGCTGCACCATCTCGACCTCGTGGCACGTCTGTCCGGCGCGGCGCGGCCGCCCGCCGAGTCGCTGGCGCGCTCGCGGGAGCTGCTGGAGAAGATCGCCGGGCTCGTGTTCCCGCCGTCGTTCTCCGACCGGGACGTCCTGCTCGTCGGGACCGGACGGCGGCAGCCGACCCCGGCGGAACGGACCGCGCTGGGCGCTTCGGCCGCGCGGCTGCCGTTCCCTGTCAGCTGACCGACCGGCTTCCCCGTCGGCCGGCCGATGGGCTTCTCCGTCGGCCGGCGGGTCAGCCCAGGCGCATCAGCAGGTGGCCGCGGCGGAAGCGCTCCTCCTCGCCGGGCTCGCGCAGCATGCGGCCGATCTCGGTGAACCCGGCACCGGCGGCGATCCGGGCCAGCTCGTCGACCGGCCACCGGTAGGCGGTGGTCACCTTGTGGTCGAACGCCGTGACGGGGCCGCCCTCCGCCTCGAAGAAACCGAGCAGCAGCCGGCCGCCGGGGGCCAGCACCCGCCGGAACTCGGCGATGTACGCGGGCACGTCCCGCGGCGGGGTGTGGATCAGCGAGTACCAGGAGACGACACCGGCGAGACTCCCGTCCGCGAGGTCCAGAGCGTCCATGGAGCCGACGTCGAACCGCAGGTCCGGGTACGCCTCGCGGGCCAGGCCGACCATCACCGGTGACAGGTCGATGCCGCGCACGTCCAGCCCCAGGTCTCTGAGGTGTGCGGTCAGATACCCGGGTCCGCAGCCGAGTTCGGCGACCGGACCGGCACCGGCGGCGCGTACGGAGTCGGCGAACGCCGCGATCACCGCACGGTCCAGCGGCAGCCCGGCCAGCGAGTCGCGGACCAGATCGGCGTAGCGGACCGCGACGGCGTCGTAGGCGTCGGCGGTGGTGGTCAGGTGCGGCGCGGGTTCGGTCACAGGCGAGGACCCTAGCCGCTGCCCGGCCTTCGCCGTAAGGGGCCGCAGGCCCGCCATGACCTCGTCACTCGTCAGGGGACAGCGGCATGGTGGCCGGGAAGGAGACGGTCCGCCGGAGGTGCCGCCGGGCGGGCCGTGGGACATGGCCGGCCGTCGGGCGGATGGCGGCCACCGGGTGGACGGGGAAGCGGAAGTACGTGGTCAGGTCCGCGCGCTGCCCGACCACGCGGTAGCTGACCAGTTCCTGGAGACCGACGAAGGCTTCGAGCGGCCGGGGTGCGAGCGCGTCGACCAGCTTCCGGTACGGACCGGCGGGGATGCCCTCGCTCGCCATGAGCGCCGCCACCCGCTCGGTCGTGTCCCGTTCGCACCGGGACAGGCTCGCCACGCGCAGATACGTGGTCGCCTCCTCGGCCCGGTCGCAGCCCTTGCGGAAGGCCAGACAGGTCAGAGGGGCCTCGCCGGCGTCCCCGTGTTCCCCTCCGACAAGGACGGAGTAGGCCCGGCCGGCCCGGGCCGCGTCGTGCGATCCGGCCAGCCCGGCGAGGGAGTTCAGCTCCTCCACCGTGGCGGCGGCACCGCGGTAGTAGACCTTCGCCCTGCTCTGCGGTGCGTCGGAGAGGTCGAGGGCGAAGAATTCCAGCTCATGCTTTCCGGTGTTCACTCCGGAAGATGCCGCGGCCCATGCCGCGCCCATTTCCAGGATTTCCATGGCGGCCCCGACCGCTGCCTCGCGTTCGTCCGTCCCCCAGCGGTACAGGCCGAAGTACGCCTTCAGGGAGACGGGTTCGCCGGGGCGCAGGACGAGGGAATGCCACAGGGGAGCCGGCGGTCCCGGACGGCCGGCGAAGAAAACGCCACCCACTCGTTCGAAATGATCGAGTGCGGCACCCAGTCGCACGGCCAGCCGATCCGTGGCAGCCAATGCCACCAAATCGGGCCGCACGGCGGCGAATCCGATGTCGAAGAGAACCCGGAGTTCCGGACCGGAACCCGTCCACTTCACAGAGATTTCGGCCGGGAACCCGTCCTCTGCCACGTACGACGGGTGACGGCACTCCCGGCCGATCTCGATGGCGAACCACGGATCAAGGACTTCCCTGAGCAGATCACTCGACGCCGCGGCCTCGCCGGGCGGAAGGTCCAGAGCGTCACACGCTCTCTCCCATTGTGTGCACAGAAACTCACCCACAGTTTCGTCGCACACATCATAAAGACCGAAACGAGCCATCACGCTTCCCTGTTGCTTTTTCAGTGTTTCGTTCTGCATCACTTCATCGGCCAGCCGGATCAGAGCGCGGCGACGGCAGCCGCTATCTCGTCCAGCGCCTCGTCCACGTGCTCCCTGTGTGTCGCGTACGCCACGACGCACATCCGGATGGCCTGGCGGCCTTCGATGACGGTGCTGTAGATGAGGACGCGGCCACTCGCGTTGATGTGCTGAGGGAGCTTCCGCGTGGCCTCGTCGGCCTTCTCGACGGCTTCGGGGCTCGCGTCACGCGGACGGATACGAAAGGTCACGGTGCTCAGTTCCGGGCGCCAGGGGACGTCGAGCGCAGGCATGCCGGTGAGCTGTTCGTAGGCGTGCTCGGCGAGGTCGAGTTTCTCGTCGAGTGCTGTGCGGAAGGCCGCGACACCGTGCAGATGCAGGGGTAGCCACACGCGTGTCCCCCGGTTCTCCCGGCTCAACTCGATGCCCCGGTAGGCGTAGTCGGGAAGCGCGTCGGACGAACCGACGTCCTGGAGGACGCTGCCGGTGCCCTGGTGCGCGGCGGCCAGCGCGCCAGGGTCACGTACGACGAGCGCTCCGGTGCCGAACGGCAGGAACAGGGTCTTGTGCGGATCGAGGGTGACCGAGTCCGCCCGTTCGACACCGGCCAGCCGACGGCGCCCGCGCTCCGTCAGCCGGAAGAAGCCTCCGTAGGCCGCGTCCACATGGAACCAGAGGTTCTCCTCCTCGGCCAGATCGGCAAGGGCCGGCAGCGGGTCGATGGTCCCGGCGTCGGTGGTCCCCGCGGTGGCCACCAGGAGGAAGGGACGCAATCCGTCGCGCCGGTCGCGCCGTATCGTTTCCGCCGTAGCCGCGACATCCAGGTGCAGTCGGCCGGTGGTGGGTACGACGCGGATGTTGCGCTCCCGGATGCCCGCGATCCGGGCGGCCTTCGCCACCGAGTGATGGGTCTGCGCGCCGACGTAGAGGGCCCCGTTCTCCAGGGACTCACCCAGCCGGATGTGCCGCGCCGTGACCACCGCGGAGAGGTTTGCCGTCGAGCCGCCCGTGGTGAGGATCCCGGAACTGCCCGCGGGGAGCCCGCACACGTCCTGGGCCATCCACCGCAGCACGCTCTCCTCCATGGCGGTCAGCGCGGGGGCGGCGGCGGCCAGCCCGCCGAAGCGGTTGACCGTGCGGGTGAAGAACTCGGCCAGCGCGGAGGTGTAGATGCCGCCGCCCGGGATCGCGGCCAGCACACGCGGCCCGGCGGTCTCCATCGCCAGGTCGGCGGCCCGGCACAGCCGGTCGAGCAGCACGGACAGGTCACCTCCCTCCTCCGGCGGCGCCGCCGTGAACGGTGCGACCAGCTCCCCGACGGCCGCCATGTCCGGTGCGGAGCTGGCCGGGCGCCGCGGTACCGCCGCCACGAACTCAGCGAGCCGGGAGACCACGGCCGCGCCCAGCTCCCGCACCTCTTCGGGGGACACCTCTAGCGGAAGGTGAGGGGGGATGCCCATGCACTGTCCTTTCTCGGATGACCGGAGGTCACCCTCGCACTCACACATGCTTCCGAGACGGCAACGGATTGCGCGCGGACCAGGTTCACAGGACAGCGCAGTGACCCGCCAGAGCCAGGTGTCTTTCCAGACAGCCGTCCACGGAACGGCAGATCAGCCGCACCTCGACCGGCCAGGCTGGACAAGAGGCCAGCGGCCTCTTATAGTCGTGACCCGTAAAGGTCCACTGGCCTCTTATCTACCGGGCCACTGTGCCGAGACACCGAGACACCGAGACGATGGACAGGAGCGGTCGGCCATGAGCGACGACACCGCGCACATGTATGAAGAGGCCGGAGCACCGCATCCGGCACGGGTGCCGCTGGGCGGCTCGGGCCTGTCCGTGCGGCCCGTCGGCCTCGGCCTCATGGGGATGTCGCAGTTCTACGGTGCGGCAGACCCGGACACCTCGGCCGCGACGATCCGGGCCGCCGTGGACCTGGGGGTGGACTTCTTCGACACCTCGGACTACTACGGCGCGAGCAGCGCCGCACCCGGGAGCCCGGTGGCAGGCTTCGGGCACAACGAGGAACTGCTGGGACGTGCCCTGAAGGGTCTGCGGGACCGGGCTGTCGTGGCGACCAAGTTCTCCGCCCGCCCGACCCCCGAGGGCCGCAGCTTCTTCGACGGCCGCCCGGAGTACGTACGCACCGCCTGCGAGGCCAGCCTGCGGCGGCTGGGCACCGACCGGATCGACCTGTACTACTACCACCGCCTCGACCCGGCCGTCCCGGTCGAGGACACCGTGGGCGCCATGGCGGAACTCGTCGCCGAGGGCAAGGTCCGGGCGATCGGCCTGAGTGAGGTCACCCCGGAGATCCTGCGGCGGGCGAACGCGGTCCACCCCGTGTCCGCCCTCCAGAGCGAGTACTCCCTGTGGGAGCGCGGGGTCGAGGCGGCGGTGCTGCCGGAGTGCCGCCGGCTGGGCGTCACCCTGGTCCCCTACAGCCCGCTGGGCCGTGGCATGCTCGCGGGCGGCTTCCGCCCCGGCATCGTCTTCGGCCGCGAGGACTTCCGCTCCACCCTGCCCAAGTTCCAGGGCGCGAACTTCGACCACAACATGCGACTGGTCGACGCGCTCCGGGAGTTCGCCGCCGGCCGGGGCCACACCCCGGGGCAGGTCGCGCTCGCCTGGCTGCTCTCCCAGCCGCACGACATCGCACCGATCCCGGGCGCCAAGCGCATGGCCTACGTCCGTGAGAACTCCGCGGCGACCTCGGTCCCCCTCAGCGCCGACGACGTCGCCCGCCTGAGCGCGCTGTTCGACCCCGCGCGGGTCAGGGGCGGCCAGTACGGCGCTCTGAACACCGCCGTGCGCGACGCGGACGAGAAGTAGCGAGAAGCACAGAAGGACCAAGACAGCGAAGAAGCCTCAGCACAGCGAGGAACGAGACACATGAACTTCAGCGATCAGTTCACCGGCCGGACCGCCTTCGTCACGGGCGCGGGCAGCGGCATCGGCTCCGACATCGCCCGGGTGCTCGCCGAACGCGGCGCCGCCGTGGCCCTGGTGGGACGCCGGGAAGCACCGCTGCGGCAGGTCGCCGACGAGATCACCGCGGCGGGCGGCAAGGCCCTGGTCCTGGCCACGGACGTCAGCGACGCGCACGCCGTCGAGCACGCCGTCGCCGAGACGGTCCGCCACTTCGGCGCCCTGCATCTGGCCGTGAACAACGCGGGCACCTCCAGCGTCCACCACGACGTCCCCGACCTGCCCGAGGACGAGTGGAACGCCACCATCGGGATCAACCTCTCCGGTGTCTTCCACGGACTGAAGTACCAGATCCCGGCGATCAAGGAGGCCGGTGGCGGCGCCATCGTCAACATCTCCAGCGTCTTCGCCGACCGGGGCCTGTCCCACCGTGCCGCCTACAGCGCGAGCAAGCACGGCATCCGGGGCCTGACCCGTTCGGCCGCCGCCGACTGGGCGCGGCACGGCATCCGGATCAACGAACTCCAGCCCGGTGTCATCCCGGTCCCGCGCCAGCAGGGCAACCCCGAGGAAGTCGCCCGGATCGCCGAGGGCATCCCGGCCCGCCGGCTCGGCACCGGCCGCGAGATCGCCAAGGCCGTCTGCTTCCTGCTCTCCGACGAGGCCGCTTACGTCACCGGCGCCCATCTCGCCGTGGACGGCGGCTTCCTCGTCTGAGCCCCCGCGACACACCCCCCGTACACCCCCAGAGACACATCACACCACGGAAAGAAACCGAGGCACTCTCATGAGCAAGACATGGCTGATCACCGGCAGTTCCCGCGGTCTGGGCCGCGCCCTGGCCGAGGCGGTGCTCGACGCGGGGCACAACCTGGTGGCCACCGCCCGGCGCACCGAGTCCCTCAGGGACCTCGCCGACACGTACGGCGACCGCGTCCGCCTGGTCACCCTGGACGTGACCGACGCCGAGGCCGCACGGCGGGCCGTCTCCGCAGCGGTCGAGACCTTCGGCCGCCTGGACGTGGTCGTGAACAACGCGGGCTACGCGGACATGGCCTCGATCGAGGACATGCCCGAGGCGGAGTTCCGCGCCCAGATCGACGCCAACCTCTACGGCGTCGTCAACGTCACCCGCGCCGCGCTCCCCGTCCTGCGCGAGCAGGGATCCGGCCACATCATCCAGGTCTCCTCCGTCGGCGGACGCGTGGGCGGCCCCGGCCTGGGCGCCTACCAGACGGCCAAGTGGGCGGTCGGCGGCTTCTCCGAGGTGCTCGCCAAGGAAGTGGCACACCTCGGTATCAAGGTGACCGTGGCCGAGCCCGGCGCCATGCGCACCGACTGGGCCGGATCCTCCATGAGCACGCCGCCCGTCAGCGAGCCGTACAAGGAGGTCATCGAGCCCGCCATCGCCCGGCAGCGCCAGTCGGACGGCAAGCAGCCCGGCGACCCGGCTCGCATCGCGCGGATCCTGCTGGACATCGCGGAGGCCCCGGAGCCGCCGCTGCGGCTGCTGCTCGGCAAGGACGCTTCCGCAGTGGGCCGGTTCGTGTCCGAGAATCGTGCCGCCGAGGACGCCAAGTGGCGCCACGTGAGCGAGTCCGTGTGACCGGAGTCAGCGGCCGGGGGGCGTCCCAGCGACGCCCCCCGGCCCCGCCTTCGGAGATGCGGCGGTGACCGGCGACCGGCAGCCCGGCTTCCGGCGGGCGCGCAGTGCGGAGCAGCGTGAGGCGCGCAGGCGGGCGATCCTGGCGGCCGCGGCGGAGTCGCTGGAGGAGATGCCGGTCGGGGACGTCAGCCTGCGGGAACTGGCCCGCCGTGTGGGCCTGTCCAAGACCAACGTCGTGCGGTACTTCGAGACCCGCGAGGCCGTGTTCTTCGCCCTGCTCAACCAGTCCTTCGACCAGTGGCTGGACGGGCTGCCCGCCGACCTCGCCGCGGCCGCCCCGTCCGGACCGGCGTCGCCCGCGTCCGTGACCGACGCCCTGGCCCGCTCCCTCGCCCGCCGCCGCCTGCTGTGCGAACTCCTCAGCTCCCTGGGCAC
>NZ_JBSFSI010000027.1:0-104352 GCF_053589675.1 Streptomyces sp. NPDC003284
GGATCGGGTCCGGCACCAGGATCATGATGACGTCGGCCTCGGCCGCGGCCTCGGACGGGCTCACCACGCGCAGGCCCTGCTCCTCGGCCTTCGCCTTCGACTTCGATCCCTCGTGCAGACCCACCCGCACGTCGACACCCGAGTCGCGCAGCGACAGGGCATGGGCGTGACCCTGGCTGCCGTAACCGATGACCGCGACCTTGCGGCCCTGGATGATGGACAGGTCGGCGTCGGCGTCGTAGAACAGCTCGGCCACTGGGTTCTCTCCTTGGTGTGCGGGTTGTGCGTCCCACCGTATGCCGGTGAGGGGGCGGGAAGTTTCCGGGTCTCGGCATACGGGCGGCGGTGTCGCCCGCGCGCCCGTACGCGTCGCCGTGTGTCGTTACGCCGATCGGTCGAGGGCGCGCAGCGACCGGTCCGTGATCGAACGGGCGCCGCGGCCGATCGCGATGGTGCCGGACTGCACCAGCTCCTTGATGCCGTACTGCTCCAGCATCTTGAGCATGGCGGTCAGCTTGTCGCTGGATCCGGTGGCCTCGATGGTCACGGCCTCCGGGGAGACGTCGACCGTCTTGGCGCGGAAGAGCTGGACGATCTCGGTGATCTGGGAGCGCGTCTCGTTGTCGGCGCGCACCTTCACCAGGACGAGTTCGCGCTGCACGGCCGAACCGGGTTCCAGTTCGACGATCTTCAGCACGTTGACGAGCTTGTTGAGCTGTTTGGTCACCTGCTCCAGCGGCAGGTCCTCGACACCGACCACGATGGTGATGCGGGAGATGTCGGGGTGCTCGGTGACACCGACCGCGAGGGAGTCGATGTTGAAGCCGCGGCGGGAGAACAGGGCGGCGATCCGGGCGAGGATGCCGGGGGTGTTCTCGACCAGGACCGAGAGCGTGTGCTTGGTGGACATGACGGGCGTACCTTCCTGAAGTCCCGGACGGCTCTCAGTCGTCGTCGTTGTCGCCGAAGTCGGGGCGGACGTCCCGGGCGGCCATGATCTCGTCGTTGGAGGTGCCGGCGGCGACCATCGGCCAGACCATCGCGTCCTCGTGGACGATGAAGTCGACGACGACCGGGCGGTCGTTGACCGCGTTGGCCTCCTCGATGACCTTGTCCAGGTCCTCGGGGCGCTCGCAGCGGATCGCGTAGCAGCCCATGGCCTCCGACAGCTTCACGAAGTCGGGGACGCGGGTGCCGCGGGCGTCCGGGTTGACGTCGTCCGGGCCCGAGTGCAGGACCGTGTTGGAGTAGCGCTGGTTGTAGAAGAGGGTCTGCCACTGGCGGACCATCCCGAGGGCGCCGTTGTTGATGACGGCGACCTTGATCGGGATGTTGTTCAGGGCGCAGGTGGTCAGTTCCTGGTTGGTCATCTGGAAGCAGCCGTCGCCGTCGATCGCCCAGACGGTCCGCTCGGGCCTGCCCGCCTTGGCGCCCATGGCGGCCGGGACGGCGTAGCCCATGGTCCCGGCGCCGCCGGAGTTCAGCCAGGTGGCGGGCTGCTCGTACTGGACGAAGTGCGCGGCCCACATCTGGTGCTGGCCGACGCCCGCCGCGAAGATGGTGCCCTCGGGGGCGAGCTGCCCGATCCGCTCGATGACCGCCTGCGGGGACAGCGAGCCGTCCCCGGGCTGGTCGTAGCCGAGCGGGTAGGTCTCGCGCCAGCGGCTGAGGTCGTTCCACCAGGCGGTGTAGTCGCCCCGGTGGCCCTCGGCGTGCTCCTTCTGGACGGCCTGGACCAGGTCGGCGATGACCTCGCGGGCGTCGCCGACGATCGGCACGTCGGCCTCGCGGTTCTTGCCGATCTCGGCGGGGTCGATGTCGGCGTGGACGATCTTGGCGTACGGGGCGAAGCTGTCCAGCTTGCCGGTGACGCGGTCGTCGAAGCGGGCTCCGAGGGCGACGATCAGGTCGGCCTTCTGCAACGCGGTGACGGCGGTGACCGCACCGTGCATGCCCGGCATCCCCACGTGCAGCGGGTGGCTGTCGGGGAATGCGCCGAGCGCCATCAGGGTGGTGGTGACGGGCGCTCCGGTCAGTTCGGCCAGCACCTTCAGCTCGGCGGTGGCCCCGGCCTTCAGGACGCCGCCGCCGACGTAGAGGACCGGCCGCTTGGCGGCGGTGATGAGCTTGGCGGCCTCGCGGATCTGCTTGGCGTGCGGCTTGGTGACGGGCCGATAGCCGGGCAGGTCCGTGGCGGGCGGCCAGGAGAAGGTGGTCTGCGCCTGGAGGATGTCCTTGGGGATGTCGACCAGGACCGGGCCGGGGCGGCCGGTGGAGGCGATGTGGAACGCCTCCGCGATCGTCCTCGGGATGTCCTCCGCCCGGGTGACCAGGAAGCTGTGCTTGGTGATCGGCATCGTGATGCCGACGATGTCCGCCTCCTGGAAGGCGTCGGTGCCGATCGCCTTGGAGACGACCTGGCCGGTGATGGCGACCAGCGGCACCGAGTCCATGTTGGCGTCGGCGATCGGGGTCACCAGGTTGGTGGCGCCGGGGCCCGAGGTGGCCATGCAGACACCGACCTTGCCGGTCGCCTGGGCGTAGCCGGTGGCCGCGTGGCCCGCGCCCTGCTCGTGCCGCACCAGCACGTGGCGCACCCGGCTGGAGTCCATCATCGGGTCGTACGCGGGAAGGATCGTGCCACCGGGAATGCCGAATACGGTGTCGACCCCGACCTCCTCGAGAGAGCGGATGAGGGACTTCGCACCCGTGACGTGCTCGGGCGCGGACTGGTGTCCTCCGGATCGGGGCCGCGGCTGCGGATGGTGGGCCCCGGTGGCCTGCTCGGTCATCGGCATTCTCTTCTCGATGCTGAGGTTCTGCGAGGGTTCGGGTGTCGGCTTTCGCCAGGTTCGCACGGTCTGGGACCGCGGTGCGGCAGGTGTCCGTGCAACAAAAAACCCCTCGTGCCGTGAGGCAAGCGAGGGGAGCGCGCCGGTGAGGGTCGCCGGGGTTCGCGGAGAGATCCGCTGGGCCCAGCTCAGCCGACGCGCTGTCCAAGTACGAGAATTCGGGTGCGCATGGAAATGACCCTCCCCCCGGCACGCATCCACTGTCAAGTGGGTGGGACGGGAGTCTCATCATGTGGGCGCAGGCTCGACCCGCCGCCGAAGACGACCGGCAGCTGACCGGCGCGGACGCCCGTCCCGCCGCCGCCCGCGAAGGCCGGTTCGGCCGCTCCGTGGTGCACCGGGTAGTGGCCGGAAGCGAGCGCCCGGCGCAGCCGGTACTCGTCCAGCGGACCGGAGAACGCCATGCCCTGGCCGTGGGTGCAGCCCATCGCGCGCAGCGCGGCCGCCTGCTCGGGCAGGTCCACTCCGTCGGCCACCGACTGGAGACCGAGGTCGCCCGCCATCCGCAGCAGCCCGCCGGTGATCTTGTGCAGCCGGGCCGACTCGACGACCCCCTCGACCAGGGAGCGGTCGAGCTTGAGCACGTCGACGGGGAGGCGGCGCAGGGCCATGAGGGCGCCGTGGCCGCTGCCGAAGCCGTCCAGGGCGATGCGTACGCCGATCCGGCCGAGGGCCGACAGACGGCGCTCCAGCTCGTCCGGCGACACCCGCGGGTCGGTGTCGGCCAGCTCGACCACGAGCGACCCGGCGGGCAGCCCGTGCCGGGTCAGCAGGGCCTCGACGGCGCCCGGCGGCATGGAGCGGTCCACCAGGCGGCGCGCTCCGACGCGGACCACCACCGACACGTTCAGGCCGGTCCTGGCGCGCTCGGCGGCCTGCTCCACGGCCTCCTCCAGCATCCAGCGGCCCAGCTCGGCCGTCCGGTCGCTGTCCTCGGAGACCCGCAGGAACTCGGCGGGCGTGAACAGCACCCCCTGGGAGGAGCGCCAGCGCGCCTGGGCGGCCACCGCGGTGATCCGGCCGGTGGCCAGGCAGACCACCGGCTGGTGCAGCAGCGTGAACTCGCCGTCGTGCAGCGCGGAGCGGAGCCGGGTGGCCAGTTCCGCCTTGCGGACGACGTCCTGCTGCATCTGCGGCTTGTACAGCTCGACGCGGCCCTTTCCGGCCGCCTTGGCGCGGTACATGGCGAGGTCGGCGTTGCGCAGCAGCTCGCCCGCGCCGAGGCCCGGCTCGGCGAAGGCGACGCCGATGGAGGCGGCCACGCGGACATCGTTGCCGTCGATGAGGTAGGGCTGCGAGAGGGTGACACGCAGGCGGTCGGCCAGTTCCAGGATGTGCCCCTCGCGGGCGGTGCGGTCGCGGGTGCCGTCGCCGACGATGAGCGCGGCGAACTCGTCACCGCCGAGCCGGGAGGCGGTGTCCCCGTGGCGGACCGCGTCGTGGAGTCTGCGGGCGGCCTGGACGAGCAGCGCGTCCCCGGCCTGGTGCCCGATGGTGTCGTTGACGGCCTTGAAGCCGTCCAGGTCGATGAAGAGCACGGCGGTGCCGCGGTCGGTGGAGCGGCGGCCGGACAGCGCCTGCTGCACGCGCCGGGTGAACAGCGCCCGGTTGGGCAGGTCGGTGAGCGGGTCGTGCTCGGCGTTGTGCTGGAGCTGCGCCTGGAGGCGCACCCGCTCGGTGACGTCCCGGCTGTTGAAGATGAGGCCGCCGTGGTGGCGGTTGATGGTCGACTCGACGTTGAGCCAGCCTCCCCCGCTCCCGCTCCCGCTCCCGCTCCCGTCCTCGCCCGAGCGCGGGGCGCTCCCGCCGGAGCGGAACCGGCACTCGATGCGGGTGGTGGGCTCCTCGCGCGGACTGGCGGCGAGGAAGCGGCGCACCTCGTGGACCACGCAGCCGAGGTCCTCCGGGTGGATGAGACCGGCGAGTTCGGTGCCGACCAGCTCTTCGGCGGGGCGGCCGTACACCCCGGCGGCGGCCGGGGAGACGTATCTGAGGATGCCGTTGGGCGCGGCGATCATGATGACGTCGCTGGAGCCCTGCACCAGGGAGCGGAAGTGGTTCTCCTTCTGGGCCAGCTCCTGGGTGAGGGCGATGTTGTCGAGCAGCATGATGCCCTGGCGCACGACGAGGGCGAGCACCACGGCACCGGCGGTGATCAGCACCACCCGGTCGACGCTGTGGCCGTTCAGCACGTTGTACAGCACGCCCAGCGTGCACACGGCGGCGGCGGCGTAGGGCGTGAGGGCCGCGAGGGAACCGGCGATGGGCCGGGTGGCCGGATACCGCTCGGTGGCGGCCTCCGGGACGGGCGGGCGGACGGCCGGGCGCGGGGGCGCCTGGCGCTGGCCGGGCACCCGCTCGGGCGCCGTACGCGTGTGGCCCTCGGTCCCGGGGGCGTCGCCCGCGGGGGCGTGCCCGTCGGCCTCGGGCAGCTGTCCGTCGGCCACGCGCGCGTGCGGGACGGCGGTCTCGTGAACGTGCGGGACGGCGGTCTCGTGAACGTGCGGTGCGGCCGTCTCGTGGTCGGTGGTGCTGTGGTGCGTGGTGCGGTGGTCCGTGGTGCGCCGGGCCGTGGTGGGGTCGTCGGTGGTGCGGTCGTCGGTGGTGCGGCGCTCGGCGGTGTGCGGGCCCACCCAGGGGGCGTACGCCAGCAGCAGTGAGCCCGCGAACCAGCCCGCGTCGAGCAACTGCCCGGAGCGGTAGCTGTGGTGCATCAGCGGCGAGGTGAACAGGGCGTCGCTCAGCACGGTCAGGGCCAGTCCGCCGATCGCGGTGTTCACCGCGGTGCGGTTGAGCGGTGAGCGCCGGAAGTGCAGCGCCAGCACCATGCTGACCAGGACGATGTCCAGCAGCGGATAGGCCAGGGAGAGCGCGGTGTGCGCGACGCTCGGGCCGTCGAATCTGGCCGCCTGGGCGAGCGCGAGGCTCCAGGAGAGGGTGAGCAGCGAGCCGCCGATCAGCCAGGCGTCCAGCACCAGGCAGACCCAGCCGGCCCTGGTCACCGGGCGCTTGGCGAGCACCAGCAGTCCGACGATCGCGGGCGGCGCGAAACACAGGAAGAACAGGTCCGCGTAGCTGGGGCTGGGCACCGGCACGGCGAGGACGACCTCGTACCACCCCCAGATCCCGTTGCCCAGGGAGGCCATCGCCGAGGAGAGGGCGAACAGCAGCCAGGCGGAGCGGAAGCGGACGCGCTGCCCCCGCGCGAACAGGGCGCACGAGACGGCGGCGGTGCCGGCCGCCGCGGACAGCCCGAAGTCGCCCATGATCAGCGCGGCCTGGCGGGAGCCCCAGTCGCAGGCGGAACCCACGGCGTACCCGGCGCACACCAGTGCCAGGGTCAGCTGGGAGGCGAGCCGGCGCCGTCCGCCCGGTGCGGGCGGCGGTCCGGCGGGCCGGACGGGCGGCGGGGGCGGGACGCGGCGCGCCGCGTCGGGCGCGGTGACGGCGGAGACGGGCGGGCTCACCGGAGCCACCCGGTCCGCACCGCCGCTTCCCCGGCGCCCCGCGGCCGCGGACGGACCGGGTGCGGGCGCCTCCGGCGGGCACCGGTCCGGTCGTCCCCGCGGCTCCCGCCGTGCCGGTCACCGCGGTCTGCGCCGTACCGGTCGCCGCCACCGGCGCCGTACCGGTGGTCTCGGCTGCCGCGGCCGTCACCGAGGCCGCCGCCGCGCCCTTCGCCGTGCGGGCCGCTGTCGTACGCGGCCGTGTGCCAGGGCCTCCGGTGGCGGCTCCGCCGCGTCGGATCGTTCGTCCATAGGCCGTGCATCGCCCGTCGCCCCCCTCACAGTCCGAAATGTCCATCCCCGGCGCCGAATGTGCACGGCGCAGCCCCTGTCGGGGACGATACACCAGTCTCGTCACTCAGGGACATAGCCTCTCTACGCTCCGTGACGACCAGCGCATATGCGAATACGCCCCGCGTCCGGAGGGTCGCGGACGGTGCCCGGAGGGGGTTATACGCCCGCCGCGCCCGTCGTCAGCACCACGTTCGCGAGCGGCTCATGGTTCACGAACCGGTGCAATTGCCCCGTCAGCAGCCGCTCGGCGCGCGGCCGGAACGCCGAGGTGGGTCCGCCGACGTGCGGACTGATGAGCACCCCCGGAGCCTGCCACAGGGGGTGACCGGCGGGCAGCGGCTCGGGGTCGGTGACGTCGAGGGCGGCGGTGATCCGGCCGCGCTCCAGCTCGGCCAGGAGCGCCCCGGTGTCGACCACGCCGCCGCGCGCCACGTTCACCAGGAGCGCGCCGTCCTTCATCCGCGCCAGGAACTCCGCGTCGGCCAGGCCGCGCGTGGTCTCGGTCAGCGGCGTGGAGAGGATGACCACGTCGGCGTCGGGCAGCAGGGCGGGCAGGTCGGTGAGCGGGTGCACCGGACCGCGCGGCGTGGTGCGCGCCGAGCGCGCCACCCGCGTCACGCGCGCCACCTCGAAGGGCACCAGCCGGTCCTCGATGGCGGCGCCGATGGCCCCGTAGCCCACGATGAGGACGTTCCGGTCGGCGAGCGCCGGGTGGAAGCCCCCGCCCCAGCGGCCGCGGTCCTGGTCCCGTACGAAGCCGGGGACGCCGCGCAGGGAGGCGAGGACGAGCGTCAGGGCCAGCTCCGCCGTGCTCGCCTCGTGCACCCCGCGCGCGTTGCACAGCAGCACGCCCGGCGGGAGGTGCCGCAGACCGGGCTCCACGGCGTCGGTGCCCGCGGACAGGGTCTGCACGACCCGCAGCGCGCGCATCCGCTCCAGCGGGCGGATGCCGGTCCTGGCGGGGCGCATGTACGGCACGACGTAGAACACGCAGTCGGCCGGGTCGCCGGGGAACTCCTGCCCGCCGTCGTCGCCGCCGTCCCAGAAGAGGTAGTTCGGCCCCTTCGGGAGCCCTTCGATCTCCTCCGGCGGAAGCGGCAGCCATATGTCAGCAGTCATGGTCAGGAGGCTATGCCAGGGGCGCGCGCACGCAGAGGTTAGGTTGGTCCACCGAGCAGAGGGAGGGTTACGGCGAGGTGGAGCGCAGGACGATCGGCGCGGCGGCACTCGCGGTGGGGGCCGTAGGACTTGGCTGCATGCCGATGAGCTGGGCCTACAGCACGTCCCGGCAGCGGGGGGAGGAGTCGCTGCGGGCGGCGCACCGGGCACTGGACCTGGGCTCGTCGCTGCTGGACACCGCCGACATGTACGGCCCGTTCACCAATGAGCTGCTGCTGGGCCGGGTGCTGAAGGAGCGGCGCTCCGACGCCTTCGTCTCGACCAAGGTCGGGCTGCTGGTGGGCGAGCAGCACATCGTGGCCAACGGGCGCCCCGGGTACGTGAGACGGGCCTGCGACGCGTCGCTGCGGCGGTTGCAGACGGAGGTGATCGACCTCTACCAGCTGCACCGGGCCGATCCGGAGGTGCCGGTGGAGGAGACCTGGGGGGCGATGGCGGAGCTGGTGCGGGCCGGGAAGGTGCGGGCGCTCGGGCTGAGCACGGTGGGGGCGCGCGGCGGGCGCCGGTCCCGGGGGCGGCTCCATGACGGAACGATCCGGCAACTGGAGCGGGTGCAGCAGGTGTTCCCGGTGAGCGCGGTGCAGGCCGAACTGTCGGTGTGGTCGCCCGACGCACTGGAGTCGCTGCTGCCGTGGTGCACCGCGCGGGGCGTGGGCCTGCTGGCCGCGATGCCGCTCGGCAACGGCTTCCTGACCGGCACGCTCACCCCCGGCGAGGGCTTCGAACGGGACGACCTGCGGGCCCGCCACCCCCGCTTCACCGCCGAGATGATGGCCGCGAACCAGCCGGTCGTCGCCGGTCTGCGCCGAGTGGCCGCCCGGCACGGCGACGGCGTCACCCCCGCCCAGGTGGCCCTGGCCTGGGTGCTCGCCCAGGGCCCGCACGTGATCCCCGTGCCGGGCGCCAAGCGGGAACGCTGGGTCACGGAGAACGCCGCCGCCGCGGACCTCCGCCTGACCGCCCGAGACCTCGCGGAACTGGGCGCACTGCCCGCGGCACGGGGGTCGTGGGACTGAGCGGGAGCCGGTCACCCACGGACCCGGGGTCCCGGGACGCGGCATCCCGGGACGCGGGCGCCTGCCGGGACGGGATCCGGCCGATCGGCGGCCCGGCCCGGGTACGGGGGTGTATGAGATGAGGGGGACCGCCGCGTCGAAGGGACAGGCATGAACGTGCGGGCTGGAGCTGTGACCGGGGCGCTGGCCGCCGCCCTGCTGCTGGCGGCCGGGTGCTCGTCCGGGCCGCCGCCGCCCGGGGACCGCGGCACACCGCCCGGCTCGGCCGCCGCCAGCCCCTCGCCGGGCCGGACCGCCGGGGAGAGCGCCCCGCCGGCCAAGGGCACCGTCACCGTGCTGCGCACCGTCGCCGAGGGCCTGGACTCACCGTGGGGCCTGGCCCCGCTGCCGGACGGCGGGCTGCTGGTCTCCTCCCGCGACCGGGCCACCCTCACCCGCGTGGACGAGCGGACGGGCCGTACGACGGAACTGGGCACCGTGTCCGGGGTGGCACCGCAGGGCGAGGGCGGCCTCCTCGGCATCGCCCTCTCCCCCGGCTTCGCCTCCGACCACATGATCTACGCGTACTTCACCTCCGCCTCCGACAACCGCATCGTCCGGATGCTGTACGACCCGAAGAAGCCCCCCAAGGAGCAGCTCGGCGCGCCCGACACGGTGTTCCGGGGCATCCCCAAGGGGTTCGTGCACAACGGCGGCCGGATCGCCTTCGGCCCCGACGGCATGCTGTACGCGGGCACCGGCGAGAGCGGGGAACGCGGCCTGGCCCAGGACACCAGGTCGCTGGGCGGCAAGATCCTGCGGCTGACCCCGGAGGGCGAACCGGCCCCCGGCAACCCCTTCCCGGACTCCCCCGTGTACTCCTACGGCCACCGCAATGTGCAGGGCCTGGCCTGGGACAGCAGGCAGCGGCTGTTCGCGTCCGAGTTCGGCCAGGACACCTGGGACGAGCTGAACGCGATCGTGCCCGGCGGCGACTACGGCTGGCCGGAAGCGGAGGGGAAGTCCGGCGACCGCCGGTACCGCGACCCGGTCGCCCAGTGGCACACCGACCAGGCGTCCCCCAGCGGCATCGCCTACGCCGACGGCTCGATCTGGATGGCGGGGCTCAAGGGCGAGCGGCTGTGGCGGATCCCGCTGCGCGGCACGGCCGCCTCGGCGGCCCCGCAGTCCTTCCTGACCGGTGAGTACGGCCGCCTGCGCACGGTCGCCCCGGCGGGTGACGGCAGGCTGTGGCTGGTCACCAGCAACACCGACGGGCGCGGCAGCCCGAAGAAGGGCGACGACCGGATCCTGGAGATCCGGGTGACGTGACACGGGGGGAGACACGGGGGGGGGAGAGAAGGGAGGAGGTCGGGCGGGCAGGGCAGGGCAGGGGCCCGTGCGGGCCCGGTGGTTACCCGGCGCCCTCCTCGGGCTCCCCGGCGTCCTCGGGCGCCCTGGCTTCCTCGGGCTCCCCGGCCTCTCCGGCTTCCTCGGGCCCTTCGGCTTCCGCCGCGGGTCCGGGCGGGCGGACGACGACCTTTCCGGAGGCGAGGTCTATCGGTCCCCGGCCGGGGTCGTTGTCCCCGATGTCCTCCCGGCTCAGCTCCAGCCGCTTCTGCTCGTCGTGGGTGTGCTTGCGGCCCGGTGCGAACAGTTCCTCGAAGGCGTTGAACACGGCCCCTCCCTCCCGGTCCCCACCACCGTACGTCTCAGCCGGGCGCGGGGGCGGTGAGCGGGTCACCGGGGAAGAGCTCCAGCCGGTGCGCCACCGCCGCCGCCTCGCCCCGGCCGGAGACGCCGAGCTTCGCCAGGATGTTCGACACATGCACGCTGGCCGTCTTGGGCGAGATGAACAGCTCCTCGGCTATCTGGCGGTTGGTGCGGCCCCGGGCGACCAGGCGCAGCACGTCGCGCTCCCGCTGGGTGAGGCCCAGGGCCTCGGCGGGATCCGCGGGCGCCCTGGGCGGCGGGGCGCAGGTCAGGGAGAGGCGGGCGCGCTGGGCGAGCAGGGCCGCGGAGTCGGCCAGCGGCCGGGCCCGCAGATGCTCGGCGACCGCGTGGGACAGCCGGAGCAGTTCCGTGGCGCGCTCGCGGCCGTCCTCGCCCCCGGTGAGCAGCGCCTCGGCCAGGCGCAGCCGGACCCTGGCCAGTTCGTAGGGGCGCTCCAGGGTCTCGAAGGCGGCGACGACCGGCGCCCAGTCCTCGGGGTCCGCGCTCCCCTCGGCGTACGCGAGCTCGGCGTGCACCCAGCGCTCGTACGCCAGCCAGACGGGCACGTTTACGGTCAGTGCCCCGGCGGCCCGGCGGATGCGGGCGAGGGCGTCGGCGCGTCCCTCCTCGGTGGCGGGCAGCCCGGCCGTGCGGGTCTCCACGGTGGCGGCGCTCAGCAGCAGCGGCCAGGCGTAGCGCTGGGTGCCGGGCGGGAAGCCGTCCTTCAGGGCGCGTCCGGCTTCGGCGCGGGCGTCCAGCAGACGGCCCTCGCCCGCCGCGACGCCGATGGCGATACGGACCAGGGGCAGGGTGTGCTGCGGGGCGCAGTCATGGGTGCCGAAGTAGGCCCGGCCGTCCGCCAGATGGGCGGCCGCCTTGGCCAGCTCGCCCCGGGCGAGGGCGAGTTCGGCGCGGATGCGGGCGTGGAAGGCGCGCGGTTTGGCGCTCTGCCCGACCCGCCGCGAGCGGCAGGCCGCTTCGGCCGACTCCTCCCAGCGGCCCAGGGTGAACAGCGACTCGGCGAGATTGCCCCAGACGTACGCCTCGTGGTCGAACCGGCCGAAGCGTTGGGTGTACTCGATGCCCTGCTCCAGCAGGGGCACGGCCTCGCGGGAGCGGCCCACGGACTCCAGCTCGGAGGGCAGGTTGACGTAGGAGCGGCCGGCCACGGAGGCGATGCCGTCCGCCACCGTGCGCCGGTTGACCTCGCGCATCTCGGCGAGTCCGGCGTCCACGTCGCCCGCCTCGACCCGCAGGCCGCCCAGGGTGAGGCGGGCGGTCATCTCGATCTCCTGGGCGCCGACCATGCGCGCGTACTCCACGGCCTGCTCGGCGGCCGAGAAGGCGTCGGGGCCGGGCTCGTGGATCATGGACCAGTTGGCGACGTTGGCCAGGACCTCGGCGTGCACCTCGGAGGGCGGCAGGCCGCGCACCAGGTCCTGGGCGCGGGCCAGTTCCTGCCAGCCGTCGCCCTGGGCCTTCGCCTGGACCAGGCGGGAGCGCTGGATCCAGAACCAGGCGGCGCGCAGCGGGTCGTGGTCGTCGTCCAGATGGCGCAGCGCCCGCTTGATGATCTTCATGGCGCGGTCCCGCTCCCCGCACAGGCGGCCCGCGACGGCGGCCTCGGCCATCAGGTCCAGATAGCGCAGCGGGGTGGTGGCCGGATCGCAGCCGCACGGGGGGTAGACCTCGGTGTAGTCCACCGGGCGCAGCCGGGCGCGCACCTCCGCGGGGGCGGTGTCCCACAGCTCCATCGCCCGCTCCAGGAGGCGCAGTTGCTCGCTGTAGGCGTGCCGGGCGCGGGCGGTGACGGAGGCGTCGAGGACGGCGGGCAGCGCCTTGGCCGGGTCGTGGGCGTGGTACCAGTAGCTGGCCAGCCGCAGGACGCGCTGGTCGGCGGGGACGAGGGAGGCGTCGGCCTCCAGGGCTTCGGCGTAGCGGCGGTTGAGGCGGGAGCGCTCGCCGGGCAGCAGGTCGTCGCCGACGGCCTCGCGGACCAGGGCGTGCCGGAAGCGGTAGGCGTCGCCGGTGGGGGCGGCGGTGAGGATGTGGGCGTTCACCGCGGCGCGCAGCGCCTCGATGAGGTCGTCCTCGGCGAGCCGGGCCACGGCGGCGAGCAGCCGGTACTCGACGGTGGAGCCGCCCTCGGCGGCGATCCGGACGACCCGCTGGGCGTCCTCGGGCAGGGCCTCGACGCGGACGAGGAGCAGATCGCGCAGGGAGTCGCTGAGGTCGGCGCAGCGCTCGCTGGCGCAGACGGCCAGTTCCTCGACGAAGAAGGCGTTGCCGTCGGAGCGTTCGAAGATGCGGTCGATCTGCGCGGGGTCGGGTTCGGTGGCGAGGATGCCGGCGATCTGGCGGCCGACCTCCTGCCGGGTGAAGCGCTCCAGTTCGATGCGGCGGACCGTGCGCAGCCGGTCGAGCTCGGCGAGCAGGGGGCGCAGCGGGTGGCGGCGGTGGATGTCGTCGGAGCGGTAGGTGGCCAGGACGACCAGCCGGCCGGTGCGCAGGGTGCGGAAGAGATAGCTGAGCAGGTGCCGGGTGGAGGCGTCGGCCCAGTGCAGGTCCTCCAGGACGAGGAGGACGGTGTGACCGGCGCCGATCTGCTCCAGCAGGCGGGCGGTGAGCTCGAAGAGGCGGGCCGTGCCCTCCTCGTCGGGCCGGCCGGTGCCGCGCGCGGCGGGCTGCTCGGCCAGCTCGGGCAGGAGCCGGGCCAGTTCCTCCTCCTGGCCCGCGCTCGCGGCGGCGAGCGCGTCGGGCAGTTCGCGGCGCAGGGCGCGCAGCGCGGTGGAGAAGGCGGCGAAGGGCAGCCCGTCGGCGCCCATCTCCACACAGCCGCCGAGCGCGACGACCGCGCCCCCGCGGGCGGCGGCCGCAGCGAACTCCTCGACGAGCCGGGTCTTGCCGACGCCGGCCTCGCCGCCGATCAGCAGGGCCTGCGGCTCCCCCGCCCCGGCCCTGGCGAGCGCCTCGTGCAGTGTGTCCGATTCGTGCTCGCGGCCCACGAACACCGGACTGACAGACCTGGTCTCCACGGGTCCGAGCATCGCACGGGGGTGTGACAGCGCGGGAGCGGATTTCGGCACGGGAGCGGATCCCGGGGTGCCGCCCGGCGGCGGGCGCCGACCCGGTTCCGGCCGCCCCGGGACCGGCCGGCCGGGCGCCCGCCGCGCCGGGACGGTCATGCGGCGCGGGTGAACCGGTGCCGCCCGGGGCCGCCGCTATGCGACTCGGCCTCCGGCGCCTCGCGGGAGGCTGTACGGCGGGCGGCGCGGCGCCCGCGCAGCGCCTCGGCGGCCAGCCGCTCCTGCTCGGCCAGGCGGCGCAGTTCGGCGGAGCGCAGCTCGTGGAGTTCGTAGGCGAACATGGTCTCTCCCCTGGTGAAGTGGTGTCCGGCACCTCTTCTCGCGGTGCCGGAGACCACTTTCGCCGTCCAGGGGACCGGCCCGCATCGGGCGAGTTCCGCATCTTCGGCGGCGCCCGGGGCCTTAGAGGCACCCGGGGGTCCTCAGAGCCGCCCTAAGGTACCTGAGGCGGTTCTGAGGACGGGTCGGACGGGTCGGACGGGTCAGGCCGAGGGCAGCCCGAGCAGGACGTCGGTGTACTTCAGGACGGCCAGCAACAGCCCGAGGACGCCGAGCGCGGCTCCCGCCCAGGCCACCGACTTGATCCAGGGCGCCTGCGGCTGGCCCGGTGCCCCGAACGCGGGCCGGGCGAGCACCACGACGCCGACGATCAGGGCGAGCAGCGCGAACAGCCCGCCCCACAGCGCGGTGGTGTGCCAGGCGTCGCCGTAGACCTCCTTGATCTGCGTCGCGACGCTGGCGGTGGTGGAGGTCCGCAGCTGGCCGGTCAGCTGCTCGCGCGCACCGGCGACGGTGCCGAGCCAGCTGCCGCTGAGCGACACCAGACCGAGCGCCGCGGCCACGACGGCGGCCGCGCCCTGCCCCACTCCGGCCGGGCGGGGCGCGGCCGGTCCGGCGGCCTCCTCGTCCGCGTCCGCGTCCGCCGCGGCCTCGGCATCGGCATCGGCCGTCTCGTCGGCGGTGGCGGCCCCGGTCCCGGCCTCGGCGGTCTCCGCGGCGGAGGCGGTCCCGGCGGCGGTGGCCGGAGCGTCCTCCGTCTCCGGTGCCCCGGCGGTGGCCGCCCGGTCCTCGGCGGCGGTCCCGTCCTTCGTGTCGGCGCCGGTGGTGGTGCTGGTCTCGTCTGCGGTCCTGGTTCCCATGCGGGCACCGTACGGACGCAGTCTGAGAGGTCCCTTAACGGTCGCCGCCGCTGTCCACGCGCGCGCGTGCCGCGCGCCACTCGGGGGCGAGCACGGCCCAGATCTCGGTGTCCTGGCGTACGCCCCGGTAGGGGTAGTGCTCGCGGAGCACGCCCTCGCGGGTCAGGCCGAGGCGCCGGGCGACGTTGACGCTGGGCTCGTTGGCCGAGGACACGTGCCACTCCACGCGGTGCATGTCCCGCTCGTCGAACGCCCAGTCGACGAGGATGCGGGCGCCCCGGGTGACCAGGCCCTTGCCGGTCCCCGCGGGCTCCAGCCAGCAGCCGATCTCGCACACGCCGGTCTCCGCGTCGAAGACCCGGAACAGCAGCCCGCCCACCAGCCGGTCCGCCAGCCACAGCCCGTGCAGGAAGCCGGTGTCGGCGGCGCGCTTGTCCGCGTACGACCGCAGGACGGCGCGGGCGGCGTCCACATCGGTGGCGTGCGCGCCGAACGGGATGTGCCGGGTGATGAACTCCCGCCCTCGGTCGAGGTGGGCGAGGAACTCCTCGGCGTGCCAGGGCTCCAGGGGCCGCAGTTCCGCGCCGTCACCCAGGGATATCGCGTACATCCGGTTCCTGCTCCTTCACGAGTTCCGCCATGTTCGCCAGGCCCGCCATGTCCGGCGTGACGTCGCCGAGCCTCTCATGGGCGGCCCGGCACTCCGGCGGCTCGATGCTGATGCGGGGCAGGACACGGTCCAGGCGGCGCGGCAGCCACCAGTTGGCGCGGCCGAGCAGGTGCATCAGCGCGGGCACGAGCAGGGTGCGCAGGACGAACGCGTCCAGCGCCACGGCGGCGGCGAGCGCGATGCCGAACATGGCGATCACCCGGTCGCCGCCGAGCACGAAGGCGAGGAAGACGGAGATCATGATGACTGCGGCGGAGTTGATCACCCGGCTGGTCTCGGCCAGGCCGACCCGGACCGCGCGCCGGTTGTCGCCGGTCTCCAGCCACTCCTCGTACATCCGGCTGACCAGGAAGACCTGGTAGTCCATGGAGAGCCCGAAGAGCACCGAGACCATGATCACGGGCAGGAACGGCTCGATGGGCCCGGCCCGGCCGAGGCCCAGGAACTCGCTGCCCCAGCCCCACTGGAAGATCGTGACGACGACACCGAAGGAGGCGGCGACGGCGGCGACGTTCATGGCGGCGGCCTTGAGCGGGATGCCCACCGACCGGAAGGCGAGCAGCAGCAGGACGCAGCCGAGGCCGACGACCACGCCGACGAACAGCGGCAGCCGGCCGACGATCACCCCGGCGAAGTCGTCGTACCCGGCGGTCACCCCGCCGACGTGCACATCGAGCGAGGTGCCGGTCTCGGCGCGTGGCAGCACCCGCTCGCGCAGCCGGTCGACGAGGTCGCTGGTGCGCTGCGACTGGGGCGCCGAGTCGGGGACGACGCTCAGCGTGGCGGTGGTGCCGCCGGTGTTGTAGGTCACCGGGGTGACGGCGGCGACGCCGTCGGTGGCGCGCAGGGTGGTGCCCAGGTTGTCCAGGGCGAGCCGGTCGGCGGCGCCGTCGACGCGGGTGACCAGGGTGAGCGGGCCGTTGACGCCGGGCCCGAAGCCGTCGGCGATCAGGTCGTAGGCCCGCCGGGTGGTCGAGGAGGCCGGGTCGTTGCCCTGGTCGGAGGTGCCCAGGTGCAGGAAGAGCGTGGGCAGGGCGAGCACGGTGACGACGGCGAGGGCCAGCGCGCCGAGCAGCTTGGGCCGGCGCTCCACGAAGGCCGACCAGCGGGCGGCGAACCCGGTGGGCAGTTCGGGCTGCGGTCCGTGCTCGGCGAGCCGCCGCCGCTCGCGGCGGCTGAGGGCGCGCGGGCCGATGAAGGACAGCAGTGCGGGCAGCAGGGTCACCGAGGCCGCGACGGTGAGGACGACGGTGGACGCGGCGGCGAGGGCGACGCCGTTGAGGAAGCCGAGCCGCAGGATCAGCATGCCCAGCAGCGCGATGCAGACGGTGGCGCCCGCGAAGACCACGGCCCGGCCGGTGGTGGCGACGGCGTTCGTGGCGGCCTCGGCGACGCCGAGCCCGCGTTTGAGGCCGCGCCGGTGGCGGGTGACGATGAAGAGCGCGTAGTCGATGCCGACGCCGAGGCCGATGAGCATGCCGAGCATGGGCGCGAAGTCGGCCACCGTCATGGCGTGGCCGAGCAGCCCGATGGCGGCGTGGGCGGTGCCGACGCTGACCAGCGCGGTGGCGATGGGCAGCAGGGAGGCGGCGAGCGAGCCGAAGGCGAGCAGCAGCACCAGACCGGCCACGGCGACGCCCAGGATCTCCGCCAGATGCCCGCCGGAGGACTGGGTGGCGCCGACGGCACTGCCGCCCAGCTCCACCTGGAGTCCGTCGCCCTGTGCCTCCTTGGCGGTGTGCACGACGGCCTTCGCCTGGGCCTCGGTGATGTCCTGGGCCGGGCGGGTGAAGGTCACCGTCGCGTACGCGGTGCGGCCGTCCCGGCTGATCCGGTCCGTGCTCCGGCCGCTCTGGCCGCCCTGGTCGCTCTGGCCCTTGTACGGGCTGGTCACGGAGGCCACCTCGGGCAGCGCCTCGATACGGTCCAGGGCCCGGGTCATCGTCTGCTCGACGTCGGCGGCGCGCACGGTGCCGTCCTCGGTGTGCCAGACGACGGTGTCGCTGTCCCCGCCGAGGCCGGGGAAGCCCTGGCGCAGCAACTGGGTGGCGCGGCCGGAGTCGGTGCCGGGGACCTCGTAGTCGTTGGAGTACGCCGGGCCGGCGACGGCGGCGGCGACCGTGACCCCGCCGAGGGCCAGCAGCCAGAGCAGGACGGTGACGAGGCGGTACCGGACACACCAGCGCGCGAGGGCTGCCACGAAACGTGCTCCCAGGGAACTGTATGGGGATCTTTGGCCGGGAACAGTCGTCCATGAACGGAACGGCCCGCAAAGAACGCATGAGCAAGGTGAAAACACTCTTGCAGGCGAATGTGATCGTTTAGCGCATTCGTGGCGTTACTCACAGGAATGCGGCCCGGTTCACCCGCGATCGGGTGAACCCGGGGCCGGTCCGCTCACACAGCGGGAGGGACCGTCACGGAAGCGTGGTCGCGGGGCTCGCAGGGTGGTTCAGGGCTCAGCCGGGCTGAGGGCTCAGCCGGGCTGGTCGCCGAGGGCCATCATCATGACCCCGGCGACGAGCAGCCACAGGGCCCGCCGGGTGCGGCCGCGCTGCCCGAGGACGGCCGCACAGGCGCAGACGGCGGCCCCGGCGGCGTAGGCGGCCGGTACGCGGGCGGAGGACGCGTCGGCGAGCCGCAGCAGGGCGGCGGCGCACCCGGCGAGCGTCAACAGGGCACCGGCCCCGGCCGCCGTCCAGCGGGCGCGGCGGGCGACGGTGACGCCTTCCGGGCGGCCGTCGTCCCCAGTCAGGTCGTCCCCAGTCAGGTCGTCCCCGGTCGGATCATCTCCGGTCAGAACGCCCCTGGTCGGATCGTCGTCCAGGAGGGCGGTCGGTGCCGGGGATATCGCGGCGGGCGTCTCGGAGGCGGCGCGTCCACTCATGGCGGGCGAGCGTAGCGGCCCGGCGCGGCGGCCCGGACAGGGGGGTGGTGCGGACGGGGGCCGAAGGCATCCCGGGGACGGGTCCGGGAACATCCCCGGACGGACGCCCACCGATCGGGCACATACCAAAGGGGGGATGCATCGGATTCGATGCATCCCCCCTCGGGTGACTGCTCGGCGGCCTCGGGCGGCTCAGCCCTCGCTGACGCCGAGCTTCTCCAGGATCAGTTCCTTGACGCGGGCCGCGTCCGCCTGGCCGCGCGTGGCCTTCATGACCGCGCCGACCAGCGCACCGGCCGCCGCCACCTTGCCGCCGCGGATCTTGTCCGCGACGCCCGGGTTGCCGGCGATGGCCTCGTCGACGGCGGCGGTCAGCGCGCCCTCGTCGGAGACGACCTTGAGACCGCGCTTGTCGACGACCTCGTCCGGGGTGCCCTCGCCCGCGAGGACGCCCTCGATGACCTGCCGGGCGAGCTTGTCGTTCAGATCGCCGGAGGACACCAGCTCGGTGACCCGGGCGACCTGCTGCGGAGTGATCGCCAGCTCGTCCAGGGAGGCGGCGGACTCGTTGGCGCTGCGCGCCAGCTCGCCCATCCACCACTTGCGGGCGGAGGTGGCGTCGGACCCGGCGTCGATGGTGGCGACGATCAGGTCCAGCGCACCGGCGTTGAGGATGGCCTGCATGTCGGTGGCCGTGATGCCCCACTCCGCCAGGAGGCGGGTGCGGCGGGCCAGCGGCGGCTCGGGCAGGGCGGCCCGGATCTGCTCCACCCACTCACGGGCGGGGGCCACCGGGACCAGGTCGGGCTCCGGGAAGTACCGGTAGTCCTCGGCCTCCTCCTTGATGCGGCCCGAGGTGGTGGAACCGGTGTCCTCGTGGAAGTGGCGGGTCTCCTGGACGATGGTGCCGCCGGAGGAGAGCACCGCGGCGTGCCGCTGGATCTCGAACCGGGCGGCACGCTCGACGGAGCGCAGCGAGTTCACGTTCTTGGTCTCGCTGCGGGTGCCGAACTTGTCGGCGTCCTTGGGCATCAGCGACAGGTTCACGTCGCAGCGCATCTGGCCCATCTCCATGCGGGCCTCGGAGACGCCCAGGGCACGGATGACCTCGCGCAGCTCGCGGACGTAGGCCTTGGCGACCTCCGGGGCGCGCTCGCCTGCCCCGACGATCGGCTTGGTGACGATCTCGATGAGCGGGATGCCGGCGCGGTTGTAGTCGAGCAGGGAGTGGGACGCGCCGTGGATGCGGCCGGTGGCGCCGCCGACGTGCGTCGACTTGCCGGTGTCCTCCTCCATGTGGGCGCGCTCGATCTCCACGCGGAAGGTCTCGCCGTCCTCCAGCTGCACGTCGAGGTAGCCGTCGAAGGCGATCGGCTCGTCGTACTGGGAGGTCTGGAAGTTCTTCGGCATGTCCGGATAGAAGTAGTTCTTCCGGGCGAAGCGGCACCATTCGGCGATCGAGCAGTTCAGCGCGAGGCCGATCTTGATCGCGGACTCGACGCCGGTCGCGTTGACGACCGGGAGCGCGCCGGGCATGCCGAGGCAGACCGGGCAGGTCTGGGAGTTCGGCTCGGCGCCAAGCGCCGTCGAACAGCCGCAGAACATCTTCGTCTTGGTGCCGAGTTCGACATGGACCTCAAGGCCCATGACGGGGTCGTACGACGCCAGCGCGTCCTCGTACGACACCAGGTCGGTCGTGGTGGTCACGGTGAAAACTTCCCTCTCAGCCCAGCAGGACGTCGTCGTCGCCCAGCCGCTTCAGCTCGCGGTAGAGGATGGCGAGGCCGGTGACGATGGCCGCGGCGGACACGGCGGCGTCGATCAGACGCAGCGTGTCGCTCTCCGAGCGGGCCTTCCTGGCCTGCTTGATGACGCCGACGGCGCCGAACGCGGTCGTCGCCATGGACAGGTACGTACCGGACTTGGACTTCTTGAAGCCCTTGGCCTTGGACAGGGCATTGCTCACAGCGACGGAGCCTCCTCGAGCAGCGGGTGTCCCCACTTTTCCACGAACGCGGCCTCGACGGCGGCGCCCACCTTGTAGAGACGGTCGTCCTTCATCACCGGGGCGATGATCTGCAGGCCGACCGGGAGATTGTCCTCCGGGGCCAGACCGCAGGGCAGGGACATGGCCGCGTTGCCCGCCAGGTTGGTGGGGATGGTGCACAGGTCGGCCAGGTACATCGCCATCGGGTCGTCGGCGCGCTCGCCGATCGCGAAGGCGGTGGTCGGGGTCGTCGGGGAGACGATCACGTCGACCTGCTCGAACGCCGCGTCGAAGTCCTGCTTGATCAGCGTACGGACCTTCTGGGCGCTGCCGTAGTACGCGTCGTAGTAGCCGGAGCTGAGCGCGTAGGTGCCGAGCATGACGCGGCGCTTGACCTCGGGGCCGAAGCCCGCCTCACGGGTGAGCGAGGTGACGTCCTCCGCCGAACGGGTGCCGTCGTCGCCGGTGCGCAGGCCGTAGCGCAGGCCGTCGAAGCGGGCCAGGTTGGAGGAGCACTCCGAGGGCGCGATCAGGTAGTACGCCGAGAGGGCCAGGTCGAAGGACGGGCAGTCCAGCTCGACGATCTCGGCGCCCAGCTCCCTGAGCACCTCGACGGACTCGTCGAAGCGCTGGATGACGCCGGCCTGGTAGCCCTCGCCGCGGAACTGCTTGACCACGCCGACGCGCATGCCCGCCACGCTGCCGTTGCGCGCGGCCTCGACGACCGGCGGGACCGGCGCGTCGATGGAGGTGGAGTCCATCGGGTCGTGCCCGGCGATCACCTCGTGCAGCAGGGCCGCGTCCAGGACCGTGCGGGCGCAGGGGCCGCCCTGGTCCAGCGAGGAGGAGAACGCCACCATGCCGTAGCGGGAGACCGCGCCGTAGGTCGGCTTGACGCCGACGGTGCCGGTGACGGCGGCCGGCTGGCGGATGGAGCCGCCGGTGTCGGTGCCGATGGCCAGCGGCGCCTGGTAGGAGGCGAGCGCGGCCGAGGAGCCGCCGCCGGAGCCGCCGGGGATCCGGGTGAGGTCCCAGGGGTTGCCGGTGGGGCCGTAGGCGCTGTTCTCGGTGGAGGAGCCCATGGCGAACTCGTCCATGTTGGTCTTGCCGAGGATGACGACGCCGGCGTCCTTGAGGCGCTTGGTGAGCGTCGCGTCGTACGGCGGGATCCAGCCTTCGAGGATCTTGGAGCCGACGGTGGTCGGCACGCCCTCGGTGGTGAAGATGTCCTTGAGCGCGAGGGGGACGCCGGCCAGCGGGCCGAGCTTCTCCCCGCGCTCGCGCTTCTCGTCCACGGCGCGGGCCTGGGCGAGGGCGCCCTCGCGGTCGACGTGCAGGAAGGCGTGCACCTTCTCGTCGACGGCGTCGATCCGGGCCAGGTGCGCCTCGGTCACCTCGACGGCCGTCAGCTCGCCGGAGGCGATCCTCGCGGCGGTCTCGGCGGCGGTGAGCTTGATGATGTCCGTCATGACTGCTTACTCCTCCCCCAGGATCTGCGGCACCTTGAAACGCTGCTGCTCCTGGGCCGGGGCGCCGGACAGCGCCTGCTCGGGGGTGAGCGACGGACGGACCTCGTCCGCGCGCATGACGTTCGTCAGCGGCAGCGGGTGAGAGGTCGGCGGTACGTCTTGGTCGGCGACCTCACTGACGCGGGCCACCGCGCCGATGATGTCGTCCAGCTGTCCCGCGAAGTGGTCGAGCTCTTCGGGCTTCAGCTCCAGACGCGCCAGCCGGGCGAGGTGGGCGACCTCCTCGCGCGTGATGCCAGGCATGCAGCGTTCCTCTGGGGTGAGTGTGCGGTTCGGGCAAACCGGCTTGGACACGTCGGTTCGGGCAAGTCGGTTTGGCCCAATCCTATGGGGCCGGGGCGGGTGCCCGTACAGCGGTTTCCCCCGGGGCGCCCGGGGCGCGTCACAGGGCGAAGAGCAGTCCGGCGCCGATCAGCACGACGACCGCCGTGGCGAAGTGGATCCCGAAGGCGACGGCCTTCGTGCCGCCGTGGCGCAGGACTATCAGGGTGTCGCCGAGCGGCACGAGGGCCACGCAGAGCAGGAACCACGCCTCGGCCCCGGCGCCCGCGAAGGCCAGCAGCGCCAGGCCCACGACGCCGAGGGTGCCGTCCCTGAGGCCCTTGATCGTCAGATAGGCGCCGGCGTCGCCGGACGGGTCGGCGGGGACGCCGTACCCGGCGGCGGCCGGGCCGGGCTGGAACAGGAAGCGGTAGCCGAGGAACACGCAGAACAGGTCGAGCACGACGGCCAGGGTGTACGCGGTGACGGTCACGTCTCTTCTCCCGAATCTCCAGGGCTGGCACCTAGCGGTGCTAGCGGTGAGAGCGAAGCTAGCAGAGCATCGACAGATTGGCTAGCGCCGCTAGAATGGGGCGTATGACCATCCAGAAGCGCCGGGAGCGCGAACGAGCGGACCGCGAACGGCTGATCGTGACGGCCGCGCGGGAACTGGCCGAGGCGGAGGGCTGGGACGCGGTCACCACCCGTCGGCTCGCCGCCGAGATCGAGTACAGCCAGCCGGTCCTCTACAGCCACTTCAAGGGCAAGGACGCGATCATGGCGGCGGTCGCCGTGCAGGGCTGCGCGGAACTCGCCGTCGAGCTGCGCGCGGCGCGTACGACGGCCGAGGGCGTACGCCAGGCGCTCACCGCGGTGGGCGAGGCGTACACCGCCTTCGCCCGGCGGCGGCCCGCGCTCTACGACGCGATCTTCACCCACGAGACCGAGCTGCCGTTCGCCACCCCCGAGGCCCCGGCGGCCCTCCAGGAGGCGTTCGGCGAACTGCTGGCGGCGGTCACCCCCGTCGCGGCCGAGGGCGACGACCCGGCGCTCCTCACGGAGACGTACTGGGCCGGTCTGCACGGCCTGGTCACCCTGATGCGCAGCGGCCGCCTCCCGGAAGCCGCCCACGAACAGCGCCTCGCCCTCCTGACCAGCCACTTCGCACCACCGGGCACGGCCTGACCCGGCCTGCGGGCCGGGCGTCCGGCCACGGCGGGCGGGCGGGCGCCGGGGTCACTCGTCGCCCGTCCGCCCGTCGACGGGGCGGGGCCGCCGACGGGCGGGGCCGCCGACGGGGCGGGACCAGTCGCGCGCGCCGCAGGGCGCGAACGGACGTCGCCCCTCCCGCAGGGTCCCGGGCCCGGACCGACCGGACCGTGCTCCCCCACCGGGACGGCCGGGGGCCGCAGGGGCGGGTCATCGGGTGCGGACGGCTCGCCCGCGCCGCGTCCCGCCACGCCTGCGGCCCCCGGGCCGGGCGACCGGCACCGCCGCCGCGGGCTGCGGCTCCGCGGAGGACAGCACCGCCGGGGCTCAGCCGCGCGCCGGGCCCGGTCGGAGGACACCCATCCGTCGCCGCCCGCACAGCCGCCGCCGGACGGCTTCGGGCACCCGACGAGGCATCGCCTTCTCACCGCGGCCCGCACCAGACCTGACCGGACCGGCCGGATGTCGCCCTGCGGAGAGCACGCGACGGTGAGCGTGACGCGGGCCGACGCACCCGCCCCGCGTCCGCGCGCCGCGCGGGCCGGGCGGACCGCGCCGTCGTCAGACCCGGTGCGCCGCCCGCAGGCAGCACCGAGAGCCGAGGACAGGCGGCCAGGCGGCCCAGGTCACTCGTCCGTCGCCGCCGCCAGCAGGACCGCCGCCGGGCCGACGCACCGCGCGAGCCGCGACCGCACGGACGGGCGTCGCCTCCGCGCGGGGCCCCGGCACCGACCCGACCGCCGGTCGCCGCCCCGACCAGGACGACGCGACGACAGTGGGCGCGGCAGGGCGCGGGCAGGCCCGCCCGCCGATGCGTGGCCGCGACCCGCGCGGGCCGGGCGCGGACCGCGCCGTCGTCAGACCCGGTGCGCCGCCCGTGAACAGCGGCGGCCGGGCGCCGGGGTCACTCGTCCGTCGCCGCCGCGGGCAGGGCCGCCGCCGGGCGGATCCAGCCTCGGGAGCCGCGGGCGCGGAGCCAGGCCGTGGTCTCCTCGGGGGGCATCGCGGCGGCGACCAGCCAGCCCTGTACGGCGTCGCAGCGCAGGTCGCGCAGCCGCTCCCAGGTCTCGTCGTCCTCGACGCCCTCGGCGACGACCAGGAGGCCGAGGGAGTGGGCGAGGTCGACGGTGCAGCGCACGATCTCGGCGTCCTCGGTGTCCACCGCGAGGCGGGCCACGAAGGAGCGGTCGATCTTCAGTTCGCTCACCGGCAGCCGGCGCAGATGCACCAGCGAGGAGTAGCCGGTGCCGAAGTCGTCCAGGGACATCTTCACGCCGTGCGCGGTCAGGCCGGCCAGGGTGTCGGCGGCCCGCTGCGGGTCCTCCAGGAGGACATGCTCGGTGATCTCCAGCTGGAGGGCGCCCGCCGGGACGCCGTGCCGGGCGAGGCGGGCGGCCACCGAACCGGCGAAGCCGGGGGTGTGCACATCGCGCGGGGAGACATTGACGGCCACCGGCACGAACAGGCCCTGCGCGCGCCACGCGGCGACCTGGCCGAGGGCGGTCTCCAGCACGTACTCCGTCAGATGGGGCATCAGCCCGGAGGACTCGGCGATGGCTATGAACTCGTCCGGCGGCACCTTGCCGCGCTCGGGGTGCACCCAGCGCACCAGCGCCTCCAGGCCGGCCACCTGGCCGTCGAAGCGCACCTTGGGCTGGTAGTGCAGCTGCACCTCGTGGGCGTCCAGGGCGCGGCGCAGGTCGCCCAGGAGCCCGAGCCGGTCGGGGGTGTTGGAGTCCCGCTTGGACTCGTACGCCTCCACGCCGGTGCGGTCCCGCTTGGCCTGGTACATCGCCACGTCCGCCCGGCGCAGCATGCCCTCGGCGTCCAGGGCGTGGTCGGGGAAGACGGCGACCCCGGCGCTGGCCTCCAGGACGAGGGTGAGCCCGTCCAGGTCGAGGGGCGAGCTGAGCGTGGTGACCAGGCCGCGCGCGATACGGGTCGCCGAGGTCGTGGAGTCGGCGACCGGCAGTAACACGGCGAACTCGTCCCCGCCGAGCCGCGCGGCCTCCGCCCCGCGCGGCAGCGCCTGCCGCAGCCGGTCGGCGATCTGGAGCAGCAGCCGGTCCCCGGCGAGATGCCCGAGGGTGTCGTTGACCGAGCGGAAGCGGTCGAGGTCGATCAGCATGAGGGCGGCGCGGGCGCCGATGCGCTCGGCGTCGTCCAGGGCGGTCCAGATGCGCTCCAGCAGCCACTGCCGGTTGGGCAGCCCGGTCAGCGGGTCGCGCAACTGCTCCTCGGCGCGGGCGCGGGCGATCCACAGGGTGGAGTCCAGGGCGATGAGCGGGATGGCGAACAGCGGCAGCAGGATTGGTTCGGCGACGGCGACGACGCAGACCAGCGGCGCGATGCCGAGCAGCGCCACCGCGACCAGGCCCTGTCTGACGAGCGCGGTGCGGGCCACGGTGGGCACCGGGTCGGTGCGCGGGGAGTGCAGGTACCACAGCAGGACGCGGGTCACCGCCAGGTAGACGGCGGCGACGAGCACCACCTGGAGGGCGGTGTACACGGTCCAGGTGCCCGGGTCCCAGGGGTGCTCCACGGTCGGCACCCGGCCGAAGGCACCGAGCAGCAGGGCGGCGGCGGCGATGCCGAGGATGTCGGCCGAGCCGTGCAGCACGCCGGGGCGCCAGCGGTGGCGCCGGGCCACCCCGACCAGCACGACGACGGTGAGACTGACCAGTCCGGCCGGCACCCAGCCGTAGAGCAGCAGCACGGCGAGCGTGAGGGCGGCGCCGGAGCCGGTGCCGCCCCACCAGCGGGCCCGGCCGAGCATGACCAGATGGCCGACGATGACGCCGGTGAGCACGGCCAGCGACCAGCCGGCCGTGCCGGACGGGAAGAGGGCGTGGCCCGCGGTGAACGCGCCGTAGAAACCGGCGGCGAGGGTGAGAGCGGCGGCCGAGGTGACCACCGCGGGCAGGGCCGGGCGGGACGGCTGCGTGCCGGTGCCGGGAAGTCCTGACAGGTGCTCACCGGGCGGGCGGACGGGCGGGCGCACCTCCGTGACCGCGTACGGCCGGGCGGCGCGGCCCGGGTGCCCCGGCGGTGCGGTGCGCCGGTCCGGGCGCGAACGCTGTCCCGTCCGCCTCCCCCGCGCGCGCCACGCGCCGGTCATCCGGCGCAGCCGTGAGTGCGGGGAGGCGCTCTCGGTCGGTTCCATTCCCGTCCCTCTCACAGCCGGCGGTGCCCACGCCACGCGGCCCGATGCCCGACGTCCCCTGGGCACAGCCGCGCTGGAAAACCCTTCCACGTACTCGTCAGGAGCACGGGGATGGCCCGGCCGCAACTGGGCACGGCGGGCGCACTCCACAACAGTAGGCCGCGGAAGGCTTCCTCGGGCAGCGGTCGCCGACGGTTGCCCGAATGCGCCCCGGCCACCCGTATGCATCTGATATGCGCCGATCGGAGGGCCTTCAACCGCTACTCTTCGGTCGGTAGAGCGACTTCGGCCGCCGCTTCCGGGCCCTGTTCCAGCAGAATTCCGAAACCTTCCTCGTTCAGCACCGGAACCTTCGCCTGCATCGCCTTGTCGTATTTCGAACCGGGGTTGTCGCCCACCACGACGAACGACGTCTTCTTCGACACCGCACCGGTCACCTTGGCGCCCCGGCTCTGGAGCGCGTCCTTGGCTCCGTCCCTGGTGAAGTGTTCGAGGGTGCCGGTGACCACGACCGTCAGGCCCTCCAGCGGACGCGGCCCCTCCGCCGCGCCGGAGGACGCGTCCTCCAACGGCACCCCGGCCGCCTTCCACTTGCGCACGATCTCGCGGTGCCAGTCCTCGGTGAACCACTCCTTGACGGCCGCCGCGATGATCGGGCCGACGCCGTCGATATTGGCCAGTTCCTCTTCGGTGGCCTGCTCGATCCGGTCCAGGGAACGGAACTCGCGCGCGAGTGCCTGCGCGGCGACCGGGCCCACATGGCGGATGGAAAGCCCGTTCAGGAAGCGGGCCAGCGGGCGGTCCTTGGCCGCCGCGATGTTCTCCAGCAGCGCCAGGGTGTTCTTCTTCGGCTCGCCCTTCTGGTTGGCGAAGACGGTGACGACCTTCGCCTCGCCGGTCTTCGGGTCCCGCTTGGGCAGACCGCTGTCCGGGTCGAGGACATGGGCCTTGATGGGCAGCAGCTTCTCCACCGTCAGGTCGAACAGGTCGCCCTCGTCGGCCAGCGGCGGATCGGCCGGTTCCAGCGGGTGGGTGAGCGCGGCGGCGGCGACCCCGCCGAAGTGCTCGATGTCCAGGCACTGCCGGCCCGCCAGATACGAGACCCGCTCGCGCAACTGCGCCGGGCACGTACGGGCGTTGGGGCAGCGCAGGTCGATGTCGCCCTCCTTCATGGCCCGCAGCGGCGTCCCGCACTCGGGGCACTCGGCGGGCATGACGAACTCCCGCTCGCCGCCGTCCCGCAGGTCGACCACCGGGCCGAGGATCTCCGGGATGACGTCACCGGCCTTGCGCAGCACCACGGTGTCCCCGATGAGGACGCCCTTGGCCTTGACCACGTCCTGGTTGTGCAGGGTGGCGAACTCGACCTCGGAGCCGGCCACCGTGACCGGCTCGACCTGTGCGTAGGGCGTGACCCGGCCGGTGCGTCCGACGCCCACCTTGATGTCGACGAGCTTGGTGTTGACCTCCTCGGGCGCGTACTTGTACGCGATGGCCCAGCGGGGCGCGCGGGCCGTGGAGCCGAGGCGGCCCTGGAGGCGGATCTCGTCGAGCTTGATGACGGCGCCGTCGATCTCGTGCGCCACGGAGTGCCGGTGCTCGCCGTAGTACGCGATGAACGCGCGCACGCCCGCGAGGTCGTCCACCACCCTGTTGTGCGGGGAGGTGGGCAGGCCCCAGCCGTGCAGCAGCTCGTAGGCCTGGGAGAGGCGGTTCAGGCCCTCGTAGCCCTCCAGGGCGCCGATGCCGTGGACCACCATGTGCAGCGGGCGGGTGGCGGTGACGCGCGGGTCCTTCTGGCGCAGCGAACCGGCCGCCGCGTTGCGCGGGTTGGCGAAGGGCTTGTCGCCGGCCTCGACCAGCCGGGCGTTCAGCTCCTCGAACTTGTCCATCGGGAAGAAGACCTCGCCGCGGATCTCCACGAGGCCGGGCACCTTCTCGCCGTGCAGCCGGTCGGGGATCTCCGCGATGGTGCGCACATTGGGCGTGATGTCCTCGCCGGTGCGGCCGTCACCGCGGGTGGCCGCGCGGGTCAGCCGTCCGTGCTCGTACGTCAGGTTGACCGCGAGGCCGTCGACCTTCAGCTCGCACAGGAAGTGGTACTCCTGCTCGCCCAGCTCGCGGGCGATGCGGTCGGCCCAGGCGGCGAGGTCGTCGTCGTTGAACGTGTTGTCCAGGGAGAGCATCCGCTCGCGGTGCTCGACGGCGGTGAACTCCGTGGCGTACGAACCCGCCACCTTCTGGGTGGGCGAGTCGGGCGTGCGCAGCTCCGGGTAGGTGTCCTCCAGGGCCTCCAGGGAGCGCAGCAGCCGGTCGAAGTCGGCGTCGCTGACGACGGGGGCGTCCTTCACGTAGTACCGGAAGCGGTGCTCCTCGACCTGCTCCGCGAGCCGGGCGTGCTCCTCCCGCGCCTCGGCGGGCACCGCTGTTTCCGCTTGCTGCTTGTCGCCGGCCACCGTGTTGTCCTCCCGATTACTCTGGGTTGTCCGCGAGGGATCTCGCCGCCCGGACGCAGTGGGCGAGCGCCTGGCGTGCGTACGCGGGGGAAGCGCCCGCGAGTCCGCACGCCGGGGTGAGGGTGACCGACCGGGCGAGCAGCTCCGGTCGCAGCCCCAGCCTGCGCCACAGCGTTCTGACACCCATGACGCTACCGGCAGGGTCTGACAATGGGCCGTCCGTGGTGGGGACGACACCGGCGAAGAGCCGGGTGCCGCCCTCCACCGCCTCCCCGATCGCCTCGTCGTCACGCTCGGTGAGGAGCGAGAGGTCGAAGGAGATGCCCGCGGCACCGGTCCGGCGCAGCAGCGCGAAGGGCACGTCGGGCGCGCAGGAGTGGACGACGACGGGGCCGCCGGAGTGCGCGCCGAGGACGTCGCGCAGACCGGCCTCCACGATCTGCCGGTCGACGGCCCGGTGGGTGCGGTAGCCGCTGGCGGTGCGCACCTGGCCGCGCAGCACGGCGGTCAGGGACGGCTCGTCCAGCTGGAGGACGAGGCGGGCGCCGGGCACCCGCCGCCGCACCTCCGCCAGGTGCAGCCGCAGCCCCTCGGCGAGCGAGGCGGTCAGGTCCCGGCAGGCGCCCGGGTCGGACAGGACCGCCTCGCCGTTCCTCAGCTCCAGTGCCGCGGCGAGCGTCCACGGCCCGGTCGCCTGGACCTTCAGCGCGCCCTCGTGGCCCTGGGTGAACTCCTCCAGGGCGTCCAGGTCCTCGCCCAGCCAGGACCTGGCCCGCCGGGTGTCGCGGCCCGGCCGGTCGCCCAGGCGCCAGCCGCTGGGCTCCACGCGCGCGTACATCTCCACGAGCATCCCGGCGGTGCGTCCGATCATGTCGGCGCCGGGCCCGCGCGCGGGCAGTTCGGGCAGGAAGGGGAAGTCCTCGAAGGTCCCGGTGACGGTCCTGACGGCCTCACGGGCGTCCCCGCCGGGCATCGACCCGAGGCCGGTGGCCGGGGCGAGGCCGAACTCGCTGTTTTCGCTCACCGCAGCAGCGTACGGAACGCCGCGGCGCGCTCAGTGCCCCGGCCGCACCGTGAGGTCGGTGACCTCCGCGTCCCGGGGCAGGTCGAGGGCCGTGAGGACGCTCGTCGCCACCGACTCGGGGTCGATCCAGCGGGCCGGGTCGTACTCCTTGCCCTCCTGCCGGTGCACCTTGGCCTGCATGGGGCTCGCGGTGCGGCCCGGGTACACGGAGGTGACGCGGACGCCGTTGCCGTGCTCCTCCTGGCGCAGGGCGTCGGCGAGCGCCTTCAGACCGTGCTTGGAGGCGGCGTACGCGGCCCAGTCGGCGTGCGCGGCCAGGCCCGCGCCGGAGTTGACGAAGACGACGTGGCCGCGGGCGGCGCGCAGTTGCGGCAGGAAGTGGCGGGTCAGCTCGGCGGGGGCGACCAGGTTGACGTTCAGCTGGTGGTGCCATGCCTTGGGGGTCAGTTCGCCGACCGGGCCGAGGTCGACGACGCCCGCGACGTGCAGCAGGGAGTCGACCCGGTCGGGCAGGCTCTGGTGCGAGAACGCCCAGCTGAGCCGGTCCGGGTCGGCGAGGTCGCCGACGAGGGTGCGGGCGCCGGGGAGCTCGGCCGCCAGTTCCTTGGCGCGGCCCGCGTCGCGCGCGTGCAGCACGAGGTCGTCCCCGCGCGCGTGCAGGCGGCGGGCGAGGGCCGCGCCGATGCCGGAACCGGCCCCGGTGATCACATGTGTAGCCATGCCCGCCATGCTCGCACCCGCACGTCAGCGGCCGCTCAGCGACTCCTCCAGGTATGTGAGCGCCCCGGCGGGCTCCTCGGCGAAGAACGCCAGCTCGGCCAGCGGGCGGGGCAGGAAGCCCTCCTCCTCCATCCGGCGGAACTGCTCGCGCAGACCGTCGTAGAAGCCGGCCGTGTTGAGCAGCACCACGGGCTTGTCGGTGCGGCCGTGCTTCTTCAGCTCCAGGATCTCGGTGGCCTCGTCCAGGGTGCCGGTGCCGCCCACCATGACGACGACGGCGTCGGCCTTCTCCAGGAGGAGCTTCTTGCGCTCGGCGAGGTCGCCCGCGATCACCATCTCGTCGGCGCCGGGCCGGGCCTTGGCCGCCAGGAAGTCGACCGACACGCCGATCAGCCGTCCGCCCGCCTCCTGCACGCCGTCCGCGACGACCTTCATCAGGCCGGTGTCCGAGCCGCCCCACACCAGGCTGTGCCCGCCCTTGCCGAGCAGCCGGGCGAAGTCCCGGGCGGGGCGGGTGTAGCGGTCGTCGAGGTCGGCGGCGGAGAGGAAGACGCAGATGTTCATGCGCCTCACGGTACGCGGCGCCCGGCCGCCTTTCGCACAGCGGGAAGAAGCACGCGCGCGCGAGCGCTGTTCCCGGTATGACACAAGGACACACGATCACCGTCGAGCAGGGCGACGAGCGGGTGCGCGTGGTGCGCGCGGGGCAGGTCCTGGCGGAGAGCCGCCGCCCCCTGGTGCTGCGCGAGACCGGCTGTCCCCCGCGCTACTACCTGCCCGCCGAGGACGTACGCCTGGACCTGCTGACGCCCTCGGACACGCACACGCACTGCCCCTTCAAGGGCGACGCGTCCTACTGGTCGCTGCCGGACGCACCGGACCTGGTGTGGGCCTATCCCGACCCGAAACCGGAGGTCGCGGCGATCAAGGACCACCTCTGCTTCTACGACACCGAAGTGTTGTAGCCCGGCGAGCCGCCGCGCGCGTGGCAGTCTGCACAGCCATGGACAAGAAGACCCTCTCCCGTGACGGCACCCCGATCGCCCTTCAGCGCACCGGCACGGGCCCGGTGGTCGTACTGGTCAGCGGGGCGATGTCGACGGGCGCCACGGTCGCGCCGCTGGCGGCGGCGCTGGCGCCGGGGTGCACCGCGGTGGTGTACGACCGGCGGGGCCGCGGGGAGAGCGGCGACACGCCGCCGTACGCGGTGGAGCGCGAGGTGGAGGACCTGGCGGCCGTGGTGGAGGCGGCGGGCGGCGAGGCGGCGCTCTACGGCATCTCCTCGGGCGCCGTGCTGGCGCTGCGGGCGGCGGCCGCCGGGGTGCCGGTGCGGCGGGTGGCGGTGTACGAGCCGCCGTTCGAGGTGCGCCAGGACCGCGGCGCCGAGCGCGCGCGGTACTCCGCCGAGCTGGACCGGGCGCTGGCCGAGGGGCGGCGCGGGGACGCGGTGGAACTGTTCCTGCGGCTGACCGGGCTGGCCGAGCAGATGATCGCGAACGCCCGGCACTCCCCCATGTGGCCGGGTCTGGAGGCGGTCGCGCCCACCCTCGCGTACGACGACGCCGTCATGGGCGACGGCACCGTGCCGGAGGCGCTGCTGGCGTCGGTCGCCGTGCCGGTGCTGGCCCTTGCGGGCGGCGCGAGCCCCGCCCCGATGCGCGAGGCGGCCCGCCGGGTCGCGCAGGCGGTGCCCGACGGCACGTACGGCGTCCTGGAGGGCCAGACGCACGCGGTGGAGCCGGAGGCGCTGGCGCCGGTGCTCACGGACTTCTACGGGGCGTAGGGCGCCCTCGCGGCCGCCGCAGAGCCGTACGGCGGCCGGACGGCGGCCGGGAGTCAGCCGGACGGCGGCCGGGAGCCGGGCAGGCCCTCAGAGCGCGTCGGCCGTCGCCCGCCGGGTGGAGGCGATCGTCGCCGAGCCGACGACGCGGGTGCCGTCGTAGAGCACGATCGCCTGGCCGGGGGCCACGCCGCGCACGGGCTCGGCGAAGGACACCTCCAGGGTGCCGTCGACGAGTGCCGCGCTCACCTCGGTCTCGTCGCCGTGGGCGCGCAGCTGGGCGGTGTAGGTGCCGGGGCCGGTGGGGGCGGTGCCGCACCAGCGGGGGCGGACGGCGGTGAGGGCGTCGACGTCGAGGGCGGCGGCGGGGCCGACCGTGACGGTGTTGGTCACCGGGGAGATGTCCAGGACGTAGCGCGGCTTGCCGTCGGGGGCCGGGGTGCCGATCCGCAGGCCCTTGCGCTGGCCGATGGTGAAGCCGTAGGCGCCCTCGTGGCTGCCGACGACCGCGCCGGACTCGTCGACGATGTCGCCCTCGGCGCGGCCCAGGCGCTGCGCCAGGAAGCCCTGGGTGTCGCCGTCGGCGATGAAGCAGATGTCGTGGGAGTCGGGCTTCTTGGCGACGGCGAGGCCGCGGCGCTCGGCCTCGGCGCGGATCTCGTCCTTGGTGGTGACGGTGTCGCCCAGCGGGAAGAGCGCGTGCGCGAGCTGCCGCTCGTCCAGGACGCCGAGGACATAGGACTGATCCTTGGCCAGGTCGGAGGCGCGGTGCAGTTCGCGGGAGCCGTCCTCGCGCCGGACCACCTGCGCGTAGTGGCCGGTGCAGACCGCGTCGAAGCCGAGGGCGAGGGCCTTGTCCAGCAGCGCGGCGAACTTGATCTTCTCGTTGCAGCGCAGGCACGGGTTGGGGGTGCGGCCGGCCTCGTACTCGGCGACGAAGTCCTCCACGACGTCCTCGCGGAAGCGCTCGGCGAGGTCCCACACGTAGAAGGGGATGCCGATGACGTCGGCGGCGCGGCGGGCGTCGCGCGAGTCCTCGATGGTGCAGCAGCCCCGCGCGCCCGTGCGGAAGGACTGCGGGTTCGCGGAGAGCGCGAGGTGGACGCCGGTGACGTCGTGGCCTGCTTCCGCCGCGCGGGCCGCGGCGACGGCGGAGTCGACGCCGCCGGACATGGCGGCGAGGACGCGGAGGGGGCGGGGGCGCTGCGGGGTCTCAGTCATAGCCCCTCCAGGGTACGGGGCGCGGGAACCGGGGCCGCCGGATATCCGTTGGAGGTCGCATGGCGACGGAGAAGGCCCGGCAGGGCGGCGGGGACGGCGGCGCGGGACGGTGGCCGGGCCGCCGCGCGGTGCTGGTCGGCGGGGCGGCGGCCGCCGCGGGCGGGGCGGTGCTGTGGCGCGGGGAGCTGTCCCGGCTGTGGTGGCGGCTGCCGGGCGACCAGCGGCCCCGGGTGGCGGGCGCGGTGGACTTCGCCGGTGCGCGCTGGGTGGCGGCCTCGTCGGCGAACTACCGGCGCGCGGACCGGCCGGACGACTACGCGGTGGACCGGGTGGTCGTCCATGTGACGCAGGGCAGTTACACGAGCGCGGTCAAGGCGTTCGAGGATCCGGGGCACCAGGCCGCCGCGCACTACATCGTGCGCGCGGACGGGCGGGTGACGCAGATGATCCGGGAGCTGGACGTGGCCTTCCACGCGGGCAACCGGGAGTACAACGAGCGCAGTGTCGGGATAGAGCACGAGGGGTTCGTGGAGAAGGCCGCGTCCTTCACGGACGCGATGTACGCCGCTTCGGCGCGGCTGACGGCGCGGATCTGCGCGCGGTACGCGATACCCGTGGACCGCGCGCACATCATCGGACATGTGGAGGTGCCGGGCACCGACCACACGGACCCGGGTCCGCACTGGGACTGGGACCGCTATCTGCGGCTGGTGCTGCGGGAGCGGACCGCGCGCACCTGAGTCCTCGCGCCGGCGCCCTCAGCTCAGGCCCGCCGCCCGTGCCCGCTCCACCGCCGGGCCGATGGCGCGGGCGACGGCCTCCACATCGGCCTCGGTGGAGGTGTGGCCGAGGGAGAAGCGCAGGGTGCCGCGGGCCAGGTCGGGGTCGGCGCCGGTGGCGAGCAGGACGTGGCTGGGCTGGGCGACGCCCGCGGTGCAGGCGGAGCCGGTGGAGCACTCGATGCCCTGGGCGTCCAGCAGGAGCAGCAGCGAGTCGCCCTCGCAGCCGGGGAAGGTGAAGTGGGCGTTGGCCGGGAGCCGTCCCCCGGGCGCCGGGTCGCCGCCGAGGATCGCGTCGGGGACGGCGGCGCGGACCGCGGTGACCAGGTCGTCGCGCAGGGCGCCGATCTCGCGGGCGAACCACTCGCGCTGTTCGGCGGCGAGCCGGCCGGCCACGGCGAAGGAGGCGACGGCGGGCACGTCGAGGGTGCCGGAGCGGACGTGGCGCTCCTGGCCGCCGCCGTGCAGCACCGGTACGGGGGTGTACTCGCGGCCCAGCAGCAGCGCGCCGATGCCGTAGGGGCCGCCGATCTTGTGGCCGGACACGGTCATCGCGGCGAGCCCGGAGGCGGCGAAGTCGACCGGGACCTGGCCGAACGCCTGGACGGCGTCCGCGTGCAGCGGTACGCCGAACTCGGCGGCCGCTTCCGCCAGTTCGCGGACCGGGAGGACGGTGCCGATCTCGTTGTTGGCCCACATCACGGTGGCCAGGGCCACGTCGCCGGGGTCGCGGGCGATGGCCTCGCGCAGGGCCTCGGGGTGGACGCGGCCGTGGGAGTCGACCGGGAGGTACTCGACGGTGGCGCCCTCGTGCTCGCCGAGCCAGTGGACGGCGTCGAGGACCGCGTGGTGCTCGACGGGGCTGGCCAGGACGCGGGTGCGGGCGGGGTCGGCGGCGCGGCGGGCCCAGTACAGGCCCTTGACGGCGAGGTTGTCGGCCTCGGTGCCGCCGGAGGTGTAGACGACCTCGCTGGGGCGGGCGCCGAGTGCTTCGGCGAGGATCTCGCGGGACTCCTCGACCGTGCGGCGGGCCCGGCGGCCGGACGCGTGGAGGGAGGAGGCGTTGCCGGTGAGGCCCAGCGCGGCGGTGAGTGCCTCTGCCGCCTCCGGGAGCATGGGGGTGGTCGCGGCGTGGTCGAGGTAAGCCATGGTGGGGCTGATTCTACGGGGCGCCCGCGGGCGCCCCCCGGTCACGGTCGCGCCGCAGCGCGGTCCTGCCGGGCGGCCGGTGTCCGGGCCGCTCAGAAGCTCCAGGACAGGGTGTGGTCCAGTTGGGCGAAGGAGAACAGGACGACCAGGTCGGCGATGCCGAGGGTCAGTCCGAGCAGGGCGCGGCCGCGGCGGGCGGTGCCGCGCCACAGGGCGACGGCGGCCAGGACGACGGCGATGGGGCCGAGGACGACGTTGAGGACGAGCAGTCCGATCAGGCCGAGGACGAAGGACGCGACGGCCATGCCGTCGGCGTCGCGGGCGAGCCGGCGGCTCGTGGCCGGTGCGGTGAGCTGCATGGCGGATGCCTCCTGCGGTGGCGGTCGGGCGGGCCGGGCGGCGTCAGTGGGAGGTGCCGCGGCGGCGGGCGTGGCGCTCGCGGAGCGCGAAGACGGCGAGCCAGGCGGCGATGACGGTGGCGGCGACGGCGGTGAAGCCGAGCGGGACGTGGGCGACGGTGCCCAGGGTCACGCCGAACAGCAGCAGGGCGGCGACGAGGAACAGCATGGGATCGGATCCCCCTTCGGCGCCGGCCGGGATCGGCCCGGCGGACGCTTGCGGTAACAGTTGTTCACTGACTACCCAGTCTAGCGCCGCTCTCGCTTGGAAATTACGGAGAACAGTTGTTAACTGTATGGCATGAGTCACACGCTCGGCGCCCGCCAGGCCCAGAAGCAGAAGACCCGCCGGGCCCTGCTGGACGCGGCGCTGGCCCTGCTGGAGGAGCAGAGCCTGAGCAGCCTGGGCCTACGCGAGGTCACCCGCGCCGTGGGCGTGGCGCCGACCGCGTTCTACCGGCACTTCCGCTCCACCGCCGACCTCGGTGTCGTCCTGGTCGAGGAGGCGCTCGGCGGGCTGCACCCGATGATCCGGACCACGGTCTCCACGGCGGACGGCAGTGAGGAACGCATCACCCGTGCCGTGGAACTGATCGCCCGTCATGTGGCGGAGCAGCCCTCGCACGTCCGCTTCATCGCCCGCGAGCGGCACGGCGGGGTGCAGCCGGTGCGCGAGGCGATACGCGACCAACTGGCCCGCTTCGCCCGCGAGGTGAAGGACGAGCTGGCCAAGGACCCGCAGGCGCGCGGCTGGAGCGACGACGACCTGCTCATGCTCGCGCATCTGTACGTCGACCAGATGCTGATCACCGCCTCGCTCTTCCTGGAGGCCCCCGACTCCCCCGCGGAACGCGACCGGGTCGCCCGCCTCGCCACCCGCCGGCTGCGGCTGATCAGCATCGGCCGCCGGCACTGGCTGGAGTGAGCGGGGCCGCTGCGCCCGCTGCACCCGCTGTGCCCGCCGGGGTGGCCGTGTCCGCTCTCCGCTGAAGCCGGGAGGAAGTCCGGGGCCGGCGGCCAGGGTGGGGGCGTACCGACGAAGTGATCACACCCGCCGGAAGGAAGCGCTCATGAACACCGCCGACCCCCGTGCCGCCTACGCCCGCGCCACCGAACAGGCCGCCGCGCTGATCAGGGCCGTACGCCCGGAGCAGCTCACGGACCCGACGCCGTGCACCGAGTTCGACGTCCGGGCGCTGCTGGGCCACATCGTGGGCGGCACCCTGCGGATCGCGGTCGCCGGGGAGGGCGGGGACGGGCTCTCCGTCGACCCCTCCGCCGTGGTCGTCGCCGACGACGACTGGTCCGGTGCCTACGAGGAGGCGCGCGGCCGGGCCGTGAAGGCGTGGGAGCCCGAGGAGCGGCTGACCGCGCCGGTGCGGGTGCCGTGGGGCGAGGTGCCGGGGCAGGCGGCGCTGGCCGGCTATCTGATGGAGCTGGTGGGGCACACCTGGGACCTCAACGAGGCCGTCGGCCGCCCCCTGGCGCTGGACCCCGCGCTCTCCGAGGCCGCGCTCGACGCCGCCCGCCGGGTGCTGCCGGAGTCCGGGCGCGGGGACGGCGTCCCGTTCGCCGACGCCCGTCCGGTGGCCGAGGGCGCCGACGTGCACGAGCGGCTCGCGGCCTGGCTGGGCCGGACCCCGGTCAGCCGAGCCTGACCCGGGCGAGCTGCCGGGACTGCGCCACCAGCCGCCCGGCCTCGTCCCAGACCTCGGCGTCCTCCTCCAGGAAGCCTCCGGCCAGGTTGCGGGTGGTGATGGACACCCGCAGCGGGCCCGGGGCCGGGCGGCAGCGGATGTGCACGGTCAGCTCGACGGTCGGGACCCAGCCCTTGAGCCCCAGCTCGAAGGCGGTGGGCGGCAGCGCGTCCACCGCGAGCAGCAGGGAGAGCGGGTCGGCGTCGCGGCCGTCGGCCAGGCCGAACCAGGCGCGCATCTCGCCCCGGCCGCTCGGCGCGCCGAGCGCCCAGCCCAGGGTGGCGGGGTCCAGCTTGAGCATCAGCCGGTCGGCGATGGCGGAGCTGCCGTCGACCGGGGCGGGCCCGTCCTCGGGGCCGAAGCACTGCGCGGCGGGCGGCAGGGCGGGCGGCTCGGCCGTGGTGCGCACGTCGTCGGGGAGCGCGTCCAGGTCGCCGTAGGAGGCCAGGACGCGGATGCGCTCCACCTCGGTGCCGTCCTCCTCCTGCTGGAAGAGCGAGGCCTGGCCGGTGGAGAGGGTGCGGCCGGTGCGGACCACCTCGGTGCGCACCACGGCGGGGCCGGGCCGGGAGGCGGTCAGGTAGTGCGCGGAGACGGTGAAGGGGTCGCTGTGCGGCAGGGCGTCCGCGAGCGCGCGGCCGAGGACGGCCAGCAGATAGCCGCCGTTGACGGCGTTGATGATCGTCCAGCCGGCGGAGAGGTCGATGTCGTAGACGCCGGGGGCGCGCCGGACGACGGCGGTGTCCCGGTCGAACTCGCTGTCGCCGATCGTGGCCCGCACGGCCGGGGCGGAGGCTGCATCTGGCATACCGGAACGGTACAACAGCAAACTACTAAGCGGTAGCTTTCAGTCTGACGGCCGGATGACGGCTGTGTGACGGATGATGTCCGCTGCGTGAGTGTCGGCAATTTCTCGGTAAGTGTCCGCACTCGTCCGTAAACCCGGGGCCCCGGTTTTCCCTCTACGGGGACATGAGCCTCACCGGGACTCCGTTCCTGTACACCACCGTCGCCCTCGCCGTGATCGCCCTGGTCCTGCCGTTCGTCCTGTGGACCCGCACCCGGGGCCCCAAGGTGCTGCGCACGGCCCTGCGGGGGCTGATGCTGCTGTTCGCCCAGGCCACCGCCATCACCCTGGTCTTCGTCCTGGTGAACAACAGCAACAACCTCTACGACAACTGGGACGACCTGCTCGGCACCGGCAACCATGTGCAGCAGGCCGCCGACCTGGGCGCGGACGGCACCGGCGGGATCGCCTACCGCAAGCTGCCCAAGGTCCGCCAGACGTTCTCCGCGGCCGACGGGCCGTCCATGGGCGCGGCCGGCGGGGTCCGGGTCACCCAGCTCAAGGGCCGGGTCTCCGGGGTGGACGCCGAGGTCTACGTCTGGCTGCCGCCGCAGTACGACGACCCGGCGTACCGCGACAAGAAGTTCCCGGTGGTGGAGCTGCTGTCCGGCTACCCCGGCTCCGCCAAGGCGTGGTTCGGCTCACTGCACGTGCACCAGCAGCTCGAACCGCTGATGCGCTCCGGCCAGGTCGCCCCGTTCATCCTGGTCTCCCCGCGCACCAACGTGATAGCCAAGGCGGACACCGGCTGCGCCAACATCCCGGGCACCGTGAACGCCGACACCTGGCTGAGCATCGACGTACCGAAGATGATCACGGACAACTTCCGGGCCCAGGGCGCGCCCGACGGCTGGTCCACCGCGGGCTACTCGGCCGGCGCGCACTGCGCGGCCAAGCTCGCCGTCGCCCACCCCGACCGCTACCGGGCCGCGATCAGCCTGTCCGGCTACAACGACCCGATCGGCGAGAGCGCCTCCCTGGCCGCCCAGAGCCCCGCCCTGCGCCAGGCCAACAACCCCTACCTGCTGCTGAAGAAGGCCCCCACCCCGCCGCGCGTCTCGCTCTACGTCTCCGGCGAGCCGGGCGACGGCTACCAGGCCGGGGTCGCCCTGGCCCAGGTGGCGAAGGCGCCGACGAAGGTGCACGTGGTCTATCTGCCGCGCAGCGCCGGCGGGCACAGCATGGCGCTGTGGCGGCCCCAGGTGCCCACCGCGTTCCGCTGGCTGACCGCGGAGCTGAGCCACAAGCCGGCCGGGAAGCAGGGGCACACCGGCCCGGCTACTCCTCACGGACGGTCGAACGCCGGTTCCACGCCCGCGGAGCTCGCCAGTGGTACTTCATCGCGAGCAGGCGGAGCGCGAAAGCCGTGACCACCGCGAGCCCGCTGGTGAACGGCGTCAGCGCGTCGTAGTGGATGCACAGCACCACCATGGTGGAGCCGACGATCGCCGGGACCGCGTACAGGTCGCGGTCCCAGCGCAGCAGTGAGGGCACCTCGTTGGCGAGCACGTCGCGCAGCACACCGCCGCCCACCGCGGTGGCCAGGCCCAGGGTGGCCGACGAGGTGAGGCCGAGCCCGTAGTCGTACGCCTTGACCGTGCCCGAGACGCAGAACAGGCCGAGGCCGGCCGCGTCGAAGACGTACACCGCGCGCTGGATGCGCTCCACGTGCGGGTGCAGGAAGAAGACCACGAGCGTGGCGAGCAGCGGCGTCAGGAAGTAGCCGAGGTCGGTGAAGGCGGCCGGGGGCACGGCCCCGATGACGATGTCGCGGAACAGCCCTCCGCCCAGCGCGGTGACCTCGGCGAGCACGGCGATGCCGAAGACGTCGAAGTTCTTGCGGACGGCCAGCAGCGCGCCGGAGATGGCGAACACGAAGATGCCGACGACGTCCACCGTGTGCTGGACGGAGGGGCTGAACAGTTGCTGAAGCACCCCATATTCTTACGCGGGGCGCGGCCGGGTCCGGACCGGACGCGGGGCCCCTACAGCGCGGGCTTGCCCGGGGTGGAGAGCCAGGCGCGGAAGAAGTCGCCGAGCCGCTGGCCCGAGACCTGCTCCGCGAGCCGCACGAAGTCGGCGGTCTCGGCGTTGCCGTAGCGGTGCTGGGACGTCCAGGCGGGCAGCAGCCGGAAGAACGCCTTGTCGCCGATGCGTTCGCGCAGCGCCTGGAGGGTCATCGCGCCCCGGTCGTAGACCGCGCCGTCGAACATGGTGTCGCGCTGCGGGTCGGCGATCCTCAGCTGCCAGAAGGAGTCGTCGGCCGGGATGGCGTCGTACTCGGCGCGGAAGGAGTCGTGCGCCGAGCGGGTGCCCTTGTGCTCGCTCCACAGCCACTGCGCGTAGCTGGCGAAGCCCTCGTTGAGCCAGATGTCCTTCCAGTGCTTCACCGACACCGAGTCGCCGAACCACTGGTGGGCCAGCTCGTGCACGATGGTCGTCTCGTTGCGCACGGCCGAGTAGGCGGGCTTGCTCTGCACCTCCAGCGAGAACCCGGCCTGCGGCATGTCGTCGACGATCGCGCCGGTCTCCTCGAAGGGGTACGGCCCGAAGACCTGCGACCAGTAGTCGGTGGCGGCGGCGGTCACCGCGTACACGTCGACCTTGTTGCTGTCCTTCAGCTTGGGGTCGATGGCCACGTACATCGGGATGCCGCCGGGCGTCCGGCCGGTGCGCACATCGAACTTCCCGATGGTGGCGGTCGCCAGATAGCTCGCCATCGGCCGGCTCTCGCGCCAGTGCGTGTACGTCGAGCCGCCCCGGTCGTACGTGGCGACGAGGCGGCCGTTGGACACCCCGGTCAGGCCCTTGGGCGCCTTGATCCGGATGTCGTAGGTGGCCTTGTCCGAGGGGTGGTCGCTGGAGGGGAACCAGGTGGAGGCGGCGTTGGGCTCGCACGCCACGAAGACGCCGTCCGCGGTCTTCATCCAGCCGTACTGGGAGCCGAACACAATGGGGCCGCTGAGCGGCTCGGGTATGCCCCCGTAGGTGACGGACACCGTGAAGGTCCGGTTCTTGCCCAGCACACCGCGCGGGGTGATGCGCAGCTCGTCGCCGTCCCGGCTGAAGCGGGCGGCTCTGCCGTTCACCTCGACCCGGGTGACCTCCAGTTTCTGTAGGTCCAGGTCGAAGGAGGACAGGTTCTCGGTGGCGCGCGCGGTGAGCGTGGTGCGGCCGTCGAGGCGGTCGGTATCGGGGTTGTACGCGATGTCGAGGTCGTAGTGGCGGGCGTCGAAGCCGCCGTTGCCCAGCCGGGGGAAGTAGGAGTCGCCGATGCCGGGGGCGCCGTGGGTGGGGGCGGAGGATGCGGCGACGGCGAGGAAGGAGGCCGCCGCGGTCGCGACGGCCCCCAGACGTGCCGAACGGGAGAGTGCCATGAATCGTCCCTTCGCGCGTGGACCGGTTGATCACACGGACTGGGACGACTCTGCGCTCTCCCGTTCGGTCATGAGCATGACTTTGCCAAGTCGTCACGCCTCGGGCGTCACGCCTCCCTCACCGGCCGGCTTGCGGCCCTCGGCACCGGTGTCCTGCGAGGCAGCGGGCTCGTCGGAGGCGACGGAGGCGGCAGCCTCCGGCGTCTCGCCGGGCTCGGCCGCTTCATCCGCCTCGGCGGGTCCGGCGGACTCGGCGGGTGCGGTCGGCTTCACGGGCTCGGTCGGCTTCGCGGGCTCCGCGACCTCCGCCGCCACCGCCGCCGAGGTCTCGGCCGACTTGGCCAGCGCCTCCTCGGACACCAGCTCGGCCGCCTCCTTCGCGGCCGACAGCAGCACGGTGTCCTGCGGTGCCTGGTCCTCGAAGTTCTCCGGGTGGTGGCAGGCCACCCGCTGACCGGGCTTCAGCTCCACCAGCGCGGGCTCGGTGGTCCGGCAGACCTCCGTCGCCTTCCAGCAGCGGGTGTGGAACCGGCAGCCGCTCGGCGGGGAGATCGGCGAGGGCACGTCGCCCTGGAGCAGGATGCGCTCGCTCTTGGCGTTCTTGCGCCGCGGGTCCGGGATCGGCACCGCCGACATCAGCGCCTTGGTGTACGGGTGCATCGGCGCCCGGTACAGCGAGTCCCGGTCGGCCAGCTCGACGACCTTGCCCAGGTACATCACCGCGATCCGGTCCGACACATGGCGGACCACCGACAGGTCGTGCGCGATGATCACGTACGTCAGGCCCAGCTCCTGCTGGAGGTCGTCCAGCAGGTTGACGACCTGGGCCTGGATCGACACGTCCAGCGCGGAGACCGGCTCGTCGGCCACCACCAGCTTCGGCTTGAGCGCGAGCGCGCGGGCGATGCCGATGCGCTGGCGCTGGCCGCCGGAGAACTCGTGCGGGTAGCGGTTGTAGTGCTCGGGGCTGAGCCCGACCACCGACAGCAGCCGCTGCACCTCCTTCTTGACCCCGCCCTCGGGCTCGACGCCCTGGAGCCGGAAGGGGGCGCCGACGATGCTGCCGATGGTGTGCCGGGGGTTCAGCGACGAGTACGGGTCCTGGAAGATCATCTGCACATCGCGGCGCAGCGGGCGCATCCCGCCGACCCCGAGGTGGGTGATGTCCTTGCCCTCGAACTCTATGCGGCCCGCGGTGGGTTCGAGCAGCCGCGTGATCAGCCGGCCCATCGTCGACTTGCCGCAGCCGGACTCGCCCACGACACCGAGGGTCTCGCCGGAGCGCACCTCGAAGTCGATGCCGTCCACGGCGCGTACGGCTCCGACCTCGCGCTGGAGCAGGCCCTTCCTGATGGGGAAGTGCTTCTGCAACCCGCTCACCCGCAGCAGGACCTCACCGGGGGCGGTCTCCTCGGTGGCCACCGCGGTGCCCTTGCCGTTCTCGGCGTTCTCGGCGTTCTCGCTCACAGCTTCGGCGCAATCTCTTCGGTCCAGATCCGCTGCCGCTGCTCCTGCGACATGTGGCAGGCGGCCCAGTGCTTGCCGCCGACCTCGGTCAGCTCGGGGCGCACCGTGCGGGTCACATTGTCCTTGGGGACGTCGGCGTACGGGCAGCGCGGGTTGAAGGCGCAGCCGGAGGGGACGTTGATCAGGGAGGGCGGGGACCCCTTGACGGGGATCAGCCGTTCCTGCTGCTCGCGGTCCAGGCGCGGCATCGAGCCGAGCAGTCCCCAGGTGTAGGGGTGGCGGGGCTCGTAGAAGACCTCTTCGGCCGGGCCGCGCTCCACGCACCGGCCGCCGTACATCACCAGGATGTCGTCGGCGAGTTCGGCGACGACGCCCAGGTCGTGGGTGATGACGATGACCGCGGAGCCGAACTCCTTCTGGAGGTCCCGGATGAGGTCGAGGATCTGCGCCTGCACGGTGACGTCCAGGGCGGTGGTCGGCTCGTCCGCGATGAGCAGCTCGGGGTTGTTCACCAGCGACATCGCGATCATCGCGCGCTGGCGCATGCCGCCGGAGAACTCGTGCGGGTAGCTGTCCACCCGCTTGTCCGGCTGCGGGATGCCCACCCGGTCGAGCATCTCGACCGCGCGCCTGCGGGCGGTCTTCTTGTCGACGTCGTGGTGGATGCGGTACGCCTCCACGATCTGCTGGCCGATCGTGAAGTACGGGTGCAGCGCGGACAGCGGGTCCTGGAAGATCATCGCCATCTCGCGGCCACGCAGCTTGCGCACGTGGTCGGGGTCGGCGGAGAGCAGTTCCGTGCCGTCCAGCCAGATCTCGCCCGAGATCCGCGCCTTGCGCTTGCCGTACTGGCCTGCGGTGTGCAGACCCATGATGCCGAGCGAGGTCACCGACTTGCCGGAGCCGGACTCGCCCACGATGCCGAGGGTCTTGCCCTTCTCCAGCTGGAAGCTGAGTCCGTCGACGGACTTGACCAGGCCGTCGTCGGTGGGGAAGTGCACCTTGAGGTCGCGCACCTCCAGGAAGGCGGTCGGTGCGGCCGCGGCCGCCGTGGGCTCGCCCACCGCCGCGCCGGTCTTGCTGAGTTCGGTCATGCCAGCCTCACTCGGGGGTCGATCACGGCGTACAGGACGTCCACCACGAGGTTGGCGACGAGCACCGCGAGGGAGGTGATCAGGGTGACGCCCAGGATGATGGGCAGGTCCTGGTTCTTGATGCCGTTGAGCACCGCCTGGCCGAGGCCGGGCAGGCTGAACGTGGTCTCGGTCAGGATCGCGCCGCCGATCAGGGCGCCGAGGTCCATGCCGAGCATGGTCAGGATTGGGGTCAGCGTCGAGCGCATGGCGTGCTTGCCGATGACGGTCTGCTCGCGCAGGCCCTTGGCGCGGGCGGTGCGGATGTAGTCCTCGCCGAGGATCTCCAGCATCGTGGCCCGGGTGATGCGCGCGTACATCGCCGCATAGAGGAAGGCCAGGGTGATCCAGGGCAGGATCATGCCGCCGAGCCAGCCGGTGAAGCTGTCGCCGATGGGCACGTACTGGCCGTCGATCCAGCCGAGGCCGTAGCTGAAGACGGCCAGGGAGAGCAGACCGGTGAAGTAGATCGGCAGCGAGACGCCGCTCAGGGCGACGACCATCGCGCCGCGGTCCCAGATGCTGCCCCGCTTGAGGGCGGAGAGCACACCGGCGGCGACACCGAAGACCAGCCACAGCACCGCGGCGCCGAGCGCGAGTCCCAGGGTCACCGGGAAGCGGTCGGTGAGCACCGGCCAGATGGCCTGCTCGCTCTTGAAGGAGTAGCCGAAGCACGGGGCGGAGCAGTGGGTGACGTCGCCGCCGCCCACATAGGTGCGGCCCGCGAAGATCCCCTGGAAGAAGTGCCAGACCTGGGTGTAGACCGGGGCACCCAGGTCGAGCTTCTGCCGGACCCCCTCGACGGCGGCCGGGTCGGCCTGTTTGCCCACGAAGCTCAGGGCGATGTCGACGCCCGCCCACTTGGGGACGAGGAAGAAGATGCTGAAGACCACCACGATGATGACCACCAGCATCACTGCGGCGGCGAACAGCCGCCTGATGAGGTAAGCGAGCACAGCTTACGGCCCGCCGCGGACCGCGGGCCCGGAGGTCTTCCGGAGCCCGCGGTCACGCCGCGCCGGCCTTCACCTGCCTTTCGTGCGGTACGGCGGGTGTGCCGGGTCTACTTCGAGGAGGACAGGCCGAGGTTGACGAAGTCGTAGTACCCGCTGTACGCGTTCGTCGTGTACACGTTCGCCAGTCGCGAGGAGCGCCAGTTCAGGAGCTTCTCGAAGACGAAGGGCAGGTAGTAGCCGCCCTCCATGACCTTGTGGTTGATCTGGGTGGCGATCTCCGCCTTCTTCGCCTCGTCCAGCGTGGTGCCGTACTGGTCGAAGAGGCCGTCGATCGTCTTGTCGTTGATCAGCGCGTAGTTGTTGTTGCCGCTCTGGAGGGTGTAGCGGCTGTCCCACAGCGGCACGCCGTAGCCCTGGACGGTCGGGAAGTCCGGGCCCCAGCCCATGATGATGATGCCGAACTTCTTCTTCTCGACGTTCGAGGGGCTGCCGATGATGCCGGCGGTCTGCGAGCCGTCGTACTGGTAGATCTCCGCGTCGATGTTGATCTTCTTCAGCGACGCCTGGAGCGACTGGGCGGTGGCCACCTCGACCGGCTTGTTGTTGCGGACCGCGATGGTGGTCTTGAAGCCGTTCGGCTGGTTGCAGGCCTTCAGCTCTTCCTTGGCCTTCTCGATGTTGCCGTTCTTGCCGGCCCCGGCCAGCTCGTACGGGTCGTACTTCTGGCCCTCGCCACCGGCGACGGACGGCGGGAGCATGTTGGTGCCGATGTCACCGCCGGCCACCGGGCCGCCTCGGGCGGTCTGGAGCGAGACGTGGTCGGCGCCGTAGATCACGGCCTTGCGGCAGTGCTCGTTGTCGAACGGCTTGACGCTCTGCGGGAAGACCGCGTAGCGGATGAAGCCGGAGACCGGGTTGTCCAGGTTGCCCTTGTGCTGCTTGAGGGCGATCTGGCGGCCCTGCGGCGACAGACCGGTCTGGCTCAGGTCCAGGTCGTAGTCGCCGTTGATCAGGCGCTGGTCCAGGTCGTTGGCGTTGGTGAAGAGCTTGATCGACACCTTGTCCGGGTACGCCTTGCGGACCGGGTCCGAGGACGCCTTCCAGTTGGTGTTGCGCACCAGCACGAGGCTCTTGCCCGGGTCGTAGGACTCGAACTTGTACGGGCCGGAGGAGAACGGGTGCAGGCCGTACTTCGACTTGGTGTCCTTGTCCTGGCGGACCGGGGAGGCCGAGGTCAGCGCCAGCATCTGGATGAAGTCGGAGTTCGCCGTGGGCAGGTGGAAGACGATCGTCTTGTCGTCCGGCGTGTCGATCGCCTTCAGGCCCAGGTGGTCGGCGGCCTTGTCCTTGTACGGGCCCGGGTAGGTCTTCTTCGGGTCCAGCGCCTGCTGGAGGTAGATCGGACCGCCGGACAGGACGTCCTGCGCCCAGACGCGCTCGATGCCGTACTTGATGTCCTTGGAGGTGATCGGCTTGCCGTCCTCCCAGGTGGACCCGTCGCGCAGCGTGAACGTGTAGGTCTTGCCGCCGTCGGTGACCTTGCCGGTGTCCGTGGCCAGGTCCGGGGTGAGCTTGGCGCCGTCGGCGCCCGGGGCGGTCGAGTAGGTCAGCAGCTGGCGGCTGTAGTAGCGCGAGAAGTCCCACATGAAGCCGTAGTAACCGCGTGTGGTGTCCCACGAGTCGGCGTCCTGGGTGCCGGCGAACTTCAGCTCGCCGCCCTTCTTGACCTTCGACGCGTTGACGACCTTGTTGTTCGCCGCGTCAAAGCCGGCGGCGCCGCTCTTCGAGCCGCCGTCGTCGCCGCCGCCGCACGCCGCCGTGGTCAGCAGTCCTGCGACCACGGCCGCAGCGGCCAGTGCCTTCTTGCGCCGCCCTGAGGTGCGTTGGGTAGTCACGATCTCGGTTCCTCCGGAATTGATGAGAGACCCCGTGCATGCGCCACGGGTCGCTTGGATACGGCGGTTCAGCGGGAGCCCTTGGGATCCAGCGCGTCCCGCACGCCGTCGCCGAAGAGGTTGAAGGCGAGGACGGTGATGAAGATCGCCACGCCGGGGATCACCATGTACATGGGGTCCGAGTCGTAGTAATCGATCGCGCTCGACAGCATCTGTCCCCAGGAGGCCGTCGGAGGCTTGACGCCCACGCCCAGGAAGCTGAGGGCCGCCTCGGTGAGGATGTTCGTCGGGATCATCATCGTCGTGTACACGATGATGGGGGCGACGAGGTTGGGCAGCAGCTCCTTGAACAGGATGTAGAACCGCCCGGCACCCAGCGAGCGCGCCGCCTCGACGTACTCGCGCTCCCGGAGCGAGAGCGTCTGGCCGCGCACCACCCGGCCGATGTAGGGCCAGCCGAAGAAGCCGATGACCAGCACCATCACGAACACGCGCACACTCGACCCGGTCAGCCCCAGCATGTCGTTCGGCATGACCGAGACCAGCGCGATGATGAAGAGCAGCTGCGGGAAGGCCAGCAGGCCGTCCATGACCCGGCTGACGACGGCGTCCACCCAGCCGCCGAAGAAGCCGGCCAGGATGCCGAGGACCGTGCCGAGCACGACGGCGACCAGCGCGGACAGGAAGCCGACCAGGAGCGAGATCTGCGCGCCGTAGAGGATGCGGGCGAAGATGTCGCGGCCGTTGACCGGCTCGACACCCAGCAGATGGTCGCCGCTGATGCCGCCGAGGGAGCCCGTGGGCGTACCGAACAGCGGGTCGATCAGGTTCTCGTGGTAGAGGTCCGGGTCCTGCCCGATCAGCTTGGCGAGCGCGGGTGCGAGCACCGCGACCACGATGAGCAGGAGCACGACGACGCCGCCCGTCAGGGCGAGCTTGTCCCGCTTCAGGCGCTCCCAGGCGATCCGCCCCAGGGACCGGCCCTGGACGGCCTTGGCGCCCGGGGCGGCCACCGCCGCCTCGTCGGCCGCGCTCGGGGCCGCTTCGGCGGTCGGCTCGTGCAATGGTGCCGTCATTAGGCAGGGACCCCTCTCAACCGGCGGTAGCCGGCCCGCACTTGCCGCTGTGGCGGCATCGTCAGTCCGTCGTACACAGAGGCGAACGCCCCTTGTTGCGGGAGTCTTCAACGGGCGGGCGATCTGTTGCCAGACTTGACGGTGAAAGGATGCGCAAACGTGATGCGGGTAGGGGGGTTCCGTTATCCGGACGCTGGGTAACGGGGGGCGGACGCGGGCCAGTTGGCGTTTTCCTCCGCAGAACCGGACCTTCCGACCTCATCTACGCGCGAAGAGGATCACAGGGCGTGTCGGCCGGTCGGGGCGGTACGCGTGGTTCCGGTTCCGGTCGCCGCTCCGGATCAGTGTCCGCCGGCCGGCGGGTAGCCGTAGCCGCCCGCGGCGGCCTGCCCGGCGCCGCCGTGCGCCTCGCGGTCGTAGAAGGGCCGCGCGTTGGCGCGCAGCCACATCACCACCGGGTCGTACTCGTCGGACATCACCACGGTCGAGACCGGCAGCCCGTCCGGGACGGCCGCCATGGACTGCTGCATCATCGAGCGCACCGAGTCGACGGCGGCCGGCGAGGTGTCGTAGACGTCCAGGCCGATGGCCAGATACGGGGACCCGACGGCGGGCTGCACCCAGGTGCGGCGCAGCGAGCGCAGCGCGGGCGTGTGGTGGGCGGTCTGGGTGAGCAGCGCGTAGAACTGCGGGATCTCCAGGGCCGGTTCGGACAGTCTGAGCGGTCCGGCGGGCTGGCGGTCCAGGCCGGAGGCGATCCGGCGCAGATCCAGCCAGGGGATGCCGACGCCGCCGCCCGGGGCGTGCGGATTGAGCCAGAGGCCGAAGTGGTCGGGGTAGAGGGTGCGGGCGACGTCCAGCCCGTCCACCACCTCGTAGGAGCGCATCCAGCCGCTGGCCGACAGTTCCTGGGCGGAGGTGACGCAGGGCGCGTAGCCGTGGCCGCCGACCTCCATGTGGCCGTACTGGGCGTCGGGGGCACCGGCCTGGCCGTGCCAGAGCAGCATCCAGACCTGGCCGGTGGACGGGGTCGCGAGGGTGCGCAGCAGCGCTTCGTAGGCGTCGTACCGCCCGGGTGTCACCTGGCGGAGCATCTGCTCGACATGCCCGGCCGCGGTGTCGCTGGCGCTCACCATTTACCGCCCCTCCGTGTTGCCCTCGACCGGGCTGTGCGTCCAGCTTAAAGCCGCCCGGCGGCCCGGTCCGTGCCGCGGTCGCGCGCGCGGGCGGCGCCGGTCCGTGCCGCCGGCGTCCGCGCGCCCCCCGCCGTCTCAGTGTCCGTGCCCGTAGAAGGGCCTGACCTTCTCCCGCAGCCATACGGCCACCGGGTCGTCCGTGATGTCCAGCAGGACCAGGTTCACCGGCCAGGCCGGGGGCGCCGCCGCCAGGGCGCGGCCCAGGGCGTCGAGCGGGCGGGCGCGCGCCTCGTCGTCCGCCGAGGTCAGCTCGACGCCGACGAACAGGACCGGGTCGGCGGTCTCGACGGCGGCCAGGCAGCGGCGGGCGGTGCGCACCACGCCGGTGGCGTCGAACTCGGCGGAGGCGGCGGACAGGAAGTCCACCGGGTCGTCCTGCCAGTCGGGTTCGTAGAGCCGGACCCGGCCGCCGGCGGCGGGGCCGTCCAGCGCGGTGCGCCCGGCCCGGCACAGTGCGGCCACGGCGGGCGGCGGCAGCGGCATTCCGGCCACGCCGTCCGGGTTGAGCGCGATGCCGACCTGGGCGGGCAGCCCGCGGGCGAACTCCACGGCGGGCGCGACGGTGTACGCCATGTGCGCGCCGACGACGTGGCGGAACTGCTCCTCGGAGCTGAAGACCGGTACGTACGCCTGGCCGTCGATCTCCAGCGTGGGCAGGTCGAGCGGGCCGCTGTCCGGGCCGCCGCCGTTCGGCAGCGGCACCCACAGGAAGCTGCGGCCGAGCACCTCGATGACGCGGCCGCCGGCCGTGGGGATGCCGAGGGCCGCGGAGAGCACCTCCTCCAGCTCGTTGCCGGGCCACCCGCCGTGCGGGTGGGGGTGTGCCTGTGCCGGGAAGTCCCCCGGAATGTCCGCGGAGAAGTCCGCCGGGAAGTCCATCTGCCTACCGCCTGCCGGAAACCACTGGTGTGACCGGAAGGTTATCGGGTGCCGGGGCCGGGCCGGCCGGTGAAGGCGATCCGGCGCAGCCCGGCCGCCGCCGCGCGGTCCAGCAGCACCGCCGAGGCGCAGCCCTCGGGCAGCTCGCCGCGCTCCACCGCGGCCAGCAGCCGGGCGACGGACCTGCGGTGGCGGCCGAAGGCGTAGCGCGAGACCCGGCGGCCGCGCTCGCGCTGGCCGGTGAGCGCCGCCTCGGGGGCGACGTCCAGCAGGACCAGGTGGAGGGCGCCGCCGCGGCGGCGGGCGGCGCGGGCCAGCCAGCCGCGCACCCAGCGCTGGGTGCCGCAGTCGTGGACCACGACGCCCTCGCCGCCGCGCAGGGCGCGGCGCAGCGCGGCGTAGTGGGCGAGGCGGACCAGGGGGCGGTAGAGCGCGTAGGGCAGGCGGTGCGCCAGACGGGCGTCCCAGCGGTCGCGGGTGTCCTGCGAGTCGATGCGGGGGCCGGGCGCGGCGCGGCGCATCAGCGTGGACTTGCCGCCGCCGGGCAGTCCGGTGACCACGACCACGTCGCCCGGTCCGAAGAGCAGGGCGTGCGGGGCGCGGCCGGGGCGCTCGCGCAGGTCGCGGACGACGGGGGCCGGGGGCCCGTCGCACCGCTCGCGGGCCGGGGCCCCCGGCTGTCCCGGCAGGGCGGGCGCCCGGGTGATCACGTACGCCGGCGCGGTCCTGTTCACCGTCATCGTCCTCCCCGGGGCGGTGACGGTTCACCTTCCCCTTGAGTGTAAAGAGAAGGTAATGGACGGTGTCTGCCGTTTCCGTGCGCGTTCTGCCACAGCACGGTTACAGATCCGGCCTGCCGTGAAGTGTCCGGGCATGCAATGATGTGCGCGCCAACTGCATACCGGCCGTTTGAATCCGCGCGGGAGAGTCCCCGGCAGCGTGTCTGCCCGGGGCGCCGAAGGAGCAAGTCCCTCCCTTGAATCTCTCAGGCACCGTTACCGCGCGGGCGAGGCACATCTGAAAAGCGGGCCGCCCGCCCTGCCGCGGCGGCCCCACCCAAGGTGCAAGCCGTGTCCGTCCGTCCTCGGGCGGTCATGGCGAACCTCTCAGGTTCCGATGACAGATGGGGAGGACACGCCCCGTCCTCGCCCGCCATGCCTGGGAGACCGACCGATGAGCAGTTCCGTGTCCCGTCCGCTCCGTCACACCGCCCTCGACGCGGTGCACCGCTCGCTCGGTGCCACGATGACCGACTTCGCCGGCTGGGACATGCCGCTGCGCTACGGCTCCGAGCGCGACGAGCATGTCGCCGTGCGCACCCGGGCCGGTCTGTTCGACCTGTCCCACATGGGCGAGATCACCGTGACCGGCCCCCAGGCCGCCGCCCTGCTGAACTTCGCGCTGGTCGGCAACATCGCCTCGGTCGGCGTCGGCCGCGCCCGCTACACCATGATCTGCCGCGCGGACGGCGGCATCCTGGACGACCTGATCGTCTACCGGCTCGCCGACACCGAGTACATGGTGGTGGCCAACGCCTCCAACGCCCAGGTGGTGCTGGACTCGCTCACCGAGCGGGCGGCGGGCTTCGACGCCGAGGTCCGCGACGACCGGGACGCCTACGCGCTGCTCGCGATCCAGGGCCCGGAGTCCTCCGGCATCCTGAAGTCTCTCACCGACGCCGACCTGGACGGCCTGAAGTACTACGCGGGTCTGCCCGGCACGGTCGCCGGGGTGCCCGCGCTGATCGCGCGCACCGGCTACACCGGCGAGGACGGCTTCGAGCTGTTCGTGAAGCCGGAGCACGCCGTGGAGCTGTGGCAGGCGCTGACCGAGGCCGGCGCGGGCGCGGGCCTGGTGGCCTGCGGTCTGTCCTGCCGCGACACGCTGCGCCTGGAGGCGGGCATGCCGCTGTACGGGCACGAGCTGACCACCGCCCTGACCCCGTTCGACGCGGGTCTGGGCCGGGTGGTGAAGTTCGAGAAGGAGGGCGACTTCGTCGGCCGCGAGGCGCTGCTGGCCGCCGCCGGGCGCGCCGAGCAGGCCCCGCCGCGCGTCCTGGTCGGGCTGGTCGCCGAGGGCCGCCGGGTGCCGCGCGCCGGGTACTCCGTGGTGTCCGGCGGCGAGGTGATCGGCGAGGTCACCTCCGGCGCCCCCTCCCCCACCCTGGGCAAGCCGATCGCCATGGCCTACGTCGACGCCGCGCACGCCGCGCCGGGCACGGCCGGGGTCGGCGTGGACATCCGGGGCAGCCACGAGCCGTTCGAGGTCGTGGCGCTGCCCTTCTACAAGCGGCAGAAGTGACACCGTCGAGCCACGGCCGACGGTGATCCGGGTCACCCGACCCGCCTCACGCATGCCCGCGCACTCCCTCATTCACCACCACTGACCCGCGTACAGGAGAATTCAGGCATGAACAACCCCCAGCAGCTGCGCTACAGCAAGGAGCACGAGTGGCTGTCGCCCGCCGAGGACGGCGTCGCGACGGTCGGCATCACGGAGTTCGCGGCCAACGCGCTCGGCGATGTCGTCTACGCCGACCTCCCGGCGGTGGGCACCACCGTGACCGCGGGCGAGACCTGCGGCGAACTGGAGTCGACCAAGTCGGTCTCCGACCTGTACTCCCCGGTCAGCGGTGAGATCACCGAGGCCAACCAGGACGTGGTGGACGACCCGTCGCTGGTGAACTCCGCCCCCTTCGAGGGCGGCTGGCTGTTCAAGGTCCGCCTCTCGGAGGAGCCGGCCGACCTGCTCTCCGCCGACGAGTACACCGCGCAGAACGCCGGCTGAGGGGCGGAGGGACACCGATGAGCGTTCTCGACACCCCCCTGCACGAGCTGGACCCGGACGTGGCCGCCGCGGTCGACGCGGAGCTGCGCCGCCAGCAGTCCACGCTGGAGATGATCGCCTCGGAGAACTTCGCTCCGGTCGCGGTCATGGAGGCGCAGGGCTCGGTCCTCACCAACAAGTACGCCGAGGGCTACCCGGGCCGCCGCTACTACGGCGGCTGCGAGCACGTCGACGTGGTCGAGCAGATCGCGATCGACCGGGTCAAGGCGCTGTTCGGCGCCGAGCACGCCAACGTGCAGCCGCACTCGGGCGCCCAGGCCAACGCGGCGGCGATGTTCGCGCTGCTCAAGCCGGGCGACACGATCATGGGTCTGAACCTCGCGCACGGCGGGCACCTGACCCACGGCATGAAGATCAACTTCTCCGGCAAGCTCTACGACGTCGTCGCCTACCACGTGGGCGAGGACGGCCAGGTCGACATGGCCGAGGTGGAGAAGCTGGCCAAGGAGTCCAAGCCGAAGCTGATCGTGGCCGGCTGGTCGGCGTACCCGCGGCAGCTGGACTTCGCCGCGTTCCGCCGGATCGCGGACGAGGTCGGCGCGTATCTGATGGTCGACATGGCGCACTTCGCCGGTCTGGTCGCGGCGGGCCTGCACCCCAACCCGGTGCCGCACGCCCATGTGGTGACCACCACCACCCACAAGACGCTGGGCGGCCCGCGCGGCGGTGTGATCCTCTCCACGGCCGAACTCGCCAAGAAGATCAACTCCGCGGTCTTCCCCGGTCAGCAGGGTGGCCCGCTGGAGCATGTGATCGCCGCGAAGGCCGTGGCCTTCAAGGTCGCCGCGGGCGAGGACTTCAAGGAGCGCCAGCGGCGTACCCTGGAGGGCGCCCGGATCCTGGCCGAGCGCCTGGTCCAGGAGGACGCCAGGGCGGTGGGCGTGGACGTGCTGTCCGGCGGCACCGACGTGCACCTGGTCCTGGTGGACCTGCGCCACTCGGAGCTGGACGGCCAGCAGGCCGAGGACCGCCTCCACGAGGTCGGGATCACCGTCAACCGCAACGCGGTCCCGAACGACCCGCGGCCGCCGATGGTCACCTCCGGCCTCCGGATCGGCACCCCGGCCCTGGCGACCCGCGGCTTCACGGCCGAGGACTTCACCGAGGTCGCGGACGTGATCGCCGAGGCGCTGAAGCCGTCCTACGACGCCGAGGCGCTCAAGGCCCGGGTGAAGGCCCTGGCCGACAAGCACCCGCTGTACCCGGGTCTGGACAAGTAAGACACCCCGAGGGGCACCGCGCACCGGCCGGCGACCCCGGCCCGGCACCGCGCGGTGCCCCGCCCCTCGCACCACCCCCCGCATTGAGGAGTCCCCCCGTGGCCATCTCGGTCTTCGACCTGTTCTCGATCGGCATCGGCCCGTCCAGCTCCCACACGGTCGGCCCGATGCGCGCGGCCCGCATGTTCGCCCGCCGACTGCGGAGCGAGGGGGTCCTGGAGCCGGTCGCCTCGCTGCGCGCGGAGCTGTACGGCTCCCTCGGCGCCACCGGCCACGGCCACGGCACCCCCAAGGCGGTGCTGCTCGGCCTGGAGGGCGACTCGCCGCGCACGGTGGACGTGGAGACCGCCGACGACCGGGTCGCGCGGATCAAGGAGTCCGGCCGGCTGAACGTGCTCGGCGAGCACGAGATCGCGTTCTCCTTCGACGACGACATGGTCCTGCACCGCCGCAAGGCCCTCCCCTACCACGCCAACGGCATGACCCTGTGGGCGTACGACGCCTCGGGCGCCGAGCTGCTCACCAAGACGTACTACTCGGTGGGCGGCGGCTTCGTCGTGGACGAGGACGCGGTGGGCGCCGACCGCATCAAGCTGGACGACACGGTCCTGAAGTACCCCTTCCGCACGGGCGACGAGCTGCTGCGCCTGACCCGCGAGACCGGTCTGTCGATCTCCGCGCTGATGCTGGAGAACGAGCGGGCCTGGCGCACCGAGGACGAGATCCGCACCGGCCTGCTGGAGATATGGCGGGTGATGCAGGCGTGCGTGACGCGCGGCATGAGCCGCGAGGGCATCCTGCCCGGCGGCCTGAAGGTGCGCCGCCGCGCGGCCGTCACCGCCCGCCAGCTCCGGGCCGAGGGCGACCCGGCCGCCCGCGCCATGGAGTGGATCACCCTGTACGCGATGGCGGTGAACGAGGAGAACGCGGCCGGCGGCCGGGTGGTCACCGCCCCCACCAACGGCGCGGCCGGCATCATCCCCGCCGTCCTGCACTACTACCTGAACTTCATCCCGGGCGCCGACGAGGAGGGCGTGGTCCGCTTCCTGCTGGCCGCCGGGGCGATCGGCATGCTCTTCAAGGAGAACGCCTCCATCTCCGGCGCCGAGGTCGGCTGCCAGGGCGAGGTCGGCTCGGCCTGCTCGATGGCGGCGGGCGCGCTCGCCGAGGTGATGGGCGGCACGCCCGAGCAGGTGGAGAACGCCGCCGAGATCGGCATGGAGCACAACCTCGGCCTCACCTGCGACCCGGTCGGCGGCCTGGTCCAGATCCCGTGCATCGAACGCAACGGCATGGCCGCCGTCAAGGCCGTCACCGCCGCCCGCATGGCCCTGCGCGGCGACGGCTCCCACAAGGTCTCCCTCGACAAGGTCATCAAGACCATGAAGGACACCGGCGCGGACATGTCGGTGAAGTACAAGGAGACGGCGCGGGGCGGGCTGGCGGTGAACATCATCGAGTGCTGAGCAAGTAGGCCCTGAACAGCGCGTTCGTGTCTTTCGGCGCTGTCGGGGCCTTCCCTGCTTACGCGGCGGAAAGTCCCTGGAACATCCCCTGGAAGGGGCTTTTGACCTGCAGGTTCACGGCACGTGATCAACGCCGGATGTGCCGATCACCCACCAGCTGATGTATCAAATCGATCCCTTCCCCCCGCTCAAGGGATGCCATTCGATACATGAACTCTGCGGAAAACCCGCGCTTGAAGCAGCGGCTGGCCGGCCTCTCCCCCCACATTCACGACGGCGCAGGCGCGACAGGCCCTGTTCTCCCCTCCCTCTCTGGCGCACTTGGTCACGGAGGGGGAGATAGACGAACTGTGCCATGGGGTGTACCGGCGGGCAGACGCCCCGGAAACGGCGCACACGGATCTGCTGGCCGTGTGCGCACGGGCCCCTCGCGCCGTCTTGTGCGGTGAATCCGCCCTGGCCCTGCATGAGCTGATCGATGACATCCCGGCAGCAGTACACATCGCCGTGCCGCGCGGTACACGCCGCCCGACGATTTCCTACCCGCCGATGGTGGTGGCGCAGTACGCCGCGAAGACCTTCGCTCTCGGTATCGAACGGTTCGAAGCAGCCCCGGGAGAGACCGTCCGCAGTCTCGTCGCAGGACAAACGGGATCACGTCGTCCGGCGTGGGCCGGCATCGCGAGGGTGAACCGGCGGGCCCAAGCGGGGCAGCAGCGGACCTGGTGCCCATCCAGCCTGCCCGGCCTTGGTGACGACTGATGCCGCCAGAGGCCGTTGTGCCTGGTCAAACCACATGCGTTACTGGGCGCCGGTGCTTCGTACTGCAACGCCCAAAGGCCTCCGGCCACCCTATGGCCACCCGGCAGATGGCCGCCGCCCCTGAAAGTCACCCAACGCCAGCTGTTGGGTCTGAACGTCTACGGGCCGAGCTCACACCCCGCGTCACGGCGGCCGCTCGTGCGGACCGGTTACCCCTACTAGTGCACGCACGTCACGGAAGTCCACCCGTGGGAAGGCTCTGTCCGCCGTATCATGACGGCACACGGGAAGGAGCACCGTCCATGAGTGTCGACGCGATCACGCACACCGAGTTCCCCGCGGGATACGTGGTGTTCTTCGGCGCCGACGGAAAGATCATCATGACCCCGCAGAGCGAAGAGCACTCCAGCACGATCAGGTCGATGCAGATCGACTCTCTCGCCCTCGGCCGTCATGCGAAGGTCACCTCGGACGTCTACATCGACTTCCCCGCCGACGAGAACTCCGCCCCCGACCTGGCCATCCTGCGCGAGGACGCGCGCAAGGAGGGCAAGCGCTACAGCTTCGAGGACGTCCTGTTGATCTCGGAGGTCGTGTCCACGTCCTCGGCACGCAAGGATTACGACGACTGCACCGCGAAGTACGGCCGGTACGGCATCCCCGTCTACCTCGTCGTGGATCCCTACGCCCGGGAAGTCGTCCTGCACACCGAGCCCACCTCCAGCGGCTACAGCACCGCCCACACTCGCGCATACGGCACAGGCAAGCTCTCCATCCCCCTGGCCGACGGCCGCACCTTCACCCTCGACCTCGACGAACTGCCCCTGCCGAACCCGGAGCCCGACACTCACTGAGTCTGAGAAAACACGCCCCGAAGCAGGAAGAGGCCCGGCAGCCGGTCGGCCGCGCGCAGGATCATCGAAACCGGACTGAATAGCTCCACTCATTGGGGCGCCCGGGGTCTGGTGATCATTCCCGGTGCTTCCCTGTCCTTCCGGCCTCATTCTGGCCCCAGGAAGGCCCGGCGGCAGGCTGGGCCGGGCCCCGTCGGGCAGGACCCCAGTTCTGAACCCATCCCCCGGCCGAGCAGATCGAGGCCGCGTCTCGCGAGTACGAGGGCGCCATCGGCCAGGCCCGCCGCACCGACCGCGGCGAGCGCGCCGCGAAGAAGGTCCTCGACAAGCTGCCCGCCAGCACCTACGGCACATGGCGCGTCTTCCGCACCCCGTCCTCGCGGTAGGCCCCGGACCTCGCCGAGATCACCCGCATCTTCAAAGCCCACGGCCTTCGGCCCCGTCTCGATGAGGCCCGCACCCCGAGCCGCAAGGTCGAGCTTGCCAAAAAGACGCATTCTACGCGCTTCGCATCAGGGCGGTAATCGGTCTCGGGGGCGGCGTCCCTCGAACGGAGAAGAGCACCTGTTCCGCCCCTGCCAGGGCGACTACCACTGAAAGCAGAACGCCTCGGCCGGTGATTACGTCAACGGCCTTGAGGTCTGTACCCAACTCCTGCATTGGAGGAGCACGGCCATGGCGAAAACAGCAACAAGCGTTACTCCCGTCGGCGTCACCAAGCACCTACCTTCTGTGCCTCCACAGTCCGGAGCCCTCATTGTCGACGCAGAAATGCAGCCTCGTGTCGAGCAGAACTCCCCCCGCATCATGGCTGCCATCAACGACCCCACCACCGGGTTCGAGGTGCTCACCGCTGCGCATGGCATCCAGGTCGTGGAGTTGGAAGGTCCATTCGACGGCCTGTACGGGCACTACCTGCAGCACAAGGACGGCACCCGTCTCCTCGCTGTCCCCGCCGGACAGGACCCTTCCACCCGCCTGTGGGCCGCCCGCGCCCTCCTCGCCCACCAGGGCGTGATGGCGGTATGACCTTCTCCGACTTCGACGAGGTCACCGCCGCTACTCCCACCGCGTTCCTCGGCCGGCTCGCCGCCGTCCTCCCCGAGGCGGTCGACGAGGCGATGCGGAAGGCCCTACAGGACGTGTACACCCCGGAGAAGGCCAAGGAACTCGCGGACGGCATCTTCCTCCGCCTCCGCCAGCTATACACCGGCAACGCCACGGAGGTGACGCTGTGACCGCCACGATCCCCCTCGACCTCGCCCTCACGGTCCGACGCGGGACCACCTCCCCCGGCAAGGCCGCCGACATCCGCGACCTCAGCCCCGCCGACGGCACCGCCGCCCTCGTCTACGACAGGCACCGTGCCGACCCCGGCACCGCCGTCTGGTTCGCCCGCATCTTGCTGCGCCAGCACGGGTACGCCGTCCGCGAGGTGATCCTCGACGGCATGGGCCCGGGCATCACCGCCCTGTTCCGGGAAGCGTCCCGGCTCCGCCTGGACGTCCACCTGGGCAGCGGCAAAGGCACTCCCAGGGTCGTCACCTACGACAACAGCCCGGCCGCATACCAAGTCCCGGCTGGCTGGGACCTGGCGGACGCCACGGACCGGCTGCCCGCCGCGCATGCGGCGGCCCGCCCTCACGTTGTCCGCGTACTGCGCGCCATCGACGTGGAGAAGGAGAACAACGGCGGGCGTATGGACAAGGCCCTCGACGTGGCAGCCGGGATGATCCTGGAGACCGGGAACCCCGACCAGGTGTGGGACACGCTCACCCGGGTCCTCTGCGAGACCGGGTCCGAGCGGGCGGAGGTGCCGGCATGACGACCGCCGTCAACGCCCGTATCATCGGGCAACTCCAGGAAGGGCACGCCGCGATGAACGCGGCTGGGCTCGGCAGCCCCGCACTGGACGACTTCAACAACCTGCTCATCAAAATGATCGCCGAGGCTCCCGACCCAAAGTTCCGTCTCCGCGAGATCGTCGAGCTCCTCGCCCGAGAACGCGGCATGACTGCCGAGTCTGCCTGAGCAGCACCCCGTAGCTGGCCCCGGGCTCAGCGACTCCACCGCTGGCCCAGGGCCTGGGAGTGTCAAGTTCAGGACAGCCCCGTACTTCGCGGCAGGCCGCTGGATCGTCAACCACGTCGATCGTCTGATCGCGGGTCTGGGACGGCCGCCCGTCCAGTGACTTGGACGGTACGGCGAACGTCGTGAGTTACGCGCGGCGAACAGGTGATCCGGTCACGGTTCTCTGGAGGGCGGGCGTGACACGCGACTGACTACGGCCCCAGCCAACGTGGGCATGTCTCTGCAGCAACCACGTCTCCGGCCCAAGATTGCTAGGGGTTTCTGCCTGATCGCAGCGCCGCCCAAGTGGAGGTGACGAGCTTTAGAAACGCGTCGCCCTTCGCCAGGGAGATCTCCGCTACCGAGTGGGCCAGCCGGAGCGCAGTGACGGCGTCCTCCGTCCCAAGTGCTGAGCGCCGGGGCGGCGCGTGCGCCGTGTTCGGGGGTGTGTGCGCCGTGTGCTCTGGTTTGGGCTGATGTTCGAACGCCGTGGAGGGATCGACCGTACCGAAGTGGGGCAGAACTCAACCGACGGCCCCTCCCCCCACGGTTCGTTCAGGGAGTTCCGCATGCTGCAAGGCATCGACGTGAGCGCGTACCAGTCCTCCACCTACGGCACGGACGGCCTCTCCTTCGTCTTCATCAAGGCGACGGAGGGCCGTACGTACGTCAATTCCAGGCTCACCGCCCAGACCAAGCACGGGCGCGACGCCCATCTGGTCGTCGGCTTCTACCACTTCCTGTGGCCCGGCAACATCGCGGCCCAGGCCGAGTACTTCGTCTCGCACGCCCCGGAGCAGCGGGGCGACATCCTGGCCGTCGACTGGGAGACCACCGGTGAGGGCACCCACGCCTCCAACGCGGAGAAGGACTCCTTCATCCGCAAGGTGAAGCAACTGCGCCCGCACAACCGGGTGCTGCTCTACACCAACCGCCACTTCTGGCTGAGCATCGACACCACCTCCTACGCGGGGGACGGGCTGTGGGTCGCCGACTACGTCTCCGCCGGCCACCCCCGCATCAAGGCCAAGTGGCGCTTCCACCAGTACACGGACGATCCCCACGACAAGAACGTGGCGAACTTCTCCAGTGCGTCGGCGCTGCGGGAGTGGGCCAAGGCGTGAGACCGGGAGCCCGGTCCGTGCGGCCGGGTGTCAGGCGCGGAAGTCCGCCGGGCGCTCGGGCGAGGCCGCGGCCAGCGCCTCGGTGACGGCGTCGACGCCCTCGCGCAGGCCGTAGACCGGGGTGCCGGGCTGCTGGCGCCAGGAGTCGTCGAGGGTGCCGGAGTCGACCGTGTCGAAGCCCAGTTCCCCGATCAGCGCCCGTACCTTCGCCTTGGCCGCCGGGTCGTCGCCGGCCACCGGCAGCGCGAGCCGGCCGGGGTCTCCGGCCGGGCGGTGCCGGTCCAGCAGGTCCTGGGCGTAGGTGCCGTTGAACGCCTTCACCACGGGGTGGCCGAGGTGGCGCTCGGTCCAGCGGCTCTCGGTCAGCCCCTCGTCCTCGATCCCGGCGATCCGGCCGTCGCGCTGCGGGTAGTAGTTGTTGGTGTCGATCACGACCGCGCCGTCCGCCGCCTCCTTCAGGAGTCCGGCCGGCAGGTCCGGGACCGCCTTCAGCGGGACGGTGACCACGACGACCTCGGCGCCGCGCGCCGCCTCCTCGGCCCGCACGGGCCGGGCGCCGGTCTCCTCGGCCAGCGCGGTGAGGGTCTGCGGGCCGCGCGAGTTCGCCACGGCGACGTCGTGTCCGAGGGCGGTGAGCCGCCGGGTGAGGTTGCCGCCGATGTTGCCCGCTCCGATGATGCCGATCTTCATCTCAGTTCGCCTCGCTCTTCCGGGGAGACCCCGGAGGCCGGTGTGGATGTCGGTGCCGTGCAAGCGGTCTCCAACCGGGGGACGGCGCGGACTATTCCGGGGACGGCGTGCCGGGCGGGCTCATGCCTCCGGGGTGGGCTCCGACTTCCCGGCTGTCCCTGCTCCCCCGGCCGCCCCCGCTCCGCCGGTCCGCTCGCGCAGCAGGCCGAGGGTGGCCTCCAGGTCGGCGCGGAGCACGGCCGCCGCCGTGTCCGCGTCGCCCGCCGCGACGGCGACGACGAGGTCGTGGTGGGTGTCGGCGCCGGTGTTGGGGTCGTGCACGCGCAGCCCGGTCAGTTCCAGCAGGGTGACGAGGCCGGAGCGCAGTACGGGGACGAACTCCTCGAACAGCGCGGTCAGGACCGGGTTGTGGGCGGCGGCGACCACCCCGCGGTGCAGCGCGATGTCGGCGTCCACGAAGGCCGCGTCGCCCTTCGCCGCCGCCGTGCGCCGGCCCGCCAGGGCGGCTTCCAGCGCGGCCAGGTCCTCGGGCGTGCGGCGCCGGGCCGCCAGGCGGGCCGCCTGCACCTCGACGCCCATGCGGACCTCGTAGACATCGGTGACCGCAGAGCGGCGCAGCCGGGCCGGCCAGTCCTCGGCGGGTTCGGTCGCGATCACGAAGACGCCCGCGCCGTGCCGGGGCCGCACCAGTCCGGCACCGGCCAGCGCGCGCAGCGCCTCGCGGACGGTGGAGCGGCCGACGCCCAGGTCCCTGGCCAGGGTGGTCTCACCGGGCAGCTTGGTGCCGACGGGCCACTGTCCGGCGGCGATCTGCGCACGCAGCCGCTCCGTGGCCTGTTCGACCAGCGGGCTGGGGCGGAGGGCGCCTGGGACCATCGGGTTCTCCCACGGGTGAGGGGGTGAGGGGCCGGCGCCGGGGTGCGCCGGTCCGGGGACTCCGGCGAATTATCACTTGTCTGAGGAGCTGAGGAGTCGCTAGCGTACCGCCATGACGTTCCGCGCTCCGCTTCTTCTCGTCCTTCTCGTTCTTCTCGGCTGCCGCGGCGGGGTCTGACACGACCGGCGCCCCGCCGCGGGGCGCCGTGCCGCCGGTCACCGTCCGACCCGCCGAAGGGCACCAGCAGACGATGACCACCACCCCGAGCACCACCACCGCGCATCCCACCGCCCCGTACGAGAGACCACCGTGGAACCCGCAGCGTCCCGGGCCCATGCCGTACCACCGCTACCGCCCCTTCCAGGAGCGGGTGCGCGTGCCCGTCCCGGCCGGGGGCCGCACCTGGCCGTCCGCCCGGATCGAGCGCGCGCCGCTGTGGGTCCCGGTCGACCTGCGCGACGGCAACCAGGCGCTGGCCGAGCCGATGGACACCCCGCGCAAGCGCCGCTTCTTCGATCTGCTGGTGCGGCTGGGGTTCAAGGAGATCGAGGTCGGCTACCCGTCGGCGAGCCGCACCGACTTCGACTTCGTCCGGCACCTGGTGACCAGCGGCGCCGTGCCCGACGACGTCACACCCGTCGTCTTCACCCCGGCCCGCCGGGATCTGATCGACCGCACCTTCGAGGCGGTGGCGGGGCTGCCGCGGGCCGTCGTCCACCTGTACATGGCGACCTCGCCCGTCTGGCGCGAGGTGGTGCTCGGGCGGGACCGGGACGGGGTGCGCGCGAGCGTACGGGAGGCGGCGGCGCACATGGCGCGGTGCGCGGACGCCCTGCCCGGCGGCGGCGCGCACCTCCGCTTCCAGTTCTCCCCGGAGACCTTCAACCTCACCGAACCGGACTACGTCCTGGAACTGTGCGACGGGCTCACCGAGCTGTGGGACGCGAGCCCGGACCGGCCGGTCACGCACAACCTCCCCGCCACGGTGGAGATCGCCACCCCGAACGTCTACGCGGACCAGATCGAGTACGTGCACCGCAATCTGTCCCGCCGGGACGCGGTGATCCTCTCGGTGCACCCGCACAACGACCGCGGCACCGGCGTCGCCTGCGCCGAACTCGCCGTGCTGGCGGGCGCGCAGCGGGTCGAGGGCTGTCTGTTCGGCAACGGCGAGCGCACCGGGAACGTGGACCTGGTGACCCTGGCGCTCAATCTGTACGCGCAGGGCGTCGACCCGATGGTCGACTTCAGCGACATCGACGCGGTGCGGGCGACGGTGGAGCACTGCAACCGGCTGCCGGTGCATCCGCGCCACCCTTACGCGGGCGACCTCGTCCACACCGCGTTCTCCGGCACCCACCAGGACGCGATCAGCAAGGGCCTGGACGCGCACGCCCGGCGTGCCGCCGAGACGGGCACCGCGCCGGAGCTGGCGCCGTGGTCGGTGCCGTACCTGCCGATCGACCCGGCCGACGTGGGCCGGTCCTACGAGGCGGTGATCCGGGTCAACTCCCAGTCGGGCAAGGGCGGGGTGGCGTATCTGCTGCGCGCGCACGCGGGTCTGGACCTGCCGCGGCGGATGCGGCCGGAGGTGTCGCGGACGGTCCAGGAGGCCACGGACGGCAGCGGGCGCGAGGCGACGCCGACGGAGCTGTACGAGCTGTTCCGCACGACGTATCTGGCGGTGGACGGGCCGATGCGGCTGGACGCCTGGTCGGTGCACCGGGAGCCGTCCGGCGCGCACCGCTTCGTGTGCTCGCTGGCGTACGGCGACCGCACCGGCGACCACGAGGGCACCGGGGACGGGCCGGTGAGCGCCTTCGTGGACGCGCTCGCCGGGGCCGGACTCGCCGTGGCCGTGCTCGACTTCGCCGAGCACCGGTCGGCGGCGCCCGGCGAGGAGGGCGGCGCCGAGGTGACGACCGCGTACGCCGAGTGCCGGGTGAACGGTGCGACGGCGTGGGGCGCCGGGCGGGACGCCTCGTCGCTGGCGGCCGCCGTGCACGCGGTGCTGGCCGCCGTGAACCGGGCCGCGCGGTGACGGGCGCGGGGTGAGGTGACGTGGAAGGGGCGCCCGGCGGTGGTCCGCCGGGCGCCCCTTCCGTACGGGTCACTTGTTCAGGAAGGCCCAGAACTCGTCGAAGGACAGGACCTTGTCGCCGTCGAGGTCCCGCGTCTTGATGATCGCCTCCGCCACCGACTCGGTGACGTTCCAGTCGCCTCCCTGCGCGAGGGCGGTCTTGAACTCGGCGGCGGTGACGAACCCGTCGCCGTCCGCGTCCAAACGGTTGAACTGCTCGCGTGCCTCGTCGATGTCCGCCACCGATCCGCCCCTCTGTGTCGCTTCGCGTCTGCTGTACGGCCGGATACGGCCGGATTCGGCCGAATGCCGTACCGGCCGCTGCCGTACTGACGCAGGTCAGATTAACGGTCCGGCCGGATCCGCGACGCCGCGGCCACCCGCGGGGGACACCGGGGGCGGGGTCAGCGGAAGACGCCCGTGTGGCCGAGCGAGTAGCGGCCGGGCTGCGGATAGACGGCGAGGCCGTGCGGTCCGCTGCCGACCTTGATGCGGGCCAGCTGCCTGCCGGTGCGGGTGTCGATGGCGTACACCTCGGAGTTGTAGCGGCCCGACAGCCAGAGCACCTTGCCGTCGGCGGAGACGCCGCCCATGTCGGGGCTGCCGCCGTGCGGCAGGCGCCACTTGGCGGTGAGCCTGTCCTTGGCGAAGTCGAAGACGGAGACGGTGCCCTCGCCGCGGTTGGAGATGTACATCACCCGGGAGTCGCGGCTGACGTAGAGGCCGTGGGCGCCCTTGCCGGTGTGCAGGAACGCGGGCTTGGCGAAGGTGTCGCCGTCCAGGATCCACAGTCCGTCGGCGACCATGTCGGCGATGTAGAACTTCCTGCCGTCGGGCGAGATCTTCACGTCCTGCGGCATGGCGCCGTGGACGTCCAGCTTCTGGTGCGCGACGACCTTCATGGCCGCGGTGTCGACCTTGAGGAGTTCGCCGCTGAACTCGCAGGAGACGATGAAGTAGCGGCCGTTCGGCGAGAAGTCGGCGTGGTTGACGCCGCCGCAGGCCACCGGGACGGACTTCACCACCTTCATGGTGTGCGCGTCGCGGAAGACGAGCCGGCGGTCCTTGGAGGCCATCACCACGGCGTACTTGCCGTCCGGGGTGAAGTACAGGTTGTACGGGTCGTGCACGTCGACCGGCTTGCCCGCCTTGCCCGTGCGCGGGTCGATGGGGGTCAGGGAGTTGCCGAGGTCGTTGTTGACCCACAGCGTCTTCAGGTCCCAGGACGGCACGACGTGCTGCGGCTGGCGGCCGACCGGGATGGTCTCGGTGACCTTGTACGTCTTCGGGTCGATGACGGTGACCGTGTTCGAGTTGGTGTTGGGCACGTAGACGCGCGAGGGGAAGCCCGCGACGGCCGGGGAGAGCCGGTTCGCGCGGTCGGCGGCGTAGACGTCCCTGGGGTCGAGGACCGGCGGCATGCCGGGCAGGGCGTCGGCCGCCACCTGCTCGGGCCGCTGGGCGGGCGCCCGGCTGGCCAGGGCCTCGTCGGTGCGGTGGTCCTGGCCGCCGCTGCCGCAGGCGGCCAGTGCCGCGAGGGCGGCGCACGACGCCCCGGCGGCGAGCAGCCGGGTGACGCGCGGGAGGCGGGAGGCACGGGGGGAACGGGCGAGGCCGTGGAGGGAAGGGGCGGGGCGAGGGGGCATCAGCTCAGCAGCTCCGTGGTGGTGACCGCGTGGAGGCCGCGGCGGTCGAGTTCGTCGAGGAGGGCGGGCAGGGCGGTGGCCGTGCCGGGGTAACCGAAGTGCAGGCTCACCACGGACCCGGGGCGGACGCCCGCCAGCACGGTGCGGGTGACGGCTGCGGCGCCGGGCGAGGTGTAGTCGAGCGAGTCGACGTCGTAGGAGAGCACGTGCGGGTAGCCGGCGGCGCGTGCCAGCCGGGCCACCAGCGGGGAGGCGGTGACGGCGCGCGAGGGCCGGAACCAGGTGCCGATCGAGCCGGTGAGCCGCTTGAGGCGGTCGGCGCAGCCGGTGATCTCGGCGCGCGCCTCGGCCTCGGGCATGTCGTTGACGGACAGGTGGCGCTGGGTGTGGTTGCCGAGGTCGTGGCCGCCGTCGAGGATCCGGCGGGCCATCTCCGGGTGCGCGTCCAGCCAGGTGCCGACGGCGAGCACGGTCACCCGGGCGCCGTGCCGTTCGGCGGTGGTGAGCAGCGTGCGGGCGAGGGCCGGGTCGCCCTGGCCGTGGAAGGTGAGGGCCACCCGGGGCCGGTCGCGCGGTCCGTGGCCGATCTGCGCGGGCTGCCCGGGAAAGGCGCGCGGGGCGGGGGCGGGCGCGGGTGACGCGGCGGGGTGTGTCGCGCCGCGCTCGGCGGGGCCGGACGCGTGGCGCGGGGCGGCGGACGCGGCGGGGTGCGGGGCGGTACCGGGCGCGCATCCGGCGGCGAACGCGCCCCCGGCGACAAGCCCGGCACCGGCCCGCAGCACGCCACGACGGTCGGTGGTGGTCACCCGCACCATTTAAGGGGCGCAAAGTAAGAAAACGGGCGATTCACACGGATGCCCGCCGGGCGCGGGGGTGGTGAACGGACGTCAGGCCGGTCGGGGCGGCCCGGCGGTACGTGCGGGGCGGGCCCTGCGGGTGCGTGGCGGGTACGTGCGGGTCGGGTATGTGGCGGACGAGCCCGGCAGAAGCGGATCCGGCCGAGACCCCGGCGGGTACGTGCCGGGCGAGCCCTACGGGTGGGTCGTGGGGCGTACTCCCCCCCCCGGCGACCGCCAGCAGCCGACCTGCGGCCCGACGCCGAACCCACCCCGCCGGGCGCGCATCTGCCGCGACCGGCGGATGCGCGTCGGACGGATCCGAGGGGCGGGTGCCGGGCGTGCCCGGTCGGAGAGGTGGCGCGTCGCGCCCGGTCGGTGGGGGGTGTGCGGCGGTCAGCGGTCCGCGGCGCGTATCTCGAACCAGGTGGTCTTGCCGCGGGGCAGCAGGTCGACGCCCCAGCGGTCGGACAGTTTGTCGACCAGGGTCAGGCCGCGGCCGCTGACGTCGAGGTCCTGGACGGGCATGAGGCAGGGCAGGCCGCGGGAGGGGTCGCGCACCTCGACGCGGATCCTGCCGGTGCGGCGGCGGACCCGCAGACCGAACACGCGGGCCCCGGTGTGCCGTACGGCGTTGCCCACGAGTTCGGAGACGAGCAGCACCGCGTCCTCGGCCAGCCTCGGGGACATGCCCCAGCGCAGGACGACGATCTGGACGAGCCTGCGGGCGACGGCCGCCGACTCGGGGCGGGACGGCAGCCGGACGTCCTCCTCGCTCGGGTCGCCGTACAACTCCAGTGCGGCCAGGGCGCGTTCGTCCGCCACCGCGGGAGACCAGCGCGCCACGGCCGCCGTGTGTTCCGGTCCCCGCGGCTGTTCGATGCCCTCCAGCCCCGCCATGCCCCCATCATGGCCGCCCCCGGCGCCCACCGTGGCCGTTCCCCGGGAATGCGCCCCTCGCACGCCCCCGCCGGTCCGCCTTCGCGCGGCATATGCCAGGCGCTCCGGGGCCGGGGCGGACCTGCCTGCCTGCCTTCCGGCCTGCGGGGGACGCTCCGGGCGGCGGCCCCGGTGCGGGGGCGGCGGCGCCACGCACCCGGAACCGTCGCGGGGCGGACCTGGACGCCCCTTCGAGCGATCCGCGAGCGGCCGTCAGGCCCAGGCCCAGGCCCCCGGGGTCAGAGGAACTTCGCCTTCCCCGGCCCCTCCGCCACGAAGCTGCGCATGCCGCGCTCACGGTCCTCCGTGGCGAAGAGGCCCGCGAACCAGGTGCGTTCGACGGCGAGGCCGGTGTCCAGGTCGGTCTCCAGGCCGGTGTCCACGGCCTCCTTGGCGGCGCGCAGCGCGATCGCCGGGCCCTGGGCGAGCCGCGCCGCCCAGGCGTGCGCCGCCTCGTAGACCTCGGCGGCCGGGACCACCCGGTCCACCAGACCGAGCGCGAGGGCCTCGTCGGCCCTGACCTGGCGGCCGGTGAAGATGAGGTCCTTGGCCCGGGAGGGCCCGATCAGCCGGGCCAGCCGCTGGGTGCCGCCCGCGCCCGGGATCAGCCCGAGCAGGATCTCCGGCTGGCCGAGCTTGGCGTTGTCGGCGGCGATGCGGTAGTCGGCGCACAGCGCCAGTTCGCAGCCGCCGCCCAGCGCGTAGCCGGTGACCGCGGCGACCACCGGCTTGGGGATGCGGGCCACGGCGGTGAAGGAGTCCTGGAGGGCACGGGCCCGCGACACCATCGCCGCGTGGTCCATCACCTGCATCTCCTTGATGTCCGCGCCGGCCGCGAACACCTTCTCGCCGCCGTAGATCACCACCGCGCGGACGTCCGCGCGGGCGGTGGCCTCCTCGGCGAGTTCCTTCAGCCGGTCCTGCGTGGCGACGTCGAGCGCGTTCATGGGCGGGCGGGCCAGGCGCAGCGTGCCGACGCCCTCGGCGACTTCCAGAGTTACGGTCATGCCCCGCAGGTTAGCGGTCGTTCACGCACGGGTCAGCCCCGGTGTGCGCGGCGGCACACCGGGGCCGGGGGACGGGTCCGCGCTCCCGGGTCAGGGGCGCGGGCGGCGGTCCGCTACGACTTCCACTTCTCCCACGACATGTTCCAGCCGTTGAAGCCGTTGTCCGGGGCGACGGTCTTCTCGTGGGCGTTCTTGACCTCGACCACGTCGCCGATCATCGAGTGGTTGAAGAACCAGGCGGCGGGCGTGGAGCTGTCCCCGCCGCCGCGCACGTCGCGCAGGCCGATGCAGCCGTGGCTGGCGTTGTAGTTGCCGAAGGCGTCGCCGCCCCAGTAGTTGCCGTGCGCGAAGGTGCCGGAGGTGGTCAGGCGGATGGCGTGCGGGACGTCCTTGATGTCGTACTCGCCGCCGTAGCCGACGGTCTCGCCGTTCATCCGGGTCACCGAGAGCTTCTCGCTGATGACCATGCGGCCGTTCCAGGTGTCGTAGCCGGGCTTGCCGGTGGTGACCGGGAGGGTCTTCACGGTCCTGCCGTCCTGGGTGACCTTCATCGTGTGCTTCTTGGCGTCCACGACGGAGACCTGGTTGCGGCCGATGGTGAAGGAGATGGTCTTGGACTGCTTGCCGTAGACGCCGGGGCGGCCCTCCACGCCGTCCAGGCTGAGCTTGACGGTGACCTTGGTGCCGGACTTCCAGTACTGCTCGGGGCGGAAGTCGAGCCGGTCGTTGCCGAACCAGTGGCCCTCGACGTCGACGGCCGGCTCGGTCTTGACCTCGATGGCCTTCTCTACGGCCTCCGGGTGTGTGATGCCCCGGGTGAAGTTGACGGAGAACGGCATCCCGACCCCGACGGTGGAGCCGTCCTCGGGGGTGAAGCTGCCGATGAAGGTGTTCTTCGGCGTCAGGGTGGTGAAGCTGCTGTCCTGGGCCGCCTGCCGGCCCTCGGCGTCCTTGGCGACGGCGTGGACCGTGTACTTGGTCGAGGCGGCCAGATGGGTCGACGGCGTCCAGGCGGTGCCGCCGGATATCTTCCCGGCTATCTCGGTGCCCTTGGCGTCCTTGACGACGACCTGGGTGAGCGTCCCCTTGCTCACGCCGACCTTCAGCGCGCCGCTGGTGTCGACGGACGTCGAACCGTCCTTGGGCGCGACGCTGAGGACGGCCTGCGACTGCTTGCTCTCGGCGGCGGCACCGGCGTCCTTGCCCGTGCCCTGGCCGTTCACGTCGGAGTCGCCGCCGCCGCAGGCCGTGACCGCGAGGAGCAGCGCGCCGGAGACCAGCGCCAGCGCCCCCGTGCTCCCCCGTCGTCCCCCTCGGCCCGGTCGCCGGCCCGTCCCCGCCGACGCCCCCGTAATAGGCCGCACGTTCACCTTCGTCTCCTCCCCCGGGCCGGTCAGGCCCGAGCCCCAGCGCCTACCGCGCACATCGGCGCATAGTAACCACAAGGTCATGAGCAGATCGTCAGCCGAATGTCACCGTTCCGTTCCAGGTTCAACAGCCTCCGGACACGGCGGCGGGGAAGGGGTCCGCCGGACCCGGTGCGGTGTGCCGCGCGTGCCGTCGACCGGTCGTCAGCAGGCGCCGCCCGCAGGTCACTTGACCGCGCTGCCCGCCGTCCAGTGCGCCCAGTCCATGTTCCAGCCGCCCAGGCCGTTGCTCGCGGCGACCGTCCTGTCGTCGCTGTGGGCGACCTCCACCACGTCCCCGACGAGGCTGCGGTCGAAGAACCAGCCCGCCGGGGTGTCGGAGGCGCCGCCCCTGACGTCCTTCAGGCCCACGCAGCCGTGGGAGACGTTCGCGCGGCCGAACGGGTCCGGCACCGACCAGTAGTTGCCGTGCAGGAACGTACCGGAGTCGGTGAGCCGCATGGCGTGCGGGACGTCGGCGATGTCGTACTCGCCGCCGAAGCCCACCGTCCGGCCGTTCATCCGGGTGACGTCCAGCATCTCCATCACCACCATCCTGCCGTTGTAGGTGGGGTGGTCCGGCGCCCCGGCGGTGACGGGCACGGTGGCCAGCAGGGCGCCGTCGCGGCGCACCTGCATGGTGTGCGCCGCCGCGTCGACCAGGGAGGTCTGGCTGCGGCCGACCGTGAAGGAGAAGGACTTGTGCTGGATCCCGTAGACCCCGCGGGCCGCCCGGACGTCGCGCAGCCGCAGGGCGACGGTCACCCGGGTGCCGGGCTTCCAGTAGTGCTCGGGGCGGAAGTCCAGGCGGCTGCCGCCGAACCAGTGCGGGCGGATCTCCACGGGCGGCCGCGCGGTGACCCGGACGGCGCGCTGGACGGCGGCCCGGTCGGTGATCTCCCGGCTGAAGGCCAGCGAGACGATCATGCCGGTGCCGACGACGGCGCGGTTCTCGGGGGTGACGTGGGCGACGAGGCGTTCCTCGGGGACGTAGGTGGTGAAGGCGGTGTGCCGGGCGGAGCGGCGGCCGTCGCCGTCGACGGCCACCGCGTCGACCGTGTACCCGGCGGCGAGGGCGAGCGTGTCGTCGTCGGGCCGCCAGGTCCGGCGGTCGCCGGAGAGGTGTCCGGGCACCGGGGTGTCCTGCCCGTCCCGGGACCGCACGACCCGGACGGACTCCAGGCGCCCCCCGGCGGCCAGCACCCGCAGCCGGGTGCCGGGCCGGACGCCCCGGGTGCCGTCGTCCGGCGAGACGCGGACCGTGTCCGTGCGCTCGGGGGGCTGGCCCGGGACGCCCCGGGGAGCGTCCGAGGTGCACCCGGCGGCCCCGGCCGCGAGCAGTGCCGCCCATGTCAGTACGGCGGCCAGCGCGGCCCCCGCGCGCCGTGCGCGCCCTTGTACGTGCCTCACGTGTACGTGCCTCACGCGCTGCCCAACGACCGGCCCGCTCCGGGGAAACGTGAGTGCGAGCCGCGCGCTGGGCAGAACAGTGGGGAGAGGGCCGCCGCCCGGCAGCCGCGCCGGACGGAGCCACGGAAGGAACGGAGCCGCACGGGCCGCACGAGGCGCAGAAGCCGTAGGGGCCGCACGAGCCGCATCAGCCGAGAACGAGGGGCCGACCTGGTGTCCAGCGCAGCCGGGCAGGAGGCGGTGGCGGACGGGCACGCCACCGGGAACGGGCACACCGCCGGGAGCGCACCCGCCGACCGCGACGGGCGCGGTGCCGAGGTGCGCGGTGGTGGCGGACGGGCCGGTGAAGGGGCGGGTCCGGCCGTCGCCGTGAGCGGCGGGCGGCGGGCCGGTCCGCCGCCCGCCGGACCCGTGTGGCCGGGCGGCCCGGCCCCGCTGGGCGCCCGCTTCCGGATCGGCCCGGACGGCGTCGCCGGGACCAACTTCGCGCTGTGGGCGGGCGGCGCCGAGGCCGTGGACGTCTGCCTCTTCGACGAGGACGGCCGAGAGACCCGCGCCCGCCTGCCCGAGCTGACGCACGAGATCTGGCACGGCTTCGTCCCCGGTGTGCGGCCCGGCCGCCGCTACGGCTTCCGGGTGCACGGCCGCTGGGACCCGTGGACCGGCGCCCGCTGGAACCCGGCGAAGCTGCTGCTCGACCCGTACGCGCGCGCGGTGGACGGCGAGTTCCGGCTGCCGCCGGAGGTCTACGGGCACGTCCGGGACTGGCCGGACCAGCAGGTCGCCGACACCGTGCGCGACGACCGCGACTCGGCGCCCTTCGTCCCCAAGGGCGTGGTGGTCGCGGACGACGGCGACCGGCCGGGCGACCACCGCCCCGGCACACCGTGGGCGGACACGGTCGTCTACGAGCTGCATGTGCGCGGCTTCACCAGGCTGCACCCGGACATCCCGCCGGAACTGCGCGGCACCTACGCCGGTCTCGCCCACCCGGCGGCGATCGCGCACCTGGTGAAGCTGGGCGTGACGGCGGTGGAGCTGCTGCCGGTGCACCAGTTCGCCCACGAGGACCATCTGCTCGCGAGGGGCCTGCGCAACCACTGGGGCTACAACTCGATCGGCTACTTCGCCCCGCACGGCGGCTACTCCGCCTCGGGCACCGCGGGCCAGCAGGTCGGCGAGTTCAAGCGGATGGTGCGCGCCCTGCACGCGGCCGGTATCGAGGTGATCCTCGACGTGGTCTACAACCACACCGCCGAGTCCGGCCAGTACGGTCCGACGCTGTCCCTGAAGGGCGTCGACAACCAGCGCTCCTACCGCCTCGCCCCGGACGCCCGCCGGTACGCCGACTTCACCGGCTGCGGCAACACCCTGGACACCACGCAGCCGCAGGTGCTGCGCCTGATCACCGACTCGCTGCGGCACTGGGTGACCGAGATGGGCGTGGACGGCTTCCGCTTCGACCTGGCCGCCGCGCTGGCCCGCTCCGCGCACGGCGTCGACATGCGCTCCCCCTTCCTCGCCGCCCTCGCCCAGGACCCGGTGCTGCGCGAGGTCAAGCTGATCGCCGAGCCGTGGGACATCGGCTCCGGCGGCTACCAGGTGGGGGCGTTCCCGCCGCCGTGGGCGGAGTGGAACGACCGCTACCGCGACGCCGTACGGGACTTCTGGCGCCACGCCCTGCCGGACGTACGGGAGATGGGCTACCGGCTGTCCGGCTCCAGCGACCTGTACGCCTGGGGCGGGCGCGGCCCCTGCGCCTCGGTCAACTTCGTCACCGCGCACGACGGTTTCACCCTGCGCGACCTGGTCTCCTACGACCGCAAGCACAACGAGGCCAACGGCGAGGGCAACCGGGACGGCACCGACGACAACCGCTCCTGGAACTGCGGGGCGGAGGGCGAGAGCGACGACGAGGAGATCCGGGCGCTGCGCCGCAGACAGCTGCGCAACCTGCTGGCCACGCTGCTGCTGTCCACGGGCGTGCCGATGCTGGTGGCGGGCGACGAGCTGGGCCGCACCCAGCGCGGCAACAACAACGCGTACTGCCAGGACAACGAGACCGGCTGGCTGGACTGGACGCTCCTGGACGACCCGGGCTGGCGGGCGCTGTCCGAGCTGACCGCCCGGCTGATCGCGCTGCGCCGCGCGCACCCGGTGCTGCGCCGCCGGACGTTCTTCTCCGGGCGCGCGCAGGCGCCGGACGGGCTGCGGGACGTGGCCTGGTTCACCGCGGGCGGCACCGAGATGACGGAGGGCGACTGGTACGCGCCCGCCGCCACGCTGGGCATGTATCTGTCCGGCCGGGACATCCCGGGCGGCGACGAGCGGGGCGAGCCGGTGCGCGACGACAGCTTCCTCGTCGTCCTGCACGCCGGTCCGGGCCCGGTGGAGTTCACGCCGCCGGGGGCGCCGTGGGCCGAGCGCTACGAGGTGGTCGTGGACACCGGCGGCGAGGAGCAGGCCGAGGCTCCCGGCCGGGTCCTGCGGGCGGGCGCGCCGGTCACCGTGCCGGGGCGCACGGTGCTGCTGCTCCGGGTCGCCGCCTGAGAAGGCCGCGGCGGCCGGGGCGGCCGGGGCGGGTCAGCCCAGGATCCCCCGGTCGTAGGCGACCGCGACGGCCGCCGCCCGGTCCTTGACGCCGAGCTTGGCGTACAGGTGGGTGAGGTGGGTCTTGACGGTGGCCTCGCTGATGAACAGCTCGCGCGCGATCTCCCGGTTGGAGGTGCCCCGGGCGACCAGCACCAGCACCTCGCGCTCGCGCGCCGACAGCGGTTCGCTGCCCGCTGCGGGGGCGCGGACCGCGGAGACCAGCCGGGAGGCGACGGCCGGGGAGAGCACCGAACGGCCCTCGGCGGCGGCCCGGACGGCGGCCAGCAGGTCGTCGCGCGGGGCGTCCTTGAGCAGATAGCCCGTGGCGCCCGCCTCGATCGCGGGCAGGGTGTCGGAGTCGGTGTCGTACGTCGTCAGCACGAGCACCTTGGCGCGGGCGCCGCGGCGGGTCAGCTCCCGGATGGCGTCGACGCCGGGCCCGCCCGGCATCCGCAGGTCCATGAGGACGACGTCCGGGTCGAGCGCGGCGGCCTTCGCCACCGCCTCCACCCCGCCCGTCGCCTCGCCGAGCACGGTGAATCCGGGGGCGGCCTCGAACATGCCGCGCAGACCGTCCCGTACGACCGGGTGGTCGTCGACGATCAGCAGCGAGATGGGGGTGTCATCGGTCATCGCCCACCAACGGTACGCGAGCCGAGACGGCCGTGCCGTGGCCCGGCTCCGACTCGATGGTGAGGGAGCCCGCGATGCGTTCGGCGCGGGCCCGCATGCCGTCCAGGCCGAACCCCCCGGCCCGGGTGCGGGCGGGCACGGCGAGCGGGTCGAAGCCGCGGCCGTCGTCGCGTACGTCGAGGGAGATCTCGTCGCCCATGTAGGACAGGGTGACGCCGACCCGGGTGGCGCGGGCGTGCCGGGCCGCGTTGGACAGGGACTCCTGGGCGATGCGCAGCAGCGTCGCCGAGACCTCGTCGTGCACCTGCTCGCTGGTGCCGGTCAGGGTGAAGTCGGCCCGGCAGCCGGTGCGTTCGCCCCACTCGGTGACGGTGTCGCGCAGCGCCTCGGGCAGCCCGGCGTCGGCGAGGGCGACCGGGGCGAGGTTGTGCACCGAGCGGCGGGCCTCGCCCAGGCTGTGCCGGGCCAGCTCCATGGCGCGCTCCACGTGCGCGCGGGCGGCGGCCCGGTCGGTGGTGTTCGTCACCACCCGCAGCTGGGCGATGATGCCGGTCAGGCCCTGGGCGAGGGTGTCGTGGATCTCGGCGGCCAGCCGGCGGCGCTCGTCGGCGACGCCCGCCTCGCGGGCCTGCACGAGGAGCTGGGCGTGCAGCGCGGCGTTCTCGTCGAGTGCCTGCTGGAGGGCGGTGTTGGTGCGTTCCAGCTCGGCGATGGTGGACGCCTGGGCGCGGCCCCGGGCCTCCTCCTGCTCGGCGAACCGGGTGAAGACCGCGACCAGGGCGATGTTCGCGCCGAGCACGACGAGGAAGCCCAGCCACAGGATCGTGCCGTGCGGCGGCATGCCCCCGATCTCGCTGCCGGCCATGGTGACGGCGGTCAGGCACAGGCCGGGCAGCACGAGCCTGGGCGGCAGTTGCCGGGCGGCGGTGTAGTAGCCGGCCACGGCGTAGAAGGCGAAGAACGGGTTGAGCCAGGTCAGGACGAAGCCGAGCGCCCAGCGCACGAAGTACAGGCAGGCGCTGACCCGCCCCGGCTCCGGCCGGGTCCGCGACCAGCGCCGCCAGCCCACCTGGAGGGCCAGCGCGACACCGGTCAGGACCAGGGCCAGCCAGATCTCCGTCCGGCTCATGCCGATCCCGGCCGCCGCGCCCGCCGAGGTCAGCACGGCCACGCCGAGCAGCGCGTACGGCCCCCATCCGTCGAAGGTCGCGCGCGGCTGCTTCCACTCGGCACTCGTCATGCGCCCAGTGTCCGGTACGGCGCCGGACGGGGCGGGGCCGCCGGTCATTCCCAGCGGAACCAGCGGGCGGCACCGGCGGTGAGCAGCACCGTCCAGGCGGCGAGCACGGCCAGGTGCGTCCAGCCCGGCCAGTGTCCGGCGGCGGCCTGGTCCAGGGCCTGGGCCGCCGCGCCGAAGGGGGTGTAGCCGACGGAGCGGGCGAGCACGTGGGGCATGGCCCGCACCGGCACCCACAGTCCCGCGCAGAACATCATCGGGAAGAGCACCGCGCTGCCCACCGCACCGGCGATCTTCGTGGTGCGCGAGAGCGCGGAGATGACCGAGCCGAGCGCGAGGGCGACCGCGACGGCCAGCAGCAGGGCGAGCGCGTAGCCGAAGGGCTGCTCGGGCAGGCGGACGCCGAAGGCGATCCGGCCCACGAGCAGGGCGAGCACCGCCGAGCACAGGGCCACGCCCGCGAAGACCACCATGTGCGCGGTGAGCAGCACCACCGGCCGGACCGGGGTGGCCGACATCCGGCGCAGGATGCCGCGCTCGCGGTAGCCGGTGAGGACCTGCGGCATGGCCTGGAGCCCGCCGAGGATCAGCCCGAGCAGCACCGCGACCGGTACGTAGGTGTCGACGAGCCGCAGCCCGCCGAGCGAGTCGTCGTGCTCCCGGAAGGACGGGACGGAGCCGAGGATGCCCAGCAGCAGGGTGGGGAACAGCAGGATCCAGAAGATCGCGCCGGGTTCCCGGCGGAACAGCCGGGCCTCGGTGCGCAGTACGGCGGGGTCGAAAGCGGCGGAACTCATGCGGCGGCCTCCGTCAGGTCGAGGAACGCGTCGTCGAGCGTGGCGTCGCTGACGCGGAGCTGGTGGGCGGTGACGTGGTGGCGGGCGAGCAGCGTGATGACGGCGTTGACGGTGGCGTCGGTGCCGGACAGCGTGATCCTGCCGTCCTTGAACGCCACCGAGGCCAGTTCGGGCAGCGCGTTCAGGTCACCCTCGTCCACCGGCGCGGACGGGGTGAAGCTGATGACGGTGGCGCCGGCCGAGCGCCGGATCAGCCCCTGCGGGGTGTCCAGGGCGGCGACCCGGCCCTGGTCGATCACGGCGATCCGGTCGCACAGCCGCTGCGCCTCCTCCATGAAGTGCGTGACGAGCAGCACGGTGACGCCGCTCGCCCGGACGTCCTCGATGAGCTGCCAGGTGTCGCGCCGGGCGCGCGGGTCGAGCCCGGTGGTCAGCTCGTCCAGGACGACGACCCGGGGGTTGCCGATGAGGGCCAGCGCGATGAACAGCCGCTTCTTCTGGCCGCCGGACAGCTTGGCGAAGCGGGTGGTGAGCTTCGGGGCCAGCCCCAGCCGCTCGGCGAGCGGGCGCCAGTCGGCGGGGTGCGGATAGAAGGAGGCGTACAGCTCCAGCGCCTCGCGGACGGTCAGCTTGGCCTGGAGCTCGCTCTGCTGGAGCTGGGCGCCCAGCACCCGGGCGACCTGCTCGCGTTCGGCCACCGGGTCGAGTCCGGTGACCCGGACCCGCCCGGAGTCGGGGACACGCAGCCCCTCGACGCACTCGACGGTGGTGGTCTTTCCGGCGCCGTTGGGGCCGAGGACGCCGAAGATCTCACCCTCCTCGACGGCGAAGGAGACGCCGTCGACGACGGCCCGGCCGCCGTAGGACTTGCGCAGTTCGCTGACTTCGATGATGGACATGGCACCAGCGTCGCGGCGGACGGGGCCCGCGCACATCGCCCGACGCGCTCGAAGCGGCATCAGCCGATCGGTTGACGGGGCGCCGCGATGGGTTGATGCGGCGCTACGACCACCCGGCCCGGAGGGCAGGAGCGGTGGCCCCAGGGGCTGGATCCGGGCGGGCGGACCCGGAGGGGCCAGGACGGGGCAGCGGACCCGGAGGGCCAGAGCCTGGCAGGTGAACCCAGTTGGGGCCGGGACCCGGCAGGCGGCGCTGGAGGGGGCGGGTCCCGGCGGGCGGAACCGGCGGGCGGAACCGGCGGGCGGAACCGGGGGCCAGGGCCGGGCAGGCGGAGCCGGACGGGAGAACCAGCGGGACCGGGACCGGGACCGCACGGCAGAACCGGCAGCCCCAGGGGCCGGATCCGGGCGAGTGGACCTGGCGGGACCTGGGCCGGGCGGGCGGAACCTGCACGGATGGGGCCGGATTCGGGTGGGCGGGGCCGGGGGAGCGTGCGCAGGTCGTAGGACCGGCGGCGGAGTGCGGCTCGGCCAAAACTCGGTGGGCGTTGTCAGTGGTGGTCCGTAGTCTCCGAAGTGATGACCACGACACCCGCCCCCGCAGAGGTCAGCTCCGACCGTCCCGCCGATCCGTCCGATCCCTCCCGTCCCTCCGGTTCCGCCGGACCCACCGGACCCGCTGGTCCTTCCGGGCCGCCGGGGACCGGGGAGCGGTCCGCCGTCCGTGCGCTGCTGCGGCTGTGGCCGTTCGTGCGCCCGGTGCGCGCCCGGCTGTCCGTCGCCGCGGGCGTCGCGATCGTCGCCTCCTGTGTGGGGCTGGTGATCCCGCTCGTCCTGAAGTGGCTGGTGGACGGGCCGGTCGCCGACGGGGACCGGGGCGGGGTGTGGCTCGGGGCGCTGTACCTGCTGCTGCTCGGCGTGGCCGAGGCGCTGCTGTTCGGGCTGCGGCGGTGGCTGGTGGCGCGCCCGCTGTCGCGGGTCGAGGCGCGGATGCGGGCCGCTCTCTACGAGCGGCTCCAGCGGCTGCCGATCGCCTTCCACGACCGGTGGGCGTCGGGCCAGTTGCTCTCCCGGGGCACCACCGACCTGATGCTGCTGCGCCAGTTCCTCGCCTTCCCCCTGACGTTCCTGCTCGTCAACGGCGTGACGATCCTGGTGGGCATGGTCATCATGCTGCTCCAGGAGTGGTCGCTGGGCCTGGTGATGCTGGCCCCGGCCGTGCCGCTGGTCGTGCTGAGCGCGCTCTTCGAGAGGCGGTACGCGCGGGTGGCGCGGCGCGCGCAGGACCAGGTCGGGGACCTGACGACGGTGGTCGAGGAGAGCGTGCTCGGCATCCGCGTCATCAAGGGGTTCGGCCGGCACCGCAGCCAGGCGCGCGCGTTCCGCGAGCTGTCGGCCACCCTGCGCGGCACCGAGCTGAGCAAGGCGCGGCTGCTGGCGACGATCTGGGCGGTCATCATGGCCCTGCCCGAGGTGGCCATCGGCGCCACGCTGGTGGTGGGCGCCGTGCAGGTCTCGGACGGCTCGCTGTCGGCGGGCACCCTGGTCGCCTTCCTGTCCACGGCCCTCGCGCTGCGCTGGCCGGTGGAGTCGATCGGCTTCCTGCTCGCGATGAGCCAGGAGGCGGCGACCGCCACGGAACGCTACTTCGAGGTGCTGGACGAGCGGCCGGAGTCCGCCGGGCCCGCCCTGCCGCCCGCGGACGACACCGCGGACGGCACCGTGGCCGACACCGCCGACGACGGCGGCACGCGCGCAGGCGGCCTGCGCTTCGAGGACGTCCGCTTCCGCTACCCGGACGCGCCGCCCGGCTCCCCGCCGCTGCTGGACCGCGTCGACCTGCACATCCGCCCCGGTGAGTCGATGGCCCTGGTCGGAGCGACCGGAAGCGGCAAGACCACGCTGACCGCGCTCGTCCCCCGGCTGCACGAGCTGACCTCCGGCCGGATCACCCTGGACGGCACGGACATCCGCGCGCTGGACCGGGAGACGCTGCGCGCCCTCGTCTCCGTCGCCTTCGAGGAACCCACGCTCTTCTCCGCGAGCGTCGCGGAGAACGTCCTCATGGGCACCGGGGACGGTACGGACGCGCCGGGCGGCGACGAGCTGGACCGCGCCCTGGCCGTGGCGCAGGCGGACTTCGTGCACGCGCTCCCGCAGGGCACCGCCACCCAGGTCGGCGAGCAGGGCCTGAGCCTGTCCGGCGGCCAGCGCCAGCGCCTCGCGCTGGCACGGGCGGTCGTGGGCGGGCCGCGCTTTCTGATCCTGGACGACCCGCTGTCCGCGCTCGACGTGCACACCGAGGCCGCCGTGGAGGCGGCGCTGCGCCAGGTGCTCACCGGCACCACCGCCCTGATCGTGGCGCACCGCCCCTCCACGGTGCTGCTGGCCGACCGTGTCGCCCTGCTGTCCGGCGGCCGGATCAAGGCCGTGGGCACCCATCAGGAACTCCTGCGCACCGACGCCGAGTACGCGCATCTGATGGCGGGCGGACGGCCCCCCGGCTCCCCCGGCGAACCGAGCGGACACGACACCGCGGAGCAGCACACGGTCCGGCAATCGGATCAGCACACGGACCAGCACACCGACCAGGAGGACGACGAGCGATGACGGCCCCGACGACGTCCGTCCCGGCCACCGGGGACCCCGGGGACCTGCCGCAGGCCGACGGCACCGACGGCCCCGGCGGCCCCGGCGACTCCTTCGACAAGGACGTACTGCCCGCTCCCCCGGGTGCCACCGGCGCCCTGCTGCGCTCGCTGCTGGCGCCCATGAAGGCCCGGGTCGCCGTCACCACCCTGGTGCTGCTGCTCCAGCAGGCGGCCGTGCAGGCGGGCCCGCTGCTGGTGGCGTACGCCATCGACACGGCCGTACCGGCGTTCCGCGCCCACGACCACGGGCCGCTCATGGCGGTGGCCGCGGGCTATCTGCTGTGCGCGCTCGCCTCGGGCGCCCTCCAGTGGGTGTTCGTCGTGGCCGCCGCCCGGGTCAACCAGGACGTGCTGCTGGACCTGCGCGGCCGTATCTTCCGGCACGCGCAGGCGCTCAGCGTGGGCTTCCACGAGCGCTACACCTCCGGACGGCTCATCTCCCGGTCCACCACGGACGTGGAGTCGCTGCGCGAGCTGCTCGACGAGGGCCTCCAGGAGCTGATCACGGTCGTCCTGTCCTTCGTGTCCATCGCGGCGCTGCTGCTCTGGCTGGACCTCGGGCTCGGCGCGGTCGCGGTGGCCTCGTTCGGGCCGCTGTACCTGCTGGTGCGGCTCTACCAGCGGCGCGCGGGCCGGGTGTACCGGGAGCGGTCCACGGCGATCGCGGCGGTCATCGTGAAGTTCGTGGAGACGATGAACGGCATCCGGCCGGTGCGGGCGTTCCGCCGGGAGGCGGCCAACGACGCCGCTTTCGCCGGTCTCAACCGGCGCCACGAACGGGCCAACGGCGACGCCCTCCTGGAGATGGCCCGCTATGTCGTCGGCTCCCGCCTGGTGGCGAACACGGCGGTCGCGCTGATCGTGCTGTGGGGCGCCTGGCGGGTGGCGGACGGCTCGCTGGCGCTGGGGGTGCTCGCGGCGGCCGTGCTGTACCTGCGGCGGCTGTACGACCCGATCGACCGGCTGGGCATGTTCCTCAACTCCTACCAGTCGGCGGCGGCCTCCCTGGAGAAGATCGCGGGCCTGCTCGCGCAGACCCCGTCGGTGCCGGAGCCGTCCGCGCCCCGGCGGCTGCCGCCGCTGAGGTCGGCGCTGCCGGGCCGCGAGGTGGTCTTCGACGGGGTCCGCTTCGCCTACCGCACCGGCGGCGAGGTGCTGCCCCGCTTCGACCTGACGCTCCCGGCCGGGCAGACCGTCGCCGTGGTCGGCTCCACCGGCGCGGGCAAGTCGACCCTGGCCAAGCTGCTGGCCCGGTTCTACGACCCGAGCGAGGGCCGGGTGCTGCTGGACGGGACGGACCTGCGCGAGCTGGCCGTGCCCGAACTGCGGCGCGGGGTGGTGATGGTGACGCAGGAGGCGTTCCTGTTCTCCGGGACGGTCGCCGAGAACATCGCCCTCGGCCGTCCCGAGGCGAGCCGCGAGGAGATCGAGCGGGCCGCGAAGGCGATCGGCGCCCATGACTTCATCAGCGCCCTGCCCGACGGCTACGACACCGACGTACGCAAGCGCGGCGGCCGTATCTCCGCCGGGCAGCGCCAACTGGTCTCCTTCGCGCGGGCGTTGCTGGCCGATCCGGCGGTGCTGATCCTGGACGAGGCGACCAGTTCGCTGGACGTGCCCGGCGAGCAGGCCGTGCAGCGCGCGATGGCCACGGTCCTGCGCGGCCGTACCGCCGTGGTGATCGCCCACCGGCTGTCCACGGTGGAGATCGCCGACCGGGTCCTGGTGATGGAGCACGGCCGGATCGTGGAGGACGGGCCGCCGTCCGCGCTCGTCGCGGGCACCGGCCGGTTCGCCCGCCTGCACCGGGCCTGGCGGGACAGCCTGGCCTGAGCGGGCGGGCGAGTGGGCGAGTGGGCGGGCGGTGCCCTGCCGCTTCCCAGAGGGTCGGGGCTACTTCCCGGCGGGCGTCCGTCCTACTTCTCGGCGGGCGTCCGGCAGGTCAGGTCACCGGTCGGGAGCCTGCCCGTGGTCAGGTAGGCCGTGGCGGTCCGGTCCGCGCAGGAGCCGCCGAGGCCGTAGACGCCGTGCCCCTCGCCGCCCGCGACCGTGACCATGCGGGAGCCGCTCAGCACCCGGTGCAGGTTCCGGGCGCCGGGCAGCGGCGTCTGGGAGTCCCACTCGTTCTGGAGGATCAGGGCGGCGACGCCGTTGTCCACCGTCGTGCCGGGCTCGCTGCCCTGCTCCCAGAAGGCACACGGCTTGATGGTGGAGGCGATGTCGCCGTAGAGCGGGTAGCGCGCCTTGTCGCGGATCGCGTCGCGGCGGTAGCGCTCGGGGTCGCGCGGCCACGAGGTGCGCGTGTCGGCGCAGATGAAGGCCCAGGCGCTCGCGGCCTCGTTGTCGGCGGGGGCGGTCGCCGAGGGGGCCGGGTCCGGGGTGGGCGCGGCCGGGCCGGAGGGGGCGGGCGGCACCTCGCCCCGGGCCGCCTTCGTCAGTTCGGCGGCCTTCTCGGCGGCGACGCGGACATGGACGAACGCGGGGCGCAGCTCGGAGCGGATGCCGTCGCCGGTCAGGAGCCGCCCGCCGGAGTCGACGGGGGCGCGGTCGGCCCGGCTGACCAGGTCCCAGAAGCTCTGCCGGACCGCGGCCGGGGTGGCGCCCAGGTGGTAGGTGGCGTCCCGGCGGGCGGTCCACGCGCACCACCGGGTGAAGGCGGCCTCGGCGCCCCGCGCCATCTCCTGGAAGGTGCCCCGCCAGATCAGCGCGGGGTCGGCCGCGCTGTCCAGCACGAACCGGTCGGCCCGCCGGGGGAACAACTGCGTGTAGACGGAGCCGAGGTAGGTGCCGTAGGAGTAGCCGAGGTAGGAGATCTTCTTCTCGCCGAGCACGGCACGGACGACGTCCATGTCGCGGGCGACGTTGCGGGTGGTGAGGTGCGGCAGCAGGCCGCCCGCGGCGGCCCGGCACTTGTCGGCGACCGTACGGGCCCAGCGCACGTCCTTCGCGAACGTCGCGTCCCGGTAGGGGCGTTCGTCGTTCTGCTCGTCCTCGGTGAGACCGCAGCCGAGGGGGGTGCTCCGTCCGACGCCGCGCGGGTCGAAGCCGATGAGGTCGTAGCGCTGCCGCACGTCCCGAGGCAGGTCCAGCTCGGGGGCGACCGGCAGGTCGAGGCCCGAGCCGCCGGGGTTGAGCAGCAGGACGCCGCGGCGCTCCTTCGGGTCGCCCGCCGCCAGCCGGGATATCGCGAGGTCGATCGTCCGGCCGCCCGGATCGGCGTAGTCCAGGGGCACCTTGACGGTCGCGCACCGGAAGGCGGCCGACTGGTGGGCGTCGCAGCGCTGCCAGTGGAGCCGCTGCCCGGTGTAGGGCCGCAGGGCGTCCGGGGACGCGGCCGGCCGCGGCGCGGCCGCCGTCCGGGGTGCGGCGGCGGCCGTCACGGGCGGCAGCGCGCCCAGGAGGGCCGTCGCGGCGGTGGCGGCCAGCAGGGCGGCCGTCCGCCGTCGGGTGGCCGTCCGCCGTCGGGTGTGGGTCATCGTGCTCGTCCTTGCCGGGCGGTGACGGCCGTGCGGCTCGTCCGCCCTCGTCTGTGTGTGGGAGGGGGCCGGTGGGCCGGGGCGCCGGTCAGTGCCCGCCGAGCTGGTCGCGGACGCACTGCGTGTACTGGTGGAAGCTGTCGGGCCGGTAGCACTTCTGGGTGTGGTCGGCGTACCAGAGCACGAGGACGGCGACCAGGACGGACACCACGACGGCGACGGCCGAGGTGACCAGGCCGGTGACCGCCATGCCCCGGCCGGTGCCGGTCCGGTCGGCCGTCCGCAGCGCGACGGCGCCCAGGACCAGTCCGACGACACCGAGCGGGCCGCCGATGACGACGACCGACGTGGTCAGCGCGGCGACGCCCAGCACCATGGCGGTGACGGTCAGGCCGTTGCCGCCCCTGCCGCCGGTCCCGGTCCGCGCGCCCGGTCCGGGGCCTGCGGGGTGGTGCGGTGTCCTCGTCGCGTATGTGTCCATCGGTCGTCCTCCGGTCGGCTCGGTCAGGGCACGATCCTGTCCTCGAAGGCCGTGGCCGCACATCGCGAAGAAGCGGGAAACGGTTCTCCCCCGATCGGGGGAGAACGCCGGTGACCTGGGCAGTCATACTGGCCGCACCATGACCAGGGGACTCCGGCCGCTGCTGCGCGGCTCCACGTACACGGGCGCGCTGTTCGCGTGCTGCGGCGCGCTGGCGAGCATCGCGCCGCTGCCGTTCGTCGCCCTGCTGTCGCCCGTCTGGCGCTTCGCCCCCTACGGCGCGCAGATCGTGCTCGACCTGCTGGTCTGGGCGGTGCTGATCGGCACGGCCGGGCTGGCCCGCCCCACCCGGCGGGTGCTCGTCGCCTGCGCCCGCCGGGGGCTGCGGGTGCCGCTGCCCGACCCGGCGGCTGTGCGCCGTCCGGCGGGCGCCCATGACGGCGGGCCCGCTTCCGCGCCCCCGGCCGGGCCGTCCGGTGCCGACCGCTGGCGGACCCCGCTGTGGCTGCTGCTGCACGTGGCGCTGGGCTGGGCGGGCGCGCTGGTGGGCGGCGGCCTGATCGTCGCCGGGCTGATCCTGCCGGGCAACTGGCTGGGCGCCGAGGGCGGTCTCGTCCTGTTCGGCCGGTCGGTGCGGGTGACGGGCGGCTGGGGCAGCTGGCCGGCGGCGCTCGGCTGCCTGCTGCTGGCGGCGACGGTGTGCGCGGTGGTGACCGGCACCCTGCGCCGGGCGGCGCCCAGGCTGCTGGGGCCCTCGGCGGCCGAGCGGCTCGCGCTGGCCGCCGAGCGGGAACTGCGGCTGGCCGAACGCAACCGGCTGGCCCAGGAGCTGCACGACTCCATCGGGCACACGCTGACGGCGACGACGATCCAGGCGGCGGTGGCGGGCGAGATGCTCGGCGCCGACCCGGCGGCGGCGCGGGCCGCGCTGCGCGGCATCGAGGAGTCGGCGCGCGCCGCGCTGGAGGACCTGGACTACGTCCTGGGCGTGCTGCGTGAGCAGGAGGCGGGCACGGCGCCGGTGCGCACCCTGGCCGACCTGCCCGAGCTGCTGGACCGGCTGCGGCACGCGGGGGCGGTGGTGGAACCGGAGCTGTCGGGCGCCCTCGCGCAGGTGCGCGGGACGCTCTCCCGGGCGGCGTACCGCATCGTCCAGGAGGGGCTGACGAACGCGCTGCGGCACGGGGCGGGCGGTCCGGTCGCGGTCCGGGTGGCGGCCGGTGCGGACGTACTGGAACTCGACGTGGTGAACCGCACCGGGGCGGCTGCCGGACCGGGCGCGGGATCCTTCCCGCCCTCCGGGCGCGGGCTGTCCGGGCTGGCCGAGCGCGTACGGCTGCTGCACGGCGAGATCCAGGCCGGCCCGGACGGGCCGGACCACTGGCGGCTGGCGGTCCGGCTGCCGGTACGGTGGCCGGCATGACCGGTTCCGGCGCGGACGCGCACGCCCCGACCGGCCCCGGCGCCGGATCCGCCGCCGCGCCCGTCACCCTGCTGATCGCGGACGACGACGAGGTGACCCGCAGCGGGCTGCGCACGCTGCTCGCGGCGCAGCCGGGTCTTGCCGTGACCGGGGAGGCGGCCGACGGCGCCGAGGCGGTCGAGCGGGCGCGGCTGCTGCGGCCGGACGTGGTGCTGATGGATGTGCGGATGCCGCGCCTCGACGGCATCGAGGCCACCCGGCGGCTGCTGGCGGAGCCCGCTCCGCCGAAGGTCGTGGTGATCACCACCTTCGAGAACGACGGCCATGTCACCGCCGCGCTGAGCGCGGGGGCCGCCGGTTTCGTCCTCAAGCGGTATCCGGTCGGGCGGATCGCGGAGGCGGTGCGGGTGGTGGCGGCGGGCGAGGCGATCCTCTTCCCGGCCGCGCTGCGCCGCATGGTCGCGGCCCGCCCGCTGGGCTCCGCCGAGGCACTGCCGCGGGCGGCCCTGACCGGGCGGGAGGAGGAGGTGCTGCGGCTGATGGCCACCGGGCTGTCCAACCCGGAGATCGCGCGGGCGCTGACGGTGAGCCAGGAGACGGCGAAGACCCACGTGGGCAACGTACTGACCAAACTCGGCGCGCAGAACCGCACGCACGCGGTGGTGATCGCCTACGAGTCCGGTCTGGTGGTGCCCGGCTTCACCGGCTGACGCGGCCTCACCGGCCGACACGCGCCGGACACGGCAGGAATCAGGCGAGACAGGGAGGGGGCTCCAGTGATCGACGCCTACGCGGACCCGGGCACGCCCGACAGCCGGGGCGGCTGGTGGTATCTGTGGTGGCTGGTCACCCGGCAGCCGGGGCGGTCGCTCGCCGGGGCGCTGCTGGCGAGCGTGTGGATGGTGCTGCTGGCGGCGACGCCGTATCTGATGTCCCGGGCGGTCGACGACGGGCTCCAGCGCGGGGACATGGGGGCGCTGGCCCTGTGGTCGGGCGCGCTGTTCGCGGTCGGGGCGGTCAACGCCTGGCTGAGCATCCTGCGGCACCGCACGATGACCCGGGTGCGCATGGACGCCAACTTCCGCACCGTCAAGGTCGTCGTCGGCCAGGTGGTGCGGCTGGGCGCGGCGCTGCCGCACCGGGCGGGCACCGGGGAGGTGGTCACCATCGGCGTCGGCGACGTGCAGACCATCAGCCAGAGCCTGACCGTGGTCGGCCCCGGCGTCGGCGCGGTCGTCGTCTACGCGGCGGTGGCGGGGCTGCTGCTGTCGGTGTCCGTGCCGCTGGCCGCCGTGGTGCTGCTGGGGGCGCCGCTGACCGCGCTGCTGGTGGGGCCGCTGACCCGGCGGCTGCAACGTGCCGAGGGCGAGTACCGGGAGCGGCAGGGCGTGCTGACCGCGCGCATCGGCGACCTCGCGGGCGGGCTGCGGGTGCTGGGCGGCCTGGGCGGCAAGGGGCTGTTCGCGGACGCCTTCCGGCACGACTCGCGGCGGCTGCGCGAGCAGGGCTACCGGGTGGGCGCGGTGACGAGCTGGCTCCAGGCGCTCGGTGCGGGGCTGCCGGTGCTGTTCCTGGCCGTGGTGACCTGGCTGGCGGCCCGGCTGGCCGCCCGCGGCGAGATCACCGTGGGCGAACTGGTGTCGGTGTACGGCTATGTGGCGGTCCTGGTGACCCCGGTGTCGTTCTTCGTCGAGGCGGGCTACCAGCTGAACCGGGGTGTGGTGGCCGCGCGCCGGGTCGTACGGCTGCTGCGGCTGGAGCCGCAGGAGGACAGGGGCACCCTGCCCCCGCCGCCGCGGCCCGCGGAGCTGTACGACCCGGAGTCGGACGTCCGGGTGCGGCCGGGCCGGCTGACCGCGCTGGTCTGCGCGAGCCCCGCCGACGCGGCGGCCGTCGTGGACCGGCTCGGCCGCTACACGCCGTCGGCGGCGACCTGGGACGGGACCCCTCTGGACGCGTACGCGCTCGCCGGGGTGCGCGAGCGCGTCCTGGTCGCCGACAACGAGGCCGACCTGTTCGCGGGTCCGCTGCGGGAGGTGGTGTGCGGCGCCCGGGAACTCCGGCGAGGCCGGGAACCCCGGGACCCCCGGGAACACGCTCCGCGGGAGATCGCGCGGGCGCTGCACGCGGCCGCCGCCGAGGACATCGTGCAGGGGCTCGACGACGGCCTGGAGACGGCCGTGGCCGCCCAGGGCCGCAGCCTGTCCGGCGGCCAGCGCCAGCGGATACGCCTGGCGCGGGCGCTGCTGGCCGATCCTGAGGTGCTGCTCGCCGTGGAACCCACCTCGGCGCTGGACGCGCACACCGAGGCAGCGGTGGCGGCCCGGCTGCGGGAGACGCGCGCCGGGCGGACGACCCTCGTCACCACCACCTCCCCGCTGGTCCTGGACCACGCGGACACCGTGCTGCACCTGGTCGAGGGCAAGGTCGCGGCGACGGGCTCGCACCGCGCGCTCCTCGCCCGCGAACCGGGCTACCGGGCGCTGGTGGCACGTGACACGGAGGGGCACACGGAAGGGGATACGGAAGGGGACACGCAACCGGACGCCGAACCGCCCGTCGCGGGCACCGCGCAGGAGGCCGCGCGATGACGGCGGACGGCACCGAGGGCCAGGGCCAGGGCCGGCTGCCGGTCGCCGGGCGCGCGCGGGTCCGCCGGGCCGCGCTGCGTCTGGTCGCGGCGGACGGGCGGGCGTTCACGGGCGTCCTCGTCCTGAACGTGCTGGCAGCGGCGGCGGGGCTCGCCGGTCCGTGGCTGCTCGGCCGGATCATCGACCAGGTGCGCTCCGGCGGCGGGGTGCACGGCGTGGACCTGCTGGCCGCGGGGCTCCTGGCGGCCGCGCTCACGCAGGTGCTGCTGGCGCGCTGGGCCCGGTACGCGGGCCACCGCTTCGGCGAACGCACCCTGGCGCGGGTGCGCGAGGAGTTCGTGGACCGGGCGCTGGCCCTGCCCGCCGCGGTGGTCGAGCGGGCCGGCACCGGCGATCTGACCACCCGCGGCACCGCGGACGTGGCCGCGGTGGGCACCACCTTGCGCACCGTGGGCCCCGAGCTGTTGGTCAGCACCGTGCAGGCGGTGTTCGTGCTGGCCGCCGTGTTCCTGCTGAACCCGCTGCTCGGGGTGATCGGCCTGCTGGCGCTGGCGCCGGTCGGGTGCGCGCTGCGCTGGTACCTGCGCCGGGCCAGGGACGGCTATCTGCGCGAGGGCGCGGCGGGCTCCGAGGTCGCCGAGGTGCTGGCGGCGACGGCCCGGGGAGCCCGTACCGTCGAGGCGTTCGGGCTGGCCGGGCGGCGGATCGCGGCGAGCCGCGACGCGCTGGAGGAGTCCCGGCGCGCCCGGTTCCACACGCTGTTCCTGCGCAGCGTGTTCTTCCCGGCCGTCGAGGTGTCCTACGTGCTGCCCGTGGCCGGAGTGCTGCTGGCCGGCGGGGCGCTGCACGCGCACGGCGCGGTGACGGTGGGCGCGGTGGTGGCCGCCGCCCTGTATCTGCGGCAGTTCACGGAGCCGCTGGACCAGATCCTGATGCATGTCGAGCTGCTCCAGAGCAGCGGCGCCTCCTTCGCCCGGGTGGAGGGCCTGGCGGAGGCCCCGCGCCCGGTCCCGGCGACCGCCGACGCCCCGGCGGACGACCGTATCGACGTGGCCGGGGCCCGGTACGCGTACGAGCGCGGCGGCGAGGTGCTGCGCGGCGTCGACCTGTCGGTGCGGCCCGGGGAGCGGCTGGCCCTGGTGGGGCCGTCCGGGGCGGGCAAGACGACGCTGGCCAGGCTGCTGGCGGGCGTGGACGCGCCGACCGCGGGCACGGTGACGGTCGGCGGCGTGCCGGTCGCCGCGCTGGAACCGGAGACGCTGCGCCGCCAGGTCGTCCTGGTCACCCAGGAGCACCATGTGTTCCTGGGCAGCGTCCGGGACAATCTGCGGATCGCCGAACCGGAGGCGGCGGACGAGCGGTTGTGGGCGGCGCTGGCCGCGGTGGGCGCCGACGCCTGGGTGCGGGAGCTGCCGGACGGCCTGGAGACCGAGCTGGGCGCGGGCGCGCGGCCCGTCGACGGTTCCCGGGCCCAGCAACTCGCCCTGGCCCGGGTCGTGCTGGCCGATCCGCACACCCTGATCCTGGACGAGGCCACCGCGCTGCTCGACCCGGCCACGGCCCGCCACACCGAGCGCGCGCTGGCCGCCGTGCTGCGCGGCCGTACGGTCATCGCCGTCGCGCACCGGCTGCACACCGCCCATGACGCCGACCGGGTGGCCGTGCTGGAGGACGGCCTGCTGACCGAACTGGGCACCCATGACGAGCTGGTGGCGTCGGGCGGCGCGTACGCGGCCCTGTGGCACACGTGGCACGGGGACACGGAACCGAGCGGGGGCACGGAACCGGGCGGGGGCACGGAACCGGGCGGGGAGGCGGACGCGCGGTCCTAGGTCCGCGGTGGTCGAATTCCCGCCGTCTCCCCGTCGCCTTCCCACCGTCTACCCGCCCTCTCCCCGTCGTCCGCCCGGAGGGCAGGGCGAGCGCGGGGGTGCCGCAGGTGCCGCGCGGCACGGGACCGCGGGTGCCGGGACGGTCAGGGCAGCTCGGGCGGGGTCCAGTCGGCGTGCCGGAGGACGGCCCGCATCGTGACGGTGTCGGGGGCCAGCCGGAGGGCGGCGTTGCGCAGGGCGACGGCCGCCGGGTGGGCCAGCCGCTGCCCCATCCGGCCGGCCCGGCGGGCGGCGAGGGCCACGGCCTGGCTGCGCGGGCGGCGCTCGGCGTCGTAGCGGGCCAGCGCCTGGGCGGTGGACGGCTCCGCGGCGAGCGCGGCGGCGAGGGTGACCGCGTCCTCCAGGGCCTGGCAGGCGCCCTGGCCCAGGTGCGGGGTCATGGCGTGGGCGGCGTCGCCGAGCAGGGCGACGCGGCCCACGGTGAACGCGGGCAGCGGGACCGTGAGTTCGTGGATGTCGTGGTGCAGTACGGCCTCGGGCCGGGTGGCGGCCAGCAGCGCCGGGACGGGCTCGTGCCAGTCGGCGAAGCGGCGGCGCAGCGCGGCGAGCGGGTCGGCGGGGCGCACACCGGGCGGCGCGTTGAGCACCGCGTGCCATTCCGCGCGCCCGTCACGGAAGGCGATGTGCCCGAACTCGGCTCCCCGGCCCCAGGTGAGCGCGAAGTCGGTGCGCAGCTCCACCGGGTGCGCGGTGACGGCGCGCAGCACGGTCGAGCCGCTGTAGACGTGGCCGGGGTGGTCCGGGAAGAGGCGGTGGCGCAGTCGGCTGCCCACGCCGTCTGCGGCGACGACCAGATCGGCGTCGAGCACATCTCCCGTGCCGGTGACAGTGGCGGTAGCGGTGCCGGTGACAGATGCGGTGGCGGTGGCGCTTTCGCCGCCGTCCCCGGCCAGCAGCACCCGCACTCGCCCGCCGTCGCTGTCGTCGACGGACCGCACCTCGGCGCCGGTGCGCAGGCACCCCTCGGGCAGCGCGGCGCGCAGGGCGCGGTGCAGGTCGGCGCGCGGGATGCCGACGAGGGGTGTGCCCAGCTCGCGTTCGAGGACGGTGCCGTCCATCCGGGCCAGCCAGCGGCCGCCGGGGGCGCGGGTGCCGCCGGTGTACTGGGGCCGGGCGGCGGCGCGTACGGCCTCGCCCGCGCCGAGGGCGTCCAGGGCGCGCATGCCGTTGGCGTGCAGGGAGATGCCCGCGCCCACGTCGGCGAGGACCGGGGCGCGTTCGGCGACCACCACCTCCCAGCCGACCGCGCGCAGGCCGATCGCCGCGGCCAGCCCGCCGATGCCGCCGCCCACCACCACCGCGGTGCCGCCCATGACGGTTCCCCTCTCCCGTGGCGCACGCCCGTCGCCGGGCTTCTACATCTGTAGAAGAAGCGTACTCCCGCCCTCTACAGGTGTAGAAATAGGGGGTGCCCGAGCCCACCGACCAGCCGGCCGACCACCCCGCGGCCCACCCCACCGGCCACCCCACCGGCCGCCCTCTCCCCCGTACCGACCGGCGCACCGCCCTCGCCGACGCGGCCGTCGGCGTGCTGGCCGCCCACGGAATGCGCGGCCTCACCCACCGCGCCGTCGACCGCGCGGCCGGACTGCCGTCCGGCACCACCTCCGCCTACTACCGCACGCGCCGCGCCCTGCTCACCGCCCTGGTCCGGCGCCTGGTCGCCCTCGACCAGGCGGAGCTGGAGGAGGCGGCGCGGCGGGCGCCGGTGCCGCGTGACGCGGAGGACCTGGTGGCGGGCCTCGCCGCGCTCACCGCGCAGCGCCTGACGGGCGAGGGGCGGCAGCGCTCGCTGGCCCGCTACGCGTGCGCGATCGAGAGCGTGCACCACCCCGAGCTGCGCGAGATCCTCACCCCGCGCGAGAACACGGCACGGGAGGCCGTACGCGCCGTCCTGACCGCGCACGGCGTCCCGGAGACGGCCGCCGACGCCCGTACGGTCACCCTGCTGACCTGCGTGGACGGCCTGGTCTTCGACCGGCTGGTGCACGGCGGGCAGGTGTCGCCCGCGGAGCTGCGGGGCCTGGTGGCCGGTGCGCTGCGGACGGAAACCGCGGACGGCGCGGGCCGTTGATGCGAGGCTGGGGAAGATCGCGTACCCAGGGCCCGTCCCTCGACCCCGACGCAGGAGAATCCCCGGCATGGCCGTCATCCACCGCACCACCCTTGAGCCCACCAAGCTCGAACTGCTCACCGCCTGGCTGCCCTCGCGCCCGTGGTACGGCGGCGCCCCGCGGCCGGAGCTGAGCAACGCGGGCGGTTTCCGCCTGGACGACCCGAGCGGCGAGGTCGGCATCGAGTTCCTCGTCGTCAACGACACCTCCGGCCCGCGCCCGGCCGCCTATCTGGTGCCCCTCACCTACCGCGGCGCCCCGCTCGACGGCGCCGGGCACGCGCTGGTCGGCACCATGGAGCACGGGGTACTGGGCAGGCGCTGGGCCTACGACGGCTGCCACGACCCGGTGCTGGCCGCCCGGCTGGCCGCGCTGATCGAGGGCACGGCCCCGGCGCAGGCGCAGCGCGTCAGCGACACCCCGGACCACGAGATCGTCCGCTCGTACACGGGCACGGCCCCGGCCGCCGCCGTCTTCCCGGCGGTCACCGACACCCCGGAGGCCACCGAACTGACCGCGCCCGGGGGCACGGTGCTCCGGCTGGTCCGCGCGCTGAGCCCGGCCCCGGACGGCGCTCCGCTCCTCCCGCCGACCGCCGTCGGCCATGCCGCGGGCCCCTGGCAGCAGCCGGACGGCACCCGCGTCCAGGGGCTGTTCGCGGTCCTGCACACCGGCGCCGACGACTGACCGCGCCCGGAGCACCACGTGCGAGCGCCCGCCGGCGGAACCGGCGGGCGCTCGCGCGTGCGGGAGGGGCAGAGCCCGCCCTGTCACCGGATGAGGCCGCGCAGCACGGGCACGCTCGCGCCGGAACTGGTCAGTCCGGCGATGACCGCGGCGGCCACCGGGGCGCCGGTGCGGGCGGTGAGGAAGCCCATGACGAGTCCGATGACGACCGCCGCGAGCAGGACGACGGTGGTGTGCAGGGAGAGGAACGGCGGGGCCGGGGGCTGCTCCGGGGAGGAACCGGCGGGCTGGGGTGTCCGAGTCGTGGTCATGCTCCGACTGTGCCGCCCACCGGGCCCTCGGGGCGGCGGACCGAACAAGTCCGGAGAAGCCCGGTCGACGGGCCCGCGCCGCCGTACGGCGGCGGCGCTCGGCGTACGCGTACCACCGTCCCGCGCCGTTCGGAAATGTTCCGCCGGATTCGGTGCCGTACGGCCCGGCTCCTCTAACCTGGCTCGTCACGACGCGATGCCGGGGGGACGGCGGTCATGGAACACACACATGAGGCGCACGCGGACAGGGGCCACGAGCCGCATGCGGCCGGGCGTCACGAGCCGCAACCGGCCGGGGACACGGGCACCCGCGCGGACCCGGGCACGGAGACCGTCGAGGAACTGCTGCGCGAGCAGTCCCGGCTGCTGCGGGAGCTGAAGGTGCGGGCGGGCGACCCGTCCCTGCGGACCATCGAGAGGCGGGCCGCGCAGCTCTTCGCCGACGAGCGCGCCTCCCTGCCGCCCGCCACGCAGAGCACCCTGTTCAACGGCGGCTACACCGGGCTGAACAAGCTGGTCTGGCTCGTCCGGGCGCTGATGTCCTGGGACCGGTACGGCAAGGAGTGCGCGCCGCCGGCCTACGGGGCGGCCGCACTGGATCCGTGGCACGAGCGGTGGGTGGCCCTCACCCAGGCGCGGGCGGCCCGCAGGAGCCACCGCGCCGCGAGCGCCCGTACGGCCGCCACCGCGGACCCCGCGGACCCCATGGACCCCGCATGCCCCGCGTACCCCGGGGACCCCGCGGACCCGCCGCCGCCCCACACCCACCCCGCCGACCCCGGGCCACCCGACGCCCCCGGGCCTCCCGCCTCGATCCGGCCGCCCACCGGCGCCCGGCCCCGGGGCAACCGCGAACCGCTGCCCACGGCCACCCCCGCCGGGACCGCGCGCCCGTCCGGCCCTCCCGCCCCGGAGACCGGCCGCTCTCCCGCCCCGGGCGGCGGATGCCTCGCCCTGCGGGCCGTCGCGCACACCATCGGGCGGGGCCACCTCATGGGGCTGCCCCCGCTGGAGGCGAGCGATCTGGTCGTCGCGGTGGCGTTCTCCCCCGGCGAAGCCCTGCTGGCCACCAGCAGCCGGGACGGCTGGGTGAACCTGTGGGATCCGGTCAGCCACGTGTCGCTGGCCAGGCTGCCGACCGGCCGTCAGGACGCCACGACCGCGCTGGCCTTCTCGCCCGACGGCCGCCTCCTGGCCGCCGGGGGCCCCGGCACACTGGTCCGGCTGTGGGACCCGGCCACGCGCGCCGTGACCGGACCGCCGCTCACCGGGCGCCACGGGACGGTGCGCGCGGTGGCCTTCTCGCCGGACGGCGCCCTGCTGGCCGCGGCCTGCGAGGACGGCGCGGTCCGGCTGTGGGACCCGGTCACCCACGAGCCGGTGGGCGAGCCCCTGACCGGGCACCGGGACGCCGTGCACGCGCTGGCGTTCTCCCCCGACGGCACCCTGCTGGCGACCGTCTCGCGCGACACCACGGTCCGGCTGTGGGACCCCGCCACCGGCGCCCCGGCGGGCGAGCCGCTGCGCCATCAGGGGGCCGTCGTCACGGTCGCGTTCTCCCCGGACGGCACCCTTCTCGCCACCGGCGGCCGGGACACCACGGTCCGGCTGTGGGACCCGGTCACCCACGAGCCGGCCGGTGAGCCGCTGCACCACCCGGGCGCGGTCTTCGCGGTGGCGTTCTCCCCGGACGGCACCCTGCTGGCCACCGGCGGGCGCGACGGCACGGCACGGCTGTGGGACCCGGCGACCGGCCGGCCCGCGGGCCGGCCCCTCACGGGGCATCAGGGCGCGGTCTACGCGCTCGCGTTCTCCCCCGACGGCACCCTTCTCGCCACCGGGGCCGGTGACCGGACCGTCCGGCTGTGGATGACTCCGGTGGCGGCCCGCCGTATGACCGGGGACGAACCGGCCCCGAGCGGCCCGGCCGACACCGCCCCTGCCTCCTGAGGCACTGATCGGCCCAGGTCGGCCCCGTCCGGGCCCGGCCTGCTCCCGCCGTGCCGCCCGTCCGGCGTCCGGTCCGTATACCGAACATGAACTTCCGGACAACGAACGTTTTCCAGCCAACTTAATGACGCGCTCCTGACAAGCCACGGCCACTCCTGCCAATCTTCCCCTCGGCCGTTCACCGTCACCCCACAGCACCCCCCACTTCTTCACGACGGTGACGCGGCCCGCACCTCGCACGTCGCACCTGGTTCCGCGTTCTCCGCAGTTCTGCCCGGACGGCTCACCGCGCGTCCGGACCTCCCCCCTGGCCGCGCGACCCGTGGCCACGCAGAAGGAGTCAGTGTTGAGTAGCAGCAGCTCTCGCAGACGCACCTCCCACATCACCCACCGCCGGGCCGCGGGCATCGCCCTGGCCGGTGTCGCCGCGCTCGTCGCCACCGCCGTCCAGTCCGGCGCCGCGAGCGCCGCGCCGACGCCGCACGCGGTCAAGCTCTCCCCGGCGCACGTCGCCGTGAAGCTCACCGCCTCGCAGCGCGCCGAGCTGATCCGGGACGCGGACGGCGCCAAGGCCCGCACCGCCAAGGACCTGGGCCTGGGCGCCCAGGAGAAGCTGGCCGTCAAGGACGTCGTCAAGGACGCCGACGGCGCGGTCCACACCCGCTACGAGCGCACCTACGCGGGCCTGCCGGTCCTCGGCGGCGACCTGATCGTCGACAGCGCGGCCTCGGGGAAGACCGAGCGGGTGCTCAAGGCGACGAACGCGGCGGTGAAGGTCGCGAGCCTCACCCCGAAGGTGGCGAAGGCGGCCGTCGAGCAGCACGCGGTGCAGCGGGCCAAGGCGCTGGGCAGCAGCAAGGCGTCGGTTGACCAGTCCTCCCGCAAGGTGATCTGGGCGGCCACCGGCAAGCCGGTGCTGGCCTACGAGACGGTGATCGGCGGCTTCCAGGACGACGGGACCCCGAACCAGCTGCACGTCATCACCGACGCGAGCACGGGCAAGGAGCTGTTCCGGTACCAGGGCGTCGAGACCGGTGTCGGCAACACCCAGTACAGCGGCCAGGTCTCGCTGACGACGACCCAGTCGGGCTCGACGTACACGCTGACCGACGGGGCGCGCGGCGGCCACAAGACGTACAACCTGAACCACGGTTCGTCCGGCACCGGCACGCTGTTCTCCCAGTCCAACGACACCTGGGGCAACGGCACGACGTCGAACGCGGCCACCGCCGCCGCCGACGCCCACTACGGCGCCGCCATGACGTGGGACTTCTACAAGGACACCTTCGGCCGCAACGGCATCAAGAACAACGGCCAGGCCGCGTACTCCCGCGTCCACTACGGCAACGCGTACGTGAACGCGTTCTGGGACGACAGCTGCTTCTGCATGACGTACGGCGACGGCGCGGGCAACAACGACCCGCTGACCGAACTGGACGTCGCCGGGCACGAGATGAGCCACGGCGTCACCTCCAACACGGCCGGCCTCAACTACAGCGGCGAGTCGGGCGGTCTGAACGAGGCGACCTCCGACATCTTCGGCACCGGCGTCGAGTGGTACGCCAACAACGCCACCGACAAGGGCGACTACCTCCTCGGCGAGAAGATCGACATCAACGGCGACGGCACCCCGCTGCGCTACATGGACAAGCCCAGCAAGGACGGCGCGTCCGCCGACTCCTGGTACTCGGGCGTGGGCAACAAGGACGTGCACTACTCGTCCGGCATCGCCAACCACTTCTTCTACCTGCTGAGCGAGGGCAGCGGCGCCAAGACGATCAACGGCGTCAACTACGACTCGCCCACCGCGGACGGGCTGCCGGTCACCGGCATCGGCCGGGACAAGGCCCTCCAGATCTGGTACCGGGCGCTGACCACCAAGTTCACCTCGACCACCAACTACGCCTCGGCCCGCACCGGAACGCTCGCGGCGGCCGGTGAGCTGTACGGCACCTCCAGCACCGAGTACAAGGCCGTGCAGGACGCCTGGGCGGGCGTCGCGGTCGGTTCGCGCCCCGGCGGCGGCGACCCGCCCGGAGGCGGCTCCTCGTTCGAGAACACCGCCGACGTGAACATCCCGGACTACGGTGCGGCGGTCACCTCGTCCATCACGGTCTCCGGGCGGACCGGCAACGCGCCGTCCAACCTCCAGGTCTCGGTGGACATCGTGCACTCCTGGAGCGGTGACCTCCAGATCGACCTGGTCGCCCCGAACGGCGCGACGGCCCGGCTGAAGAACAGCGGCTACGACTCGACCCCGGACGTGCACCAGACCTACACGGTCAACGCGTCCTCGGTGGCGGCCAACGGCACCTGGAAGCTGCGCGTCCAGGACAAGGGTCCCGGCGACACCGGGTACATCGACGGCTGGAAGCTGACCTTCCCGTAGAGCCGGGCGAGGCGCCACCCGGTGGGGCACTGCGGTCCCCCACCGGGCCCGGACTCCCCGAGGGCCGGGCGCCGTTCCGGAGACGAAGCACCCGGGGCGGCGTCCGTTCACATGGTCGAAACACGAATCGGACAGTCATTTTTCGGCCAACATCACCTCGGGGTCCTGACATGTACGCGCCCTTGATGTCACTCTCTCTGCACCCGCCGCACGAGCACAGCAACCGACCTTCCGTCCGGCCGGCACCCCCACGCCGGCCGGGCTCCCCCACATAAGGAGCTTGTGTGACTCCCCGCCTCATGCGTCACAAGCGCACCACGCTGGCCGTCGCCACCGCCGTCGCCGCCGGAGCCCTGCTCAGCACCGCCGTGACCACCAGCGCCTCGGCGCAGTCCCCGGTCACCCCGGCCGCGGCCCCCACCGCGCTCACCGCCTCCGCCCGCACCGCCCTGCTCCAGCAGGCGCAGGCCGACGCGTCCGGCACCGCCCGGCAGATAGGTCTCGGCGCCCAGGAGAAGCTGGTCGTCAAGGACGTCGTCAAGGACGCCGACGGCACGGTCCACACCCGCTACGAGCGCACCTACGCGGGCCTGCCGGTCCTCGGCGGCGACCTGATCGTGCACACCGCGAAGTCCGGTGCCACCGAAGGCGTCACCAAGGCCAACAACGCGGCCCTCAAGGTCGCCTCGCTCACGCCGAAGGTCGCCGCGGCCAAGGCCGAGCAGCAGGCCGTGGGCCTCGCCAAGGACGCCGGTTCGGCGCAGACCACCGCCGACCAGGCCCCGCGCAAGGTGATCTGGGCGGGCAACGGCACGCCCGTCCTCGCCTACGAGACGGTCGTCGGCGGCCTCCAGGACGACGGCACCCCGAACCAGCTGCACGTCATCACCGACGCCGCCACCGGCAAGAAGCTCTACGAGTACCAGGGCATCGAGACCGGCACCGGCAAGACGCTGTACTCGGGCCAGGTGACCCTGACCACCACCAAGTCCGGCTCCACGTACCAGCTGACCGACGGCTCGCGCGGCGGTCACAAGACGTACAACCTGGCCCGCAAGACGTCCGGCACCGGCACGCTCTTCACCGACGCCGACGACGTCTGGGGCACCGGCACCGCCTCCAGCTCCACCTCCGACCAGACGGCCGCGGCCGACGCCGCCTACGGCGCGCAGGAGACCTGGGACTTCTACAAGAGCACCTTCGGCCGCAACGGCATCAAGAACAACGGCCAGGGCGCCTACTCCCGCGTCCACTACGGCAGCAACTACGTCAACGCCTTCTGGGACGACAGCTGCTTCTGCATGACGTACGGCGACGGCTCGGGCAACACCCACCCGCTGACCGCGCTGGACGTCGCCGGACACGAGATGAGCCACGGCGTCACCTCCAACACCGCGGGCCTCAACTACAGCGGTGAGTCCGGCGGTCTGAACGAGGCGACCTCCGACATCTTCGGCACCGGCGTCGAGTGGTTCGCCAACAACGCCGCCGACAAGGGCGACTACCTGATCGGCGAGAAGATCGACATCAACGGGGACGGCTCCCCGCTGCGCTACATGGACAAGCCCAGCAAGGACGGCGCCTCGGCGGACTCCTGGTCCTCCACCGTCGGCAACAAGGACGTGCACTACTCCTCCGGCGTCGCCAACCACTTCTTCTACCTGCTGGCCGAGGGCAGCGGCGCCAAGACGATCAACGGCGTCAGCTACAACTCGCCGACGTCCAACGGCGCCAAGGTCACCGGCATCGGCCGGGACAAGGCCCTCCAGATCTGGTACAAGGCGCTCACCACGTACATGACGTCGACCACCAACTACAAGGCCGCCCGCACGGCGACGCTGAACGCGGCGTCGGCCCTGTACGGCGCCTCCAGCGCCGAGTACGCGGCGGTCGGGGCGGCCTGGTCCGGGGTCAACGTCAACTGACCCACCGGCCCCACGACACCACGGGCGGCACCCGGGACTCGCGTCTCCCGGGTGCCGCCCTACCCTTGGATCCCATGGCTCCCCAGGACTTCACCTACGAGGAGGTCGGTGCGACCCGCGAACAGGGCCACTGCCCGCCCGGCTTCCGCCCGCTGCACGTGCGCACCCGCATCGGCGAGGGCGAGGAGGTGTTCCGGCGGGCCGCCGAGGCCGTGCTCACCTGGGAGCTGCACCGCGCCGCCGGAGTGCGCATCGACAGCCCCGCCGAACGCGCCGCCCCCGGCGCCGAGGTCACCGTCACCCTCGCCGGGCTGATCAAGGCACCCTGCCGGGTGGTCTGGACCACCGAGGAACCGCGCCGGGCCGGATGGGCGTACGGCACCCTGCCCGGCCACCCCGAGAGCGGCGAGGAGTCCTTCGTCGTCGACCGCACCGGCGACGGCACGGTCTGGCTGACCGTGACCGCCTTCAGCCGCCCCGCCAGGTGGTACGCCCGCGCGGGCGGCCCGGCCACCCGCGGCTTCCAGCACGCCTACGCCCGCCGCTGCGGCACCGTGCTGCGCCGCCTGTGCGCCGGTCTGGAGGACGGCACCTGACCGCCTGGCCGCCTGACCGCCTGGCCATCTGACCACCGGCCCGCGCGGGCCGGCCCGTTCCGCCCGCGCCGTCAGCGCAGCAGCACCCCCGCCCCGTCGCCGCCCGCGTCCTGCGGGGGCACCGTGACCAGGCCGAGTTCGGCGGACGAGGCGAGCAGGCGGTGGTCCGGGAGGATCCGGACGGTGTAGCCGTAGGGGCCGGTGCGGTCGAGCGAGAGCGGGCCCTCGTAGACCCAGCGGCCGTCCGCGTCGGGGGCGCCCGCCGGTTTCAGCGCGGCCACGGACGCGTCCGTGATGCGGTCCTCCTCGTCGACCCGCCCGGACACCGCCTGCACCTGCACGTCCTCGGGACCGAGGGACCCGAGGCCGACCCGCACCCGCAGCCCCAGGGTCGCGCCCAGCTCCGCGGTGGCCGTGGACGCGGACCGCCCGGGGCGCTCGGCCGGCGGGCAGGACGTCTCCACATGGTCGACGCTCACCTCGTGCCAGCCCGCCCGCACCCGCGCCTTCCAGGCCGCCAGCTCGCGCGCCGCCGAAGCGTCCAGGGCGCGGTGCGCGTGCGCGGCCGGGGTGTACAGCCGCTCGACGTACTCCCGGACCATGCGTCCGGCCAGCACCTTCGGGCCCAGCAGCGTCAGCGTCCGGCGGACCATCTCGATCCAGCGGTCGGGCAGCCCGGCCCGGCCGCGCTCGTAGAAGCGGGGCGCGATGCGCCGCTCCAGCAGCTCGTACAGCGCGGCGGCCTCGACCTCGTCGCGGTGGTCGGCCTCCTCCCCCACCGTCGCGGGCAGCGGCGCCCCGCCGTCCGCGGTGGGGATGGCCCAGCCGAAGTCGCTCTGGTACCACTCGTCCCACCAGCCGTCCAGCACCGACAGGTTGAGGCAGCCGTTGAGCGCGGCCTTCATCCCGGAGGTGCCGCACGCCTCCAGCGGGCGCAGCGGATTGTTCAGCCAGACGTCGCAGCCGTGGTACAGCTTCTGCGCCATCGCCATGCCGTAGTCCGGCAGGAACACGATCCGGTGCCGCACCCGCGGGTCGTCGGCGAAGCGCACCAGCTCCTGGATGAGCCGCTTGCCGCCGTCGTCCGCCGGGTGCGCCTTGCCCGCGACCACGATCTGCACCGGCCGCTCGGGATGCAGCAGCAGGTCCATCAGCCGGTCCCGGTCGCGCAGCATCAGCGTGAGCCGCTTGTACGAGGGGACCCGGCGCGCGAAGCCGATGGTCAGCACCTCGGGATCCAGCACGCCGTCGACCCAGCCCAGCTCGGCCGGGCCCGCGCCGCGCTGCCGCCAGGCCGCCGCCACCCGGTGGCGCACCTCGCCCACCAGTTGCTCGCGCAGCTCGCGGCGCAGCTCCCAGATGTCCTCGTCGGGGATGTCCGCCACCGAGTCCCAGCGGTCGGAGCCGCCCACGGACAGCGCGTCCTCGGCCCGCTGGGCACCGATCTGCCGGGCGCCGAGCCGGAACACCTCGGGCGCCACCCAGGTCGGGGCGTGCACCCCGTTGGTGACCGAGGTGATCGGCACCTCCTCGGGCCCGAAGCCCGGCCAGAGACCGGCGAACATCTCCCGGCTGACCTGCCCGTGCAGCAGGGACACCCCGTTGGCGCGCTGGGCGAGCCTGAGTCCCATCACCGCCATGTTGAACAGGTTGGGCTCACCGCCCGGGTAGGTCTCCATGCCCAGCCCGAGGACGCGTTCGACGTCGATGCGGGGCAGTTCGGCGTCGGGCCCGAAGTGCCGGGCGACCAGCTCCCGGTCGAAGCGGTCGATGCCGGCCGGGACGGGCGTGTGGGTGGTGAAGACCGTGCCCGCGCGCACCGCCTCCAGGGCCGCGTCGAAGTCCAGGCCCCGGTCGTCCAGCTCCGCGATCCGCTCCAGACCGAGGAAGCCCGCGTGCCCCTCGTTGGTGTGGAACACCTCCGGCCCGGGATGCCCGGTGAGGCGGCAGTACGTCCGCACCGCACGCACCCCTCCTATACCCAGCAGCATCTCCTGGAGCAGACGGTGCTCGCTGCCCCCTCCGTACAGCCGGTCGGTCACCTGGCGCTCGCCGAGGTCGTTCTCCTCGACGTCGGAGTCGAGCATGAGCAGCGGGATCCGGCCAACCTGGGCCAGCCAGATCCGGGCGTGCAGGGCCTTGCCGCGGGGCAGGGCGAGCGAGACCCTCGCGGGGCTGCCGTCGGCCTCGCGGAGCTGGGTGACGGGCAGCTCGTTGGGGTCGAGGACCGGGTAGTGCTCCTGCTGCCAGCCGTCCCGGGACAGGGACTGCCGGAAGTAGCCGTGCCGGTACAGCAGCCCGACCCCGATCAGGGGTACGCCCAGGTCACTGGCGGCCTTGAGGTGGTCGCCCGCGAGGATGCCGAGGCCGCCGGAGTACTGCGGCAGGGCCGCGGTGATGCCGAACTCGGGGGAGAAGTAGGCGATGCCGGCGGGCAGTCCCGCGGGCTGCGCCTGGTACCAGCGCTCGCCGGTCAGGTAGTCGCGCAGGTCGTCGGCGGCGGCGGTCAGGCGGCGCAGGAAGCGCCGGTCGGCGGCCAGCTCCGCCAGCCGGGCCGGGGGCACACAGCCCAGCAGGCGGACCGGGTCGCCACCGCAGGAGGCCCAGTGCTCCGGGTCGGCGGACTGGAAGAGGTCGCGCGTCTCCGCATGCCATGACCAGCGCAGATTGCGGGCCAGCTCGCTGAGCGGTCGTAGGGGTTCGGGGAGAACGGGACGGACGGTGAACCGACGGATCGCCTTCACATTCCACCTCGGCGCGTTCGCTGATGGACGCACGGCACGGTGCGCTTCGCCGCCAGGACGCACGGCACTGTGCGCCCCGTCACACAGCACCGTACCGGTGACCGTACGGATGTCGCCGCGCTCTACGCCGCCGGGTGGCTCAAGACAAGGCCAACTTTGTGTGTGGACATACGCGCGGGTAGTTAACAAAGTCCCGGATTGCTCACCCGAAGGGGGTGGGAAGGCTCCTGCGGTACGCCCAAACTCTTCCGGTACACCCGGAAGACGGACCCCGCAGGACCCACCTCCCCCACGCACATCCGCCCACACCCTCGTTGATGCGGACAGGAGCGGTCATGCCCAGCAGGCAGCAGCACCCGGCACCATCCCCGGCAGGCGGCAGGAAAGGCGCCCGGCGCCCCCGCGCGGCGAGCCCGCCCGCCCCCACGGAACAGTCGGCCCAGTCGGCTCAGGCAGCCCAGTCGGCTCAGGCGGCCTCGGAGGACCCGGCCGTCCCGGCCGTCCCGGCCGTCCCGGAGGAGGCCGCGCCCCCGCCACCGGCCGCACCGAAGCCCACACCGAAGCCCACACCGAAGGCCGCACCGGACGTCGCGCCCACCGCCGTCGGACGGATCCCCGTCCTCGACGTGCGGCCGGTCGTCCAGCACGGCCGCAGGCCCGCCAAGGCGGTGACCGGGGAGTCCTTCCAGGTCACCGCCACCGTGTTCGGCGAGGGGCACGACGCGGTCGCGGCGAACGTGGTGCTGTGCGATCCGGCGGGGCGGCCGGGGCCGTGGACGCCGATGCGCGAGCTGGCCCCGGGCACCGACCGCTGGGGCGCCGAGGTCACCCCGACCGCGACCGGCCGCTGGACCTACCACGTCGAGGCATGGGCCGACCCCGTCACCACCTGGCGGCGGCACGCCCGCATCAAGGTCCCGGCCGGGATCGACACCGAGCTGGTGCTGGAGGAGGGCGCGCTGCTGTACGGGCGGGCCGCCGCCGGGGTGCCGAAGGGGCCGGAGCGGGACACCGTGCTGGCCGCCGAGGAGGCGCTGCGGGACACCCGGCGCCCGGCCGCGTCCCGGCTGTCGGCGGCGTTGACGCCGGAGGTGGACGCGGTCCTGGCCCGCCACCCCCTGCGCGACCTGGTCACCGCCTCCGCACCCCTCCCGCTCCAGGTCGAACGCGAACGCGCCCTCTACAGCGCCTGGTACGAGTTCTTCCCCCG
>NZ_JBSFSI010000028.1:0-101802 GCF_053589675.1 Streptomyces sp. NPDC003284
GCCACGAAACTGCCGAACGGCACCTTCAAGCTCCCCGACGACGTCCCCGTCGTCCACGACGGCGCCCACCCCCTGCCCGCCCCCGACCACACCGGCCCCCTCTACGGACACCCCGACGGCCACATCGTCGACGGCAACGGCAAGATCCTCATCCACGCCGACGAACTCCACAAACCCCCCACCGCAGCGGGAACGGGCCCGGCAGACTCCGGCCTGCCCCACACCCCCAACCCCACCCGCGAACCCGCCCTCGTCGGCACGGCTCCCCACACCGCCACAGAAACCGCCGCCCACACCGGCGACCACCTCCACCTCGGCAACAGCCTCGACACCCACCTCGGCGACCTCGGCCGCACCGGCGACGACCTGGCTCCCCCGCACCACGGGGACACCACCCCGGACCACACCCCCGGCGGCCACGCGGGCGACCACATGCCCCGCAACGAACTCGACAACCCGCTCCACAACGGCCACGACCACACACCGGCCACGGGCGGCGGCCACCACCCCGAGAACTCGTCCGCCACCGAACACAGCGAAGGCAGCGGAGGTTCGGACGGCCACGGCACAGGCGGCGGCCACCACGAGCCCCCATCGACCGGCGACCTCCACCCCACCGGCCCCGGTCACGATGTGTTCGACCACTCCGGCGCCGCCGACGAGAACGCGGCCCGGGACGCGGCACACCACCCGGACGAGGCCGCCCGGCACCGCGCCGAGTATGAAGCGGCCCGGGAGAAGCCGGCGGACGAGCGGACGCCCGGCGAACGGGCGGCTGTCACGCGTGAACACGTCCGCTTGGCCAACGAGGACCCGGTCTGGCGCGCGGAACACTACGACAAGTGGGGCCTCGGCAAGCGCAACGACTCCTTGGAAATGGTCGACGGCCAGCTCCTCCCGAAGCTCGTGGAAAAGCCGGGTGGCGGCTGGATGGCCGCCGATCAGCTTCCCTACGCGAACCCCGAGAAGTACCACCTCGACAACCTCGTGAGAGGCCGGGACACCGTCGACCCGCATGACTTGAAGCATCTCGACGAAGTCGCAGCGAAGCGTCGGGCAGGAATGGACCTGACCCATGCGGAGAAGGCATTCCACAACGATCCGTCGGATATCACCGCTCAGGCCCTCGATGATGCGCAGAGACACTTCGACCTGACTGTAGGTGAGGGTGTCTCCAACAACACCAAGCTCGGTGAGGCGCTGGGCGAGGAGGCCGCACGCCGGCACATGCTGCTGCAAAAGGAGTTCGAAGGCGCTCACGAAATAACCGATCTCCCTGACACGCCCAACGGCTCCAAGAGATTCGATCAGCTCTGGCGCGACAAGGACGGAAATCTCGTCATCGTCGAGGCGAAGGGACCTGCCGGGACGCTGGATTGGCGCCAGGGAAACGGTTTGCACGATGCGAGCACCATGGTGAAGCAGGGCACCATCGAGTACGTACGCACAATTGTGGCCGACATGACGGAGCGCGCCACCACTTCGCCGCTCGACAGGAAGTACGCCAAGGAAATATCAAAGGCCATCAAGAACAAGACCTTGCGGTACGTACTCGTCCAAGCCACCGAGAACACCGGTCAGTATGCTGGAGCCAAGCTCAGGCACTTCAAGATCTTCTGAGGAGAGCGCGTTGGCCTCTGTCATCACCCGTCCGCCACTGCCCACAGGGAACGCGGAAGAGGGCATCGCCATGCTCCAGGAGGACACGCAGGAGCTGGTCGACGGTCTTGCGGAGGACCCGACCGATCTGGGCGAGGCCCAGCAGACCGCACTGATTCTGGCCATGTCGCGCTGCCTGCTGGATCCACGGGCGTCGAGCTTCCCCACATGGGACGCCTGGGTGACCGCGATGCAGCTCGGCTCCGCCGTGTTCGCCGCCGCCACGACGACCGAGGACGTTGTCCGGTGCCGCATCGCGCACGAGGAGCGCACGCTCAAGGCCACGGGAGCGCAGTGGTATGTGACCCCTGGTTCCTGGATCAATGCCTTCTACCTGGCCGTGGTCTGCCGGGAGAAGGAGCGGATCACCGCACTGTGCCAGGTGCCCCTGTCCCTGCTGCGCGAGAACGGCGCACGCTTCGAGGAGCACCATTACGCCTGGATCGAAACCCTTCAGACCTACTGGCTCGGCGGCCAGGACCTGGTCCAGAAGCTGGTCACCGCGGTCGACGCCACCGACCCCCAGGTGGTCGCCGATCCGGAAACTGTGAACAGGCTGCTGTACCCGCCGATGGAGATGTTCCACCGTTTCGTCCGCGGCGATCGCGAGGGTTTCAACCTTGCTCTCACCCAAGCCCTTCAGTGGCACAAGGAGTACTGGAGCGAGGAGAGCCGGGCCACCCAAGCATCGGGTTTCGTCGCCCTCGCTCCCCTCGCTGTCGCCTGCATCGCGCACGACGGCGGCATTCCGATCGAGGTCGAGTCCGAGTACCTGCCGCTCGCCCTCCTCGGACGGAACTGGTGCGGCGAATTCCCCACCTGATCCACGCGTCGGCACAACGCTCGTCGGCGCCGAGCTGCGGGCGGCGACCGAGCCACCGCGCGCGCTCCGCTCGCCCGAGCGTTCGCGCGACTCCATCCGCCGACCGACGAAGGGAATCCGACGCGATGGCCGAAGACGGCACCTGGCGGAAGCCGCCCTGTCCCCGTGGCGGTGAAGGCAACGCCCGCGTGGAGATCCCGGCCCGCCCCACCCGCATCGACCGCCATGAGTTCCGTACCGACAACGCGACGGAACTCATGGCACCGGTCATCAAGAACACCGCGGACATCCTCGACGGCATCGAGACCTCCGAGGACGACCGCTACGACGCCCTGCCCAGTGCCCTCACCCTCGCGAAGTGGCGGTGCCTGACCGATCCGCGGGCCGCCGAGTTCCCGAGCTGGGAGGCGTGGGTCACCGCGATGCAGGTCGGCAGCGCGCTGTTCGCCTCCGGTACGGCGGAGGAGGGCCCCGTGCCGTGCCGGATCGGCAGCAGGGGCGAGGCCAAGCAGCTCCCCGCGACCGGGCCACAGGACTATCTGCACGCCGGGAACTGGCTGACCTCCTTCTACCTCGCGGTGATCTGCCGGGAGAACGACCGGGTCGACCGGCTCGCCCGCGTACCGGTCTCCTTCCTGCGCGCGTCGGGCGCGGAGTTCGACGAGTACATCTATGCCTGGGTGGAGACCCTCCAGCACCTCTGGTTCGGCCGCCGGGCCGTCTGGGACACCCTCATCACCGCGGTCGACGGGACGGACCCGCAACGGGCCCCGATCGCCGGCCCCGAGCTGATGCTGAAGATCCTCTACCCGCCGCTCGACCTGTTCCAGCGCTATCTGCGCCGCGAGCCCGAGCAGTTCAACACGGCCCTGACCGACGCCCTGACCTGGCACAAGGAGTACTGGACGGCCAACGAGGCCCGTACCCTGAGCGGCGAAGGGCTCGTCGCCCTCGCTCCGCTCGCCATCGCGTGCATGGCCTACGACGCCGACATGCCCGTCGAGGCCGAGTCCGAGTACCTCCCCCGGGCCCTGCTGAGGCGGTCCTGGGTCGGGGAGTACGACACCTGAGTCGTCTGTGTCGGTGCTTCGGATTCAGCCGCGCCGCCGGGTGCGGGTCGCTCCCGCTGTCCCCGCCGCCAGAGATGCCAGGGCCGCCAGCGCCGCCGTGCAGCCGCCCAGCAGCATGAGTGTGGAGGCGGAGGTGCGGTCGAGGGTGGCTCCGCCGGTCAGGGCGCCCAGGGAGAGCGTCGCCTGGAAGGAGGCGGTGAAGAGGACCGATGCCGCCTCCGGGGTGTCCGGGGCGCTCTCGGCGAAGCAGCTCCGGGAGGCGACGGGGACGGCTCCGTAGGCGATGCCCCAGGTCAGGAGGAGGAGCACGGCGCCCGTTTCGCCGTGACCCAGGAGCGGCAGCAGGAGGGTCGACGCGGCGATCAGGGCGGCCGCGGTGCCGAGGACGGCACGGGGGTGCCGGGGTGCCCACGCGCCGCCGAGGAAGTTGCCGAGGATGCCGGCCGCCCCGTAGAGCAGCAGGAACGCGGTGACCGTGCCGTCGGCGGCACGGGTGACCTGGTGCAGGAACGGGGTCACGTAGGTGTAGGCGCCGAAGTGGGCCAGGACGACGAGGAAGGTCAGCAGGAGCGCGCGCCGGGTGCCGGTGCCGCGGAGCAGGCCGCCGAGGACGCGCAGCCGGGTCGCCCGGACCGGCGGGAGCGGCGGCAGGAGCAGGAGCAGCATCGCCAGGACGCCGCCGGACAGGACGCCCAGGGCCGTGAAGGCCGTCCGCCATCCGAAGAGGTCTCCGACGAGGGTGCCCAGGGGCACGCCGAGGACGGATCCCAGCGGGACGGCGGAGAAGATCACGGCGGTCGCCCTGCCCGCCGAGGCGGGCGGCACGAGCCGTTCCGCCAGTCCCGCCCCGATCGACCAGAAGCCGCCGATCGTGATCCCGACCATGATCCGGGAGACCAGCACGAGCCAGTAGTCGGGTGCCGCGGCGGCGAGGAAGTTCGCCAGGGCCAACAGGAGCGTGAAGGCGCAGAGCATCAGCCGCCGGTCGAGGCGTGCCGTGGCCGCGGTGACCAGCGGGGCGGCGAGCGCGGCCAGGAAGCCGGGCATGGTCATCGTCAGCCCGGCCGTGCCGTCCGAGACGGTGAAGCCGGCTCCGATCGAGGTCAGCAGGCCGATCGGCAGGATCTCGGTGGTGACGACGGCGAAGAGGCCGAGCGTCACAGCGATCACGGCCGGCCACCCCGGCAGCGGGGATCCGGGGGCCGCGGGGCGGCTGTCGGCCGGGGTGGTGGTGGTTGCCGGCATGGTGGGTGTCCCGTCCTGTGGAGGCAGCGTGATACGCCATCAGTCCAGCAGTGCTCGGGAAGGGGTGCTGGCAGCTCTGCGACAGCACCGTCCCTCTCACCCCGTCCTCCTCACCCCGTCGCCCTCACCCCGTCGCCCTCGTCGTCACTGTCGCGTTCCTGCCCGACGCCGGGCACATGGCGTGGGTCAGGGCTGCCAGGAGTCCGCGGGCGGGGCCGACGGAACCGCGGGGGCGGGGGTGTACGTGTCCCGGTCCGCGGGGCGGGCGAACGGCCCGGCGTGTTCGTGCATGAGCAGCAGCACCACACCGGCGACGAGCAGCGAGAGGACGATCAGGGCCATGCCGACAGGGTTGTCCGGGTTGTACTCGTAGCGGTTCGTGCCGAACTTGCTTCGTCTGAAGACGGGTTCGTCGTCGTCGAAAGGCATCGTCGGACCCTACCCCGGTCGTCTCGTACCCCGGTCGTCTCGTACCCCGGTCGTCTCGTACCCCGGTCGTCTCGTACCCCGGGCACTCCTGACACCCGCCCCCGCGCCGTATGGGAAAGTGTTCTGCGCCCATGCCCTGCTGAGAGCCATGGGCGCCGTCGCGGTCACGCCAAGGGGGGTGTCGGCCGGGGCGGGAGACGGCCGGGCGGGGGCCCGGCCGCAGGACGGCCGGAAAGGGCTGCCATGAGCGACGAGATCTACTTCAGCAACAACTACCGCGACCTGTGCGAGGAGCGCGGCACGGGCGCCGGATTCCAGTTCGAGTTCAGCTGCCAGCGCTGCTACGACACCTGGCGCTCGCCCTTCGAGGCCTACGCGGGCGGCAGAGCGGCCAGTTGGGTCGACAAGGGGGTCAGCGCCGCGTGGGGGCTGGTCGGACGTACCGGAAGCAGCGTGTCCAGCGCCGTCGAGGGGCTGGCGGGCGCGGGCTACGGCAAGTCGCGCGACGCCGCGTTCCAGCGGGCGATATCCACCGCCGAGGACCACTTCAACCGGTGCCCGCGCTGTACGCACTACGTCTGCGACCGCTGCTGGAACGCCGGGCAGGGCATCTGTCTCCAGTGCGCCCCCGACACGGCCGCCGAGGCGCTCGCCGCGCAGCGCCGCGGGCTCAACGACGCGGTCAGCGACCGTGCCTACGCCGCCGGTCAGCAGGCGGCTCAGCGCTTCGACGTGAACACGCCCCGGCAACTGGTGTGTCCGCAGTGCCGTACCGAGACCCACGGCTCCCCGTTCTGTCCCGGCTGCGGCCTGCGCATGGCGCAGCCGGACACCTGCGGCTCGTGCAGCGGCGAGCTGCCCGCGTCGGCGGCCTTCTGCCCGACCTGCGGCACCCGGCGCTGACCGGAGCGTTCCCGGCCGGGCGCGCGGTGCCGCGCCCGGCCACCGGGCCGGGCCCGCCCGGAAGAGGGGCAGAAGAGCATCAGAAGAGGCTCAGCAGCGCTTCCGCCGGATCGGTGAGGGGCGTGTCGCCGTCCGGGAGCGGGAGTTCGAACCAGACGGTCTTGCCGCGGGGCGTGCGGCGGGAGCCCCAGGCCGCGCTGAGCAGGCCGACGAGCTGGAGGCCGCGGCCGCCCTCGTCGGTGTCGCGGGCGCGGCGGCGGCGCGGCTGGACGAGGCCGGAGTCCCAGACCTCGCAGACCAGGGTGCGGTCCAGCAGCAGCCGCAGCCGGATCTCGCCCTCGCCGTACCGCAGCGCGTTGGTGACCAGTTCGCTGACCAGCAGTTCGGTGGTGTCGACCAGCGGCTCCAGGTCCCAGGCGAGGAGCTGGGTGCGGGCGTACTCGCGGGCGCGGCCGACGCTGCGCGGCTCGCGGGGCAGCGTCCAGTCGCCCACGGACTCGGCGGGCAGGCCCTGGACGCGGGCCATGAGCAGGGCGATGTCGTCCTCGCCGTGGTGGCTGCCGAGCGTGTGGAGGACGTGGTCGCAGACGTCCTCCAGGGGGAGGTTCGGGTCGGTGAGCGCGCCGACGAACGCCTGGAGGCCCTCGTCCAGCGGGTGATCGCGGGACTCGACCAGGCCGTCCGTGTAGAGGGCCAGCAGGGCGCCCTCGGGGAGTTCGACCTCCACCTCCTCGAAGGGCTCGCCGCCGACGCCGAGCGGCAGGCCGGGCGGTACGTCGAGCATGAGCGCCTGCTCACCCGGTTCGACCAGGACCGGCGGCAGATGGCCCGCGTTGGCGAACGTGCAGCGGCGCGTGACGGAGTCGTAGACCGCGTAGACGCAGGTCGCGAGGTAGACCTCGGAGAGGTCGGCCTCGCGGGGGCGGCGGGCCGCGCGGGTGGCCTGCTGGATCCCGCCGGGTGCGCCGAGGCCGCGGGCGATCTCGTCGAGCTGGGAGAGCACCTCGGCCGGTTCGAGGTCGAGCAGCGCCAGGGTGCGTACGGCGGTGCGCAGTTCGCCCATGGCGACGGCGGCGCGCAGCCCGCGGCCCATCACGTCGCCGACGACGAGCGCGGTGCGGTGGCCGGGCAGTTCGATGACGTCGAACCAGTCGCCGCCGACCTCGCTGGGCCGGCCGGTGGCCGCGTTGCCGGGCAGATAGCGGCAGGCGATGTCCAGGCCGGACGCCTCCGGGTCGCCGGGCGGCAGCAGGGAGCGCTGGAGTATGAGCGCGCGTTCGTGCTCGCGCCGGTAGAGGCGGGCGTTGTCGATGCAGACGGCGGCGCGCGCGGCGAGTTCCACGGCGAGGTCGCGGTCGCGGTCCCCGAACGGCTCGCTGCCCTTGGTCCGGGAGAACTGCGCGAGTCCTACGACGGTGTCGTGGGCGACCATCGGGACAGCCAGCGTGGAGTGCACCAGGCCGCCGTCCTCGCCGGGCACGACCTGCGGGCGGGCCGTGCGCAGGGCGTGCGCGCAGCGCGAGTTGAAGGCGTAGTGGTGGACGGCGCCCAGTTCGACGGGCGCGCCGGTGGCGGACAGCGGGGCGCCGGAGACCGCGCTGGCGAACGCGACCCGGCGCAGTTCGGCGCTCCCGTCGGCGAGTCCGGGCGGGGTCTCGTCGCCGGCCAGCAGGCCCTGGTACAGGTCGACGGTGGCGAGGTCGCAGAAGCCGGGGACGACGACGTCGAGGAGTTCGCGGGCGGTGGTCTCCAGGTCGAGGGAGTTGCCGATGCGGGCACCGGCCTCGTTGAGGAGGGCGAGATTGCGCCGGGCCGCGGCGGCCTCGCGGGCGGCGGCCCGGCGGGCGGTGATGTCGGTGCCGAGCCAGGCGATGCCGATGGGGCGTCCGCTGCCGCTGTGCACGCGGTAGAGGTTGATGGACCAGTGGCGGCGCTGGTCCGAGCCGGGGACGAAGCCGGTGACGTGCATGTCCGTGATGGACTCGCCGCTCGCCAGGACCCGGCGCAGGGTGGCGGAGACGCGGTCGGCCTCGGCCCGGGGCAGATAGTCGTGGACGCCCTTGCCGCGGTGGTCGTCGGGGCTGCCGCCGAAGGTGGCGGCGAAGCGCTGGTTGGCGCGGCGGATCCGCAGGTCGGGGTCGAGCAGCAGGAAACCGAACGGGGATTGACCGAAAATCGCCTGCGAGGCGGCGAGGTCGGTCTCGATGCTGCGCAGGGTGCGGACGTCGACGACGATACAGACGGCGGCCTTGTCGCCCTCGGCGGTGCGGGTCGGCATGACGTACACCTCGGCGAGGCCGCGCGTGACACGCGGCCGGTGCGCGCCGCGTGCGCCGTCGGCGCCTCCCGCCCCGCGTGCGCCGCGCGCGCCCCCGGTCCCGATCGCGCTCTCGGTCCCGACCTCGGTCCCGCTCTCGGCCCCCAGCTCGGTGAACGCGCCGTGTTCCGTACGGGAGCGGGGCGCGTCACCGGCCGGTTCGGGCAGGCGGAACGGGACGACCCCGGTCCACTCCCGGCCGTCGAGGATCTCGGCCATCTTGCGCTGGCCCTGCTCGCGCAGATCGGAGTCGATGAACGCCTCGATGGGGTCCATCCCCACGGCGCGTTCGGCCGGGATGCCGAACAACTGCTCGGCGCGCAGGCTCCACTGGTCGACGTGCCCGTCGGGGCCGATGGAGAAGGACGCCACCTTGATGTAGTCGTAGATGGAGCCGGGCGGACTGCTCTGCCACATCGCGTCCACGGGCGGCACACCCTCGACCCCCGCGGGTCCCGCGACGGCCCCGCCGCCCGCGGTCCCCGTCCTCGCGCCGTCCGACGGGTCCTCGGACTCCGTGGCCTTCGCTGGTATCTCGCTCACGCGAACCGTCCCCTCCAGCTCACCGCGTCCGGCACCGGTCACCGGGGGCGGCTGCCCGCAGTATCCAGCACTACGGCGCCGCACAACACGGTGTTCACGATCACAGGAGCATCCCGATGCATTCTGGTCCGGCCCGATCCTTCCTGTGACAACACAACCTGTCTTCTAACCAGGCAACACCCCGTCGAACCCCTCTGCGGACAACCGCCGCACACGAGTGCCGGCGAGGGGCGTCCCGGATGACCCGCTCCGCATCCGTCGTCACCCTTCGTCACGGGCGAACGTCACCGGGCCGTTCGGACCGCCGGGGCGGCCGGGGTGGCCGGGGTGGCCGGAGCCGCTGGTGTGATCGGCGTGACCGGTGTGGTTCGAGCGGCCGGACGGGGCCGATCCGTTCCGCTCCGGTGAGACGCCGTCACCGGCCGGTGCGGCCGGGTCGTGCGCCCGCACCGCCAGTTCGAACCAGACCGTCTTGCCCGACCGGTGCGGCCGGGTGCCCCAGCGGCGGGAGGAGGCCGCGACCAGTTGCAGACCACGCCCGCTCTCGTCGTCGGGGTGGGCGCGGCGTTCGCGGGGCGGGTCCGGGAGCGGGTCGGAGACCTCGACCAGCAGCACGTGAGGCAGCCCCGCCGGACGCACCAGCCGCAGCCCGATGGGGCCGTGCGCGTGCCGCAGCGAGTTGGTGACCAGTTCGCTCACCAGCAGGGCCGCGGTGTCGCCGACACTGTCCAGGGCCCAGGTGCGCAGCTGGCCGCGGACGGCGGCACGGGCCGTGCGCACCGCGCCGGGCTCCGCCGAGAAGGTCCACTCGGCGCAGTCGCCTTCGGAGTCGGTCACGCCGATCACTTCCCGGGCCAGCGAGCCCCCATGTCCGGTTTCATGGGGTTAATGGGCACATACCCGGTATCCAGCGGCCAGTACCGCACTTCCGGGAGCGGTACCCGCCCGGCCGCCCGGAAGCCCGGCCCGCCCCCTCCCGCCTCGCTCGCCGAGCACCGGCTCACCTCAATTCGCCACCGGCCCTGAGGTCGTCGAAGAGCAGCTGGTCGACCGGCGGGACCAGCGGGCGGTCCGCGTACGAGAACCAGGCCATCTCCTCGATCTCGCTGCTCACCGCCAACCTCCCCTGATAGTCAGCGGTGTAGCAGCTCATACGCACCACGGCACCGCCGGGCAGCTCGGGCACCTCGGCCTCGTACGTGCCCACGTGCAGCGCGCTCGCCGGGTCGAGGAGCACGGTCAGCTCCTCCTCGATCTCACGGAGCAGGGTCTCCAGATCACTCTCCGCGCCCTCGCGCTTGCCGCCGGGGATGTAGAAGACGTCCTTTCCCCGGGGCCTGGCGCAGAGAATCCTGCCGTTCTCCACGCGCACCCACGCCACCGTGTCGATCAGGACCGTCATCACTCCGCCTTCGCCGTCCGGAACCCGCGTCAGGCAGGACCCTACGAGACCGGCACCCGTCACGAGACCGGGGCCCGTCACGAGACCGGAGCCGGTACCGGCTCTCCGTCGCACCGGAAGAAGCTCGCCGGAGCGCCGCGGAAGGTCCGCCGACGGCCGAGCAGCAGAGGAAATCGCGGCGGGAACAGCGGAGGAAGCAAGGGAAGTTGAGGACGCCGAGGACACCGAGGAAGCCGAGGCGGGGACAGAGAGGCGAGAGCGAGGAGAGAAGTGCGGTGCGGGCCTGTGCGCCGGGGCACGCCGGGGCGCGCTCTTCACCGGCGCCCGCTCCGGAGCCGCCCGCAGTCGTGTCCCGGGACGCTGCTTCGGCTCAGCGCTCTTCGAGGCGCTCGACCCAGTAGAGCTGCTGGTGGCCGTGGCTCTGGAGGCTGCCGACGGTCTCCTCGGCCTCGTCGCGAGTGGCGTATCTGCCCACGCGGTAGCGGTTGCCGTTGTCGTCCTGCCGGACGACCAGCCAGGGAAGAGTGACCGTACTGTCGTTCATCCCGCCCCCACTGCTCCTTTCCGCCCGGCGCGTGCTCCGCGCGCGCCCGACCGCGTCCGGCTTACGGCCTTCTGCCGTGCCTCCGCCTGCCGCGGAAACCGCAGCTCGCATATGCCCGAGCCTACGCCCAACCTTCACTCAGCGGATACGGGTTTTCACAAAGAGGTATGCAACCGGCCAATCCGCAGGGGGCGCACGGGGACGAACGCGCCGCACGCGGACATGAGGGGCGCACGGTCGCAAGCCTCGCGCCGTCGGCCGGTGCGCGCGGCGACGACCTGCGAGAACGGCCGGAATCCAGCGCCGTGGGGGCAGGGCGCACACCTCGCGGGCAGGCCGGGACGGAGGCACACGCCGACCGGACCGCACCAGGGGGCGCGCACCACCCCGCCCGCGCCGCGCCGCACGCCGGTGACGTGAGCGCGCCGGTGATGCCGCAGAGGCGGCAGAGACGGCAGAGACGGCAGAGACGGGCAGAGGCAGGCTGTTACTTCACGGGCAGGTGGTACGACACCCGGTAGCGGTCGGCGGGGATCACCACGTCGGCCGTCTCCACGGCGCGGCCGGAGGCGTAGAAGGTGCGCTGGACGACCACGACGACATGGCCGGGGACGCCGCCGAGGGTGAGCAGTTCCTCGGCGAGGCCGGGGCGGGCGCCGACCTCCTCGGTGACGTTGTCCACGACGATGTCGATGGCGCGCATGCGCTCGACGACGCCCATGCCGCCGAGCGGGCCCTCCTCGGGGAGCATGACCGGGGTGCGGCCGGTGAGGGCGAGCGGTTCCCAGGAGGTGGAGAGCATCATCGGCTCGCCCGCGTCCCGGAACACGTACCTGGTGCGCATCACGCGGTCGCCGGGCTTGATGCCGAGCCGGTCGGCGATCGCGCCGCCCGCCTCCGCCTGCGCGCTGCTCGACTCCCAGGTGCCGCGCGCGTCGGCGGCCGCCTGCTCCTGCCGGAACGGGGTGGCGCCGCCGGCCGGGCGGTAGCCGGAGCGGGCGACCCGGCGCGGCGCGGGCCGCTCGCGCACATACGTCCCCGAGCCGGAGCGGCCCTCGACCAGGCCCTCGGCCATCAGCACCTTGCGCGCTTCCAGGGCGACCGTGTCCGAGACGCCGTACTCCTCGCGGATCCTGGCCTGGGAGGGCAGCCGGGTGTGCGGGGGCAGCAGACCGTCGACGATCTTCTTGCGGAGGTCGCCCGCGACGCGCAGATACGCCGGCTGCTCACCGAAAGTCACTGGCCACTCCCATCAGGTTGCACAGACAGCAACAGGGTGGCAACCGTAGGTTGTGACTTGCAAGTCGAGGCCAAGGAATCACCCGAAGTGATGAGTTGTGGGGTCGGGGGGCTTTACGCAGGCACTTTCTCCCCGGTATGGGAACCGCCGTACGGGGGCTCCGCACCGCGTGTCTCAGCCGTCCCCCCGACCGCACACCGGTCCTCGACGGCGCACCCGGCAGCCCGGACCACAGCCTTGCGCTCGGTGACGGCCACCGGGCGCAAGGGCAGAGGCCAGGGGCAGAGGGCACCGACGGCGGGCGCGTCGGCCGTGTCCGGGCCGGGATCTAGCCGCGGGACGCCAGCAGTGCCGCGCGCAGCGCCTTCTTGTCGGTCTTGCCGACGGTCGTCCGGGGCAGGGAATCGGCGACCGAGTAGGAGGCAGGCGTGTAGAGGGTGCCGAGGGCGTCGGTGATCGCGCGGGTCAGCCCGGGGAGGTCCGGAGTGCCGGCCGGATCCTCGGGCACCAGGACGACGTGCACGGTCTCCTGGTCGTCGGCGCCCGGCAGACCGACGGTGGCGGCCTCCCGGACGCCGGGCTGCGCGGCGAGGAAGTCGTCGAGGAGACGGGAGTAGACGTTGTCGGCCGTGGCGCCGGTCACGATGATGTCCCGCGCCCGGTCGACCAGGTACAGATAGCCGTTCTCGTCCGCGCGCGCGATGTCCCCGCTGCGGAACCAGCCCTCGTCGTCGAGCACCTCGGCGGTACGCTCCGGGTCCTGCCAGTAGCCCTCCATGACCGTGTCGCTGCGCACGTACAGCTCACCGGGGTGCCCCACCGGCACCGGCTTGCCGTCCTCGTCGCGCAGCTCCACCTCGACACCGGGCCCCGGGCGGCCGCAACTGGTCAGCGACTCGGGGCGGCCGGGGTCGTGCTCCTGCGAGGTGAGCTGGGTGACGAGCGCGTTCTCCGAGGCGCCGTAGATCTGGTCCAGTACTGGCCCGAAACGTTCGATCGCCTGTTCAAGGCGCGCGGGGGAAGCCGCCGCTCCGGTGTAGTGGAGTGTCGTCAGGGCGGGGAAACGGCCGGGTACGCAGTCCGGGTGGTCGAGCAGCTCGTACAGCATGGGCGTCACCACGATCACCCGGGTGACGCGCTCGCGCTCCATCATCGACAGGGCCGTACCGGCGTCGAAGGACCTCAGCAGCACGACGGTGTGGCCGCTCAGGAGGCCCACCAGGAAGGTGCCGTGGCCGCTGGTGTGCGTCACCAGCGTGCAGACCAGCAGTACGAGGCCGTCCGACGCGTCATCGGCGTACGCGCTCGCGGCCCGCACATAGGTGTCGTAGTAGCCGCTGCGGTGGACGACGAGCTTGGGCAGCCCGGTGGTGCCGCCCGTGTAGAGGAGCGTGGCGACGCTCCCCCCGTCGGCGGCCTCGTCCGGCGACAGGCCCGTACGGCCGGATGCCGACGCCAGGAAGTCCTCCGCGGTGGAGGACGGGCCGACGCCGAGGAGGTGCGGGATGCCGACCCGGCCCGCGATCTGCCGGGTCCGCTGCGCGAACACCGGGTCGAACAGCAGCATCTTGACGTCCGCGCGCCGGACGAGCGCTTCGAGTTCGCCGTTGCCCGGCTCCGGCGGCACGAAGACCAGCCGGCAGCCGGTGAAGTGGACGGCCAGCTGGAGCAGCAGCGCCTCCGGGGAGTTCTCCACGAACAACGCGACGCCGTCCCCCTCGGCCAGTCCCCTGCTCCGCAGAGCCGCGGCGAAGCGCAGCACCGTGGCGGCGGCCTCGGCGCCGCTGATCCTCCGCTCCCCGGCGACGATCGCGTCACCGTCGCCCCTCGCGGACAGCCGTCGCAGCACCGAGACCGTGTAGTTCTCGCCGACAGTGACCATGCTTCCCCGTCCCCTTCATACGTGTCATACGTGTCGCACGTGTCGCACGTGAGTTGTGCGAGTTGTGTGAGTTCGCCTCTCGGGGTGCGCCCGCCTCCGGCCGACCGCCCTTCACCAACCGTGGACGGGCGGGGAAAAGTTCACCGGGGTGGTGCGCGGACCGCCGGATCCGGCCTCGGCGGGCCCGCCGGGATCGGGGCCCGGCTCCCGGCCGATCGGCCGCACAGGCCCTAACCTGCCCCCATGAGCCCTCTGCCGGACCGCTACTGCCCCACCGACGGCGTCCGGGTGCCCAGTGACTCGCTCGCCTGGTGCTGCCCGTCCTGCCACGGCCCGCTGGATCTCGACTTCGCGCCCACCCCGGCGCCGCTGAAGTCGCTGAGCGGCCGGGTGAACTCGCTGTGGCGGTACGCGGAGACGCTGCCGCTGGCCCAGCCGACGGTGTCCCTGGGCGAGGGCCGTACGCCGCTGGTGACCCTGACGGACGAGGTGTCGGCGAAGCTGGACTACCTGATGCCCACGCTGTCCTTCAAGGACCGGGGCGCGGTGCTGCTGGCCCAGCTGGCGCAGCGCGTCGGACCGACCCGGGTGGTCGCGGACAGCAGCGGCAACGCGGGCACGTCGGTCGCCGCGTACTGCGCCCGCGCCCGCCTGCCCTGCACGGTGTACGTCCCGCTGGGCACGTCCGCGAAGAAGCTGGAGCAGATCGAGGCGCACGGCGCCCGCCCGGAGGTGGTCGACGGCGACCGGGAGGCGGCGGGCGCGGCGGCCCGGCGGGCGGCGGACGAGCCGGGCACGTTCTACGCCTCGCACGTCTACAACCCGTACTTCCTGCACGGCACCAAGACCTACGTCCACGAGCTGTGGGAGGACCTGGGCGGCCGGCTGCCCGACGTGCTCGTCCTGCCCGTGGGCAACGGCACCCTGCTGCTGGGCGCGGCGCTGGCGATCGCCGAGCTGCACGGCGCGGGCCTGCTGGACCGGCGTCCGGCGCTGTGGGCGGTGCAGGCGGCGGCGGTGGCACCGCTCGCGCACGCCTGGCAGGAGGGCGCGGACGGACTCGTCGGCGACACCACCCTCTCCCCCACGTACGCCGAGGGCATCGCCATCCCCCGGCCGCCGCGCGCCCGGCAGATCCTGCGCGCGGTACGCGGTTCGGGCGGCACCTTCCTGACCGTCTCGGAGGACCGGATCCGGCACGCGCAGCTCGACCTGGCCTCACAGGGGCTGTACGTCGAGTCGACGAGCGCGGTGTGCTGGGCGGCCGTGCGCGAGGGCGCGCTCGGCGGCAGGTCGGCGGTGGTGCCGCTGTGCGGGGCGGGCCTGAAGTCGGGCCTGGCGCGGGCCTGAGACCGGGCCCCGTCCGGGCATGGCCCTCACCCCGGCCGCAGCGGCGCCCGCTCATGCCGTTCGTACGCATATGTGCAGATACGTACGCCACGAGGGCCCGGTGCGACCCGGCCGGACGGCGGGGGTCGTACCGGGCCCTCGTGCCCGCGTGCCCTCGGGCCCGCGGGGGTGCCGACGGGCGGCTCAGAACTCGTCGGCGCCGTTGCGCAGCTCGTAGGTCCAGTAGCCGGTCTTGGCGGCCGCCACGTCGACCGCGAGGCCGCCGGACGGGGCATGCACGCCGATGCTGCCCTCGGCGGGGCCGTCGGCGGCGAAGAAGTTCACGTCGAACTCGTTGAAGACCTTGTTGTCCTCGTGCACGCCGCCGTTCGCGATCCGGACGTTGGCGTACGCCGCCTGGCCGGGCTCCAGGACGACGGGGACCAGCGACTTGCTCTTGGCGACGGCCGGGATGTCCTTGGCGGTCTGGATGGGGCCGAAGGCGAGCAGCGGGTACTTCAGCAGGTGGCAGGTGCGGGAGGACTTGTTGGTCGCGGTGAGCATGATGTGCTCGGTGGGCGTCTCGTCGGCCTTCTCCATCGTGACCTTCATGTCGCTGAAGGTGCAGGCGGGGGCGTTCGCGCCGGACTTGCCGGAACCGGAACCGGAACCGGAGCCCGAACCGGCGCCGGTGCCGGAGCCCGAGCCCGAGCCGCCCTTGTTCTTGGCGGCGGCGTCGGAGGCGTTCCCGGAGTTCGAGGAGCCGGACTTGCCGGAACCGGAGGCCGAGGAGGACGAGGAGGACGAGCCGGAGCCGGCCGTCCCGGAGGCGCCGGAGGTCGCGGCGGCGGTGGCGGAGTCCGTGGCCTGCTGCGAGGCCGCGGCCTTCCCCTCGTCCTTGGTGCCGTCGCCGCTGCCGCAGGCGGTCAGGCCCAGGGAGAGGGCGGCGAAGGCGGCGACGGCCAGGACGGTGTGCTTGCGGTGGTTGCGCATGGTGGGTTCTCCCCCGAGGCGGTGTGAAGCTGACATGGACGGCACCTGTGTCCCCGGACGTCCCGGTGCCCGGTGTCCCGCGCTCGGTGCCATGTACACAGCTTCGGCGTCCGCGCTGCCGTCCTGCTTACGTCCCGCTAACGCTTCGCTGCCAGCAGGGAGAGCAGCCGCGTCGCGCGCTCCGAGCCCTGGGTGAACCCGGCCGCCTCGGACGCCGCCGCCGCCTGCCGGAACTCGTCCGCGGCCTCGGCGGTCCGGCCCAGCCCGGCCAGGGCCTCGCCACGCAGGATCCGCAGCTGCGCCCGGCCGACGACGGCGTGCGGCGAGACCAGGTCGGTGGCGCGCAGGGTGTGGGCGAGGGCGGCCTCGTGGGCGCCGGTGCGCAGGCAGTACTGGGCCAGGTGCTGGAGGGCCAGCACCTGGGTGGCGGGGTGGCAGGTGCTGTCGGCGAGGGCGACCGCGCGGGTCATCAGCTCCCCGGCCCGCAGGCTGTCCCCGGTGGCGTCCAGGGCGGCGGCGAGGTTGACGCAGGCGATGGCCTCGCTGATGGCGTCGCCCGCGCGGGCGGCCAGCTCGGGTGCCGACTCCAGGTGGACCAGGGCCTCGGCGTCCCGGCCCTCCTCGTGCAGGATCCAGCCGAGCAGGGCCCGGGTCCGCGACTGCGCGTCCAGGTCGCCCTCGTGCTCGGCGGAGGCGAGTCCGGCCTCCAGCAGCGGGGTCCAGCCGTCGGTGATCCGCCACAGCATCAGCGGCCACTGCACCAGGGCGAGCCGCCAGGCCCGGTCGTGCAGGCCGAGGGCGGCGGCCGCGGCCACGGCGCCCTCCAGCGCGGGGCGCTCGGCCGCGTACCAGGCGAGGGCGGCGGACCGGTCGTCGAACTCCCGGGTGGCGGCGGGGCGGCGGGCATCGGCGGGCAGCGCGTAGCAGGGCTGGGACCCGGGTTCGGCGGCCGCGTCGGCGGCGAGCCCGGTGAACAGGTAGTGGTCCAGCAGGCGGCGCAGGCCCTCGGGGTCGGCCTGCGGGGCGAGGTGGCGGGCGTAGAGGTGGACCAGGTCGTGCGGGGTCCAGCGGCCGGGGACGGACTCGGTGAGCAGATGGGCGGCGGCGAGCCGGTCCAGATCGGCACCGGCCTGGGCGGGGGTGGTCCCGGCGAGCGCGCTGGCGGCGAACCGGTCCAGGTCGGAGCCGGTGTGCAGGCCGATGGCGCGGAACATGCGGGCGGCGGGCTCGGGCAGTTGCTGCACGGTGAGGTGCAGGGCTGCGGAGACGCCGGTGTCCTCGACGTCGAGCAGGGCGAGGCGGCCGTGCTCGTCGGCGAGTTCGTGGGCCATCGCGCCCAGCGTCCACTGGGGGCGTTGGGCGAGCCGGGCGGCGGTGACGCGCAGGGCGAGCGGCAGCCCGTCGCAGAGCCCGGCCAGCCGCGCGGCGGCCTCGGGTTCGGCGGCGATCCGGTCCTCGCCGAGCACGCTGGCGAGCAGCGCCTCGGCGTCGGCGGCCGGGAGGTGGGCGAGCGGCAGCGGCCGGGCGGCGTCGGAGGCGATGAGGCCGCCGAGCCGGTCCCGGCTGGTGACCAGCGTGACGCAGTGGTCGCCGCCGGGGAGCAGCGGTCTGACCTGCTCGGAGGAGCGGGCGTTGTCGAGGACGACGAGCAGCCTGCGGCCGTCGGTGAGGGTGCGGAACAGCGCGCCGCGCGCGGCGGTGGTCTCGGGCACGCGCTGCGGGGCGACGCCCAGGGCCAGCAGGAACTCCCGCAGCACCGTTCCGGCGTCGGGCGCCGGGGTGTCGCTGAAGCCGCGCAGATCGGCGAAGAGCCGCCCGTCGGGGAAGGCGGCGCCGTGCTGGTGGGCCCAGTGCAGGGCGAACGCGGTCTTGCCGACCCCGGCGGCCCCGGTGATCAGGCAGACGGGCGCGTCGGTGGCGGTGACGGCCCGGCCGAGCGCGGCCAGTTCCCGGTCCCGGCCGGTGAAGCCGCGCGGCGGCCGGGGCAGCAACTGCGGTACGGGCGGATCGGCGTGCGGCGGGGCGAGGTGGCCTGCGGCCGGGAGGGACTGGGGGGTGGCGTACTGGGGGTGGGGGACGTACGGCGGTGCGGACGGGGACCCGGACGGGAGGCCGGACGGTGGTCCGGGCGGGGAGGTGGGCTGCGGGAGGGAATCGGCGGGCGGGGCGGGCGGGGCGGTCACGGTGGCTGCGGTGGCTGGCCCGGAGGCCGGTCCGGAGGCCGGTCCGGCGGTGTGTCCGTCGACCGGTTCGGCGGCCGGTCCCGCGGTCGGCGGGGTGGCGGCCCCGGTGGCCGCTCCGGCGGTGGCTCCCTCGGCGCCCGCGGCTTCGGCGGCGCCCGGGGCGGGAGCGGCGGCGGTACCGGCCGAAGTGCCCGCCGTGGACCCTGCCCCGGCTCCCGCCGTGGATCCTGCCGCGGATCCCGCCGCAGATCCCGCCGCGGGCCCGGTGGCCGGTTCCGCGGCCGTACGGGCGGGCAGCGGCGCGGGGTCGGCGGCGCGCAGCAGGACGGCGTAGGCCTCGGTGAGCGCGTCGCCGGGGTCCACGCCGAGTTCGTCGGCGAGCAGCCGCCGGGTGCGGTGGTACCAGTTGATCGCGTCGGACTGCCGTCCCGAGCGGCCCAGGGCCAGCATCAGGGCGGCGGCCAGCGACTCCCGCAGCGGATGCGCGACGGCCTCGGTGCGCAGTACGGCGGCCGCCCTGCCGTGCTCGCCGAGCTGCCCGTACGCCTCGGCCAGCGCCTCCACCGAGGCGAGCCGCAGGTCTTCGAGACCGCCGGCCGCCGCCTCCAGCGGACCGCTGCGCACCGTGCCGGTCAGGGCGGGGCCCTGCCAGCAGGCGAGCGCCTCGCGCAGCATGCGTACGGTGTCGGCGGGCCGGCGCTGCACGCGGGAGAGGGCGACCAGTTCCTCGAAGCGGTGGGCGTCCACCAGGGACTCCGGCATCTGGAGCTCGTAGGCCGCGCCCTGGGTGGTCAGCTCGACGCCGTACTCGCGGGCGCCGTGGTCGGCGAGCAGGGCGCGCAGCCGCGAGACGTGCCCTTGCAGGACCGTCTTGAAGTGGGTGGGCGGTTCGTCCTCCCACAGCGCGGCCGTGAGCTGGTCGACGCTGACCGCGGTGTTGGGCCGCAGCAGGAGCATGGCCAGCAGACTGCACCGTTTCACGGGACCGGGGGCGAAGTCTCCGTTCTCCGTCACCACGGCGACGGATCCGAGCAGCCGGAACTCCACCCTGTGTACCTCCTGATCCGCGGCCCCGTCCCGTGCCGAGGATACGTGGGAAGCCCGCCCGTACCGTCCCCCACCTGCCGATCCCGGGCACGGGATCGGACGGGCGGCGGCGCCCCGCCGCTCCGCGTTCCCCGGCGGGCGGCCCGACCGCGGCCATATCACCGCGTTATGGCCGGATGGGAGTACCCGAGCGGCTCTCCCGTCCGGAAGGGTGTGTCATGCCCACGCCGACAATTGCCTCCGGGCGGCGTACGGCGCGGGCCCGGCCCACAAGGCCGTCGTCACCTGCTTCCCCACCCGCCCGCACACGTCCACCGACGTGTCCTCCGGATCGAGGAATCTTGCGCATATCCCGACTCGCGCCCGCACTCGCCGCAGCCGCCGTCTCCGTCCTGGCCCTGCTCGCCCCCACGGCGAGCGCCGCCCCGGCCGCGCCCCCCACCACCACCGCCCCGCAGCCCATCATCGGCGGCGGCTACGCCTCCAGCGGCCCCTGGGCGGCCCGGCTGTACGCCAACGGCCAGGAGAGCTGTTCGGCCACGATCATCGCGCCGACCTGGATCCTCACGGCCAAGCACTGCGTCTCCGGCGGCTCGCTGTCGTTCCGCGTCGGCAGCCTGGACCAGTACAGCGGCGGCACCACGGCCAACGGCGTGCAGATCTACACCCACAGCGCCGATCTGGCCCTGGTCCGCCTGGACCGCTCGGTGTCCACCACGTACGCCACCCTCGGCCAGCCCGGCACGGTACGCGTCGGCCAGAGCGTCCAGGTCTACGGCTGGGGCGCCACGTCCCAGTGCGGCTCCGAGATCAACTGCCAGTCCCGCTACCTCAAGGTCGCCAATGTGACCGTGAGCGGCGGCTGCACCGACGCCTACGGCGGCTCGGCGATCTGCGCCTCCCGCGGCAACGGCATCACCGCCGGCGGCGACTCCGGCGGCCCCATGATGGCCGGCGGCGTCCAGGTCGGCGTCGCCTCCACCAGCGACCGCCAGTCCACCACGGCGTACGCCAACGTCACGGCGTACCGGTCGTGGATCCAGTCGATCGCGGGGGTCTGAGGGCCCGTCGGCGACACGTTCGGCCCGGCGCCGGGCCCCTTCCCGTCGTCCGTACGGGGCCCGGCGCCGGGCGCATGACCGCGGCGCTCCGGCGACTGCCTACGCCCGGCCGCTGCCGCCGCTGCCGGTGACCGGCTCCTGCTCCAGGCCCAGACGCTCCTGTTCCTCCTCGACGATCCGGCGGGCCAGCTCCGTGTCGGACACGTCGACGGCGTCCGGCGTGGCCTCGGCCACGGCGCTGCGGCGGGCGTAGGCGTCGAACAGGCGGGACTTGCGCTCCAGCATCCGCACCAGGCGTTCGTCGACGCCGCCGGTGGCCAGGAGCCGGTGCACGCGGACCGGCCTGACCTGGCCCATGCGGTGGGCCCGAGCCACCGCCTGGTGCTCGACGGTCGGCTTGATCTGGGGTTCGCACAGGACGACGACGGAGGCGGCTTGCAGGTTGAGGCCGACGCCCGCCGCCTGGATCTGCGCGAGGAGCACCGCCGGGCCGGTCGCGGCGGCGAAGTCGTCGACGATCCGCTGCCGCCGGCCGGCCGGGACGCTCCCGGTCAGCGGACCGGACAGCGGACCGGACAGCGGACCGGACAGCGGTGCGCCGCCGGTGTCGGCGAGCGCCTGCTCCACCACGGCCAGCACATCCTTGAAGTGGGAGAAGACGACGGTCTTCTGCCCGTTCGCCGCGGCCTCGTGCACGATCTCCCGCAGCCGTTCCAGCTTGGCCGACTTCTCGGGGCGCAGATACGCGGCCCGGCGCATCGCCATGAAGTTCCCGGCGCGCACGGCCTCGCGGTACGCCTCCTGGTCCGACGCGCTCAGATCCTCCCACTCGTCGGTGTGCTGGAGGCTGGGCAGTTCCGTGAGCACGTCCTCCTGGTTGCGCCGCAGGTAGACCGGCGCGACGGCCTTGCGGAAGGCGACCGATCCGGCCAGCGCGTCGCCCTCGCCCAGGGAGTCCGCGAGGCGCGGTTCGAGCATGCCGACCAGGTTGCGGAACTCCGCGACCCGGTTCTCCATCGGTGTCCCGGTCATCAGCAGCGCGCGCTCGCACCGCCCGGCCCACAGGGCGACCGCCTGCGAGCGCTTGGCCCGCGGGTTCTTCACACTGTGCGCCTCGTCCACGACGAGCAGGGCGACCGTGTCCCCATCGGGCGCGGGAAAGCCGCGCAGGGCGTCGAACGTGGTCACCCCGACCCCGCCGCGCGCCTGCCAGTCGGCGAACGCCTCGCGCCGGTCGGGGCCGTGCAGCACCCGGACGGCGAGGGTGCTGCGGGCCTCGATCTCCCGCGTCCAGTTCACCAGGACGCTCGCCGGGCAGACCACCATGAAGTGGTCCCGCCCCTCGGCGGCCAGATGGGCCAGCACGGCGATCGCCTGCACGGTCTTCCCGAGCCCCATCTCGTCACCGAGGACCACCTTGCGCTGCGCGAGCACGAACCGGGCGCCGAACGCCTGGTAGCCGCGCAGGGACACCCGTCGGCGGGAGTCGTCCAGGGGCTGGTTCCGAACCCGTTCGACGACCTCCTCCGGCAGGAAGCCCTCGGCGGCGGCCGCGTCGGGCTGCCGCCCGGAGACCTCGGCGAGCAGGCTGTAGTACTCGGCGGAGCGCAGTTCGAAATCGGCCCAGGCCGCGAGGTCGGCCGGGGGCCGCAGCAGATCCACCGAGGTCTGCGCGAACAGCTCCGCGAGCCCCGCCTGCTCCGCCTCCTCCACCCGCGCCCGCACCTCGGCGACCGCGGCCAGCGCACGGGCCCGCTTCTCCCGGCCCGCCAGCACCATGCGCAGCCGTCCGCCGACGGGCCGCGCGTCGGCCAGCAGCGGCCCGAGCCGCTCCGCGAGGGCGGCGGCCCGGTCGACGGCGCGCCGCGCGTCCGGCCCGGCCTCCACCAGGACGTGCAGCGCCATGACCAGCGCCGTGGTGCCCGGCTCCGGCCGGTCCACGTCGATGCGGACGGCCACGGTCTCGTGCACGGCCTCTGCCAGCCGGTGCGCGGCGGCCAGGATCTGGTCGACCGTACGCTGCCCGACACCCGGGATCTGCCGCAGCCGGTAGGGCCCCGCCCCCAGCACCCGCCCCACCGTCCCGAAGCCGCTCCGCTCGACCCCGCCCAGCCTCAGCCGCCCCTCGGTGACGTCCTGGAGCCGCGCGACGGGGATGGCCTCCAGCTCCCGCTCCACGAGGGCGTCGTGCAGCGGCCGCAACGCCTCCCGCACGGCCGCCACGGCCCGCCCGTACTCCGCGACGACCCCCTGCGCGGCCTCCCCCAGCCGCACCCCCCGCCCCACGACCTCCCGCTCCCGCCGCCCCACCCGCCCCGCCCCTTTCTCCCGACGTGCCGCATCCTCCCACCGCACACCGTCACACCGGCCCGCGGATCCGCCCGCCCGGGAAAAGGCGGGACCCTCGCTTCGTCCGGACACGGCCGGGAGCAGCCGGAGGGCAACAGAAGCCGGAAGAGGCAACAGGCCCCCCCGAACCCCGATTCCCGACGCGCGCCTCGCGTCAAACTCGCTCTCGGCTGCAATGCGAACCAGTGCCATCACGACGGGTGTTCACCGTCGGGTCTTCGTACGACCAGTGAAAGTCGAACGGAATTTCCCCGTGAGGGCGCAGGACTCTCACGGCCACTGCTCCAGGGGAGGCTCTTGATGAGTACGGCTCTACCGTTCGGCCCGGAACTTCGCCGTTTACGACTGGAAGCAGGGCTCACACTGACCGAGTTCGCCGTGGCACTCAACTACGACAAGGGATACCTCAGCAAGGTCGAGCGGGGGGAGCGAGCCGCGTCCCCCGAACTGGCCCGCCGGTGCGACGCGTTCCTCGGTGCGAACGGTGCGCTGCAACGCCTGGGCAGCGGCCCCGGGACCGACCCGGACGGCGCCACCGGCTCCCCCGCCGCACCGGGCGGCCGTCGTGTGGGACGCCGGACCGTCCTCGCCACGGGTACGGGGTCGCTGATCGACCTCGGCCTGCAACTCGGCGGACAGGCGTCCTCCACCGCCGCGCCCCTCCTTCCGTCCTTCCGCATACAGTTCGACCAGTTGCGCAAGCTCGGCCAGTCCACCGCACCGAAGGCGCTGCTCCCGCTGCTGGAGACGCAGACGCGCATGGTCGCCGCACTGGCCGCCGACACCCCGTCCGCCACCCGTGCCCCCGCGCTCCGGCTCGCGTCCCGGTTCGCGGAGTTCACCGGCTGGATGGCGCAGGAGGCCGGGGACGACGACGCGGCGCTCGGCTGGACCGGTGAGGCCGCCGAACTGGCGCGCGCCGGGGGCGATCCGTACCTCGGTTCCTACGCGCTCGTGCGACGCGCCCTGGTCACGCTCTACGGCGGGGACGCAGCGGGCACCGTCGCTCTGGCGCGCCGGGCCCAGAGCGGCAGGCTCCCGCCGCGCATCCGTGGGCTGGCGGCCCAGCGGGAGGCACAGGGACACGCGCTCGTCGGCGACGAACGCGGCTGCCTCCGCAGTCTCGACCGGGCACGGGAGCTGCTGGGCGACGACGCCCGCGACGGCACCGAACCCGTGATCGGCACCACCCATGTGAGCGACCCCGCGGCGATGACGACCGGCTGGTGCCTGCACGACCTCGGCCGCCCCAGGGCCGCCGCCGAGGTCCTCGACCGGGAGTGCCGCCGCCTCCCGCCGCACGCGCTGCGCACCCGCGCCCGCTACGGCTTCCGCCGGTCCCTGGCGCACGCCGCCTCCGGAGAGGTCGAGCACGCGTGCGCCATCGCCGGGGAACTCCTGGCGGTGATGCCGGCCGTGCCCTCGGCAACGGTCAACAGCGACGTCCGCCGTCTCGCACGGGAGCTCTCCCGGTTCAGGAACAACCAGGCCGTACGCGATCTGCAACCGGCACTGGCACGGGTGCTCGCCCCCGCGCACAGCTGACCCGGGCTCCTCCCTCACCGGCCCCGGCTCGAAGCGGACCGGCCCGGCCCGGCCGGTCACCCCCGGCCCCGGGGGGGATCGCACACTCGCCTGCGGGACCTCTGCTCCCCGTCCACCGCGTCGCCGCGCGCCCGGCTTCTCCGGGCTGCCCTCGACCGGTGACGCACGGGGTGACGCGCCTCCACGCGTACGCACTCCTGTGGACGCGTCATGCCGTCACGCGGTCGCCGTTTCGCGGCCCGGACGGACAACCAGGGCTCAGCTGCCCGTCCATCCCGTTCCGCGCATGTGTCTCACGAAAGGAATCTTCATGCCCGACGTCTTCGTCAACTACCGCACAGGCGACGAGGAATCCGCCGCGACCATGATCGCCCGGGAGCTCGTCCGGCGCTTCGGCCGCGAGCGGGTCTTCTTCGCCAGCAACTCGATCGAGCCCGGACACCGCTTCCCGGCGGAGCTGGTCAGGGCGGTGGAGGAGTGCGAGGCGCTGCTCGCCGTGATCGGTCCGCGCTGGGCCGAGGTGCACAGGGCCGACGGCCGCCCCGCCCTCGAAGCCGATCAGGACTGGACCCGCCGTGAGATCCAGACCGCGCTCGACCGCGGGATCCTGGTGATCCCGGTCCTCGTCGGAAAGGCCACGCGGATCGACCGCGCCGTCCTCCCCGGCAAGCTCGTGGAACTGGCGGACCGCCAGTACAAGCGGTTCGACCACCGCAACGCCGAGTCGGACCTGGCCGCGCTCGGCGACGCCCTCGCCCGGCTGCTGCCCGACCTGGGCGCGGTGGACCACGACGCCCGTCCGGCGCGGGAGCGGACCGAGGCGAAGTCCCGCAAGAAGCAGGACCGCGACACCGGACAGACCAGAATGCGCACGCGCGATGTCGAGCAGCGGGTGCGCGGCGGCATCGGGAACCTCAACGGAGATCTGTCCGGCACCTTCGTCAACGAGCCCCGGGGACCGCTGAACACCGGCCGCGGCCACCAGTACAACGCCCCGCGCTTCGAGGGCGACAACACCGGGGTCCAGTTCACGGCGGGCGACAACAGCGGGACCGTCCACCAGCGCTTCGAGCGCGACCGCCGACACTCGGACGGCGAACGATGACCGAGCAGGAACGCGTCACCGTCAACGATCCGCGTGGCCCGGTCAACAACGGCGCGGGACACCAGTACGTCTTCTACGGCGGCGTGGACTGGATGGTCCGCCGGGGGGTGGAGTCCCTCCGGATCGTCCCCGAGGACCGGTTGCGCCTGGCCGACCGCTTCGTCCCCCCGGGGCACTACCGCGACGCCGCCGAACGCCTGGAGAAGCCCGGGTCGGTGGTGCTGCTGGAGGCCCGGCCCGGCACCGGCCGTCACGCCGCGGCGATCATGCTGCTGCACGAGCTCGGCAGGGACAGGGACGGGGACGGGGACGGGGACGGGGACGCCGACGAGGAATCGGTCCGGTTCGACGAACTCTCCGCCCTGGGCAACGACGAGGGCGGGGCGCCTGCCCCCTTCGGGGAAGGGGACCGCTTCCTCCTCGACCTCTCACCGATCGCCGACGAGGAGCTGTACGCCAAGGCCCAGCGCCGCGTGGCCGTGTACCGGTCACAGGTGCAGGAGGCGGGCGCCCACATGGTCGCCGTCCTGCCATGGGGCATGGAGCACGCCCGTCTGCCGGACCTCGAACCGCTCACCGTGGAACTGGAGCGCCCCCGGGGCATCAGCGTCCTCACCCGGTACCTCCGCATGGACCGGATGCCCTTCCGGCCCGCCGACCTGCGAGGCGCCGGGCTCCAGCCGCTGTACGACCGCTCACCCATGCGGGAACTGGCGCGGCTCGCGGGACTGGTGAGGACCGCCAAGAACAGCGGGCGGTTCGGCACCGACTTCGCGGGCTGGCTCGACCAGGCGCTGCACGCGGTGACCGACCGGGCCGGTGAGGTGGGCCGCCAGGTGGCCGCGGTCTCCAGCGCGCCCGAGCGGGGCCTGCTGCTCGCGGCGGCGGTGTTCGAGGGGGCCCGCGCCGACACCGTCCACACCGTGTGGCGCGGTCTGATGAGGACGGTGGGGCACGAGGAAGAGACGACCATCGAGCTGGCATGGACGGACTTCGGGCAGCACCTGACGGCGCTCGGCATCGAACGTGACGCGGACGGACGGCTCCGCTTCGGACAGCTGGCCTATGCCGAAGCGGTGCGGACGTACTTCTGGGCGAACTTCCCCGGGATGCGCGACGCGCTCAGGGACTGGATCGGCCATGCCGCCGGGCTCCCCGAACTGACCACCGACGACCGGATGAACGTCGTCGTCCGCTTCGGCGAGCGGTCCCTTGCCGTCGGACGGCCCGACCATCTCTTCGACCTCGTGGTCCGCTGGGCGGACGGTGCGACCGGCACCTCCTGCGATCAGCGCGCCCTGGCGGCCCTCGAACTCGGCCTCAGCCATGTGACATTCGGCGGCTGGTTCCGCAGCCGGATGTACCAGTGCCTGCGGTCCGGCCTCTCGCAGGGACTCACCCGCGTCCTGACCGCCGCCTGCGTCCAGAGTCTCGCCGCCACGCACCCGGACCAGGCGATCGTGCGGCTCCACCACCTCGCCGTACGGCAGGGAGAGGCGGCGCGCGAGGCCCGTGCGGCACTGCTCGGCCTGGCCGGCCGCGAGCACCGGCTCTACCGGCTGCTGATCGACCGCCTGCGGGAGCGGGTGCGCCGGGAGCCGCGTGGGGCCGAGCCCCATCTCCGGCTGCTCACCGAGCTGTCGGGAAGCGACCGGGCCCCGGACCCGCCACCGTGGCCGTCCCTGTTCCTGGGCTGGGAGGCGGTCTTCTCCCAGCCGCCGACAGACCTCTGGAATCCGCTGGTGACCAGCTGGCTGAGCACCGTGGCGGATGACAGTACGCGGGAGATGGCGCTGGACGTGATGGTCAGGGCGACGCACGGGGACGCAACCGCCCTGCACCGCCTCTACGCCATCGCCTACGGCTGGGCCGGATCCGCGCGCCACCCGTCCCGGGCAGCCGTCGCCGCCCTCTTCTGGCGGCACATCGACCGTGCGCAGTACGCCCGTACGGAGCCGGACACCGGACCACAGACCACGGAAGAGGAACGATGAGACACCGCTTTTTCAGCCTGCTGTTCGTCGCTCTCTGCGGCCTCGCCCCCGCGGCGCTCGGCAGTCTCCTGCACTGGTCGGCCTGGCTGTGGGGCTTCATGTGCATGGTCACGGCGTCGGGTTCGCTGCTGCTGGTGATGACGGTCCTCAGCAGCGGCCGCACCCCGGCGGTTCCGTACGACCCCGCCCCGCCCGAGCCGCCCGCGGCACCGGTCGAGCAGCCGTACCAGGAGACACGGGTGATCGACGCCGCACTGCCGAGCGCGGTGGACGGCTATGACTTCCTCTTCTCCGCCACGGTGTGGTGGCGGCCGGTGCCCGACCCCAGCGGCTGGTCCGACGGCGCTTCCCCGGCCCTCGCGGTCTCCGCGGTCATCAGCCGGGCCATGGAGATCGTCCACCGCGAGGAGCCCGGCAGGGCCAACTTCGCACGGTACGTCCTGGAGGGGGAGCTGAGCGTCCCGCTCCAGGACCTGAGCGGCCGGGTGGAGGCCCGGACAGCCGATGTGACCCTGGCCCTCGCACCCGCCGACCGCGACCGCCTACAGAAGCTGAGGGACCTGCGCAAGGACGAGGAGGTCTGGGAATACGAGCGTCAGCACGAACGCAACAAGCGGCGCTACCTCGGTGACGACGTGCTCCGGAGCACGGGCAGCGCGGTCGTGTGGTGGCTGGCCCGGCACGAGGACGACATCGAGAAGGCCGTCGACATGATCGGCCCGCTCGCCCAGATCACGGCGGCGGCCAACAACGAGGAGGTGCCCGAGCTCTTCCGCGACCTGCTCGTCCCGCCCGTGGACGCACGGACCGAGGCGACCGTCGGGGGCCCGCTGTGGAGTGACCCCGGCCAGGGCGGAGCGGCGTTCGACCGCGAGCGGGAAGTAGGAGTTCCGGAGCGGCTGCTCCTGCTGCTGGAGGCGGTGGGCCTCAAGCCGGACATGGACGAGTACACGGTGCTGGTGCACCGCGTGGTGCGAAGCCTGGAGGCGGCCGGGCTCCACGAGGCCGCCGAGGAGATCAGGCGGACCGTCCTCCCGGCACCCGACGCGGGCGACGAGGAAGACCCGGACGGCACCTCCCCGGACGATCCCTCGAGCGGCCCCACGAACGGAGACGACGGCACCTCGGGCCCCTGGTTCCGGCCCTACCCGGGTCCGGGCGGCGCACCCTTCACCGAGGGCGCCACGCCCCCGCCCCCGGACACCTTCGTGCCGGGCCCGCCGCCGAGCGACACGCACGTACGCCACGAGAACCGGCAGCACCCGAGCGACACCACCACAACGTCCCCGTACTTCTGGGAAACCACCCACACCCCCCACCGCCCCACCGCGCCCCAACCGCAGGACGAGTACGGCGAGTACGGCGAGTACGGCGAGTACGGCGAGTACGGCGAGTACGGCAAGGACGGCAAGGACGGCGAGCTGATCCGATAGCCGACCGGCTCCCGGGACATCATCCCGGAACCGGGGAACGGCAAGGGGGCCCGACTCCTCGGAGACGGGCCCCTTCTGAACGGCTCGTCCGGCTCGGCGCGCCGAACCACCGAGCTGATGGTGAAGTAATCCACGGCGCCCCGCCGGGAACTGCAACAAGACTGCGCGGGTGAGCCACTCCTCCCACGACGGGGACCAGTTCCGCCGGCCGACCCCGGCAGGCGGGACGAGGAAGGACCCGGGCCGCCCGCGCTACCGCAACCTGAAATGCGGTCGCGCCCTGCGACCGGGGTGGCCACACGCCGAACACTTCATCCAACCCGGCGGTCTCCGGGACCGGTGGATCAACGTTCTGCCCCACCTGCACGAAGCCCCTGCCCATCCCCTCACCGAACTGCGCAGCCGGATGGGAGCCCGGCTCACGACCGTACTGTGCTGTCCGAGCGCCACGTGGTGAGCCGAGGGTGCCCCGGCAGTTCGGCGCGGCCGGTGGCCCACAGCAGGGTGAGCCAGGGATCCGCACCGCCCGGAGCCTCGGGGAACAGACGGGCGAGCACCCGGGAGCAGAGAGCGGAGGGCGGGGTCCAGTCGAGCCCGAGGCCCTCGGCCACATCGTGCAGGTGCACCAGCGTTTCCTGTAGCCCCAACGCCGCGAAGCCTTCGGGGTCCGACACCCCCGCGGCATGGTGGGCGCGGACCTGGGGCGGCGTCGTACGCACCATGGCGGCCAGCAGCGCGCCACACGCCTCCAGCACTTGCAGCAGGCCGGCCGGACCCGCGTCACGGTCCGCGTGGACGAAGACCACAGGTCCTTCCGGCCTCTTCCGGCTCAACGCGAAAGGCACATGGGTGTCCAGCGGCGGGCTCTGCGGCCCCAGTTGGACGGCGTAGTAGAAGAGGTCGTCGGCGAGGTGCTCGACGGTCTCCCAGCAGTCCCACTCCAGCGAACCAGCCTTCTCGTCCCACCCCTCCGGGGGTACGTCCCGCAGGACGCCCACGGCGAGCCGCACGGCAAGGTCGACGTCGTCCGCGGTGACGGGAGACGGGATTGAACCCTTTTCGACTGATCGAGACATGACAGCACCGTATCGCGGGAGAAGAAGGATCGTTCAGAGAGGACCGCCCTCCCTACTGCCGACACTGCCGACGCGTCCCGCCTCGCCCGAGGCGACGACGAGGGCGACATCCCCTCGCACAGACCAGCGCGAAGACAGTTGCGACGGACCGGGGCCTCATCCCGTCCGTCGCAACCGCCCCCGCGGAGCACCGGCTCCACCACCCCAGCCTGCCGACCAAGCACGGCGAGTCCGGGGCGACGGCCTCGCCGAGCACCTCGCCCACACCGACCCGGCCACGACGCCGGACGCCCACACCCGCCCGCGGCCCGACCGGGCGCAGCCGCTCCGCCACAGGTCAGGGGGCCTTCCGCGGTACGGATCAGACGTTGAAGCGGAATGCCTGAGGGCTGATCCTGACCTGGGAATCCTCGTTAGTGTGCGTTGGCTCCCGACAGCCGTTTTCGGGTGTCCTGCGGACTGGCTGCGGACTGCCCGGGGGATCCGAGGCGGTGAAATCCCTGGCACACCGGCGGGGTCTGCAAGGAGACTGCGCAGGTGAGCGACTCCTACCCCTGCACGTGCTGCGGGCACCGCGTACTGGGCGAGATGCCCGGCTCGTACGAGACCTGCCCCATCTGCTTCTGGGAGGATGACGGGGCCCAGTTCCGCTGGCCGACCATGGCTGGAGGGGCGGACAAGGCCTCTCTGGCCAAGACTCCGCGGAACTACCAGGACTTCGGCGCCTGCGACCAGCACGGCCGCCGGTACATCCGCCCGCCGGCCGAGGATGAGCCGCTCAACCCCGTCTGGCGCCCCATCGACCTGACACGCGGCTCGTTCGAGGACCGGGCAGCCGAGGACCGCGCTCCGTGGCCCGACGACCACTCGGTGCTCTGCTGGTGGCTTCCCGCCTTCTGGCGGCGCAATCACCCATGACCACTCACATCGAGAGACTCATCCAGCAGCTCGATGACTCGACCGGCCCGTCGTACAACGCCCGCGCGGAACTGATCGGTATCGGCTCCGACGCCATCCCCGCCCTCATCGACGGGCTGCCCTCCCTCGGCGGCTTCGGGCAGTTGACCGCCGTCGAGGTCTTCGAAGAGGTGGCGGATCCACGCTGCGGCCCCGCTCTGATCACCCTTCTGAGCAGCGACGACTCCACCGTCCGGGAATGGGCGGCGATGGCCTTGGCGAGCCTGAAGACCGACGGCGTGGTCGAGCCCGTGCGCCGCGCCTACCTCGCCTGCCTGGAACGGGCGACGCCACCGGACTGGAGCGAGCCGGAAGGCATCCGCTGGGCTCTGACCGAACTCGGCGCCCGCACCCCCGTCGTCCCACCGCTGACTGCCCACCTACGAGCCACCGCTGCAGACAACGCTCCTGGCTGGCCCTCGGCCCGCTTCACCGAGATCATCAACGACCTGGCCGACCACGCTCAGGTGATCCTCTACTCCCAGTTCTGGCGAGTGGACGCCGGCCGCACGTACGGCGTCTCCGACACTGGCCTGGACTGGGAACTGGACTGGACCGCACCCTGGGAGCACCTGGTTGAAGAGTCCTGCACGTGGTCCCTGCTGGAAGCCTCCGAAGCCCCCGCCGACGACAACATCTTCGTCGCCCCCACCTGGATCGACCGTACCGACCTGTACCCGGAGAGGTGACCGATGCCGTCCGAGCACCCCGAGAAGATCGGCTACGGCCATGTGGTCGAGAGCTACGTGACGAGGACGTACGGGGGGCTCCCGCGCTATCTCGTACTGAACGGCGGGCGGTTCCTGGGCCCCCGGTGGTGGCACACCCCCCGCTTCACCCGACACCTGCTGAATGATGCCGCCGCGATCACCGACGAGGAACTGGAAGCTCTCCTCGGGTACGAATGGCGCTCGCGCCTCACCGCCGCCTGGCTGCTCGGCGTCGACCGCCGCGAACGGTTCCGGGCACGCATCGGCGACCTGCTCCTGGCCAGCGAGGTCTGCTACTCCGGCAGCGCCTACTGCTTCGCCCTGGCCCGCTTCGGCACCCACGCCGACGCCGAGATCCTCACCGCCTACCTCGACCACTACCTCCCCCGCACCGACCTCCGTTACGACCAGCCAGCCGCGCTCGGCGCCCTCCTCCGCCTCGACGCTCACCTCGGCACCCACCACGCCGACCGCTTCACCCACCCCGACGGCCTCTGGGACCAATGGGTCAACGCCCTGACCCACCTCCGCGACCACCCCGCTTACACCCCCGCCGAACTTCGCCGCTGGACGGACCTCCAATGCGACTTCGCCAACGGCTGGACCCGCATGTAGTTGGGATATGGGCCGCCAACTGGGGGCTGCCCACATCCCAACCGTGCAGGTGGCGAAGACGAGCGTGAGGAAGTCTTCGGAGGCTTCGACGGCCCAGGCACCATGGAGGATGCGAGCAGCGAGCCCTGACCAAGAGTTGAGAAGGACCACCAGCGTACACACCGGGAGACGCCTTCCTCGCTAGTAGTCTTAATGGATCCGCCCGGCGAGCCTCCGGAGACAGCATGCTGACCCGCCTCGAAGTCCACGGGTTCAAGAACCTTCTGGACCTATCCATCGACTTCGGCCCCTTCACCTGCATCGCAGGGGAAAATGGCACTGGCAAGTCGAATGTTTTTGATGCCATCCAGTTCCTCTCCCTACTCGCCGACCAATCGATGATGGAGGCGGCCCAGGAGGTCCGGGGCGTACACGGTGAGCGCCATGGTGACCCTCGTGACCTGTTCTGGAAGGGCTTCGCGACTGGTCGTCACCGGATGCGGTTCGCCGCCGAGATGATCGTCCCTCTCCACACTCAGGACGACTTCGGCCGGGCCGCCAAGGCCACAACGACGTTTCTGCGATATGAGCTTGAAGTCGGATACCAGGAACCGTCCGGCCTGGACCGTTTCGGCCGTCTCACCCTCCTCCACGAGACGCTAAGCCACATCACCAAGGGCAAGGCCGCCCGGCACCTTTTCTTCCCCCACAGCGCGAAGGAGTTCCGCAATACGGTCATTCAGGGCCACCGCAGCGGCGCCCCCTTCATCTCGACGACCACTGAATCCGACGAATCGGTCGTCAAAATCCACCAGGACGGTGGCAGCCGGGGTCAGCCCAAGCCAGCCGCAGCGTCCCGGGCGCCCGCAACCGTTGTCTCCACTATCACCAGCAGCGATGACCCAACCATCCTCGCTGCTCGCCGTGAAATGCAGTCCTGGCGACGACTCGCTCTGGAGCCATCGGCTCTGCGTAGGTCCGATCGGTATGTCGACCCGCAGGTGATGGGCGCCGACGGCTCCCACCTGCCCGCGACGCTCTTCCGGGTGGCCCACGACACTCCGGGGGCGGATCCAAGCCAGGTCTACGCCAGGGTAGCGGGGCGACTCTCGGACCTGACAGGAATCCATATCCGCGATCTGGATGTCGATCAGGACGAGGTCCGGCAACTCCTTACAGTCAACGTGCGTGAGGTGGCTGGCATTATCCTGCCTGCCCGCAGTCTTTCTGAGGGAACCCTGCGCTTCCTGGCCCTGTGCGTCCTTCTCGAGGACGCGTCCGTGCGTGGCCTGATCTGTATGGAGGAGCCCGAGAACGGTATCCATCCCGCCAACCTCAACGCCATGGTTGCCCTTGTCCAAGACCTCGCCGTCGACCCGTCGGAAAAACCTGGCCCGGATAATCCGTTCCGACAGGTGCTGATCAACACACACTCGCCGGGGGTCGTGCAGCTCGTCAGTCGTGACGACCTCTTGTTCGCCGACACCACGATCCACAAGGCGGAAGATGGCTCCCTGAATCGGGTACTTCGTTTGCGTCCGCTGGCCGAGACGTGGCGCGCCACAAAGGCAGGCACCGACTTCGTGACTAAGGCGGATGTCCTGCCGTACCTCACCACACCCGTCGGAGCGCAGCTCACGCTTGACTGGGGGGCCGCGTGACCACTCGTATTCTCTTCATCGGCGAGGGCAGCAGCGACAACGGCCTAGTACGGCACGTCGAATCCTTTGCCGCGCGCAAGGGAATTGACGCTTCGATAACCGTTCCCGACTTCGGTCTGCTTCGGCCGCCGCCTGGCCATTCCGTCCGGGATAAGTTGCAGGCAGCCCGTAAGCTCCACGGGACCTACGACTTGGTAGTGGTACAACGAGATGCCGACCGGGGTCCCGCCCACGGCCGCAGGGATGAAATCGCGGAGGCAGTACACACTGAGTGGCCCGGCCTCCAGCACGTCGCCGTGGTGCCTGTCCGCATGCTGGAAGCGTGGCTGCTTCTCGATGAGGCCTGTTTGCGCCAGGTCGCCGAAAACCCGCGCGGCCGCGTCAGCCTTGATCTCCCTAAGGGCACTGCGGCGGAAAGGGTTGCCGACCCCAAGCAGCTCCTCAAGGACTCGCTCGCGCGGGCAAGCGAGTACAAAGGGCGTCGCCTCGTCCAGTTCCAGAAGCGTTTCTCGCAGCACCGGCTGCGCATGCTCGAACTACTGGATCCCGAGGGGCCGGTGGCTTGCCTTCCGTCGTGGCAGCATTTCGCCGAAGACCTCAACGAAGCATTCGATTCTCTCGGTCAATGACCCACTCAGCTAAAGGGTGTTGAAGAAGGCTTGATGGCGGGCATTTTCCCCTGCGTGAGTGGGGTGTTGAGGGCTGAGCCCGGTGTGGGTGGAGACGTTCACCGGGTTGCGGACGGGGCGTTTTGAGAAGCTGCTTCGGGTGGTGCGGGAGCGGGGCGGCAACGGCCCCGGTGGTGGCCGACCGTGGTGTCTTCCGCTGGCCGAGCGGGTGCTGCTCATAGCCGTCCACTACCGGCACGAACCTCACCATGCGCCAGCTCGCGCCGCTCTTCGGCTGCTCACCTGCCACCGTCTGCCGAGTCATCCAGCGCCCGCGCCCCCTGCTCGCGCTGGAGCCGGCGCCCCGGCCACTACCGGGCACCGACCGGCTGTGGACCGTGGACAGCACCCTGACCCCAGTCCGTGACCGTAAGGTCGCAGCCTCCTCACGCAACTACCGGTTCTCGGCGAACGTACAGGTCATCCTCGATGCCGGCACCCGCCTGGTGGTGGCCTCGGCCCGGCCGGCACCCGGCAGCAAGGCAGACGCACACGTCTGGCGCGAGTCGGACCTGCCGGCCGTGGCGGCGGGCACGACAGTGATCGCGGACGGCGCATACCCGGGCACCGGGCTGATCGTCCCGCACCGCAGACGAGCCGGACGTCCCCTCCTGCGCGGCCAGGAGGAAGACAACGCCGAACACCGGCGCGTCCGGACCCGTGCCGAGCACAGCTTCGCCCGGATGAAGAACTGGAAGATCCTCCGCGACTGCCGCCAAAGGGCCGACGGCCTCCACCATGTCGTCCAGGCCGTCTCCACCATGCACAACCACGCCCTGACAGGGCGAAAACAGCACGTCAGCTACCACTCAACCCTGCCCACCACCAACCTTCTGCAACACCCTTTAGGTACTGACCTACCCGCCCCGACGGGGGGGGTGCCGTTCAACCAGTGCGAGATGGCCGACTAGTTCGTCTGAAGGAGTTCGCCGTTCTCGGCGGCAATGCTCCGCACGTCACTGGCGAGAACCTCGTAGGTGCAGTCGACCGCCGCGATGACGTCACGCAGACGGGAGTTGGCTCCTTCTGCGCCACCACGATCGCCCCCACCTCGGAGCTGTGAGCTGTGTATACCGCATTGACTGCCGTCCACCGTACCCACTGAGCGTGACCACCGGTTCACTTCTCAGCAGCCGCCTGGAACAGCACGACCGTGATCCACAGCTCCCTCCTTGGTCCGGGCGGCACCTCGAAGTTCCGTACGCCCACGCCAGACTTGGGCGTTCCTGTGTCCTCGTCCGGACGCACGCCGCAGACCCTGCGCGAACCGCGAAGGCCGCCTAACCCGCTCCGCCACAGGTCAGACGGCCTTCCGCCGTACGGATCAGACGTTGAACCGGAACATCGGCCCCAGATTTTTGACTTGCGGAAACGACCGAGAGTCGATGCGGATCCAGCCAGGATCCAGCCACCGAATACGGCCGGGCGGCGACCGGGATTTCACGCTGGATCCTCGGGGTTGCGAGGGGTGCCGGATGCTCCGTCTGAGGTGCGGTGGCCGCGACGCGCCGTAGCGCGGTTCCTGTCCGAGAAGCGACAACGGACACCCCGGCAATTGCATCGATCTTCGACACAGCCCCGGGCGATTCCGCACCCGACTACAGCGGCGGATGGTCGGCTCTCGACCGGCCACCACCACTGCCGATCGCACGGCTGGCTGGCCGAGGTGCAGGCGAGACGGCTGTGGATGGACATCACCGCCTTGCGCAGCAGCACCGACCACCCTCGCGGGCGTTGCGGCACAACCGGGAGGCGAGCTATAGCTCGGCCCGAGCCTCGGTGGGGCGGCCGAGCCGGACCGCTACTTCACCCTCACCCCGGCCGAGCCCAGAACGTGCTCGGCGCCGCCGTACAGCTGTCCACGCTGCCCTGGCTAGGCTTCGTTCCCGACGACGTGTCCTCGGCGCCTGTTGCGGCGGTGGGGCGTCTGGCCCGGCAGCTCGGGCTGGTCGTGGCGGATCTGGAGGGCTACGGCGAGCGCGAGCAGACCCGCACCGACCACCTGCGGGAGATCGCCGAGTATCTGGGGTGGAAGCCGGCGAAAGTAATGGAGCACCAGGCGCTGGACGACTTTCTGCTGGCCCGCGCTATGGAGCATGATTCCCCGTCGTTGTTGTTCGGCCTGGGCTGCGAGTATCTGCGCTCGGCGAAGGTGGTCCGGCCGGGTGTGGTCACCCTGCTGGAGAAGGTCGCCGCCGGCCGCCAGGCGGCCAAGCAGGAGACCCAGGCCCGCGTGGGCCCACTTGCTGACGGACCAGCGCGCGCAGGGTCTGGACGGGCTGCTGGTCTTCGACGCGTAGCTGCGCTCGTCCCGGCTGCACTGGCTGGGTACTGGACCGATACAGGCGTCACCCAACAGCGTGGGCAGGGAGGTCGAGAAGCTGAAGTCCTGCGCTGCCTGGACGCCCACACTCTGGGCCTGTCCGCGCTGCCCCGCCGAGCGCCGCCGCCACCTGACCCAGATCGGGCGCCGGCTGACCAGACCGTGGACGGGAGGGGATCCGGCGCGGACGGTGACGAGGCGGAGGTGGTGTGGCGTACGCAGTGGGTCATGCACTGTAGGGCGCCCGAGGAGGACCGGCCGTCTGGTGCTGACGGTAGAAATGGAGCATCTACGCCCTGGAATTCTCACGAGAGGCAAGATGCTGTGAACGATCACGAAATTTCGTGATCGTTCACAGAATCCCATCGCAGAAGGCGGGGGCCCCTTGTCAAGGGAGCCAGATACCTGCTCCCCATTCATCCAGCTTCTGGCGCCGTGACTCGAAGTCGGGCAGCACCTGGCGGACACTCAGCCAGAACTCGGGGGAGTGATTGGCGTGGCGAAGGTGGGCGAGCTCGTGGACAAGTACGTAGTCGACCAGAGGTGCGGGGAGCTGCATCACTGCCCAGTGGATGTTGATGGCGCCGTTGGTGGAGCAGGATCCCCACCGGTAGCCGAGGGTGCGCACGACGAGATCCGTCATCGGTGCCTTCATCCGCTCGGCCCATGGCTTCGCCCGCGCGGGCAGCCATTGCTGTCCACGTTCCGCGTACCAAGTGATCAACTCATCTGCCGCACAGGGACGTCGGTCTTCGCGCAGCCTCAGTCGGCCGTCTACCAGAGCCACGGGGCGAGTGGCCTCCCGGACCGTCTTGAGGCGGTAGCTTTTTCCGAGGTAGTGGAAGCCTTCGCCGTCGCGGAAGCGTCGGTCGGGGCGTTCGGCGGCCTCGTCTCGCCGCTCGGCTACTTTGGTGTGAAGCCAAGTCGCGCGGGAGCGCAGGAGCTTCTCCAGGGCAGTTCGGTCGACGTCTGGTGGGACGGCCGCGACGATGGTCGCGTCGCGTTCCACCGTGACCCTGACGCTTCGCCGCCCGGGTACGGTCACCACCTCGATGGCCAGGCCGCCGATGTTCAGCGGCTCAGCCGGGGCTTCAGGCATGACGGCAGCTCAGTTCATTCTGGTTGTGGTGCACGATGTCGCGCAGTGCGCCGGCCAGGTTGTCGGCCTCGGGCCCGGTGTGGCTGTTCAGCACAAGCAGCATCCAGATCTCGCGCTGGAAGTCGTGCTGGGCTGCGGCGTTGGTCCAAAAGGCGTGCTTGACGCTGTGGCGCAGGGCGAGCTCCACGGTCTGGTGGGCCAGGGTCACGAACTCGGCTCGCAGGTCGTCGTCGATGACCCCGTCGGTGATGACCGTGGTCAGTTGCTGATAGAGGGCTTGTTCCAGACGGGTGAGGCTGCGGACGTCGTCGGGCAGGCCGGAATCCGCGCCTTCCGATGTGCCTGTCATCTCCTGGGCGAGCGCGTCGAATGCCTTCAACTGCTCGTCCCAGTCGGTCGCGTACTTCCTGAGGATGCCCTCCAGCCGCTCGCGCAGCCTCTTGAACTCGACGGGGTTCTCACCGAAGTGCAGCTCGATATGGTTACGGATGGCGTGCTTCATCATCGAAGCCTTGGCCCGGGCGCCGGGCAGCTGTTCCACCTTCGTACGGAAGTCGTCGGAGGTCAGGCGCGTCGGCTCTATCATCCGTTCCACGCCGAGCGCCTTGACGTGTTCGTCGATCAACTCGGCGACCTTGCGTCCGTACGCAGCAGGGTCGAAGGCGTCGGTCTCCTCACCGAAACGCTGCTTGGCGAGTTTCGCGACGAAGAGGAACAGCCGGGCGGCGGGCTGGTAGGGACGGGCCTCTTCCCGCGGCATGATCAGGTTCAGGGTGGCGAGGAATTCTCTCAGCAGACGCCGGAATTCGATGCGCCGCGGCTCGTCGTCCAGAGAGCTGACGAGGTCGTGTACGGCGGCCGTGTCGTCCGGGTCGACCAGGTCCTTGGTCAGCTGGAAGTGGTGGCGCAGCGCCGCGCACTGCCGCTCTAGCTTGTTCTCCTCCTCCTTGAAGTCGATCCGGGGCACGCCCTCCTGCTCGTCGGCTGCATAGGCGGCCATCGCCTCAAGGAGTGCCTTGGAGACACCGGCGTAGTCCACGATGTATCCGGCCGTCTTGGCCTCGGCCGTCCGGTTCACCCGGGCCACCGCCTGCAGCAGTTCGGCCTCGCGCATCCTGCGGTCCAGATACATGACCTGTTCGCGGGGCGCGTCGAACCCAGTGAGCAGCATGGTCCGTACGATCAGAAAGGCGACCGGCTTGGAGGCGGGCGTCAAATCCGACGGCCGGGGAAACGGGCTGCGGAATGACTTGATCGCCCTCTTCTGGGCGCTCTCGTCTGTCCACGCGCGCCAGGACTTGTCGTCCACCTCTGCGTCTGCGGAGATGACAGGCACGAAGTCGATTGCCTTGAGCAGGGCCAGCTGGGCGTGGGCCGCGACCAGGAGCCGCTGACGCGCGGTCCGTTCTTCCTCTGGTTTCTGCAGCCACTTGTCCAGGACCTGCGGAGAAGTCTTCTCGACCTCGGCGACCAGCTCCGTCCTAGCGTTGAGCAGTGCCTCGCGGTAGAGCACCGCGATCCCCCGGGAGTAGGCCACCACCTGGGCCTTGAAGCCCTCCTTCATGGCACCCTCGACGTAGTGCCGAAGCATGTGCCTGGCCTTGCGCTGGATCATGTCGTCCGCGCTCAGTACGGCTGCCGACGTCGCGTACCTCTGCTGGAGTTCGTCGTACTGCTCGTCGGTGAGCTCGGGGAACTCTTCCTCAAGCTTTTCGTCCAGACTTTCGGCTTCGGTCACCGCGCCCTTGGCGATGTGACCTTCGTAGAAGATCGGGACGATCGCCCCGTCGTTCTCGGCGTCCTCGATGCGGTACTTGTCGATGAACTCGCCGAAGGTCGTGCTGGTCAGCTTCTTGCGGTTCATGATGATCGGTGTGCCGGTGAAGCCGATCCTGGCCGAGTTGGGCAGTGACTCCATGAGGTTCTGGTGCAGGTCCGAGCCATGCGAACGGTGCGCCTCGTCGACCAGGATGAGGATGCCCTCGTCGCTGTTGACCAGGCCCCAGCCCGGCGTCCGGTCGTGGGCAAGAGAGTCGGTCTTCTTCTTGCGGGCCTTGTCGGTGTCGAGTTGCTTCTGGATCATCACGAAGACCAGTCCTGCCCCATGCCGCCCGAGCACCGTCGGTACATCGGACGCGCGTGTGACGACGTCGGGCTTCTCCCCCGTGAGGGCCGCGGTCTCCGCGAGCTGCTCCTGCAGCTGCTTGCGGTCTGTGACCACGACCACCTTGATGTGTTCCAGGCCGGGGGTCGAACGCAGCTTGCGCACCAGGAACACCATCGTCAGGGACTTACCCGAGCCCTGGGTGTGCCAGACGATGCCGCCGCGCTTGTCCTCCCTGCCGTGTACGGCCTTCGTCTCACCACGCACCAGCCGGGCAACCGCCTTATGGACAGCCCGGTACTGCTGATAGCGGGGAGCGATCTTAACCCGGGCGGTGCGCCCTTCTGCGATCTCCACGTCCTGGAAGACGACGAAGTTCTTGACGATGTCGAGGAGGCGAGCGGGATGCAGCACGCCGGCCGTGAGAACCTTCTGCGCGTCGAAGAGGACGTCGTCCGGGTTATAGCTGCGCGAGGTGATCTCCTCCGCTTCGAGGGGGTACGGATCACGCCACACCACGTAGTCCTGCAGACGCGCGGTGAAGGTGCCCAGCAGCGCCTTGTCCCCCGTGCTGGCTACCGTCAACTGGACTGTCCGGAAGAGCAGTTCACTGCCTCGCGGTGCACCACCGTTGCTCGTCTGATTCGCGTAGCGGCGCAGCTGCTGGACGGCTCGCTTTATCTCACCACCGACGGCGGCGAGCTTCTTACACTCGATGACCACCAACGGGATGCCGTTCACGAACAACACCAAGTCGGCGACCATCACCTCGCCCTGGCTGCCGGGAATGGCCATGCGGAACTGGGAGACCGCCAGGAAGTCGTTGTTCTCCGGCCTCTCCCAGTCGATGAACCTGACGGTCTGGCGCCGGCCGCCGTCCCAGTCCGCGAACCCTGGCACGTCGACGCCGTTCAACAGCGCGTGCGTCGCGGTCTCGTTGGCCGCCACTAGGCCGCCGCCAGCGCTGGCCGCACCCCGGGTGAGCGCGGAGATGGCCTGAGCGGCCCGCATGTCGTCCACCCACGGAGTCCCATCCGGCCGCCGGTTCACCTTGCGCAAGCGGCGGCGGAGAATCTCCTCCAGCACCGCTTGATCAAAGGTGCGGCGACGCACGGCCGACTCCCCCTCCGGCTGCAACTCCGCGTCCGCGGTACCCCGAACGTGCCGCCACCCCATGCTGGGGTGCGTGAGCTGGTCGATCAGCGGCTTCTCAACGTAGCGGTACTCGGGGCCGGACTCGGACATATTGAGCTAACTCCTTCGGAGAGAAAAGCCAGTTAACTGTTGGGATGAACAAAATAAGCGCGCCCTTTAGGCGGCGCTCTGCCCATCGAACCGCACCCGCCCCGCGGCGAGGTCTCCCAAGACGGACTTTTTGAACAGCTCAAGTCTCCGGATCAAACCCAACCCCTGGTTCACCCGTTGTGAGATATCCGAAACGATCTCGGCGATTCGGCGCTGCTCATCCAGCTCTGGAATCGGCACCAGGAACTTCTCCACATCCCCCTTGGTGATGTTCGCGTCCTTGCGCGTACTTACGCCTACGCTGCGCCAGCGAATCCGCCCCTGCTGCAAGGCCGCCATCAGATATGCAGGAAGGACTCGATCAACATCCTTTACTTCAAGTGCGCAGACTGCCTGGTTTACAGCGGCGGGAACTCCCAGAAGAGCAGTTCGACCGATCTGCGCCCACCCCCCGTACATCGCTACAAGAACTGTCGACTTTGGATATACTCGCAAATTGAGGTTGCGCAAGGCCGATGCCGTCACCTGCTCGTCAGTAGACCACAGGATTCCCTCATTCAGATCCAGTGTCTTTACCCACGAAGTACCGGAACGCGAGTAGTATAGATCCGCTTCCGAGCGTGGCGGGGTAGTCCCAGATCCCACGCTGCAAATATCGGAAATACTCGCAACGCCCCAGGGTTCTGGCAGTTCCCCGAGAGGACTTTGGCGCAGTTCTCGATCGGAAAGGAGTCCACTTTTAAATAGAAGCTCGATCGAGCCGCGCTGAATAGACTCTTCCTTCTTCAGGAGAGCACGAGTCGCCGTGATCTGCGCATCGACCTCGTCAAGGATCTCAGCGATCCGCTGCTGCTCTACCGGCGGCGGGAGTTTCACCGTCAGGTTGAAGAAGTCCTCGACCCCTACATTCAAGAGCCCGTGATTGCGTACACCTTCCTTGGCGATCCATTGAATATCGTCATCGAGTACGCCCGCATTGAAGTAGTGCTGCAGGAAGGACGAGTGGACGACCGTAGGATCCGGGCGGAAACAGATATACAGCGGGGAGACCACACCAGCGTCGTAGCGCTCGAGGCTTCGCACCACCCCTACGGGCCATCCATCTGAGTAGCTCTTGTTGTAGGCAAAATCGCCTTTGCTCAGCAGGTAGTACTGCGACAAGTCCGCACTGGCCACCCTGCGATTGAAGAACTCTTCCTGGCTCACGAGTCCGTGTGCGGCAGAGATGGTGAGCACGTTGGCGTTGCCCATGGTGTTCCGCGTCGCCACCCGTGCTGCGATGTCACGGAGCTTGACTGTACGCCATTCGGCGAGCGGCGCGTTCACGTCGGTGTCACGCATATCCCAGCTCCTCCAGGTACCCTCGCAGCCGCTTTGCAGATACTTCCCGCTCCCGTTCGAGGTCTTCCAGCGTTACCGCATACTTGTCGCCCCAGTTCCGGAACGCGGCTACCAGGCCGCGCCGGTCGGATGCAACAAAGCGGTCCATGCGAGCACATAGGTCTGCTTTCAGAAAGCCGAGCACGATGGCCTGTGCCTGCGCGTGGGTTAGTTTGGCCGCCGCTGCCTTCAACTCCTTAACGAAGGCTGCCTTCAGTTCGGCCAGCTCCTTCTTGGCTTCTGTCTGCTGCTTCTTGAGGGCCCGCAGCTCCTTGGGTGGCAGGACCTTCGAGAGGTCGAGTTCCTCTTCGTCGTCCTCGTCGGCGCCCTTGGTCTTCTTGGGTGGGGAGCCCGCCTTGACCTTGGCGTCGAGTTCCGCGGCGAGTGCTTCGGCTGACTCGAGTCGCTCGACGTATGCCGGGATGAGTTCCGGCACGAGGCGGTGTTCGCGTGCCTTGCGCTGAGCTGCCCGTACCCGTGCCTTCGTCTTGGCGTCTGCATCAGCCGGCGGTTCGGCGAAGGCGGAGTCGATGCTGGCGACCCAGCGGTCCACCACCCCCTTAAAGCCGGTGAGTGCCAGGCTGCGCAGGTCGTTGCGGGTGTCGAACCACCAGGCAGCGATGGTGCCCGACAGCTGGTAGTGGTCCAGCAGCTTCACCGGTTCCAAGACCTGGGTGAAGGTGGTGAGAAGTTCCTGGCGAGTGGACCACAGCTGCTGGTGTTCGGGGAGCTCGTCCAACCGGCCTCGGTGTTCCTCCCACCACTTGTTGAACGCTTCCGCGAGATCGACTTCCCGGCCTGCCGCGAGGTCGGAGATGCGGGCGCTTGTCGCGTCGTATCCCTCGTCGAGGAAGTCGTAGTAGTCCTCGTCCCGTTCTTGGAAGAGCTGCTTGCCCGCGTCGATCCCGAAGGCGTCGAACTGGGCTTCCCGTGCGGCGACTTCCGCCTTCGGGATGCCGCCGTGGAGGTGGGCGCGTACGTCCTGCGGTTCGGGGGCGGGGGTGTTGTCGACGTAGCGACGGATGTTGAGGTTGTAGTCGTTGTCCGCGAGCTCCTGATAGGGAACGACGCGGGCGAAGCCGTCGATTTCCTTCCATCCCTTGTAGGCGGAGACGATCTTCTCTGCGTGCTGGGCTTCCAGGAGGTTCTGCGTGCGGCCTGCGGTGATCTCGCGCTCAGCGTTGATGAACAGCACTCCGTCGCGGCGTCCTGCGGGAGCACCCTCGCGTCCGCGCAGGATGAGGATGCAGGCCGGGATGCCGGTGCCGTAGAAGACGTTGGGGCCAATGCCGATGACGGCTTCCAGTCGGCCTTCCTCGATCATCCGCTGGCGGATCTCCTTCTCCACACCACCGCGGAACAGCACGCCGTGGGGCATGACAGAGGCCGCGATGCCGTCCGGCTCCAACACGGCGAGGCAGTGCTGGATGAACATGAGGTCGGCCTTCTTGCCGGACTCCGGACACCAGCCGTAGGCCATGCGCTCGGGATACTCCATTCCCTCCTTGCGGTAGTTCTGCGCGAAGGGCGGGTTGGTGAGGATCCGGTCGAAGCGCTGGAGTTCGCCGTTCTGCGTATGCATTGGCTTGGCGAGGGTGTCGCCGTGGTGGATCACGCCATCGGCAACGCCGTGCAGCAGCAGGTTCATGCGGGCCATGGCCCAGGCGCTGCCGTTGTCCTCCTGTCCGTAGACCGAGAGGTGGGCGGCGTCACCGCCGTGCTCTTGCACGTACTCCTTGCTGAGGATCAGCATTCCGCCGGATCCGCAGCACGGATCGTACACCGAGTGCCCTTCCTGGGGCTTGACCAGACGGGCCATCATGCGGATCACGGAGCGCGGGGTGTAGAACTGGCCGCCCTTCTTTCCGCCCTCGTCGGCGAACTCGCCGATGAGGTACTCGTAGGCGTGTCCGAGCAGATCGGGGAACTCGAAGTCGTCGTTGCTGAGCCGGTACTGGTTGAAGTGGTCGATCAGCGCTTGGAGTACGGGCTTGCTCAGCTTGGTGTTGCCGCTGGCGGGACGCTTGAAGTCGATATACTCCAACACTCCGTCGAGCGCCTGGTGATTGTGGCTCTCCAGCTGAGCGAGGGCGACGTTCAGCGCCTCGGCGGGATCCTTGCGCGAGTCACGCATGACCGTCGCCCAACGAGCCGCGTCCGGAACGAAGAACTCGTGTGACGCGTATGCGTTGCGGGTCTCGGCCAGCTGCTTCGCACGCTGCTCGTCCATGCCGGCCGCACGGAACTTCTCGATGGCCTTGGCGTGTGCCACATCGAACTGGTCGGAGGCGCGCTTAAGGAACAGCAGCCCGAAGATGTAGTCCTGGTACTGGGCGGCGTCCATCTTGCCGCGCAGGATGTCCGCCGCGGCATACAGATGCCGTTCAAGCTGCGGCAATGTCAGCTGGGCCACTCGCGCTTCTCCTCATGTGGTGTTCCGTATGGCATACGTGGCATGTGTGCCGCCGCCCCAGGGTAGGGGCGGCCTACGACATTCGACTCGTTCGTCGTGTTCTGCCCGGCCTGCGCCCGGCAGCGGTGACCGCCGGCCCTATCCCACGTTCGCCCGGGACGTCGCCGCCAAGCATCTGGCTGAGCAGAGCGGGCCTGAGCGCTTCAAGTCGGTGCAGCAGCTGACGCTGGACCCTCAACTGCACGTCCACTTCCCCGAGCGCCTGGGCGATCAGGCGCTGTTCCTCGGGCGTGGGAAGCGCCACGGGGAGGTCCGCGAGCACATCGACCGTGATCGTGGCCACCGTGCCCTGATGGGTACGGGCCAGCATCTGATCCACTACCGGCGGGTGGGCAAGGTAGGCCGCCAGGTACGCGGGGTGCACGGCATGCTTGTCGGGCCGCAGCCTCATGCACGAGGAGTGGTAGATCCAGCCACTCTCCGGTTCGCCTATCAGTGCGACCCGGCCGACTGCGCCCTGGCGTACCACCACGAGATCTCCGGGGAGCAGGCGGTACCTCGCCAGCCCCTCCTCAATGCGCGGCAACGACCGAACGTGGGAGGCATCCACCCGCTGCCCTGCCGTTATGTCAGCGGGCGAAAGTACAGGGGTCCCCTCCACACCTTCGGCAAGGTCGACGAACATATCACTCGACGGACTGGCGGTGATCTGGCACAGATCACCCAGCCGGTAGTCCGCCCTCATGCCGGACCACCACCGATCCGCGGGCAGCGCCCGGGCATCCCCGCCAGCAACTCGGGAATGACCGCATCCGTCTGCGCCACCCACCGCGCCGCGGACTCCGACACGTACCCGAGTGCCGTGATCACCGATGCCCGGTCCGCAGCCAGATGCCGACCGGAAACGGGCTCCTGATGCGCCACCTTGTTCCGCAGCTCCCTGAGGTAGTTGAGACGCGCGTGCAGCGGCTGCCGCTTCCCTCGGTAGCCGGGGAAGCCAGGGGCCATCGGGCGCCACAGCTGCGTCTCGTAGTCCCGACCACGGCCGAGCAGTGCAACCCAGAAGCCGAGCGTGAGTTCGCGCTGCACCCCGGCCGGCGTCCAGGGCACCCCGGCGTCGAGCAACCGGCCCTCCGCCTGCTCGATCTTCTTCCGGGATACGTCCGTGAGCTGCAGACCGGTCGCCCGCCACCAGTCCTCACGACCGTAGCGAGCGGTCAGGCGTTCCGTCATCGCCCGGCGCAGCGCGTTCTCCAAGTGCCGAAGGATCTCGTACAGCGCCTTGGATATCTGCGTCTCCCAATCGAACCAGACCAGCGCATGGCGGCACTCGGACGAGCACAGCGCCCCGGCCGGGGCGTACCGTTCAGCGTCGAGCGTCTTGATCAGATGCACTTCGTCAGTGGTAGCGCAGGTCATTGACGGATCCCCCCGATGGGCCGGCATTGCACAACAGCAAACAGGACGTTATGGTGGCTGACGTAAGCCCCGGTGTGTGCCTCTGCTAGCAAGCGCCCCGGGGCATAGCTCTGCCCTGAGCACTACAGCAGGAGGCTCGGGCGCCACTTCGCCCTCACCAGCCGAAGGTAACCGTACCACGCTCAAGTACATGGCAGAACCTATCCGGGTATTGAGATACACGGCAACCATCCACGGCACGGTCGAGAAGGGCAGTGCCCGCCAAGCCCCGCAGGGCCGGTCCTCCTCGTTTCAGGTCGTGGAGGAGGCCGCTCCAGCGGGCGTGCCGGATCCAAGGGGCACGGGACAGAACCCGCCGAGCCAACCAGTGGGCGCAGATCCACCGGACCAACGCTCCCCGAGACAGTCGCACCGCGCCGCCCTGCCGCGAGCGTCGTCATCCGTCCCCGCACGATCGCCGCAACTCATCCGACCCGGGTCTTGGGCAGCCGCCTAGACATCGTCACAACCAGCGAATCTCCGCAGGTCATAGCCGGTGCGGCACGACCAGCCCTTGCGTGCGGCTTCCGCCGGGGGCCGCACCGGCAACCGGCGGCCCCGGCCCGGCCGCCGGGCCACCCACAAGTGGCTCACCGGCTCCGTCAAGCACGGCCCCGAGCAGGTCATCGCCTCCGCTTTCGACTAGGCCGAAGCCTGGGATCCCGAACACCGGCGCGACTGGATCGTCCTGGTCGACGGCGCCTGCCATCAACTCGACCTGATCCAGGCCGAAGCCATCCACCGTGGCATAAAGATCCATATCGTGCTGGACATCGTGCACGTCCTGGAGAGGCTCTGGGCCGCAGCCCGCTGCTTCCACGCCCCCGCCGACTGGGCGCCGAGGACTGGGGCGCCGCCCACGCCGCCCGCCTCCTGAACGATGCCACCGCCGACACCGTCACCGCCCTGAACACCCAGGCCGACCACCACGATCTGACCTGCGAGCAGCGCACCTGCATTGACAAGGCTGTCCGCTACCTGGTAAATAATGCCGATTTACCCAGGCTCCGGAACTGGTTCTACGCCCTGGAGGAGGAGGCGCTCGCCGGAGGCGACATGGCGGAATGACGACGAGGAGGCGCTCGCGCCCGCCTTCGACGGGGTCCTGGAACAGCGGCTGGCCGCCGTCGCCCGCATCACTCCCGCCTACCGGCGGGCCGTGGCGGTCGGCGACAGCGCCGCCGCCGAAACCCTGATCGCCTGGCTCGGCGGGCAGAGGTCGGTGGCCGCCGCCGCGAAACGCGCCGCCGGAATCCGCGGCGACCTCGACCACTTCGCCGCCCTCGGCTTCCTCCAGGGCCTGCTCACCGTGTTGCGGGACTGCGGACACCCCGGGCTCCTGCTCGTCCTCGACGAAGTGGAGACACTGCAGCGGGTGCGCGGCGACGTACGGGAGAAGTCCCTCAACGCCCTGCGCCAGCTCCTCGACGAGATCGACACCGGGCGCTTCCCCGGCCTGTTCCTCGTCATCACCGGCACCCCCGCCTTCTACGACGGGCAGCAGGGCGTACAGCGCCTGGCGCCCCTCGCCCAGCGCCTCGCCACCGACGCGCGACGCGCGCTTCGACTCCCCGCGGGCCGTGCAGCTGCGGCTGCCGGGCTTCGGCCTCGCCTCGCTCGACGAACTGGGGCGCAAGGTGCGCGACATCTACTCGGCCGACGCCCGCCACCCTGAGCGACTGGCCACGCGCACGGACGGCGCCTACCTCGACGAGCTGGCCCGAGCCGTCACCAGAGCACTCGGCGGCAAGGTCGGCATCGCGCCGCGCCTGTATCTGCGCAAGCTGGTCGCCGACGTCCTGGACCGCATCGACGAGTTCGAGGACTTCGACCCTCGCTGGCACTACTCCCTAACCCTGCACACGGGCGAACTCCGCGACACAGAGCTCAACGCGGCAAGCAGCGCGGCGGACATCCCTCTGGAGCTGCCGTGAGCCACCGGACGTCCGGCCAGGGCGGTGATGAAGGGGGCGCGCCCGACGCCTTCGATCTGCTCGACCCCGTCCTCGGACACCACATCGTCAACACCCTCAGCTCGCACACCCTGCGTCCCCTCCAGACGGAGGCCGTCGCCCCGCTCATCGCCGGCGAGGACGCCGTCCTGCTGGCATCCACCGCGGGCGGCAAGACCGAAGCGGCCATCTTCCCCGTGCTGACCCGAATGAACCGGCGCGGCTGGAAGAGCACCAGCGTGCTGTACGTGTGCCCGCTCAAGGCCCTGCTCAACAACCTGCCCCCGCGCCTGGAGACGTACGCGGGCTGGCTGGGCCGCAGTACCGACCTGTGGCACGGCGACGTCACCACCTCGCGCCGCCGCCGACTGCTCGTCGAACGCCCCGACATCCTGCTGACCACACCCGAGTCTCTGGAGTCCATGCTGGTCAGCACTCCCAGCGCTCCTTCTTCAGCGGCCTGCGCTCCGTCGTCATCGACGAGGTCCACGCCTTCGCCGGGGACGATCGCGGCTGGCACCTGCTGGCCGTCCTCGAACGCCTGGCACGCATCGCGGACCGTCCCCTCCAGCGCATCGGCCTGTCCGCGACCATCGGCAACCCCGCCGAGCTGCTGGACTGGCTCCAGGGCTCCGGGCACGGACGACGGCCCGGCCGCGTCATCGTCCCCGACGCACGGCTGCTGCCTCCACCGGCAGCAGCCACACAGCCGGCCGGAGAGATCGAACTCGACTACGTCGGCTCCGTCGCCAACGGCGCCACCGTCATCGCCGCTCTTCACCGCGGCGAGAAACGCCTCGTCTTCTGCGAGAGCAGGCGCACCGTCGAGGAGCTGGGCGAGCAGCCGCACCTGCGCGGCGTCACAACCTTCCTCTCGCACGCCTCACTGTCCGTGGACGAACGCAGGCGGGCCGAAGCAGCGTTCGCGGAGGGACGAGACTGTGTGATCGTCTCGACGAGCACGCTGGAACTCGGCATCGACGTAGGCGACCTGGACCGGGTCATTCAGCTCGACGCCCCCCCGTACCGTCGCCGCCTTCCTCCAGCGGCTGGGTCGCACAGGACGCCGTCCCGGCAGCAGCCGCAACTGCCTCTTCCTCGCGCTGGACGACGCAGGACTCCTCGGCTCGGCGGCCCTGCTGCTGCAGTGGTCGCGCAACTGGGTGGAGCCCGTCACCCCGCCGCCCGAGCCACGCCATCTCGTCGCCCAGCAGCTACTGGCCCTGTGTCTACAAGAACACCGGGTCGGCGAGAACCTGTGGCAGCAGTGGTGGGGCGGCATCGGCCCCTTCGGCCCCGGAGCGGCACCTGTCGTCCGGCACCTGGTCGAACAGGGCTACCTCGACCAGGACGAGGGCCTGCTGTTCATCGACCCGGAGGCCGAAAACCGTTATGGGCACCGCCATTTCATGAATTTGACGGCCGTCTTCACCGCCCCGCCCGAGTTCACCGTCCTAAACGGCCGCAACGACCCCGACCTGCTCACCGAAGAGGTCCAGGGGCCCCGCCGGCTCCTGCTGGCCGGACGCAGCTGGCAGGTGACCCATATCGACTTCAGCCGCCGCCGCTGCTTCGTCACCCCGGTCGACGAGGGCGGACGAGCACGGTGGGCAGGCTTCGGTACCGAGCGGATCCTCTCCTTCGAGCTGACCCGCGCCGCACGCGACGTCCTCCTCGGCCAGGACCCGCCCGTGCGCCTCACCGGGCGGGCCGCGGCATGCCTCGCTCAGGCCAGGGAGGAGCACCTGGACACGGTGCACCCCAGGGGTACCGTCATCGCCCGCCGCCCCGACGGGCACGTCCGGTGGTGGACCTGGGCCTGCCACCGCGCCAACGCCACGCTGCTGCCCGCCGTGTCACCCCACCGGCGTGCCCATCCCCACTGGATCCGGCTGCGGGACGACCTCACTCGCACGCAGTGGGCGAACGCCATGGCGCAGGCAGAGGAAGACCTGCGCCTGCCCGAGATCGATGGACGCGCTGTGCACGGCCTGAAGTTCGCCGAGGCACTGCCCGTCAGGCTCGCCGAGGCGACGCTGGCCGCCCGCACTGTGGACGAGGCGGGTGCCCGCTTCACGCTTGCAGAGCCGGTCCGGTTCGCCATACTTCAGGCCGAACCCTGAGTGCGGCCGCCCGGTCGACCGAGCACGGCGGCGTGAGAAACACCACGAGCGATGACCACGTGCCCGCCCTCACTCAGCGACGGCATCGCGCCGCGAGGGGTGACGATCTTCTTGTCCGTGACCAGGCGGGCAAGACGGTGCTCAACCTCCATCCGTTTTCGCCAAGCCCGAGGCAAGTAGCCCTTGAGCAGCTCGGATGGCGGTCCTCTCGGCAGGGCGCGCTCTCCGCTCAGACCCCACACCACCCAGCACAGGCGAGGTCAGCCGACGCCAAGGCCCAGCCACCGGATACGGCCGGTCGGCGACCGGGATTTCACACTGGATCCTCGGGGTTGTGCGGGGTCCCCGATGCTTCGTCTGACGGTACGGTGGCCATGCTGTCGGGCCGTAGCGCGGTCTGCATGATCGTGCGGCAGCGGTCCCAGGACGCAGGGACGAGGTGCCCGTACACATCGACGGTGGTCTTGATGGAGCGGTGTCCGAGCCAGCGGGAGACTTCATGGATCGGGCTGCCGTCGGGCTTGGTGATACCCGCCTCGGTCAGGACCTTGCGGAAGTGGTAGGCGTAGGTGGTGGCGGTGGGCATCGTGTTCTTGCCGCGCTCGCGCGGGCCAGTCCCAGCCCACCTGGGCCGTCGCCGTCGGCACCCCCGACCACCCCGCGATCGCCGCCTTCCGCATCGCTCACACGCAAGAGGGCGTAGAGGAGCACATCACCCTGGCTCTCGGCTACGCCGCCGACGAGCGAGCACCGATCGAACTGCTGCCCCAGCTCGCCGAGTCCCTCGCGGCCAGACACAACCTCGCCACAATGATCAGCGAACTGCGTGCAGCGCGCGCGGACCTGACCACTCCGGCCCACTACGAACCACCGCCGATCCCGATCTCCCTCACCCTCGGCCCCGACACCGTGGTCGAACTCGGCATCACCCATGTCCGCAACGCCCTGCCGGACCACACCCCCACCCAACTCGGCCCGGCCACTCGCCCCGCCCTGCACTACCCGCTCGGCGACGGCACCGACCCCGCCGCCTGGCAACGCCTGCGACACATCAACGAACACCTGAAACGTGGAAGCGGGGCAGCTGCCCGACCGTCCTGAACAGCCGCCGCTCAACCGGACCCAGCGGCCCGCCTCCGCTGCATGCGGGTGTTACTCACTTCGATCTGTCAGGGTGGAGGTATGCGGATGGGGCGGGCTGACCGCTGTGGAACGCCGGCACCGGGAGACGTCTGCCAGGGACTCGAACCTGCGACCACTGCCAACTGTCTACCGGTTCAGCCGGACAACGGTCTGGATCACGAGCTGGCCACCGAAATTCCCTGTTCCCATGTTCTGGGTCCCCCGCCCGGGACCCGAACCGGCGACCAGGCGCGCCCGCGGGATCGCCATGCGTCCGGCCAGCCTGCCCGTGCGGGCGACGACAGGGCCGTTCGTCCCATCCAGGCCCCCAGGGGGCAATCACCCGAAACGCTCGGCCCACGCGGGCATACGCGCCACCCCTTCGAACTGACTCCTGGTTCAGCTACGTCCAGCCGCGATCCAGCCGGCGTGCAGAGAACGACGGATGACGACAGGTGACGTAGCGTCAGGTCATCCAGCGGAAATCCAGCCACAGGCACACGAACGGGGTCGACTCGAATCCGGACCAACCCCGCCTGACCTGGTGATTTGCTAATTCGCCGGATCCACGGCAATGCGTGGCCTACACATTGAACCGGAACTCCACCACATCCCCGTCCTGCATCACATACTCCTTGCCCTCCATGCGGGCCTTGCCCTTGGCTCGGGCCTCGGCCACCGAGCCGGTTTCGAGGAGGTCGGTGAAGGAGATGACCTCGGCCTTGATGAAGCCCTTCTGGAAGTCGGTGTGGATGACACCGGCGGCCTCGGGGGCGGTGGCGCCCTTCTTGATGGTCCAGGCGCGGGATTCCTTGGGGCCGGCCGTCAGGTAGGTCTGGAGGCCGAGGGTGGTGAAGCCGACGCGGGCGAGGGTGGCGAGGCCCGGCTCGTGCTGGCCGACGGACTCCAGCAGCTCCAGGGCCTCCTCCTCGTCCAGCTCGGCGAGGTCCGCCTCCAGCTTGGCGTTGAGGAAGATCGCCTCGGCGGGGGCGACCAGGGCGCGCTGCTCGTTCTTGAAGTCCTCGTCGGTCAGCTCGTCCTCGTCGACGTTGAAGACGTAGAGGAACGGCTTGGTGGTGAGCAGGTGGAGGTCGTGCAGCAGCTCCGCGCGCTCGGTGCCCTGGAGGATGCCCTGGGAGAAGAGCGTGTCGCCCTTCTCCAGGATCGCCTGGGCCTCCTCGACGGCCTTCACCTTCGGGGCGACGTCCTTCTTGATCCGCGACTCCTTCTGGAGGCGGGGCAGGACCTTCTCGATGGTCTGGAGGTCGGCGAGGATCAGCTCGGTGTTGATCGTCTCGATGTCGTCCTTGGGCGAGACCTTGCCGTCCACGTGGACGACGTTCTCGTCCTTGAACGCGCGGATGACCTGGCAGATCGCGTCCGACTCGCGGATGTTCGCGAGGAACTTGTTGCCCAGGCCCTCGCCCTCGCTGGCACCGCGCACGATGCCGGCGATGTCGACGAAGTCGACGGTGGCCGGGAGGATCCGCTCCGACTTGAAGATCGAGGCGAGCTGGGCGAGGCGACCGTCCGGGACGCCCACGACACCGACGTTGGGCTCGATGGTGGCGAACGGGTAGTTGGCCGCGAGCACGTCGTTCTTGGTCAGGGCGTTGAACAGGGTCGACTTGCCGACGTTCGGCAGACCGACGATTCCGATCGTGAGCGACACGTTGCGACTTCCCGTACGTGAGGAGACTGGGGGCCAGGCGGCCGATCCACCAGTCTACGGCGTGCGGCGCCCCGCCCCTCGCGGCGGTTCGAACGCTTGGCCGGTGTCCCGTCCCGCCGGGCCGTGCGGCGTGTCAAACGGCCTATTCAACACATAAACAGACCTAGGTTGGACCAGTGGAGCAACCCAGGACGCGACCCCAGCAGCACGGACCGCGACGCGGCAGGCCGCCCCTGCCCGGACAAGGAGCCCGGGGCCGCCCCGGCGCTCCCCACCCGGAGCGGGCAGGAGGGCGCAGGCCCGGCCGGGCCGCGCGGGCGCCGCGGCCCGCCGCCGGGCCGGGCCTGCACGGCCCGGCCGCCCTCGTGCGACGGCTGCGGCAGTCGCCGAACCCCCGGCTGACCGGCCTCGGGGGCGGGCTCTTCTGCGGTGCGGCCATGCTCGTGCTCGGCTGCCTGGACGCACTGCTGCTGGGCGGTTCGCCGGCCGTCTACGGGGTGCTGTTCCTGCCCGTGTGCGTCCTCACCGCGTTCTGGACGCGTCCGGGCGACGTGCTGACCGCGCCCGTGGTGGCGCCCCTCGGCTTCACCGTGGGCCTACTGCCCGTGGCCGACGGCGGCAGCGGAGTCCTCGGCATGGTGACGGGTCTGGTGACCGGCCTCGCCACCCAGGCCCTGTGGCTGTACGGCGGCACGCTGCTCGCGGGGGTCGTCGCGCTCGTACGGCGCGGTGCCGCACGGGGGGCCGCGCGCGGTGCCTCCGCCGCCCCGGCCCGGTCCCGGCAGCGGCCCCGGCCGGTGCCCTCGTCCTCCCCGGTGTCACCGTCCGCGTCCGCCCGCGTGCGCGGCCGCACCCGCCGGTAGACCGGTGGGCTGCCTGTAGACCGGTGGGCCAGCGATGCCGCCGGGCCGGAGGGGAGCCGCTACGCCGCCCCGCTCTCCCCCGCCCGCATCGCCGCCCCCACGATGCCCGCGTTGTTCTGGAGGCGGGCCGGGACGATCTCCGCGCGGATGCCGTCCAGGTAGGGCAGGAACTTGTGGGACTTGCGGCTGACGCCGCCGCCGATGATGAACAGCTCGGGGGAGAAGAGCATCTCCACATGGGCGAGGTACGCCCGGACGCGGTGACCCCAGTGCTCCCAGGACAGGTCGTGGTCCTCCTTGGCCTTGCTGGAGGCCCGCTTCTCCGCCTCGTGGCCGTCCAGCTCCAGGTGGCCCAGCTCGGTGTTGGGGACGAGGACGCCGTCGACGAAGACCGCGCTGCCGATGCCGGTGCCGAAGGTCAGCAGGATCACCGTGCCCCTGCGGCCCTGGCCCGCGCCGAAGTGCATCTCGGCGACGCCCGCCGCGTCCGCGTCGTTGACCACCGTCACCGGGAGGCCGCCCAGCCGGTCGCCGAACAACGCGCGCGCGTCGGTGTCGATCCAGCTCTTGTCGACGTTGGCCGCCGTACGGACGGTGGCGCCGCCGGTGACCACGCCCGGGAACGTCAGGCCGACCGGGCCGGTCCAGCCGAAGTGGGCGACGACCTCCCGGACACCGTCGGCCACCCCGTCGGGCGTCGCCGGTCGCGGGGTGAGCACCTTGTGGCGCTCCTGGGCCAGGTCGCCCTTGTCCAGGTCCACCGGGGCGCCCTTGATCCCCGAACCGCCGATGTCCACACCGAAGATCTGCATGGCACCACGTTACGACGCGCCACCGACAGTCACGTGCCGCCCTGAGAGGCCCTGGACGGCCCTCAGTCCGCCCTCAGTCCTCCGACGCGCCCGAGCCGCCGCGCTCGGCCGCCAGGCTCGCCGCCTCCTCGCGCAGATCCCGGCGCAGCTCCTTGGGCAGCGAGAAGATGATCGACTCCTCGGCCGCCTTGACGATCTCCACGTCCTCGAAGCCGCGCGCGCCGAGCCATTCGAGCACCTGCTCGACCAGGACCTCCGGCACCGAGGCCCCCGAGGTCACACCGACCGTGCTCACGCCCTCCAGCCAGGACTCGTCGATCTCGTCGGCGAAGTCCACCAGATACGCCTGGTCCGCACCGGCGAGCTTGGCGACCTCCACCAGGCGCTTGGAGTTGGAGGAGTTGCGGGAGCCGACCACGATGACGAGATCCGCCTCGGCGCCCATCTGCTTGACGGCGAGCTGGCGGTTCTGCGTGGCGTAGCAGATGTCGTCGCTGGGCGGCGAGATGAGCTGCGGGAACTTCTCCTTGAGGGCGTCGACCGTCTCCATCGTCTCGTCGACGGAGAGCGTGGTCTGCGAGAGCCACACCACCCGCGACGGGTCGCGCACCTCGACCTTCGCCACGTCCTCGGGGCCGTCGACGAGCGTGATGTGGTCGGGGGCCTCGCCGGAGGTGCCGATGACCTCCTCGTGGCCCTCGTGGCCGATCAGGAGGATGTCGTAGTCCTCCTTGGCGAAGCGGACGGCTTCCTTGTGGACCTTGGTGACCAGGGGGCAGGTGGCGTCGATGGTGGCGAGCCGGCCGCGCGCGGCCTCCTCGTGCACGACGGGTGCCACGCCGTGCGCCGAGAACATCACGATGTTGCCCGGCGGCACCTCCTCCGTCCGCTCGACGAAGATCGCGCCCTTCTTCTCCAGGGTCTGCACGACGTACTTGTTGTGGACGATCTCGTGCCGGACGTACACCGGAGCCCCGTACTGCTCCAGGGCTTTCTCGACGGCGATCACGGCGCGGTCCACACCCGCGCAGTAGCCCCGGGGGGCGGCGAGCAGGACACGGCGGCCAGACGTAGCAGTCATGGCCCCCATCGTAAGGCCGTCCGTACCGCGCCGAAGATCCCGAGGGTGCGCGGCCCGGGAGCCGGGGCGGCGGGCGGCGGCCGGGGGGCGCGCGGACCGTCCCCGTGGCGCCGGTGATGCCGGCGGTGTCGGTGGTGACCGTTACGCTCGCGGGCATGGCTGTCTCCACGTCCCCCGGCGCTCCGCTGCCCGTCGGCGAGGTCTCCCGGCTCATCGGCGGCTGGATCGACCGGCTCGGCGCGGTGTGGGTCGAGGGGCAGATCACGCAGTTGGCGCGGCGGCCGGGCGCGGGCGTGGTCTTCCTGACGCTGCGCGACCCGTCGTACAACATCTCCGTCGGCGTGACCTGCTTCCGCGAGGTGTTCGACGCGGTCGCCGACGTCGTCGGGGAGGGCGCCCGGGTCGTCGTGCACGCCAAGCCCGAGTGGTACGCCCCGCGCGGGCAGCTCTCGCTGCGGGCCGCCGAGATACGGCCGGTCGGCGTCGGCGAGCTGCTGGCCCGCCTGGAGCAGCTGAAGAAGAGCCTCACGGCGGAGGGCCTCTTCGCGCCGGACCGCAAGAAGCCGCTGCCCTTCCTTCCGCAGTTGATCGGACTGGTGTGCGGCCGGGCCTCCGCCGCCGAGCGGGACGTCCTGGAGAACGCCCGGCACCGCTGGCCCGCCGTCCGCTTCGAGGTGCGCAACGTGCCCGTGCAGGGGGTGCACGCCGTCCCCCAGGTCGTGCAGGCCGTCAAGGAGCTGGACGCGCTCGACGAGGTCGATGTGATCATCGTGGCGCGCGGCGGCGGCAGCGTGGAGGATCTGCTGCCCTTCTCCGACGAGCAGCTCGTCCGCGCGGTCGCCGCCTGCCGTACGCCGGTCGTCTCCGCGATCGGCCACGAGCCGGACACTCCGCTGCTGGACTACGTCGCCGACCTGCGCGCCTCCACGCCCACCGACGCCGCCAAGAAGGTCGTGCCGGACGTCGGCGAGGAGGCCGAGCGGGTGCGGCAGTTGCGCGACCGGGCGCGCAGGTGCGTACAGGCGCACGTCGAGCGCGAGGAGCGCGGGCTCGCGCACGCGCTCGCGCGCCCGTGCATGGAGGATCCGCACCGCATGATCGACGAGCGGGCGGACCAGGTGGCCGCGCTGCTCGACCGGAGTCGGCGCACCCTGCGGCATCTGCTGGACCGCGCCGACTCCGAGCTGGCGCACACCCGCGCGCGCGTGGTGGCCCTCTCCCCCGCCGCCACGCTCCGGCGCGGGTACGCCGTGCTCCAGCGCGCCGACGGTCATGTGGTCCGCGATCCCGCCGAGGTGACGGCGGACGAGACCCTGCGCGCGCGGGTCTCCGAGGGGGAGTTCACCGTACGGGTACGGGTCGACGCTTCCGCGGCCGCGGACGCAGACACAGGCGCAGACACGGACGCGGACGCGGACCGATGAGCGGCATACGGACCCGTATGAACCCCCTCATGAACCATGAACAGGGACGAGCCGACAGGGATGGACACATGACGGGCGAGGCGGCGGCACCGGCGGACGAGGCGCTGGGCTACGAGCAGGCGCGGGACGAGCTGATCGACGTCGTCCGGCGGCTGGAGGCGGGCGGGACGAGCCTGGAGGAGTCCCTCGCCCTGTGGGAGCGCGGTGAGGAGCTGGCCAAGGTCTGCCGTCGCTGGCTGGAGGGCGCCCGCGCCCGGCTGGACGCGGCCCTCGCGGAGGAGGCCGCCCAGGACGCGGACGCGGCGGACGGCGGCGAGGAGTAGCGCGCGCGGAAGAGCGCACCCGCCCGCCCCGTCAGGACGTCTTCAGCGCCTCCGCCATCTTCGTGAGCTGTGTGAAGGACGCGGTGCCCGCGACCACCGTGGTGGCACCCTTGGCGCCCTCGTTGACCAGGGCGTCGTAGCGGCCGCCGGTGTACCGGGTCCAGGTGCGGCCGGCGATCTCCTGGGTGACCTTGGTGGCCCGGGAGCCCTGGCTGGCGTCGTCGATGAAGTCCTTGCGCTTGGCCGTGGACTGCTCGACGGCGATGTACTGGCCGTCGGGGTCCTGGAAGCCGAGGTGCCAGCGGTCGCCCTCGTCGGCGCGGTAGCGGACCGAGGTGGCCTTCCAGGTGTCGGGCAGGCCCTCGGGCGCGGCCACCGGGTAGGAGGCGGCGCGGCGTGCCGTGATCAGTTCCACGCGGTAGTCGACCCGCTTGATGTCGGGGGCGTGGTCGTCGTGCGGGACGAAGAGGTAGGCGACCGCCGCCGTCGCCACGATCACGATCAGGGAGAGGATCGTGCCCCGGACTGTCTTCTGCTTGCCGTTCGAGCCTGCCACGCCCCCTATCGTCGCAGGTGCCCGGAGCGCTCATCCGTGGGGTCCCCTGCTCATAGTGCCTACCCGGGGATAGAGTCATGGCCATAACCCTCATCCGGCCGTCGTCGTATCAGAAAGGTGCGCTCCGATGACCGAACATCATCACTTGCCGTCCGAGCTCGACGTTCCCTCCGAAGCTCCCGACCGCAACCTCGCCCTCGAACTGGTCCGGGTGACCGAGGCCGCCGCGATGGCCGCGGGCCGCTGGGTCGGGCGCGGTGACAAGAACGGTGCCGACGGCGCGGCCGTCCGCGCCATGCGCACGCTCGTCTCGACCGTCTCGATGAACGGCGTCGTCGTCATCGGCGAGGGGGAGAAGGACGAGGCCCCGATGCTCTTCAACGGGGAGCGCGTGGGCGACGGGACCGGCCCGGAGGTCGACATCGCCGTCGACCCGATCGACGGCACCACCCTGACCGCCAAGGGCATGCACAACGCGATCGCGGTACTGGCCGCCACCGAGCGCGGCGCCATGTTCGACCCGTCCGCCGTGTTCTACATGGACAAGCTGGTCACCGGCCCGGAGGCCGCCGACTTCGTCGACATCGACGCGCCGGTGTCGGTGAACATCAAGCGGGTCGCCAAGGCCAAGCGGGCGACGCCCGAGGACGTCACCGTGGTCGTCCTGGACCGGCCGCGGCACGAGGGCATCATCCGGGAGATCCGGGAGACCGGGGCCCGGATCAAGCTGATCTCCGACGGTGACGTCGCCGGTTCGATCCTGGCGCTGCGCGACGGCACCGGCATCGACCTGCTGCTCGGCGTCGGCGGCACGCCCGAGGGCATCATCTCGGCGTGCGCCGTGAAGTGTCTGGGCGGCACCATCCAGGGCAAGCTGTGGCCCAAGGACGACGACGAGCGGCAGCGGGCGCTGGACGCCGGGCACGACCTCGACCGGGTGCTGACCACCGAGGACCTGGTCACCGGCGAGAACGTCTTCTTCGTCGCCACCGGCATCACCGACGGCGAACTGCTGCGCGGGGTGCGCTACCGCTCGGAGACGGCGACGACCGACTCGATCGTGATGCGCTCCAAGTCGGGCACGGTCCGCCGGATCGACTCCGAGCACCGGCTGAGCAAGCTGCGCGCGTACAGCGCGATCGACTTCGACCGCGCCAAGTAGCCCGCGCGCAGCAGCGGCAGCCGGTCGGCGGCGGTCGTAGCACGTGCGCGTACGACCATGTCCACGGCCATGGGGGCGCTCCCGGTGCGGAGGGGGCGCCCCGCAGTCGTACCGCACGCTCCGGACGGTTTCCGCCGCGACAGGGACCGGACAGCGACAGGCGACCGGACAGCGGCGGGAGACCGGACGGCGGCCGGAGACCGGGAGCGGCGGAGCCGGTGTGTCAGCCTGCCGCCGCTATGCGGCCCGTGGCGCGGGCGGCGTTCTTCAGCTCCACGTCGCGCCGACGGCGGCGGGCCAGGACGACCCGGCGCTCGGCGGCGGTCAGGCCGCCCCAGACGCCGTACGGCTCGGGCTGGAGCAGCGCGTGCTCGCGGCACTCGACCATCACCGGGCAGCGGGCGCAGACCCGCTTGGCGGCCTCCTCGCGCGAGAGCCGGGCGGCGGTGGGCTCCTTCGAGGGCGCGAAGAACAGCCCGGCCTCGTCGCGCCTGCACACCGCCTCGGTGTGCCAGGGTGCGTCTTGGTCCCTGTCTCGCGTCGGCACCCGCTGGGCCGGAACGACGGCGATCTGCGGGGACGAAGGCGGCGGTTGCAGCACGGTCTACTCCTGACGACGGCTTCGCGAGCGAGAGACGATGCAGCAAGGCCTACCCGCTGTGCGCGGGCCTATGCACTCAGTTGTGAACCGGCCGTTTGCTCACAGGTGCTTGCGCACATGCCTGTCGAGTTTGCGCTGCACGCGGTCGAGGATGTCCGCGACGAGCTTGCCGCGCTTGGGCCGTGCCTCCACATTGCCGAGGATGGCCCAGCCGTCGACGTAGACGACGGGGGCGTCGGGGTCGGTGGCGTCCAGGGTGTCCACCTCGAAGTTGCCGAGGACGCCGCCGCCGGTGCCGCGCAGCGAGACGTTCTCCGGGACCCGGATCTGGACATCGCCGAAGACCGAGACGGCCTTGATGACGACCTGCTGGTACTCGAAGACCGCCTCGCTGAGGTCGATCTCGACGCTGCCGAAGAACGAGTAGGCGTGCACCCTGCGCCCGGCGCGCCAGCGGCCCCGGCGGGTCGCGGAGCTGAACACCGCCACCACGTTCTCGTCGGCCTGCTGGGGTATGTCCTCGGCCGGGCGCCGGGGGGCGTAGGCCGGTGCGGGGCGGCCCTGGTGGGCGGCGGGCAGGTCCTGGACGAAGACCTCCAGCTCACCCACCGTCTTCGCGTTCAGCACCCCCTCGACGCGCTCGGCGTGCTCGTCCGCGGTCAGGCGGCCCTCGGCGAGGGCGTCGCGCAGCATGTCGGCGATGCGGTCCCGGTCGGCGTCCGAGGCGCGCAACTCCATGACGGGGGGAGCGGTCTGCTTCTGAAGGTCCACGGAAGCAGCGTACCCAAACACGATAGATCGCGACACCCCTGGGGACGAGCAACTGAGCCTGACCTCACAAGCCCGCCCCGCGCGGCAGGTCCTACGCTGTTCGGTGCCCGTCGGCGTCGACGGGCGGCCGTCCGTAGAGTGAGGAATGGGCTGAGATGCCTGAGTTCGCGTACACCGATCTGCTCCCCCAGGGTGAGGACACGACCCCGTACCGGCTGGTGACGTCCGAGGGCGTCTCCACCGCCGAGGGGCCCGACGGGCGTACGTTCCTCAAGGTCGAGCCGGAGGCGCTGCGCAAGCTGGCCGAGGAGGCGGTCCACGACATCCAGCACTACCTGCGCCCCGCCCACCTCGCCCAGCTCCGGCGCATCGTCGACGACCCGGAGGCCAGCTCCAACGACAAGTTCGTCGCCCTGGACCTGCTGAAGAACGCCAACATCGCCGCCGCCGGTGTCCTGCCCATGTGCCAGGACACCGGAACCGCGATCGTGATGGGCAAGCGCGGCCAGAACGTGCTGACCGAGGGCGCTGACGAGGAGGCCCTCTCGCGCGGCATCTACGACGCGTACACCAAGCTCAACCTGCGCTACTCGCAGATGGCCCCGCTGACCATGTGGGAGGAGAAGAACACCGGCTCCAACCTCCCCGCGCAGATCGAGCTGTACGCCACCGACGGCGGCGCCTACAAGTTCCTGTTCATGGCCAAGGGCGGCGGCAGCGCCAACAAGTCCTTCCTCTACCAGGAGACCAAGGCCGTCCTGAACGAGTCCTCCATGATGAAGTTCCTGGAGGAGAAGATCCGTTCGCTGGGCACGGCCGCCTGCCCGCCGTACCACCTGGCGATCGTCGTCGGCGGCACCAGCGCCGAGTTCGCGCTGAAGACCGCGAAGTACGCCTCCGCGCACTACCTGGACTCGATCCCGGCCGAGGGCTCGCCGCTCGGCCACGGCTTCCGGGACAAGGAGCTGGAGGAGAAGGTCTTCGAGCTGACGCAGAAGATCGGCATCGGCGCGCAGTTCGGCGGCAAGTACTTCTGCCACGACGTGCGCGTGGTGCGCCTGCCCCGGCACGGCGCGTCCTGCCCGGTCGCCATCGCCGTCTCCTGCTCGGCCGACCGCCAGGCCGTCGCCAAGATCACCGCCGAGGGGGTGTTCCTCGAGCAGTTGGAGACCGACCCGGCGCGCTTCCTGCCGGACACCACCGACGCGCACCTGGACGAGGCCGGGGACGTCGTGCGCGTCGACCTGAACCGGCCGATGGACTCGATCCTCGCCGAGCTGACCAAGTACCCGGTCAAGACCCGGCTGTCGCTCACCGGCCCGCTGGTGGTGGCCCGCGACATCGCGCACGCGAAGATCAAGGAGCGGCTGGACGCGGGCGAGGGCATGCCGCAGTACCTCAAGGACCACCCGGTGTACTACGCCGGTCCGGCCAAGACCCCCGAGGGGTACGCCTCCGGTTCCTTCGGCCCGACCACGGCCGGCCGGATGGACTCCTACGTCGAGCAGTTCCAGGCGGCCGGCGGCTCCAAGGTGATGCTCGCCAAGGGCAACCGCAGCAAGCAGGTCACCGACGCGTGCGACGCGCACGGCGGCTTCTACCTGGGCTCCATCGGCGGCCCGGCGGCCCGGCTCGCCCAGGACTGCATCAAGAAGGTCGAGGTCCTGGAGTACGAGGAGCTGGGCATGGAGGCCGTCTGGAAGATCGAGGTCGAGGACTTCCCGGCGTTCATCGTCGTGGACGACAAGGGCAACGACTTCTTCCAGGACCCGGCGCCCGCGCCGACGTTCACCAGCATCCCGGTGCGGGGTCCGGGCCTGGCCTGACCGTGCGGTGGGCCGGGCGGGGTGCGACACGCCCTCGTTCGGCCCAGTGACGGAACAACCGCACCGCCCGGCACGCTGTACCCGGTATGAGCGAATACCGTATCGAGCACGACTCCATGGGCGAGGTCAGGGTTCCCGCGGACGCCAAGTGGCGGGCGCAGACGCAGCGGGCCGTGGAGAACTTCCCCGTCTCCGGGCAGCGGATCGAGCGCGCGCACATCGAGGCGCTCGCGCGGATCAAGGGCGCCGCCGCCAAGGTCAACGCGGAGCTGGGCGTGCTCGACGAGGACGTCGCGCAGGCGATCAGGTCGGCGGCCGACGAGGTCGCCGAGGGCACATGGGACGAGCACTTCCCGGTGGACGTCTTCCAGACGGGTTCCGGCACCTCGTCGAACATGAACACCAACGAGGTGCTGGCCACCCTGGCGACCGAGCGGCTCGGCCGCGACGTCCACCCCAACGACCACGTCAACGCCTCCCAGTCCTCCAACGACGTCTTCCCCTCCTCGATCCACATCGCGGCCACCGCCGCCGTCACCCGGGACCTGATCCCGGCCCTCGACCACCTCGCGGACGCGCTCACGCGCAAGGCCGAGGAGTTCGCCGACGTGGTGAAGTCGGGGCGTACGCACCTGATGGACGCCACGCCCGTCACCCTGGGCCAGGAGTTCGGCGGGTACGCGGCACAGGTGCGCTACGGCGTGGAGCGGCTGCGCGCCTCCCTGCCCCGGCTGGCCGAGCTGCCGCTGGGCGGCACCGCCGTCGGCACCGGCATCAACACCCCGCCCGGCTTCTCGGCGGCCGTCATCGAGGAGGTGGCCCGCACCACCGGGCTGCCGCTCACCGAGGCCCGCGACCACTTCGAGGCGCAGGGCGCGCGCGACGGGATCGTGGAGACCAGCGGGCAGCTGCGGACCATCGCCGTGGGTCTGACGAAGATCGCCAACGATCTGCGCTGGATGTCCTCCGGGCCGCGCACCGGGCTCGCCGAGATCTCCCTGCCCGACCTCCAGCCCGGCTCCTCGATCATGCCCGGCAAGGTCAACCCGGTCATCCCCGAGGCCGTCCTGATGGTCGCCGCGCAGGTCGTCGGCAACGACGCGACCGTGGCCACCGCGGGCGCCGCCGGCAACTTCGAGCTGAACGTGATGCTGCCGGTCATCGCGAAGAACGTGCTGGAGTCCGTCCGGCTGCTGGCCAACGTCTCGCGGCTGCTGGCCGACCGCACCGTGGACGGCGTCACCGCCCACCGGGAGCGGGCCCGCGAGTACGCCGAGTCCTCGCCGTCGGTGGTCACCCCGCTCAACAAGTACATCGGCTACGAGGAGGCCGCGAAGGTCGCCAAGAAGGCGCTCGCGGAGCAGAAGACGATCCGTCAGGTCGTCCTGGAGAGCGGGTACGTGGAGCGCGGCGACCTCACCGCGGAGCAGCTCGACGAGGCGCTGGACGTGCTGCGCATGACGCGTCCGTGACGGCGCCGCCGCGCGCGTGTGAACCCTGCCGCCCACCGCAGCGCCCGATGGCCTTCCCACCTAATATCTCTCCATGGCAGACGACGACGCGGCGGTGAGCGAAGCGGGAGCGGGCGGCCGGGCGGCCCGCTGGGCGCCCGGGAGCCAGATCCTGTGGCGCTACCGGGAGAACGGCGGCACGGGCTTCCACATCGCGCGGCCCGTGACCGTCGTCCGGGACGACGCCGAGCTGCTCGCGGTGTGGCTGGCGCCGGGCACCGAGTGCGTCAAGCCCGTCCTCGCCGACGGCACGCCCGTCCATCTGGAGCCGCTGGAGTCCCGCTACACCAAGCCGCGCGCGGTGCAGCGGGACCGGTGGTTCGGCACCGGGGTGCTGAAGCTGGCCCGGCCCGGTGAGCCCTGGTCGGTGTGGCTGTTCTGGGAGCCGGGCTGGCAGTTCAAGAACTGGTACGTGAACCTGGAGGAACCCCTGGCCCGCTGGGCGGGCGGCGTCGACTCCGAGGACCACTTTCTGGACATCTCCGTGCACCCGGACCGCAGTTGGCACTGGCGCGACGAGGACGAGTTCGCGCAGGCCCAGCGGGACGGTCTGATGGACGCCGAGCTGGCCGGACGGGTACGGGAGGCCGGCCGGGCGGCGGTGGCGGTGATCGGTTCCTGGGGTGCGCCGTTCCGCGAGAACTGGCCGCGGTGGCGACCGGATCCGTCCTGGCCGGTACCGTCACTGCCGCAGGACTGGGATCGTACGCCCGCGCATGTGTCCTCATGAGACCCTTGATGCGCCCCCGGTCGGGAAACGTAGGATCGTCCTCCGCAAGGGCGCAGGGAGGCACATGACCGGCGCAACGTGCGCAGCCGGTGCGGAGTCTGACCGTATGTCACCGAGGGGCGGCAGGACGTGAGCGAGGGGTACGAGGGCACGACCCGAGCGGGCCGCACAGGACCCGCCGGTGGCACAGGAACAGCCTCTGACCACGCCGGAAATCCGTTCCTGGGGCACGTATTCCGGGTATCGGGTCTTCGGCGGGACGAACTGCGCGCCCGGCGCGCAGCCCCGGACGGATGGATTCGACACGCGTGACGGAGCAGCCGACCTCCTTCGAACGCCCTCAGCCGGGCGCCGACCCCACGGAGCCCCGCGGGGCGGTTCTGCGTACCCCCGAACCGCCGCAGGCGGCCTTACCGCTGCAAGCGCGGCCGGAGGACGCGGCCCCCTGCCCGGCGGCGCGCGGCGCCGACGGTGAGCCCCCGGCCGCTCCCGTGCGCCCCGGTGCGGCGCCCGCCGCGGGCGGGCCGCCCGGACCGGGGCCCGAGCACTCCCAGCCGGTGGCCGCCGAACCGGACCCGCACCGGCCGCGCCCCGTCCCGGAGGGCATCCCCGCCCAGCCGGACGCGGCGGCACGCACCGCGGAGGACGCCGAGGCGCTCTCCGTGACGGCCGACGGCGCCGCCCCCGCGCCGGGCGCACCGGGCGGCCCCGACCGGCGCGCCCAGGGCGACTCCGACCGCCGTACCGGCCAGGGGCTGCCGCCCGGACGGCCGCTGCCGATGCGGCGCGACGGGGACCGGCTGCGGTTCGTGGGCGCGGCGACGCGGCGCATCGCGCGCGGCATGGACCTGGACGAGATCGTCATGGGGCTGTGCCGGGCGACCGTGCCGACCTTCTCCGACGCGATCCTGGTCTATCTGCGCGAGCCGCTGCCGGTGGGCGACGAACGGCCGGTGGGCCCGCTGGTGCTGCGGCTGCGGCGCACCGACCGGATCCCGTCCGAGCGGGACGCCGAGGTGGGTTTCCTGCCGGTGCCCGCGCCCGAGCAGCCGGCCGAGCTGTCCGTGGTCACCAACGAGCTGTGCGAGGTGCGGCCGGGCAGCGCGCTCGGCGAGGTGCTGCGCGGGGTGCGGCCGGTGTTCACCGACACCCCGTCCGCGGGCGCCGCGCTGGCCGAACTCCTCGGCGAGGGCTCGGAGCTGGCCGTGCCGCGCGGACAGCGCACGATCCTCGCCCCGCTGCGCGGGCGGCGCCGGGTCATCGGCGCGGCGCTCTTCCTGCGCCGCCCGGACCGGCCCGCCTTCGAGGGCGACGACCTGCTGGTCGCCGCCCAGCTCGCCACGCACAGCGCGCTCGGCGTCGACAAGGCCGTGCTGTACGGGCGCGAGGCGTACATCGCCGACGAGCTCCAGCGGACCATGCTCCCGGAGACGCTGCCCCGCCCCACCGGCGTACGGCTGGCGTCGCGCTATCTTCCGGCGGCGGAGACCGCGCGGGTGGGCGGCGACTGGTACGACGCGATCCCGCTGCCCGGCAGCCGGGTCGCCCTGGTCGTCGGGGACGTGATGGGACACTCCATGACGTCGGCGGCCATCATGGGCCAGCTGCGCACGACCGCGCAGACCCTGGCGGGCCTCGACCTGCCCCCGCAGGAGGTGCTGCACCACCTGGACGAGCAGGCGCAGCGGCTGGGCACCGACCGCATGGCGACCTGTCTGTACGCGGTCTACGACCCGGTCTCGCACCGCATCACCATCGCCAACGCCGGTCATCCGCCGCCGGTCCTGCTGCATCTGGGCGGCCGGGCCGAGGTGCTGCGGGTGCCGCCGGGCGCGCCGATCGGCGTCGGCGGGGTGGACTTCGAGGCGGTGGAGCTGGACGCACCGGCCGGCGGCACGCTGCTGCTGTACACCGACGGTCTGGTGGAGTCCCGGCTGCGGGACGTGTGGACCGGCATAGAGCAGCTGCGCGAGAAGCTGGCCGCGACCGCGCAGCTCACCGGCCCGGACCATCCGCCGCCGCTGGAAGCCCTGTGCGACGAGGTGCTGGACATGCTCGGTCCGGGCGACCGGGACGACGACATCGCGCTGCTCGCCGCCCGCTTCGACGGGATCGCGCCGAGCGATGTGGCGTACTGGTTCCTGGAGCCGGAGGACTCCGCGCCCTCCCGGGCCCGCCGCCTGGCCCGCCGGGCGCTGTCCCGCTGGGGTCTGGAGGAGCTGACCGACTCGGTGGAGCTGCTGGTCAGCGAGGTCGTCACCAACGCCGTGCGGTACGCCTCGCGGCCGGTGACGCTGCGGCTGCTCCGCACCGACGTGCTGCGCTGCGAGGTCGGCGACGACGTGCCGCAGCTGCCGCGGCTGCGGCAGGCGCGCGCCACCGACGAGGGCGGCCGGGGCCTGTATCTGGTGAACCGGCTGGCCCGGCGCTGGGGCGCGACCCGGCTGAGCACCGGCAAGGTGGTCTGGTTCGAGCTGCACCGCGGCCAGCCGTAGGGACACGGACGGAGAGCCGGGAGCGGGACACCCCCCGGGGGGTGTCCCGCTCCCGGCTCTCCGCCGTCGTGCCGCGGGTCAGCCGGCGGGCTGCCGGTCGTGCAGCTGGTGCTGGTCGTGCGGCTGTTGCTGCTCGTCCGGGTCCGGGGGGTTCCCGGCGGTGCTGCTGTCGGACGGGTCGGGCGCGGTCGGCGAATGCGTCGGCGACTGCGACGGGCTGTGGCTCGGCGACTGCGACGGGGAGTGGCTCGGCGACTGCGACGACTGCGTCGGGGAGTGGCTCGGCGACTGCGAGGGCGACTGCGACGGGGAGTGGCTCGGCGACTGGGACGACGTCGGCGGCAGGCTGGGCGTCTGCTTGGCCGCGCCCTGCGTGGTGTCCAGGTCGAACTTGCTGGTGTCGCCCATGACGCCGAAGGTGTACTCGGCCCAGATCTGCGCCGGGTAGCCACCGCCGTTGATCCGGCCGCTGCCCGGGATCAGGCCGGTGGCACCGGCCAGGCTCACATGCCGGTAGGGCGCCGCCGGCTCCTCGCCGAAGAGGCCGACCGAGGTGACCAGGCCGGGCGTGTAGCCGGTGAACCAGGCGGACTTGTTCTCGTCGGAGGTACCCGTCTTGCCCGCGACCTGCTGGTCCTCGCGCAGCGGGTTGTCGGCCACCGAGGTCTTCGCCGTACCGTCGTCGACCACGCCGGTCAGCACCGAGGTGACCGTGTCGGCGGCCTCCCGGGTGATGGCCTGGCCGCCTACCGCGTCCGGCATCTCCACCTTGCGGGTGCCGTTCTCGGCCGAGGCGACGATGGTCGGGGTGACCTTCTTGCCGTGGTTGTCGAGGGTCGCGTAGATCGCCGCCATCTCCAGCGGGCTGGCGCCCATGGAGCCGAGCGTCTGGGCGGGCACGGCCTGCATGCCCTTGGTGTCCATGCCGAGCTTGTCCGCGACGGACATCACGTTCTTCATGCCGACGTCGATGCCCATTTGCGCGAAGACGGAGTTGACCGACTTGTTCATCGCGGACTGGACGGTGATCTGGCCGTAGCTGACGTGGTCCTCGTTGGGCGGGCCGAAGCCGACCTTGCTGCCGTGGTCCACGGCCTGCCGGCCGCTGGTGCCGTCGTAGACGGTGTTGGCGTCGATCGGCAGGCCGTCCTGCGTCTTGGCCTCCTCGTCCAGGGCGGCGGCGAGGATCACCGGCTTGAAGGTGGAGGCCGGCTGGAAGTCCCGCCGGGTGGCGTTGCTGGAGTAGTGCTTGAAGTAGTCCTGGCCGCCGTACAGGGCGACGATCTTGCCCGTCCTCGGGTCGACGGAGACCGCGCCCGCCTGGACGTTCTTGTCGGCCTTGCGCTTCTTCGGGTCCAGCTTGCCGGTGAGCTGCTTCTTGACGGCGCTCTCCAGCGCGGCCTGCTTCTTCTTGTCGATGTTGACCGTGATGGTCCAGCCGCGGTCGACGACGGCCGCCTCGGCCTGGGCCTGGGTGATGCCCTGTTCCTTCATCAGCTGCTGTTCGAGCTGCTTGTTGGCCAGGTCGATCAGATAGCCCTTCTGGCCGCCGAGGCCCGGCGCGCCCCTGGGCTCCTTGGGCACCGGGAACTTCATGGTTTTGCGCTTGGCGGCGTCGAGCCAGTGCTGGCCGACCATGTTGTCCAGGACGTAGTTCCAGCGGGCCTGCACCAGCCGCTTGCCGTTGGGTCCGGCGACCGCCCAGTCGTACTGGCTCGGCGCCTGGAGCAGCGCGGCGAGATAGGCGCCCTGTTCGACGGTCAGATGCTGCGCGTCCACGCGGTAGTACGCCTGCGCGGCGGCCTGGACGCCGTAGGCGCCGCGGCCGTAGTAGCTGGTGTTGATGTATCCGGCGAGGATCTCGTCCTTGGACTCGCGCCGGTCCACCTTCAGCGAGATGACCAGTTCCTTCAGCTTGCGCGTGACGGTCTGGTCCTGGGTGAGGTAGTAGTTCTTGACGTACTGCTGGGTGATCGTCGAGCCGCCCTGGGTGCCCTTGCCGGTCAGCGTGTTGAGCAGACCGCGGGTGGTGCCCTTCAGGTCGATGCCGGAGTCGTGGTAGAAGGACTTGTTCTCGGCGGCGACAAAGGTGTGCTGGACTTCCTTGGGCACCTTGTCCAGCGACACGCTCTCGCGGTTGACCTCGCCGTCCCGGGCGAGGACGGTGCCGTCGCTGTACTTGTAGACGTTGCTCTGCCGCTCGGCGGCGGCGTTGCCCTGCGGGATGTCCACGAGCATGTAGAGCACGACGAAGGCGCCGATGCCGAGCAGGCAGACGCCGAGGACCGTGCCGAGGATCTTCTTCCAGGTGAACAGCCGGCGTATGAGGCTCTTCTTCGCCTTGGCGGGCCGGGCCGCCGCGCGCCGGGCCGCGGCCCGGCCGCCCGGGGCACCGCCCGCGGGACCGGTCCCGGCACCGGGCTGCGCGCTGCCGCCTCCGACGCCGGCCGCCGGTGTCCCGGACGAGCGCCTGGGCGCCGCGCGGCGGCCACCGCGCTGTCGCGCTCGTCTCTCTTCCGCTCGTCCCATGCGTCCGTCCGCTCCGCTTCCGTCTCGGCTGTCACTTGCGTACGACGTTCAGATCAGCTCAGAAAACTAACACCGCTCTCTGTGACAAAGGGCCCCCGATCCGTGCTTTTACGGACGTGACAATCAGCACCCGCCGTCAAGTGAACCGACGTCCGGGGCCGGTTGAGGGTTGCCGTGAGCCGATAAAGTGATATCACTTAGATAAGCAGATGCTTTCGCGTTCCGCTCCATCCTGGCTGTTCCCATCTGCTCCTGACGTCCACGAGAAACGGGGGATCCACCATGTCCGCACCCACCCCACCCGCGGTGACCACGGCAGACGCGCCCGAGATGCCCGCGCCGCGGGTCCGGGAGTTCACCGCGCACAGCATCAAGGGCGGCCTCGCCCTGCTGCTCGGACTGCTCGGGCTGTTGATCGCCGGTGCGCTGATCCCGGCCGGCGCCGCCGTGACCGGCACCGGCGCCAAGGCCGCGCTGATCACCGTCGGCGTGCTCGTCGGCGTCGCGGCGCTGTTCTCCATGTGCGGGCTGAACACCGTGGCGCCGGGCGAGGCCCGCGTCGTCCAGCTCTTCGGGCGCTACCGGGGCACCATCCGCGAGGACGGCCTGCGCTGGGTGAACCCGCTCACCTCCCGGGAGAAGATCTCCACCCGGGTGCGCAACCACGAGACCGCTGTACTGAAGGTCAACGACGCCTACGGCAACCCGATCGAGCTGGCCGCGGTCGTGGTGTGGAACGTCCAGGACACCGCGCAGGCGTCCTTCGAGGTGGACAACTACCTGGAGTTCGTCTCCACCCAGACCGAGGCCGCGGTCCGCCACATCGCCATCGAGTACCCCTACGACGCCCACGACGAGGACGAGCTGTCGCTGCGCGGCAACGCCGAGGAGATCACCGAGAAGCTCGCCGTCGAACTGCACGCGCGCGTGGAGGCCGCCGGTGTGCGGATCATCGAGTCCCGCTTCACCCATCTCGCGTACGCTCCCGAGATCGCCTCCGCGATGCTCCAGCGCCAGCAGGCCGGCGCGGTCGTCGCGGCCCGGCGGGAGATCGTGGACGGCGCGGTCGGCATGGTCGAGGCGGCGCTCAGCCGGATCGCCGAGCAGGACATCGTGGAACTCGACGAGGAGCGGAAGGCGGCGATGGTGTCGAACCTGATGGTCGTGCTGTGCGGGGACCGGGCGCCCCAGCCCGTCCTCAACACCGGGACGCTCTACCAGTGACCTCCGCGACGGATCCGTCCGAGGGAGCCGCCCCCCGGCGGCGGCCGCAGCAGCGCAAGCAGGTGCTGCTGCGGCTGGACCCGTCGGTCTACGACGCGCTCGCGCGCTGGGCCTCCGACGAGCTGCGGTCGGCCAACGCCCAGATCGAGTTCCTGCTGCGCCGCGCCCTCGCCGAGGCGGGCCGCCTGCCGGGCGAGACCGGCCCGCTGCCGCGCCGCGGCCGCCCCCCGCGCAACACCCCGCCGCGCCCGCAGTAGCCCTCCGGTTCCGCTCGGGGCCGTACCCCTTCCCGATAGCGCCCGCCGCCCGTAGCGGAACCGTGACAATAGGCCCTGACCTGGGCTTTCACCCCTTCGACCACCCTTCCAAGATCCTCTACACACTGGGCGTATACATGGTGTGTATACGCGGTGTGTAGAGTGCTCCGCATGTCCATCGGTCACACCCTCCTGGGTCTCCTGGAGTCCGGGCCACGCCACGGCTACGACCTGAAGCGGGCCTTCGACGAGACGTTCGGTCACGACCGGCCGCTGCACTACGGCCAGGTCTACTCGACGATGTCGCGGCTGCTGAAGAACGGCCTCGTCGAAGTCGACGGGATCGAGGCCGGCGGCGGCCCCGAACGCAAGCGCTACGCCATCACCGAGGCCGGCATCACCGATGTCGAGCAGTGGCTGGCCACCCCCGAGAAGCCCGAGCCGTACCTCCAGTCGACCCTCTACACCAAGGTCGTCCTGGCGCTGCTCACCGAGCGCGACGCGGCCGACGTCCTCGACACCCAGCGCAGCGAGCACCTGCGCAGCATGCGGATCCTCACCGACCGCAAGCGCAAGGGCGACCTGGCCGACCAGCTGATCTGCGACCATGCCCTGTTCCATCTGGAGGCCGACCTGCGGTGGCTCGAACTCACCGCCGCGCGCCTCGAAAAACTCCGTGAGGCGGTGACCCGGTGACTCCTCCCCCCGGCTCCCTGTTGTCTGCCGAGAACCTGTACAAGGCCTACGGCGCCACCCCCGCGCTGGACGGCGCCGACTTCTCCATCCACCCCGGCGAGGTCGTCGCGGTGATGGGCCCCTCCGGCTCCGGCAAGTCCACGCTGCTGCACTGCCTGGCCGGGATCGTCACCCCGGACTCGGGTTCGATCCTCTACGACGGCCGTGAGCTGTCCACCATGACCGACGCCCAGCGCAGTGCGCTCAGGCGCTCGGAGTTCGGCTTCGTCTTCCAGTTCGGCCAGCTCGTGCCCGAGCTGACCTGCGTGGAGAACGTCGCCCTTCCGCTGCGGCTGAGCGGCACCCCGCGCAAGGAGGCCGAGCGCGCCGCGCTGAAGTGGATGAGCCGCCTGGAGGTCGACGACCTCGCCAAGAAGCGGCCCGGCGAGGTCTCCGGCGGTCAGGGGCAGCGCGTCGCCGTCGCCCGCTCGCTGGTCACCGGCCCGCGGGTGCTGTTCGCCGACGAGCCGACCGGCGCCCTCGACTCGCTCAACGGCGAGCGCGTGATGGAACTGCTCACCGAGGCCGCCCGGTCCACCAACGCCGCCGTCGTGCTGGTCACGCACGAGGCGCGGGTGGCCGCGTACTCCGACCGCGAGATCGTCGTCCGCGACGGCAAGTCCCGGGACATGGAGCGCATCGTATGACCGCCCGCCAGTGGGCCCGTGATCTCAGCATGGGCGCCAAGTTCGCCTTCACCGGCGGGCGCGAGGGCTGGACCCGGGTGCTGCTGACGGCCGTCGGCGTCGGGCTCGGTGTGGCGCTGCTGCTGCTGACCACCGCGATCCCCGACGCGCTGTCGGTGCGCCACCAGCGCGACGAGGCCCGCTCCGACTACACGTACAGCCAGAACAGGCCGGCCAAGGCCGCCAACACCTTCGTCATCTCCGACATCGACACCACCTTCAAGGACAAGGAGATCCGCGGCCGCCTGGTGGAGCCGGAGGGGCCGCGGGCCGCGCTTCCCCCCGGGGTCGGCGCGTACCCGGCGGTGGGCGACATGGTCGTCTCCCCCGCGCTGAAGAAGCTGCTGGAGTCCGGTGACGGCGAACTGCTGCGCAAGCGGCTGCCGTACCGGATCGCCGGGACGATCGGCGAGGACGGGCTCATCGGCTCGCAGGAACTCGCCTACTACGCCGGGGCCCAGGGCCTCGCGTCGTACATGGACGGCTGGAAGACGGCCCGGCTCACCGAGTACGGCTCCCCCAACCACACGCCCGAGGCGCGCGACCCGGTGCTGATCCTGCTGGTGCTGGTCGTCTTCGTGGTGCTGCTGATGCCGGTGGCCGTGTTCATCACGGCGGCCGTGCGCTTCGGCGGCGAGCGGCGCGACCGCAGGCTGGCCGCGCTGCGGCTGGTCGGCTCCGACAGCCGGATGACCCGCCGGATCGCGGCGGGCGAGGCACTGGCGGGCTCGCTGCTCGGACTGGTCTTCGGCGCGCTCTTCTTCCTGATCGGCCGTGAGGCGGCGGGTTCGGTGGAGGTCGTCGGGATCAGCGTGTTCCCCAGCTACCTCAACCCGACGCCCGCGCTGGCCGCGCTGGTCGCCGTCGCCGTCCCGGCAGCGGCGGTGCTGGTCACCCTGCTCGCGCTGCGCGGTGTGGTCATCGAACCGCTCGGCGTGGTCCGCACGGCCAAGCCCTCGCGGCGCCGCCTGTGGTGGCGGCTGGTGCTGCCGGTGGCCGGTCTGGCGATGCTCGCCCCGATGATCGGCAAGGGGCGCGGGGACGGGAACTTCAACCAGTTCCTGGTCTCCGGCGGTGTCATCCTGCTGCTGGTCGGCGTGACCGCGCTGCTGCCGTGGATCGTGGAGGCGGTCGTCGCCCGGCTGGGCAGCGGCTCGGTCTCCTGGCAGCTCGCCGTACGGCGGCTCCAGCTCAGCAGCGGCACCGCGGCCCGCACCGTGAACGGCATCTCGGTCGCGGTGGCCGGTGCCATCGCCCTCCAGATGCTCTTCGCGGGCGTCCAGGGCGACTACACCAAGGCGTCCAAGAACGACCTGGACCGGGCCCAGATCCAGGTGCAGCTCTCGCACGGGGTCGCCACCGACCCGGCCGTCGCCGACTTCCTGGCGACCCGGGGCGTGACGAGGGCGGTCGCCCTGTCGGGCGCCAACGTCAGCGCCACCTCCCACACGGCGTCCGACGGGCCCCAGCAGAGCTCCGAGGTCACCATCGGCAACTGCGCCTCCCTGCGCGAGGTGGCGAAGCTGCCCACCTGCCGCGACGGCGACGTCTTCGTCGTCCGGGGCGTCGACTACGACACCGACACCCCGGCGCTCGCCAAGTCCGGCAAGAAGCTCTTCATGGACAGCTCCCAGGGCGCGGAGCCCAGCAGCGAGGTGCGCTGGACCGTGCCGCAGGGCCTGAAGACGGTGCACGCCATCAAGGACCCCACCGGCATGGAGCACGGCGGCTTCCTGCTGACCCGCGGCGCGGTGCCGGCGGCGGTCGCGAAGAAGGCCGGCACTCAGGTCTACGTCTCGCTCGACGAGTCGGTGCGCGACGCCCGCGACCAGGTGCGCAACACCGCCGCACGGGTGGACCGGCTGGCCAACGTGACGACCTGGACGCGCAACGACGTGTCCAAGAAGTTCGCCTCGATCCGCACCGGGCTGCTGATCGGCGCGGTCTGTGTGCTGGCGCTGATCGGCGCGAGCCTGCTGGTGTCCCAGCTGGAGCAGTTGCGCGAGCGCAGGAAGCTGCTGTCGGCGCTGGTCGCCTTCGGCACCCGGCGGCGCACGCTGAGCCTGTCCGTGCTGTGGCAGACGGTCGTTCCGATCACCCTCGGACTGCTGCTGTCCCTGGCCGTGGGCCTCACCCTGGGCACGGTCCTGCTGAAGATGACGGCCACGACCGTCGGCATCGACTGGCCGAGCGTGCTGACCATGACCGGTATGGGCGCGGCGATCGCGGTCGCGGTCGCGGTGCTCAGCATGCCGCCGCTGCTGCGCATGATGCGCCCGGAGGGCCTGCGTACGGAGTGACCTCCGTCCGGCGCACCGGCGCACCGGCCCTGGGCCCCTCCCCGCACCGGGGCGGGGCCCGGGGCCGTTCTCCCGGTCAGGCCCCGGCGTCCAGGACCCGGACCGGCAGGGCGCGCAGATCGGTGCGCAGGGCGGTGGCGAGCTGGGTGTACTCGGCGGCGCGGGCGGCGCCGGTGCGCATGGCCAGGGCGATCCGGCGGGCCGGGGCGGGATCGGCGAAGTAGCCGGTGAGGAGCTGGTTGCTGCGGGAGATCTCCACCTTGAGCGCGGTGCGCGGCAGCAGGGTGCAGCCCAGGCCCCCGGCGACGAGCTGGACCAGGGTGGACAGACCGGCGGCGGTGGTGGTCACCGGGGCGTCCTCGCGCCCGGCCTCGCGGCAGATGTCCAGCGCCTGGTCGCGCAGGCAGTGCCCCTCGTCCAGGAGCAGCAGGTTCAGTTCCCTGAGGGACTCGCGGGGTATGCCCTCGCGGCCGCCGAGCCGGTGGTCGAGCGGGGTGACCAGGACGAAGTCCTCGTCGAACAGCGGCAGTTCGGTGACGCCGGGGACACCGAGCGGCACGGCGAGCAGCAGCAGGTCGAGGCGGCCGCCGGACAGCCCGTCCAGCAGGCTCGCGGTCTGCTCCTCGTGGACCTGGAGGTCGAGGTCGGGATAGCGGTCGTGGACCAGGCGCAGGACCGTGGGCAGCAGATAGGGCGCGACGGTGGGGATGACGCCGAGGCGCAGCACGCCGGTGAAGGGCGCCCGGACCGCCTCGGCGTCCTCGATCAGCGCGCCGACCTCGTCCAGGACCGCCCTGGCCCGCACGGCGAGGCGTTCACCGGCGGGCGAGAGCAGCACCTTGCGGGTCGTGCGCTCCACCAGCGTCACACCGAGGGTCTCCTCCAGGGCGGAGACGGCACCGGAGAGCGCCGGCTGGCTCATGCCGATCGCGGCGGCCGCGTCCCGGAAGTGCAGATGCTCGGCGACGGCCGCGAAGGCGCGGAGCTGGGAGAGGCTGGGCAGGGGCCTGCGCCGTGCGGCATTACCGACAGTCACTGATAACTACCTCCGATCAACACGACCGAGTGTAGCTATTTCCGTAATCAATCGAGTCTGTGCCAACATCATCGAGGTCCAACCCATGGGAAACACGAGCAATACCCGTGTTTCTTCGCTGCAAGGAGAGCGTGTGCTCACTGTCGGTGACAAGTTCCCCGAGTTCGAACTGACCGCCTGCGTCTCGCTGGAGAAGGGCGCCGAGTTCGAGAAGATCGACCACAAGACCTACGAGGGCAAGTGGAAGGTGATCTTCGCTTGGCCCAAGGACTTCACCTTCGTGTGCCCGACCGAGATCGCGGCCTTCGGCAAGCTGAACGACGAGTTCGCCGACCGCGACGCCCAGATCCTCGGCTTCTCCGGTGACTCGGAGTTCGTCCACCACGCCTGGCGCAAGGACCACGACGACCTGCGCGACCTGCCCTTCCCGATGATGGCCGACTCCAGGCACGAGCTGATGCGCGACCTGGGCATCGAGGGCGAGGACGGCTTCGCCAAGCGCGCGGTCTTCGTCGTGGACCAGAACAACGAGATCCAGTTCTCCATGGTGACGGCGGGCTCGGTCGGCCGTAACCCCAAGGAGGTCCTGCGGGTCCTGGACGCGCTCCAGACGGACGAGCTGTGCCCGTGCAACTGGAGCAAGGGCGACGAGACCCTCGACCCGGTCGCGCTGCTGGCTGGTGAGTGAGGCATGTCCCTCGACTCCCTGAAGGCCGCCGTCCCGGACTACGCCAAGGACCTGCGGCTCAACCTGGGCTCGGTCATCGGCAACAGCGACCTGCCCGCGCAGCAGCTGTGGGGCACGGTGCTGGCCACGGCCATCGCCTCGCGTTCGCCGATCGTGCTGCGCGAGCTGGAGCCGGAGGCGAAGGCGAACCTCACGCCGGAGGCGTACACGGCCGCCAAGTCCGCGGCCGCCGTCATGGCGATGAACAACGTCTTCTACCGCACCCGGCACCTGCTGTCGGACCACGAGTACGGCACCCTGCGCGCCGGGCTGCGGATGAACGTCATCGGCAACCCCGGTGTCGACAAGACCGACTTCGAGCTGTGGTCCTTCGCCGTCTCGGCGATCAACGGCTGCGGCATGTGCCTGGACTCGCACGAGCAGGTGCTGCGCAAGGCGGGCGTCGACCGCGAGGTCGTCCAGGAAGCCTTCAAGATCGCCTCGGTCGTGCAGGCCGTCGGTGTGACGCTGGAGGCGGAGGCCGTCCTCTCCGAGTGAGGGTCGCGCACACGTCCGAAGGGCCCCATCCGCTGTGCGGGTGGGGCCCTTCGCCGTCCGTACGGGCGGGCGGTGCTACGGGAGCGGCGGTCCCAGGCGCAGGGTCAGACCGTCGTCGTCGGCGCCGTGTTCCCGGACCGTCCAGGTGCGGGCGGGCAGCCGGGTGCCCGCGCGGGTGGTGTACGCCTCGACGGCGAGGGCCGCCTCGCCCGCCGCGGAGACCAGTACCTCGGCCGCCGCCTCCTCGCCGTCGGCGAAGCGCAGCCGCAGCCCGCAGGGCCGCGCGGAGGTGAGGCCGTCGACGCGCACCCGGGCGCCGGGGAAGAGATGGGTGTGGCCGACATGCGCCTCGGTCATGGGCCCCTGCCCTCCGTCCGTCCCGCGGCCCGGCCGCGCGGGGCGCGCGCTCCGGCGCGTCCGGACCCGCCGTCTCGCAGCCATCGTCACCCGGGGCCCGTCGGCGCGCACGCCGACGCTCCCGCTCCCCGGCCGCGCGCTACGTCCCCTCGGGGGCGGGCGGCAGGGTGCCCGTGGACGGCGGGGTGGTCCCGGGCGGCACGGCCGGTGCGGACGGCTCCGCCGGGGCCGCCGCGACGGGGAGGGCCGCCGGTGCCCCGGCCACGGCGGTCGCGCCCGCCGGCTGCCGCTGCGTCTGCCGCAGCGCCGCCTCCCGGGCGTACTGCCGCAGATAGCCGACCACCGTGTTGGTCACCGCCACCAGCGGCACGGCCACCACCGCGCCGCCGATCCCGGCGACCAGACCGCCCGCCGCGACGGAGAGCACCACGGCCAGCGGATGCACCCGCACCGCGCGGCCCAGGATGAACGGCTGGAGGATGTGGCCCTCGATCTGCTGCACGGCGAGGACGACGACGAGCGTCATCACCGCGGTGAACACCCCCTGGGTGACCAGCGCGACCACCACCGCGAGCGCACCGGACACCACCGCGCCGACCAGCGGGATGAAGGCGAACAGGAAGATGAACACGGCCAGCGGCACCGCCATCGGCACGTTCAGGAAGTAGATCCCGAGCCCGATGAAGATCGCGTCGATCATGGCCACGATCACCGTGCCGCGCACATACGCCGTCAGCGTGCGCCAGGCGCGCGGACCGGCCCCGGCCACTCCCGGACGGGCCGCCGCCGGCACCAGCTTCAGCGTCCACTCCCAGATGCGCCGTCCGTCGTAGAGCAGGAACAGCGTCGAGAACATGGTCAGCAGGATCCCGGTCAGGGCCTCCACGATGACCGTGACGCCCTCCAGACCGGCCGACGTTATCTGGTCGGTGTTGGCGCCGATGGCGTCCCTCAGGCTCTTGGCGATCTGGTTGATCTGCTTGTCGGTGACGTGGAAGGGGCTGTTCAGCAGCCACTTGCGCAGATCGTCGATGCCGGCCTGGATCTGGTTGGAGAGGTTGTCGATGTTCTCCATGACCTGCCAGGTCACGAACCAGCCGATCAGGCCCATGATGACGAAGCCGAGGATCGCGGTGAGCGCGGTGGCCGGTCCGCGCGGCAGCCCGTAGCGGCGCAGCCGGGCCACGGTGGGCTGGAGCAGCGCCGTGATCAGCAGCGCGGCGACGAAGGCCAGCACCACGAGCTGGACGGCGCTGATCACCTTCATCAGCACCCAGACGGTGCCGGCGAGGACGAGGACGCGCCAGCCGGCCTCGGCGGCGACCCGCACACCCCAGGGCACGGCCTGAGCGGGGTCGGGGCGGGCCGGGACGACCGTCACGTGTTCGGGTTCGGGTCCGGGTCCGGCGGCCGGTACCGGTTCGGCGGAGCGCTCGGGACCGGGCCCGGTGTGTTCCTGCTCCACCTCGGCCCGCCGCTCGTCCAACCGCTCACCCATCTCGCTCAGTCCGGCGCCGAGCCGGCCGAGCCATTGTGGAACTCGCGACATGATCCGTCCTCTTCCCCCGTCTCTGACCACCACGCCCCCTGGAGTCGTTGCGACAGACGCTACATGGCAAAAGCCCCTCCCCCTAGGACGGGGAGGGGCGGTGCGGGGTTGAGCGCGCGGGGCGGCTCAGTAGTTGTGGTTCACCATCCAGTACGACCACGCGCCGCACGGGCTGCCGTAGCGGACGTTCATGTAGTTGAGGCCCCACTTGATCTGGGTGGCCGGGTTGGTCCGCCAGTCGGCGCCCGCGGAGGCCATCTTGCCCGCGGGCAGCGCCTGGACGAGGCCGTACGCGCCCGAAGAGGGGTTGACCGCCTGGTAGTTCCAGGTGGACTCGTGGTTCACGATGTTGCTGAAGCACTGGAACTGGCCGCTCGGCACGATCTGCCGGGCGATCGCCTGCACCTGGGACACGGTGTAGGAGCCCTGGACGGGGAAGTCGGAGGCGTCCCGGGTGCTGCGGGTGGTCGCCTTCTCCTGCTCCTCCCGCTCCTTGGCCTCCTGGGCCGCCTTCTCGGCGTCCTTCTTCTTGGCGATCGCGGTCTCGGCGGCTGCCTTGCGGGCCGCCTCCTCGGCGTCCTTCTTGGCGCTGGCGTCCGCGGCGATGGCCTGGACGTCCGCCTGCTGCGTCAGGGACGCGGTCTGCACGGGGGCCTGCTGGCCCACCGGGATGTCCGCGAGGAGTGTGGCGTCGGCTGCCGTCGCCTCGACGTCGTTGTTCTGGGCGGTGCTGCCCGAGGCAACACCGACGACGCTTCCGACAGCGGTGACCGCGGTGGCGGAGGCCACTGCGAATCCCCGGACCGAGATCCGGCTCACACGGTTTCCTTCCAGCATCGCCCGCCTCGGTGACCCTGGCGGACGCGATCGTGCCCCTGGCACTGGCCTCCCAACTGCGGGGTCACGGAGGCACGGGCCCGGTGCGCAACTCCCCCTGCGGGAAGCGCCGCGTGCTGCTGCGGGCGGCATACGACGACGTTATGGAGTTGACGGTGGTGCTCAAGGGGCGCGATGCCGCTGGGGGCACAGCTGTGTCGTATGCGGGGGCCTGACAGGAAGGAGACTCTGCCGCAACCCGACGCCGCGAGGCAATTCTGCGTTGCGTGGGAAAGCTCACACCACGTTCGGCCCACGGAATATCGGGAATGGCCCCCGCACGACGGCGCCGCCCGGCTAGGCTCTCGGCCTTTGCCGGACGGCGCCGACTCCCCTGAAAGCGCCCCGGAACGGGCGAGGGGTGCGAAACAGCGTCAGATGTGCCCGTCCTCCAGCATCTCGGTCACCAGGGCCGCGATCTGCGACCGCTCGGAGCGGGTCAGGGTGACATGCGCGAAGAGCGGATGCCCCTTCAGTTTCTCCACCACGGCGACGACTCCGTCGTAGCGGCCGACCCGCAGGTTGTCCCGCTGCGCCACGTCATGGGTGAGCACCACCCGGGAGTCCGCGCCGATCCGGGACAGCACCGTCAGCAGGACGTTGCGCTCCAGGGACTGCGCCTCGTCCACGATGACGAACGCGTCGTGCAGGGACCGGCCGCGGATGTGGGTGAGCGGCAGCACCTCCAGCATGCCGCGCGCGGTGACCTCCTCGATGACCTCGCGCGAGGTGACCGCCGACAGCGTGTCGAAGACGGCCTGCGCCCACGGGCTCATCTTCTCCGCCTCGGTGCCGGGCAGATAGCCCAGCTCCTGCCCGCCGACCGCGTACAGCGGGCGGAAGACCATCACCTTCTGGTGCTGACGGCGCTCCAGCACCGCCTCCAGACCCGCGCACAGGGCGAGCGCCGACTTGCCGGTGCCGGCCCGGCCGCCCATCGACACGATCCCGATGTCCGGGTCGAGCAGCAGATCGAGCGCGATCCGCTGCTCGGCGCTGCGGCCCTTGATGCCGAAGACCTCGCGGTCGCCGCGCACCAGCCGGACGCCGCCGTCGGGAGTGACCCGCCCGAGGGCCCTGCCGCGCTCCGAATGGATCGTCAGCCCGGTGTGCACGGGCAGCGCGGCGGCCTCCGGGACCTGGACGCGGCCCTCCTCGAAGAGGACGTCCACCTGCTCGGCGGGGAGCGTCAGTTCGGACATCCCGGTCCAGCCGGAGGCGTCCGTGATGGCGAGTTCCGCCCGGTACTCCTCGGCGAGCAGGCCCACCGAGGACGCCTTGATCCGCAGCGGCAGGTCCTTCGAGACGACGGTGACGTCGTACCCCTCGGCCTGGAGGTTGCGGGCGACCGCGAGGATGCGGGAGTCGTTGTCCCCCAGGCGGTAGCCGGTGGGCAGCACGCTGGGGTCCGAGTGGTTCAGCTCGACCCGGATCGTGCCGCCGAGGTCCCCGATCGGGATGGGGGCGTCGAGGCGACCGTGCCGGACCCGGTAGTCGTCCAGCAGGCGCAGCGCCTGCCGGGCGAAATAGCCGAGTTCGGGATGGTGCCGCTTGGCCTCCAGTTCCGTGACCACGACGATGGGGAGCACGACCTCGTGCTCGTCGAAGCGGGTCAGGGCGTTCGGGTCCGCCAGCAGGACGCTGGTGTCGAGGACGTAGGTGCGCCGGTCTGGCTTGTGGCGCTTTGTGCTGGTCACCACGGAAGGACGTACCCCCTCGGATGAGGTCGGGGAGCGACGAGGTGGATGCCGGGCCGGGAGAGCGGGGGCATCGGGGCCGGTCGCCGGCCGCGATGCGCGGACCGGTGACCGGCCCGCCACGTCTTCGTCCGCGCTGTGACCGCACGGTCGGGCTGGTGCAAAGGGCCTCCCGGGCGGACGGCCCCGAGCCGCCCGCTGAGATCCGACACCCGTGGTTCGGGTGTCGGCCTGTCTGGCTTATGCCCTCGAACATGCACCGCCATGCAGGAGCACGGGACGGCGCATGGATGAACTCCTCGTGAAAACGGGTACGCGGCCTCGGGAGCGGCGTGTCGCGTCAGCCGCCGTAGCGGCGGTGGCGGGCCGCGTAGTCGCGCAGCGCGCGCAGGAAGTCGACCTTGCGGAAGGCCGGCCAGAAGACCTCGCAGAAGTAGTACTCGGAGTGCGCGGTCTGCCAGAGCATGAAGCCGGACAGCCGCTGCTCGCCGCTGGTGCGGATGACGAGGTCGGGGTCGGGCTGGGCCCGGGTGTAGAGGTGCCGGCCGATCATCTCGACGTCGACGGCCTCGGCGAGGTCCTCCAGGGAGGTGCCCCGGTCGTGGGCCTCGCAGAGCATGGAGCGCACGGCGTCGGCGATCTCCTGCCGGCCGCCGTAGCCGATGGCCACGTTGACCACTATGCCCTCGACGTCGGCGGTGGCCTCCTCAGCCTCCTTGAGCACGGCCTGCATGCCGGACGGGAGCAGGTCCATGGTGCCGACGTGGTGCACGCGCCAGCGGCCGTCGGCGGCCAGGGCGCGCACGACGCCCTCGATGATGCCGAGGAGCGGGACCAGCTCCTCCTGGGGGCGGTCGAAGTTGTCCGTGGACAGCAGCCAGAGGGTGACGACCTCGACGTCCGTCTCGGTGCACCAGCCGAGGAACTCCTCGATCTTCTCGGCACCCGCCCGGTGTCCGTGGACGGTGGTGGAACCCGCGGCCTTGGCCCAGCGTCGGTTGCCGTCCATGATGACGCCGATGTGCTTGGGCACCTGAGCGTGGTCCAGGTGGCCTTCCACCCGGCGCGCGTACAGCCTGACCAGCAGGCTGCGCAGCTTGTCGCGCAGGTTCACGTGTTCGTCAGCCCCTCCGTATGGATCGGACAGGCGCGGCCGGGGGTGTTCCCTGTCCGTGCGGCGGCCTGGTCCGTATGGCGGTCCCCGGGGGCGAAGCCTACCCCCGGCCACACCCAGGGTCCCCCAACGGGCCGCCCGCCGCCCCCGGATGCCCGGCGGCCGCGGGGCCGGGTTCCGGACAGCGGGACGGCGGCTCCGGCGGCGGGTCCGACGACGGGTCGCCGGCCGGGGGACGGCGCTCCCCGGACGGGGAGGCGGCAGGCCCCCGGACATAAAACGGGCCGGTCCGTGGGGGGGAGACGGACCGGCCCGAGGGGGGGTTTCCACCATAACCCTTCGTAAGTGATGCTGCGTGCATCAGCGCGCCACAACTACTCTCCGGATTCGCCCGGCGACGTTTCGGCAGTGATGGAATCTGCCATTCCTTACCGGATCATGGCCGGTTCACAGCGAAATCACAGGCGAAAGCGACCGAATGAGCCAGAAACCGAAGGGTTTGCGCCATCTGGGGCCCGCGTGGCGAGTCGTCCTTGCTTACCCCGCACGGGCGACCCGGGTGTTCACACCCGCTTGACGCCCGGGGCGCCTCACCCCGGGCCGGCCGGACCGGACACGGCCGCCGCCATCAGGGGGCACGGCGCCGCGCAGCCCCCTCCACTGCGCGATGCCCCTCGCGCAGCTTTGCTCGCGCGAATTTCGTTGGTCTGAACTTACGCCAGACGGAGCAGTGACGGGAGGGAAAGACGATAACGATGTGGAAACTGTGACCGGTGTGAACGGCTCCGGACCCGGTCAGAGCGGCTTGCGCGCCTCGAAGAGATGGCGCGCGCTGTACGCCACGAACGGGCCGTCCGCCGCGATCCGCCCGTGCAACTCCCGCAGCCGGTCCTCGTACGCCTCGGCCGTGAAGCCGGGGACCATCCAGACCACCTTGCGCAGGAAGTGGACGACGGCCGCGATGTCGTGGAACTCCATGCGCAGCCGCTCGGCCCGCAGCGCGACCACGTCGAGGCCGGCCGCCTCCGCCTCCGCGCGCTCCCGGCCGGGGTCCCGGGCGGTGCGGGTCTCCTCGGGCTGCGGCCCCAGGAACCACTCGACGAGTTCGAAGACGCTGGCCGGTCCCACGTGCTGGGCGAAGTACGTGCCGCCGGGGCGCAGTACGCGGACGATCTCCGCCCAGTGCGGGCGGACCGGGTGCCTGCTCGCCACCAGGTCGAAGGCGCCCTCGGCGAACGGCAGCGGCGCGGCCTCGTCGGCGGCGACCACCACGGCGCCGCGCGGGCGCAGCAGCGCGGTGGCCTTCGCCACGTTCGGCGGCCAGCCCTCGGTGGCCGCGAGCAGCGCCGGGACCCGCGCGGCCCGCCCGAGCGCGAAGTCGAACACCTCTCCGCCCCCGGTCTGCACGTCGAGCACCGCGTCCGCACCGGCCAGCCGGTCCGCCAGCGACACCGCGTACCCCCAGGAGGGCCGCTCCTCGGTGGCCCGCCCCGCGAACCACGAGAAGTCCCACCCCTCGGTGGGCACGGCGGCGCCTTCGGCCACGAGGTCCTCGAACGAGCGGGAGCAGGTGTGCGGGAGGGGGTTCGGGCGGCGGGGGTCGTGGTCCGGTGTCATGACCGCGATCTTCTCAGGAGGGGGCGCGGTTCGCCGACCGGTTCACGGGGAGCGGGGGGCGGGGAGCGGGGGGCGGTGGCGGTCAGGGCACCAGCGGGCGCACCTCTTCGGCGGTGAAGCGGAGGAAGCCCTCGGGGTCCGGTTCGTCGGCCGTGGGCTGGAGGACCACCGTGTCCGCACCGGCGTCGGCGAGGGCGCGGACGGCCTTCGCCACGGCCTGCGCGTCACCGGCCACTCCCAGGTCGGGGACGGTGTCCACGCCTTCGTTGGCCAGTTCGGCGCGCAGGCGGCGCAGGGCGTCGGGGCCGGTGGTGGTGAGGAGGTTGACGACGACGCGGTGCGGCCCGGTGCGGCCCGCCGCCTCACGCCCCTCGTCGATGAGCCGACGGGCCCGGCGGACGCCCTCCGGCGAGGTCGCGACGGTGAGGATCGTGCCGTCGGCGACCTCGCCGGACAGCCGCAGCGTGCGCGGCCCGGTGGCACCGGCGAGGACCGGGACCTCGCTGCCCGGCGGCGGGGGCCAGTCCAGGGCCACGTCGGTCAGCCGGACGTACCGGCCCTGGGTGGTGAGCCGCTCGCCGCCCAGCAGGGCGCGCAGCGCGTCCACGTACTCCCGCAGCAGGGTCATCGGGGACTCGACGCGCGCCCCGGCCTGCTCCATCCAGTCCTGCACGCCGTGCCCCACCCCGAGGAGCGCGCGGCCCGGGAAGAGCCGGTGCAGCGTGGCCGCCTCCATCGCGGCCACGGCGACATTGCGCAACGGCACGGGGAGCAGGCCGACGCCGACCCGGACCCGCTCGGTCCAGGCGAGCGCGGCGGCGGCCGTGGAGATCCCGCCCTCCAGGAAGCAGTCCTCCCACAGCCACAGCTCCTCGATGCCCGCGTCGTCGGCGAGACGGGCCATCGACCGCAGTCGCTCGGGGGGCAGTTGGGGACGGAAGACAGCGCCGAGAACGGTCATGCGGGGTTCCTCCCCAGGGACTTCGCGGCTCATGCCGTCCGCGGCGCGAGGTGTTCCCGTCAGGCCGCGGCGGCTCCCAGGAGGACGCCTGTGCACGCCCCGGCGAGCATGAACGGGCCCAGCGGCATCGTCGCCCCGCGCCCCGCCCGGCGCAGCAGCACGAGGCCGAGACCGTACACGGCGCCGTAGAACAGCCCGGCGAAGCCGCCCGTGATCAGCACCGGCCAGCCGTACCAGCCGAGCAACGCCCCGAGCGACAGCGCCAGTTTGACGTCGCCGAAGCCCATCCCGGACGGGTTGACGAGGAAGAGGACGAAGTAGGCGGCGCCCAGGGCGAGCGCGCCCAGCAGCGCGTCCGGCCAGGATCCGGCGGCGGCGGGCAGCAGCGCGGCCAGGCCCAGCAGCGCCGCGCTCCCGGCGGCGAGCGGCAGGGTGAGGACGTCCGGGAGCCGCCGCACCCGGTGGTCGACGAGCGCGAGCAGGACGCCGACCGGCGCGGCCAGCAGCCAGACCACCGCCTCCGGGCGCGGTCCGGTGGCGGCGGTGAGCGCGGCGCAGACGAGGGCGGTGGCGGCCGCGACGGCCGGGGTGCTCGGCCCGTACCCTCCGCAGGGCCCGGAGGCGGGGGCGCAGCGCGCCCGCCCCACCCAGCCGCCCAGCGCCCCGCCGAACGGATGCCCGCCGGGGCACTTTGCCCGCCACGGCGCACCGGCCTCCACCGACAGCCGGTGCGCGGCGCGGGGCACCAGCAGCCCGGCGCCCGCGCCCCACAGGGCGGCGAGGACGATCAGGAGTACGCGCACGCGGGGACCCTGGCCGGGACGGGGCTGATGAGTCTGGCGGGGCTGTTCGCCGGGCGGCTACGGTCGGCGGGGAACGTACGCGGCGCAGCGGCGGTGAGGAGGCGGCCGACGGCATGGGGACGCGATGGCGGGACGGGCGGGGCAGCCTGGTGGTGCACGGGCCCATGGACGAGCTGGGCACGGCGGGCAGGGCGGGCACGACGGGCAGGGTGGGCGAGGCCGTGGACGGGCTCGTGGTGCCGCTTGAGCTGGCCACGTCCTACCGGGCCCGGACGAAGGGGCTGCTCGGCCGGGACCGGGTGGACGGTGCGCTGCTGCTCTCGCCCGCGGGCAGCGTCCACACGTTCGGCATGCGCGTCCCGATCGACGTCGCCTACCTCGACCGGCGGCTGCGCGTCCTCGCCGTCGTCACGATGCGTCCGGGCCGCCTGGGTCTGCCCCGCCTCCGCTCCCGGCACGTCCTGGAGGCGGCGGCGGGGGCGATGGCGGGGTGGGGGCTGCGGGCGGGGGTCCGGGTGGAGGTACGGGTGTAGGTACGGGTGTAGGTCCGGGTGTAGGGGCACAGGCACGGGCGGGGTCCGTCAGCTCTGGGTGCGGGGGAAGGTGACCTCCACCCGGCGGTTCTTCTTGCGGCCGTCCTCCGTGGAGTTGTCCGCGATGGGGTAGTCCTCCGCGTAGCCGCGTACGTCGAAGGTGACGTTCGGGTCGTTCAGCTCCTGGGAGAGGACGTCCTGGACGGCGTTGGCCCGCTGCTTGGACAGGACGACGCCGTGTTCGTGGGTGCCGAGGTTGTCGGTGAAGCCGAAGACGCGGACCTGGGGGGCGTGCTGCTTCTTGATCTCCTGCGCGATGGCGTCGATACGGGAGCGGGCCTGGTCGCTCAGTTTCGCGCTGTCCTTGGCGAACAGCACCTCCGCCTGGAGCGCGAACGTCACGTCGGTGTTGGTGTCCTCGCGGCGCTCCTCACCGCCTTGGTCCTCGACGACCGACTTGATGTCCAGCACCTTGGGCGCGGCGAGGGTGGCGCCTTCCGGGAGCTTGAGGTCCGGGTCGTTCGGGTCGACCCGGACGGGCGGCGACGCGGACGCCTCGGTGCCCGGCGGGACGCTCGGATCCGTACCGTCCGCACGGACCGCCGCCGCGCCGTAGAGCTGCGCGGTGAGCAGGAGAGCGGCCGCGGCGGCGAGGACGAGGGGGCCTCGGCGGGGCGGGGTGCGGGTGGGGGTGGGGGTCTGGGTCATGGTGGCCGCCTCACCCGGAGATCTTGATGGTGCCGCTGGAGAAGGTGGGGAGTTGGAGGGTGACGTCGGTGGTGGTGGTCGGGGGGGCGGGGAACTGCATGAAGACGGGAATGGTCTGGCCCGATTCGATGGTGGTGAGATCCGTCGTGGTCAACGGCCGCCCATCGGTGTCCCGCAGCACGTAGTAGCGCTTCTTCCCCTGTGAATCCACGAGGGTGGCACCGCCGAGCGACGTCCCGTGCTTGAGGATCTCCGTCTCGTCCCCCCGGAGGGCGACCGGGACCACAGCGGACTTGCCACCGTCGTTCTTCAGGTTCCCGTTCACCGTGACGAACCCTCCGGCATCGCGCGCGGCGGAGGTGACCTGGAGGAGGAGTCCGTCGGGTCCCCGCAGTTCGGCCAGCGGAGCCTCCGACTTCCCCTCCTGGGGATTCGGGTCGGAGCCGCCTGCCTTAGAGACGGACGCCGACGCCTGGGGGTCCTTGTGGCCGTCACCGCCGCTGCCGCAGCCGACAGCCCCGAGTCCCAGGCCGACCACGGCAGCTGCTACCGCCGCCCCCCTGTAAGCCTTCGCAGTGAACCGAGTCCTCATCGCTCTGTTTCCTTCTTCACTCATTCGGCTGTCGGTCGGCCAGGTGGACGTCGAAAAGGTCCCTGGGCTCCGGGAGGTCGGTGAGGTCTTTCGGGTCCAGATCCCAGTACTTGTTGTTCTCGCACGTGAGGCGCGGCAACGTATCAGGCGGGCTGTCCGCGGCCAAAGGAACGAAATCGCAGAGCGGTTCGATCACGGCCATCGCATGCCCTTTGGAGCGCTTGTTCTCGGTGATGGGGACAACCGACTTCCCCATCGTTTCGTCGGTCTCGACGTCGACCGCGTATGCCAACGGCCCCCGGGACGTGCAGTCGAGGACGTGAGCGTGGTTCCGCTGGGCCAGTTCCTGGGCGCGCGAGCACGAGAAGTCGGTTCCCTGGGCATCCCCGTGAAAGATCTTCTCCCAGGCGTCCGGATCCAGAACGGCTTTCACCCACTCGGCGGCAAGCCGATCCCGGGTGTCCTGGGCGGCCGCGAGTGCCGCCGCGTCGGCCGCTGTCTGAGCGTTGCTCCGGTTCACCGTCGCCTGGCCGACCGCGAAGTACGCGAAAGCGAGAAAGAGCAGGCCCGCCACCACCGTGATGTAGATGGGAAAGGCCTGCCCCTTGTCGTCGCGGTAGCGCCAGGCTCGTGTCAATTGCCGACCTTGGCGATCAACCCGGTGATCTTCCCGAGAATGGTCGAGCCGATGCTGGTGCCCGTGATCGCCAGCACGATCGCCACCACCACCGCGATGATGCCCAGATACTCCACCGCCGTCTGCCCCCGGTCGCCGGTGCGGCGGCGCATCGCCGCTGTGGTGGTGTTCTTCCAGCCCTGTACGCGGACCTTGGTCGCAACCGCGGTCTTCAGCATCAGGTTGCTCATGGTGATCCCCTCCGGGTTCGGGCTCGGTGCCGGTCGCGGCAGGGGAAGGGTAGGGCGGGGCGGAGGGCCGTTCCGAGGGTCCGTGGGCCCAATTCCGGGCCCAGGTCCCGGGCGTCGGCATCCCGGGTCACCCCCGTCCCTGCGACGGGGAGTCCGGGGCCGTGCCGAGCCACTTGGCGGCGGCCTCGGCGCGGCTGGTGCTGTGCAGCTTGGCGAAGATCCGGTTGATGTGGTTCTTGACGGTCTTCTCGCTGATGAAGCAGGCGGTGGCGATCTGCTGGTTCGTCATGCCAGATGCGATGAGGTCCATGATCTCCGCCTCCCTCGCGCTGAGTCGGAACCTCGCCCTGTCGACCGGGGACGACTGTCTCACAGTCGGTTGCACTTGCGAAAGCGATTCGACAGAAATAGTGGGGAGAGCGGGAGTTGAGGCCGGAAACTCGTGTGCAATCGCATCTCCCAGACTCTCCGGCAGGGAGCCGGCCGCCGGTGCCGGGCGCTGTCGGAGCTGGTCCAGCAGGGCTCCCGCCGCCGTGGCGGTGAGGTGGGCGCGTCCGTGCGTGATGTCCCTTACGGCGTCGACCAGTTGGTCGGCGGTGAACTCGCCGTGGACCAGGTAGCCGCCCGCGCCCCGGCGCAGTGCCTCCTGGACGACCTCCGGCTCACGGCTGTAGGTGAGCATCAGGACCGGGGCGACCGGTACGAGGTACGGCAGTGCGGAGATGCCGTCCACCCCGGGCATCCGGACGTCGAGCAGGACCACGTCCGGCCGGTGCAGGCGGGTGGCCTCCCACGCCTCGCGGCCGTCGGCGGCCTGGGCCACCACCGTGATGTCCTCCCGGCCGCAGAGCAGGGCCGTCAGCCCGGCGCGGACCACCGGGTTGTCGTCCGCGACCACGACCGTCAGAGGCCGGCGGCGGTCCGGTCCGGGTTCCGGGGACGGCGGCGGGCCGGGGGGCGGGGGCGGCGTCGCGGGCGGCATCGGGGCCTCCTCTCGGGTGCGGGCGGGGTCCGGAGGCGGTGCGGGGAGAGCTGGGCGGTCAGGGGCGGTCGGGCGGGTGGGGCGGGAGGAGCGGCAGGGCGTCCAGGGGGAGTTCGACGCGTACTTCCGTGCCGGTCCCGGGCCGGTCGGCCGGGCCCACGCACAGGCGGGCGCCGATCGCGGTGGCGCGTTCGGTCATGCCGAGCAGCCCGAAGTGGCCGCTGCCACGCAGGTGTTCGAGGGTGGTGCTCGGGGGCAGGCCCCGGCCGTCGTCGCGGACGGTGAGGCGGAGCAGGCCGCCGTCGACGTCCGCGCCGACCTCGACGCGGGTCGGCGCGGCGTGGCGGTGGGCGTTCTCCATCGCCTCGGCGGCGAGGGCGAGGAGGTGGCGGGCGACGGCGGGCGGCAGCGGGGGAAGCGGAGGCGGGCAGGTCTCCGGCTCCTGACCGGCGGCCGGGGGCGTCGTAGTGGTCGAAGTCGAGGCCGAGGGCGCGGGCGCGGGCGCGGGCGCGGCCATCGTCGTGGGCGTCGTCGTGCGGCAGGTCGTCGGCACGCCGGTGCGGGCGCTGAACGCCCGTGCCTCGGCCGCCAGTTCCGCGCACAGGTCCGTCCTGCGGTCCGGATCGTGCGCGCGCCGCAGGTCCGTGAGGAGTTCCCGTGACTCGGCGGCGGCGCGGCGGGCCGAGCGGGCGACCAGGTCGGCCTGCCGCCGGATCAGGGCCGGGTCCGGGCGGACCGCCCCGGCCGAACACGCCAGGCCGTCGGCGGCCAGGGCCACACCGTGCAGGGTCTTGGCCACCGAGTCGTGCATCTCCCGTGCCAGACGGGCGCGTTCGGCGTTCACGGCCTCGGTGACGGCAAGCCGTGCCTGGACCGCGGTCAGCGTGCGGGTGGCCTCGCCGAAGCGGAGGAGCAGCGTGCGCTGGGTGGCGCCGACCGCGCCCACGATCAGGCACAGGCCGGGGAAGAGGGCGGACTGGGCCAGATCGGCGTGCGGCTGTCTGGCGGCGATGTGCACCAGCAGGAGGATCAGCGACTGGAGCGAGGCGAAGAGCGCCGCGCCGCGCCAGCTGTAGACGAGGCCGGCCAGCAGCGGGGTGCAGACACTGACGTACGCCAGGACGCTGTCCGGTCCGGCCGCGATGAGCGGGAGCGCGCCGAAGAGGGTGTCCAGGACGAGGAGGGTGGGGTGCCGCAGGAGCAGCGGGCCGAAGCGCTCCCAGTCCCGGAAGAGCACGTAGGAGCCCATGAAGGTGACGACCACCGCGGCGCCCACCAGGCGGACGGCCAGGCCGGGGGCGGCGTGCACGAGGGCGACGGGGGCGGCCAGCGCGATCATCGCCAGGCGGAACGCGAAGACATGGCGGCACATCGCTTGCAGGGCGCTGATCTGGAGCTTTTCCGGCGCGAGGGGGTGCGGGGCGGGAGCCGTCGCCAGGGCGGGGACACCCTCGGGTACCTGTACCTCTGCTGGGACCGGGACCGGCGCGGGCTCGGGGTCCCCTCCCCCTCCCCCTCCCCCCGTTTCCGGCGCCATGCGCGGCGCGTGCCGGAGTAAGCCCGTGCGGAGGTGGCGTTCCTCCGTGGTCGCCGTGGTCAGCGTGGTCGGCGTGGTCGTACGCATCTGGCCCCTACTCCCCTGTGACGGAGCCGAAGTCCACGCCGGAGCCCAGGAGGAGGCCCGCGGCGAGGAGGATGAGGGTGGCCGGGACCATGAAGGTGGTGATCATCATGGTGGCCTTGGGGACCGCGCGGGCGGCCTTGCGGCGGGCGTTCTGCGCGTCGGTGCGGCGCATGTCCTTGGCCAGGGACACGAGCGTGTCGACGATCGGCGCGCCCAGTTCCTCGCCCTGCTGGAGGGCGGTGACGAACATGGCGACCTGCTCGGAGTCGTTGCGGCGGCGCAGTTCCGCGAACGCCTCGCGGCGGCTCATCCCGAGGTCCATCTGGCGCAGGGTGATGCGCAGTTCGTCCGCCCACGGGCCCTCGTACCGGGAGGCCACCCGGTCCAGCGCCTGGCGGAAGCCGAGTCCGGCGCTCACGACGACGGCGAGGACGTCGAGGAAGTCGGGCAGCGTGCGCTCGATGACGTCGCGGCGGATGCGGATGGCCGACCAGATGCCGACCTCGGTCCAGAACGCGCCGAAGGCGAAGAGGAGGAGCGCGACGACGTACTGTCCGCGCAGCAGGGAGATCAGGCCGCCGAAGCCGCCGAGGAAGCCGTAGACCGCGCGCCGGGCCGCGTAGCGGTCGATGGTCAGGCCGCCCGGGTTGCCCGCCAGGTCGATCTTGCGGCGGTAGCGCGCGACCAGCTTGGGGCCCATCAGGCGCAGTACGGCAGGGGCGTAGCGCATGCCCAGGCGGTCGATGACGGAGCCCACCGCGCCGGTGCGGGTGGCGCCGACCTCCAGGGCGAGGGCGAGGTCGCTGGGCAGCCGGGCGTCCGCGCGGTACATGCGGACACCGGCGAAGACGCCCGCGACGCCGAGCGCCGCCACCAGGGCGAGCAGCCATGCCATCGTCGGTTCTCTCCTTCCTGTCTTCCGGTGCTTCCGACTCGCCCGCCTCCGCGGGCCGTTCTGGCGCTATACGTCGATACGGGACATCCGGCGGATGAGGAAGAAGCCGACGGCGTAGAGCGCGAAGGCGACGATCACGGCGCCCTGGCCGAGCGGGGAGCCCGTCATGCGCTCCAGGGCACCGGACTTGACGCCGTTCATCAGGAAGAGCGCGCCGACGCCGAGCACGGGTACCGCGTACGAGGTCATGTTGACCTGGGAGAGCTGGGTGCGGATCTCGCGGCGGGTCTCCTTGCGCTCCTCCAGGGTCTCGGTGAGGTTGCGCAGGGCGCCGACGACCTGGCCGCCGGCCCGGTTGGACAGGACGAGGGTGGTGACCAGGACGACGAGTTCGCGGGAGGGCAGCCGGTCGGCGAGTTCGCCGAGGGCGTCGTCCATCGAGGCGCCCAGCGCGAGCTGGTGGGCGACCTTGCCCAGTTCCTCGCCCGCGGGGGCCTCCAGTTCCTCGGCGGCCATGCCGATCGCGGTGCGCAGGGCGAGGCCGGCCTGGGTGGCGTTGGCCAGGATGCGGGCGAGTTCGGGGAGCTGGTTGATGAACTTCTCGATGCGTTTGGCGCGCTGCCAGTTGAGGAACTGCACGGCGGCCCAGACACCGAGGAGCCCGGCGAGCGGCCCGAAGAACGGAGCCAGGGCGGCCTGGCCGATCAGCCAGAGGGCCGCCACCACGGCGAGCATGCAGGCGAAGAACTCGCCGGGGGTGACGTCCAGGCCGGTGGCGGCGAGCCGCAGTTCCAGCCGACGGCCGAGGGCGGTGCGGCGCAGTCTGCGGTCCAGGGAGCGGAAGCGGCGTCTGCGGCCCGTCTCGGTGCCGCCGGTCAGGGCGAGCCGGTCGACGAGTTCGGCGCGCTGGGCCCGGCCGGAGGTGTAGGCGTGCAGGCCGACGACGGCCAGGACGCAGGCCAGCAGGGCGACCCCGGTGGTGAGGGTGACGAGGGTGCTCAGTTCCATGGGGTGGCTCCTGACCGCCTGCTCCGGACGCGTCGTGGCGGGGTGGCCGCGGGCGTCGTGGGCGTGGGCGTCGTGGGCGTCGTACTGGGCATAGGACTCATACAGCTCACACAGCTCACACAGCTCATACGGCTCATACGGCTTCCCGGGTGGCCAGTTGGTCCGTGGACCGGGCGACGCCGAAGGCCGCGGGGACGGGCTGGCTCGCCATGTGGAGGCGGTCGGCGGCGCGGCGGGGCAGCGGGTGGTGCTCGAAGGCGCCGTGGATACGGCCGTCCGCGGTCATGGGCCGGGCGGCGAAGCGGGCCACGGTGGTCAGCCGGTACGGCTCGCCGCCGTGGCTGTCGAGCAGGGCGATCTCGGTGACGCGGCGGGCGCCGTCCGCGAAGCGGGTGAGCTGGACGAGGACGTCCACGGCACTGTTGATCTGGTCGTGCAGCGCCGGGAAGGGGATCTCCACCTCGGACATGGAGGCCAGGGTCTGAAGGCGCATCAGGGCGTCCTCGGCGCTGTTGGCGTGCACGGTGGCCAGCGAGCCGTCGTGGCCGGTCGACATGGCCTGGAGCATGTCCAGCGACTCGCCGCCGCGGACCTCGCCGACCACGATGCGGTCGGGGCGCATGCGCAGGGAGTTGCGGACGAGGTCGCGAATGCTGATCCGGCCGCGGCCCTCGACGTTGGGCGGGCGGGCCTCCAGGCGTACGACATGGTGCTGCTGGAGCTGGAGTTCGGCGGAGTCCTCGATGGTGATGATGCGCTCACCGTCCGGGATCAGCCCGGACAGGGCGTTGAGCAGCGTGGTCTTGCCGGTGCCGGTGGCGCCGGAGACGATGATGTTGAACCTGGCCTGCACCAGTCCGGCGAGCAGATAGAGCATGTGCTCGTCGAGCGAGCCGAACCCGATCAGCTCCTGGAGGGTGAAGGAGCGCGGGAAGCGGCGGATGGTGAGGACGGGGCCGGTCAGCGACAGCGGCGGGATGATCACGTTGACGCGTTCGCCGGACGGCAGCCGGGCGTCGACCATGGGGTTCGTCTCGTCCACGCGCCGGTTGACGGTGGAGACGATCCGTTCGATGGTCTGCATCAGCTGCTCGTGGGAGGCGAAGCGGAGCGGGAGCTGTTCGACCCGGCCGCCGCGCTCCACGAAGATCGCGTCGGGGCCGTTGACCATGATCTCGGTGATGGACGCGTCTTCGAGCAGGGGTTCCAGGATGCCGAGGCCGAGGGCTTCGTCGACCACCCGGCGGATCAGCCGGGAGCGCTCGGCCGTCGACAGGACCGGGCCCTCGCGGCTGATGATGTGCCCGAGCACCCGCTCCAGCCGTACCCGGCGCTCGGCGGGGGCGAGCGCGCTCATCTCCGCGAGGTCGATCTCCTCCAGGAGCTTCGCCCGGTAGGAGGCGACCAGATGGGCGTCCTCGCCCCGGCTGCCTTGCTCCTGCGGGGAGTTGATGCGTGCGCGCAGACTCATGGGGGCGGGGCTCCTCGTCCTCGGTCACTGGTCGAGCGGGGGTCGTCGAGCGGCATGGTGGCGGTCTTGCGGACCGTGCCGACCGGGTTCCACAGCGGGATGACGGAGGGGATGCGCACGGTGGCCGTGACGGTGACCGTGTCGCCCCCGGCGGCGGGCGAGCAGGTGGTACGGCCGGAGAGGCCGCCGCTGACCGCCGCCGCGCACGCCGCCTGCGCGTCGTGACCGAGCGAGGCGGCGCGCGCCCCCGCCCGTGCCGCCGTACCGGCCTGGAGGGCGCAGAAGGCGACGAGTCCGATCTGGATGGCCGCGAGGCCGACCAGCAGCAGGACCGGGACGAAGCCCAGGTACTCGATGGCGACCTGGCCACGGTCGGCGCGCGCGCCGCGCCGGGACCGCCGGATCCACGGCATCTCAGCGCTTCACCTCCTCCACGGCGGCGGCATGGCCGCTCACCGGGATGGGGAACCCGATCAGACCCGGCAGCAGGACGGGGACGCGCAGGTGCACGGTCGCCGTCACATAGCCGCTCCCCCGCCCTCCGCAGTCGATCGCGGCGTCGCCGTGCCAGGCGCCCGGCAGCGCGCCCAGGGCGGCCCGCTCGCACGCGCCCTGGTAGTCGCCGGTGGCCGCGGTGCCCACCCGGGCTCCCTCGTCGGCGGCGTTCCCGGCGAGCGTGAACGTGTATCCCAGCAGCACGCACTGCCACATCAGGACGAGCGTGACGATGATGGTGGGGGCCATGCCCAGGAACTCGACGGCGACCTGCCCGCTGTCGGACCGCAGCCGCAGCCTCGCCCGCGCACCGCCGTACGGCACCGGAGACCGCGCGCCCGCGCCCCGCGCACCGCCGTACGGCACCGAAGACCCCGCGCCCGCGCCCCGTAACCGCCCTCGCCCCCGCGGCACCCCACGCGTCGCCCCGCTCGTCCCCCTGCTCATCCCCCCGCCTCCCTGCGCCGCCGGAAACTGACCGAGCCCCGGTCGCCGCGCATCCGGCCGTGTCCCTTGGCGGTGGTCACCGGCCGCTTGACCAGGCCGAGTTCGGCGGCCAGGCCCCACAGGGCCTGCTTGACCGTGCTCCGGGCGTCCAGTTCGTGGATGCGGCCGGCGTCGACGAGACCCTGGAGCTCCTTGAAGTTGGCGGGGACGGCGGTCGCGGCCACCGGCGTGCCGGTGATCCGGCCGATGAGCGCGGGCTGGATCTCCGTGGCCCGGTTGTGGCGGTTGACCACGACGGTGGTCTCCTCCGCCTTGCGGACCTGGAGCCGGTCCCACATCCGCACGGTCCGCTTCGCGGCGCGCACCGCGATCACGTCCGGGGTGGTGAGCAGCAGCGCGGTGTCGGCGGTCTCCACGGCCGCCGCGCCCGCGCCGCCCAGCTGGGACCCGCAGTCCAGCACGACGATCTCGTAGCGGGAGCGCAGCGCGCCGACGATCTGGCGGGCGGCCCGGTCGGTGACCTCCTCGCCGCGTTCGCCCTCGCCGGGGGCGAGCAGCAGGGCGAGGCCGGTGTCGTGCCGGAAGACGGCGTCGGCGAGGACACGCGGCGAGATGTCGGTGATGGCGGCCAGGTCGACGACCGAGCGGCGGAACCGGACGTCCAGGTAGGAGGCGATGTCGCCGGTCTGGAGGTCCATGTCGACCAGGGCGGTGCTGTGGCCGGACGCCTGGGCGGCCAGGGCGAGCTGGACGGCGGTCAGGGTGGTGCCGACGCCGCCCTTGGCGCCGCTCACCGTGACCACGCGCCCGCCGGCCCCGCCGGACAGGTCGGCGCCGTGTCCCAGGTGGCGCCGTACGCCCACCGACCACTGGGCCACCGCCTGGACCCGGCTGGCCAGTTCCTCGTAGCCCAGCGGCAGCGGGACCAGGCCGCGGGCACCGGCGTCCATGGCGGCGGAGAACAGGCCGGGGCTCGCGTCGGAGGTGACGAGGATGACGCCGACGGACGGGAAGCGCAGCGCGACCTCGCGGATGAGCTCCAGCGCGGGGACGGGGCCGACGCGTTCGTGCACGACCACGACCTCGGGCAGTTCGTCGACGGATTCGGCGGCCAGCCGGGCGAGGGTGTCCACGAGCTGGGTGGAGTCGCCGACGGCGGCCAGCGGTTCCGCGTCGGGGAGCTGGCTGAGCAGGGTCGTGAGGGACCGGACCGCGTCCGCGTCGCCGGCTGCCGGGAGGATCCTGGTGGGCATGGCTGCGGGCCTCTCACTTGTCGTTCGCGAGTTCGTAGGTCCGGTCCTTGGCCGGCACGTCGGTGTCGCCGCCGGGCGCCACCAGTGCGAGCCGGACCCGCTGGGCGAAGGACTCGGCGTAGGTGATGCGCTGGGCGTCGATGGTGGAGAGCGCGAAGGTGATGGGCACGGCCTCGGTGGGCTGCCGGTCGCGGCTGTCGGCGCCGGGGTCGAGGGCGGTGATCCGGCCGACGTCCAGGACCCGGGCGTTGGTCACGATGATCTTGGACTGGGCGGGGTCGCCCTGCCGCGCCCCGGGGAAGGTGGCGTAGACGTTGACGGTGGCGCCGGGGGTGATCTTGCCGGCCACACCGGTGGCGGCGTCGATCATGATGGCGACCTCCTGCTGCCCGGGGCGCAGCGCGGGCTGGTTCACGATCATGTCGCTCTGGAGCAGCGAGCCCTGGCGCAGCGTGGTGACCGCGATCTTGCCGCGGACCTGGCCGAGGTCGGTGACGGCGTTGGGCGACAGCCAGCGCTTGGGCATCCGGATCTTCTCGAACTGCCCCGCGCTCAGCGGTGTGTACGGCTGTACGTCGGCCTTCAGCTGGTACGCCGTGACCTCCGGGCCGACCTTCGACCTGACGTCGCTGATGAGGGAGAGCACGCCGGCGAACGCGCCGAGGGCGCACAGCACGGACAGGAGCAGGAGTATCACGCCGCGGCGCTGACGGGAGTTCATGAGCCGTACGACCTCGTTGGGGGGTTCGTTCGAGCGGATTCGACGGGGTGCGGGTGGTGCCCGGTGGTGCCGTACCGGTGCGGCCGTACGGTCCACCGGTACGTCGGCCGGGGGCGCGGGCTCACCCGGCGGGCGCGCGGCTCTCTCGGGTCCGGTACGGCTCGTGCGCCTCGTACGCCCCCGGCGCACCCTGCGTACCGGAAGCGCCGCGCGCACCGGACGTACCGGAAGCGCCGTATGCGCCGTACGTACCGGACGCGCCGTACGCGTCGGACGCGCCGTACTCCCCCTGGCCGTCCGGCCGTTCCCCCGGGTCGGGCGGTGCGGCGGAGCAGAAGACGCAGCGGTCGCCGATGACGTCGATGCCGCACCAGTGGCACACGCTCTGCCGTACGGAGGCGACGAGTTGGTAGAGGACCGACAGGTCGGGCAGATAGCCGCAGAACTCGATCAGCTTCCCGGTGCCCCACCAGGCGGCGGACTCACCCGGCAGGGCGGCCTCGCGCAGGCCGAGCGCCCGCCAGGCCGGGGCGAGATGGGCGCCGATCCAGTCGGACTGGAGCTGGCCCTTCGCGACCAGCATCCAGGTCGCGAAGTCCGGTCCGGCGAGGGTGGCTTCGGGGCCGATGCGCACCAGTTGGGCCTGGGGATGGGCGAGGACGCCGAACTGGCTGCCGGGCACCCAGGACCTGGCGTGCGCCTTGAGGTCGACGGGGACGCGGTCCAGGCGGGTGACGGAGTTGAGCACGGCACCGCAGTGGACGTAGTGGGTGAGCAGGCGGGCGGCCGAGGCCAGCACCCCGGGGCCGAGGTCGCAGGAGGCCAGCTGGCGTAACTGGCGGGCCAGCACGGCGACTCCGAGCGGCGGCAGGTCGGAGCGGTAGAGGGCGATGCGGTCGCTCTCCAGCAGCGAACGCACCGTGTGCAGCCGGCGCTCGGCCCCGGCGGGCAGGGCGCGCGAGTACACGACGATCAGGTGCGGGTGCTGGTCGAGCAGGGTCCGTATGCCGTCGAGCGTGCGCTCCAGGGGCTCCCGGGCCAGGTCCCCCAGGACCGCTGCGGGCACGGTCCGTTCGTCCTGGGCGGGCAGTGCCATGTCCGCGCCGGTCACCGCGATCGCAGTTGACACGCCAGCTCCCCGTCTGCCGCCGGTCGGCCCGCCGGTGTTGGTCCGGCGCACCGAGTTGACTTCACTGCGTGACTACGTGAGCACTGTAACCACGCGCCTGTGACCGGAGAACAGCGATTCGCCGACCCGATGGCATGCGTTGCCGCACAAGTCATTTCAAACCCGGGCAGGTTGTGCGCCCGGAGCCGACCCGAAAGCGTGGCGGCGCGACGGTCGGTTGACTCCCGCCGCGCCGGGCGGAGGGCACGGAGCGGACGGTTCCGGACGCCTCGCAGGGCACGGATTTGGTCTGGACCTCTTGACAATGCAATTGGTCTGGACCAACTTGTACGACCAGCAGCGGCACCGCAGTTCATGACTTCCCCTCCCGCTCTCCCCCTCTTCCTTCTCTTCCTTCCCGTACTTCCTTCCCGTTCTTCCCGCCCTTTGCTCTCTTCCCTCCCTTCCTTCTCCTCTCCCCCGGAGGCCCCAGTGGACCGCGCCCCAGGCACGCCCTCAAGCAGACGGCTCCGGCCGCTGAGCATCTGGTCCGGAGCCGTCACCGCGGCCATGGCCCTCTCCCTGGCGGGCACCGGCCAGGCCTCGGCCGCCGACGTCAACAACGCCAAGAACGCCGGTTTCGAGGCGGGTCTGAGCAACTGGACCTGTTCGGCAGGCAGCGGTTCGACCGTCTCCACGCCGGTGCACGCCGGTTCGTCCGCGCTGAAGGCCGCCCCGGCCGGGCAGGACACCGCGCAGTGCACCCAGAAGGTGGCCGTCAAGCCCAACTCGACGTACACGCTGAGCGCCTGGGTGCAGGGCGGCTACACCTACCTCGGCGCCACCGGCACCGGCACCACGGACGTCTCCACCTGGACCCCGGACTCGGCCGCGTGGAAGCAGCTCTCCACGACCTTCACCACCGGCTCCTCGACCACCTCGGTCACGGTCTATCTGCACGGCTGGTACGGCCAGGCGGCCTACTACGCCGACGACGTGTCCGTCTCCGGCCCGGACGGGGGCGGCGGGGGCGACCCCGACCCGACGGTCCCGTCGACCCCGGCGGGACTGGCGGCGGGCAACGCCACCTCCTCCTCGGTCGACCTGTCCTGGAGCGCGGTCTCGGGCGCCACCGGCTACAACGTCTACCGCGACGGCACCAAGGTCTCGGCGGTCACCGGCACCTCCACGACGGTGAGCGGACTGTCCGCCTCCACCGCCTACTCCTTCCAGGTCTCGGCGACCAACGCGGCGGGCGAGTCGGCCAGGTCGGCGGCGGTGAGCGCCACCACGGCGCCCGGCGGCGGCGACGGCAACCACGGCGGCAACCTGCCCAAGCACGCGGTGACGGGCTACTGGCAGAACTTCAACAACGGCGCCACCGTCCAGAAGATCTCCGACGTCCCCTCGGCGTACGACATCATCGCGGTCGCCTTCGCCGACGCCACGACCACGCCCGGCGCGGTCACCTTCAACCTCGACTCGGCGGGCCTGAAGGGCTACACGGTCGACCAGTTCAAGGCCGACATCAAGGCCAAGCAGGCGGCCGGCAAGAAGGTCATCGTCTCGGTCGGCGGCGAGAAGGGCACCGTCTCGGTCAGCGACCCGGCCTCCGCGACGAACTTCGCCAACTCGGTCTACTCCCTGATGCAGACCTACGGCTTCGACGGCGTCGACATCGACCTGGAGAACGGCCTCAACCCCACGTACATGACGCAGGCCCTGCGCGCCCTGTCCACGAAGGCCGGGTCGGGTCTGATCATCACCATGGCCCCGCAGACCATCGACATGCAGTCGACGGGCGCGGGCTACTTCAAGACGGCCCTGAACATCAAGGACATCCTCACGGTCGTCAACACCCAGTACTACAACAGCGGCGCCATGCTGGGCTGCGACGGCAAGGTCTACTCGCAGGGCACGGTCGACTTCCTCACCGCGCTCGCCTGCATCCAGCTCGAAGGCGGCCTCGCCCCCTCCCAGGTCGGCCTGGGCCTGCCGGCCTCCCCGAGCGGCGCGGGCGGCGGCTACGTCTCCCCGACCGTGGTCAACAACGCCCTGGACTGCCTGGCGAAGCTGACCAACTGCGGCACCTTCAAGCCCTCGAAGGCCTACCCCGACGTGCGCGGCGCGATGACCTGGTCCACCAACTGGGACGCCGCCGCGGGCAACGCCTGGTCCAACTCGGTCGGCGCGCACGTCCACGCGATGCCGTGATCCCCGCCTGAACCGAACCCCCCACAGTGCGGCGCCGTCACCGACGGCACCATCTGGGCTCCGTCGAGAGGTTCGAACCGCCGGTGGCCCGGAAACTGAGATCGCTCGGC